>NZ_BAAILL010000068.1:0-92589 GCF_054589215.1 Paraburkholderia sp. 2C | reverse complement strand
CGCGGCGGACGGGCATCGCCGGCCGCCGCGCGAGCGCGCGTCGGTTGCCCACAGCGATGCCGCTTCAAAATCCCCCGTCGCGGCGCCGGCCAATACGGAAAGCCGCGTTGCATTCGCGGAGCCGTTCGTGCCTGTCGATCTCGTGCATCTGACGCGCATCTGGGGCAGCGAATCGACCGTCAAAGCGTTGCTCGATTCGTTCGTCTCGTCGGTCCGCGACGACGTGCGCGCGCTGCCGCCGCTGCTCGAAGACCCGGACGTCGACGCTTTGCGCGCCTGGCACCATCGCGTCGCGGGCGCGGTCGGCGTGCTGCAATATCCGCCGCTCTTTAGCGTGCTCGAAGACTATCGCCGCGGCATCGCCGGCAGCGAACCCGAGCGTCTGCGCGCCGATGGCCTTGCGCTCGTGCGCAAGTGCAACGCAATGCTCGACGGCATCGAAGGGCAAGCGGCACTGCTTGCCTAGCGCGGCACGGCAAACTGCGCTTCCATCGCATGTCGCGGAACGCGCGCGCGACACTGCCATATGCGTGTCGTCGAATTCAACTAGTATGTCCGCACACGTTCGATACGGACACGGATTCGGAGATAACGATGATGGCCATTCGTAAGTTGAAGCTGGCTGCAATGTTGTTCGTACTTGCCTCGAGTGCCGCATGGGCGGATAGCGTTGCGCTGAAGGCCGATCTCGAGCCGTCGAGCGAAGTGCCGCCGCGCGTGAGTCACGGCCACGGCATGTTGAACGCCACCTTCGATACGACGACGAGTTCGCTGCAATGGACGGTTACCTATGAAGGCTTGTCCGGACCCGCGACGGCCGCGCACTTTCACGGCCCGGCGCCGGTCGGCCAGAATGCGTCGATCGTCGTTCCGATCGACAAAAAGGCGCTGGCGAATCCGATCAAAGGTTCGGCGACGCTCACCGAACAGCAGGTGACGGACCTGATGGCCGGGCAGTGGTACTTCAACATCCACACCGCGCAGAATCCGATGGGTGAAATCCGCGGGCAGGTGATGCCGGCGAATTGAGCGCCGCGAACCCTGCATCGCAACGCCGTCAAAAGGACCGGCAAACGAACCTGCAAAAGAACCGGCAAACGAGCCGCCTCGTTTTGATCTGACGCGGTTCTTTCTTCCTGCCGGCAGTTTCCGTTGCGCTTCGCTGCCGACCTACCCATCGCGAACGCACGTACCATATATCGATGTCCTGTCGATGGAGCGTGCCCCGATGAGTTGGCAAAGCGCATTGGCCTGCTGGATTCTGCGCCGGCAGTTTCTGCCGCACACGCAGCATGCCGACGTCAGTGCCGAACACGCACGCGCCATGACCGCGAGACGCGTCTGGTCGCCGCGTGTGCCGCGCGGCTGGCGGTTGCGTGAGCAATACGAAGAAAGCGACTGGCCGCTGCACGGCGAATGGCTCGATCCGGATGCCGCAGTCGGCTCGGCGCGCGTGCCGACCATCCTCTATCTGCACGGTGGCGGCTATTACTTCTGCTCGCCGCGCACGCATCGCGCGGTGTCGTTCGGCCTTGCGACGCGCACGGGTGCGCGTGTCTTTTCGCTTGACTACCGGCTCGCGCCCGAGCATCGCTTCCCCGCTGCGCTCGACGATGCGATTGCCGCGTACCGCCGCCTCATCGCGGCGGGCGCCTTGCCGCAAACGGTTGTGATGGCGGGCGATTCCGCCGGCGGCGGCCTCGCGCTCGCAGCGCTTGTCGCGTTGCGCGACGCGGGCGATCCGCTGCCCGCCGGCGCACTGCTGTTTTCACCCTGGACCGATCTCGCCGCAACAGGCGCGTCGATCAGCGCGAACGACGGCGCGGACCCGATGTTCAGCGGCGCTTCGATTGCCCGAGCGGCAAAACTTTATCTTGGCGACACCGCCGCGACGCATCCCTATGCATCGCCGCTCTATGCGGACATGCAAAAGCTGCCGCCGCTTTTCATTCAGGCCGGCAGTACCGAAGTGTTGCTCGACGACGCGCGGCGCGTCGCCGCGCGTGCGACGCAAGCGGGCGTCGCGGTCGAATTCGAGGTCTGGCCGAAGGTGCCGCACGCGTGGCACCTGTGGACGCCGTTCATGCCCGAAGCGCGTCGCGCGCTCGACGATGCCGCGCATTTCGTGCGTCGCGTCACGCCGTTGCGCGACGGTGCTTAGGCGCGAGGCGAGGTATCGATCGCCTGATACGCTGACCGCACCGCGTCCAGTCCATACCGCCGCTCGAGCCGCCGCACCGTGAAGTGGCCGTGCGCGATGTGCTGAAAGTGGTCCATGAACACGGTGTTGACCATCGCGCCCAGCACCGCGCCGATCGCCGGAATCGACTTTGCCGCGACCTGTTCGCTGACCTGCACCGAGAAGCGCGACGCGATTGTGTTCAACAGACGCAGCAGCGCCGCCGATCCATGCGACGTGAACCCCTTCGATGTGATTTCCGACGATGCCTTCGACACGGCCTGCGCCAGCGCACCGCGCATGATGAAGTAACCGTAGTCGGCATCGTCGTCGGCTTTCGACGTGCCGCCCATGCCGAGCACGGTCAGGCACTGCAGCTGCGTATCGATCGACGCGAGATCTTCGCCTTCGCTGCGCGCGATATCGCAGATCGAGCGGAACATCAGCGTCGTCGTGACCGGCAGTTCGACCGGCAACGCGAGCATGCCGAACGCGCCGCCCGCGGCGCCTGTCGTCGCCACCGCGAACTTGTGCAGCAGATTGCTCGGCTTGTCGCTGGCCGCGAGCGGCACCGCACGGCCCAACGTGCGCAGCGCGATCTGCAGGCACTTGCGCAACGCCGCCTGCGTCGCGTCGTTGACCTTTTCGTTCGCGGCGGCCGGTATCTTTGAGATCAGCTTCTCGATCGGTGAGCCGACGATGCCCGCGAGCTTCATCGCGAGCGCCGGGCTTTCGAGCTCGTGCTTCGCGCGCCGCAGCGCGTTCAGGTCGTCGGACGACAGCGTTTCTGCTTCAGACGATTCAGTTGAAATCGGATCCATGTCACTCCTCGAGACAGGCGGATAGCGGGCACGTGTGGATGTGTCTGCGCGACATCGCCGCCAGGTTCCCCGCAAGATTAGAGCCTGTCGGCATGGTATGATTCCGTATCGTTGACAAGTCAACAGTTGCGCCGACAAAAATGGCTGTCCACACCGCCGCTCACCATTCGAGTGGGCAAGTTTTACCGTTCCGGGAATCGCTGCTCGCGATGCTCGGCGTGTCGTTTGTCTCCATGCTCGTCGCGCTCGACCAGACCGTGGTCGGCACCGCGCTGCCGACCATCGTCGCGGAACTCAGAGGCTTCGAGCTCTACGCGTGGGTCGCCACCTCGTATCTGCTGACCTCGGTCATCACCGTGCCGATCTTTGGGCGCCTCGGCGACTACTACGGACGCAAGCCGTTCGTCATCGCGTCGATCGTCGTGTTTACCGGTGCGTCGGTGCTGTGCGGTGCCGCCAACAGCATGCTGTTTCTGGTGCTCGCGCGCGGCCTGCAAGGTATCGGCGGCGGCATGCTGGTCGGCACCGCGTTCGCGTGCATTCCCGACCTCTTCCCCGACTCGGTCGTGCGTTTGCGCTGGCAGGTGTTGATGAGCACAGCGTTCGGCATCGCGAATGCGATCGGGCCGTCGCTCGGTGGTTTTCTCACGCAGTATTACGGCTGGCGTTCGGTGTTTTACGTGAACATTCCGGTCGGCCTGATCTCGCTGTTCTTTGTGTGGCGCTATTTGCCGCATCTGCGGCACGTCAAGCACGAGGGCAAGATGCGGCTCGACTGGCCCGGTGCGTTGCTGATCGCGCTTGCGCTCGGAAGCTTGCAGCTCTTTGTCGAGATGCTGCCGAAACACGGCTTCAACTTTTCGTCGGGCACGTTGCTGGCCGTCAGCGTCGCGTCGTCGTATGCGCTATGGCAATGGGAAAAACGCTTCCCGCAGGCGATTCTTCCTGCCGACATGTTCAAGAACCGGAGTCTCAACGCGCTCTTCGTGCTGGCGGTGCTAGCCGGCTTCTCGATGTTCTCGATTCTGTTTTACGCGCCGTTGCTGTTTCAGGGCGGTTTCGGCATGACGCCGAACGAGGCGGGACTGGTCATTACGCCGCTGGTCGTGTTTATTACGATCGGCAGCATCGCGAATGGACGGGTCGTTTCGCGTGTGCGCAACCCGAACCTGATGCTGTATATAGGCTTTGTGCTGTTGAGCGTCGCGTGTCTCGGCGCCGCGATTTCGATGCGCACGATGCCGCACTGGCTGCTCATGATGTTGATGGTGCTGGCGGGTCTGGGCCTCGGCTTCGTGTTGCCGAACCTGACGATCTTCGCGCAGCAGACCGCGGGCCGCGAGCACTTCGGCATTGCCACCGCGCTGCTGCAGTCGCTGCGGATGATCGGCGGCATGATGGGCACGGCGATCACCGGCACGCTGGTTACGCAGATGTACACGCGCGGTGTGCGCAATGCGCTCGAGAACGATAATGCAAGCCACTGGTACAACGCGCTCGGCGATCCGCAGATCCTGATCGATCACGGCGCGCAGGCGAGCCTGCTCGATCAGCTGCATCGCGCGGGCCACGACGGCGCGATTCTGCTCGAAGCGGCGCGCGGCTCGCTGGTCCACGCGATCCATATGGGCCTCGCGATTGCCACGCTGGTTGCGTTCGTGTCGGTCTGGCAAAGCCGGCGCGTGCCGCCGGTGAAGCTGACGCGCAAGCTCGAACCGACGGTCGCCGCGGAATGACCGGTCGATTGGCGCGCCGCATTGACGTGCATGGACGCGCATTGATCTATCTATGACTTGAGTCGGGTAGCCACTACATGGAAGAACAGGACCGGATCGCGATCCTTCATCAGTTTGGCCGCACGTATCGCGCGTTCATGTCGGCGTTCGAGGCGCAGGTCGGGCATCCGATGCCGCGCTGGCGGATCATGCTCGCGTTGTACGAGCAGGACGGCGAGTCGTCGCAAAAGCGGCTTGTCGAAAAGTTGCGCGTCGATCCGGGCGCGCTGACGCGGCAGTTGAAATCGCTCGAAGCGCTTGGCTGGATCGAGCGCAGCATGGACGCGCGCGACAATCGCGTCACAAACGTGCGGCTCACCGACGACGGCCGCGCGACGATCGAGGCGAGCCTGCCGAGCCGCAACGCGTTTCTGCACGAGACGATGGCAACGCTGCCCGACGACGCGCTCGCGGCATTGTCGAGCGCGCTGGGCATGCTTGAAGCGCGTATCGGCGAAGTGGCGGCAGGGGTGCCGGCACGGGCAGCTGAAACTGGCAACTGATCTGGCAACTGAGCTGGCAACCGAAGCGGGCTACCGAACCGGCAACCGAGCCGATCAGAAAAACGTCTCGATCACTTCCGTCACGCGATACGACCGATCGACGACGAGCACCTGGCGCCACTTGTCGAAAGTCAGGCACGGATGCGAGATGTCGAACGCGATCATGTCGCCGACTTTCAGATCGGCACCCGCGGGTATGCGCATATAGGCGTGCTGGTCCATCATATTGAACACTTCCCAGCCTTCGCCGGCGGCGACATCGCGCGGCGCCGTATTGCCGGGCCGAAAGTGGCGCGCCGGTTCCGGCAGCCCGGAATCGAACGCCGCATCGCGCTTGCCGAAGCCGATGATCGCGCGGTCCGGTTCGGGAATCGACTGCACGTAGGCCCACAACTGCAGCGCGGGCAGCAGGCCTTCGCCCATCTTTTTTGCCACCGGATTGCGCGCGAAGATGTCGGTCTGCGCCTTGCGATAGACGCCGACGTCATGCGTCAGATAGCAGCCGGGCCGCAACACGATTTCGATCTGGCTTGCGTCGGCCGCTTGCGCAAACTCTTCGGCGACGACGTCGTACCACGCGGACCCCGCGCCCGACAGAATGGCCGGCGTGCGCGCGAAGCGCTTCGCGTCAAGCAGCGCGCGCGTCGTCGCGACCGCGGCGCGCAAGAACGCGCGCACCTGCGGCTCTTCCTTCAGCACGCCCTCATAAAGTTCGATACCCGCGAGCTGCAGCGAATCGGGGTAGCGCGCGATCGCGTCGAGCACGGCTTTCAGTTGCGCGCCGTCGCGCACGCCGGTGCGGCCGCCCGGCACGCCGAGCTCGATCAGCACGTTCAGCTCCTTGCGCACCGAACCGAAAAACTGGCCTAGCTGCTCGACGCCGTCGACCGAATCGACGAGGCAGTAGAACTCGAAGTCCGGATCGCTGAGCAGTTCGGCGACCATCAGCATGTTGCGCTTGCCGACCAGCTGATTGGCCATCAGCACTCTTGAGATGCCGCCATGATAGGCGGCGCGCACCTGATGCGCCGTGGCGAGCGTGATGCCCCATGCGCCGGTTTCGATCTGCTTGCGAAAGAGTTGCGGCGCCATCGTGGTCTTGCCGTGCGGCGCGAGCTTCACGTTGTATTCGGCGACGAACGCCTGCATCCATTTGAGGTTGTGTTCGACGCGATCCGCGTAGAGCACGGCGGCCGGCAGACTCACATCTTCGTCGAGCAGATTCCATTCGAGACGGCCCGCGTCCGTCAGCTGGATGCTGGTGCCCGGAACATTGCCGAGCCCTTTACTGAATGGATCGATCGTTGGACCCTGATAGTTTGTAACTTTCATCTCGTGCTACTCCATCGTGCGGTTCGTCCTGCAGTTATCGCGCAGTGATTATGTGGTTCTACAGCAGCCAAGTTGACTTCGACATGTTACAGAAAGTACGATGCCCCGGAGCAATGTTATTTATTATCAACGTCCCTCTTGCGCGGGCCAGTGCGTGTGTCATGCGGCACTGCATTCTGCTTGTGTTGACTTTCAGCGACCTTCAATGAACTCCAGCGCCGAACCGCTCGCATTCGATATCGTCGCGCGTATCGCCGAATGCGCGCCCGAATTGCGCTGCGCCGAACGCAAGGTTGCCGCATTGATTCTCGACGATCTGACCGGCGCATCGCATGCGAGTATCGGCGAAATCGCGCAACGTGCGGACGTCAGCATTGCAACCGTCACGCGCTTTGCAAAAGCAACCGGTTGCCGCGATGTGCGCGAACTGAAACTGCGGCTCGCACAGGCGGCTGCGGTCGGCCAGCGCTTCTTGCCGCGCGGCGCGCCGGCCGCCGCGCCCGAGCCGATCGCCACGCGCGTGTTCGACGAAGTGCAGACCGCGCTCACGCACAATCACCAGTTGCTGCTGCAAGCGCCGCTCGCCGACGCGGCTGCCGCGTTGCGCGCCGCGCGCATGATCTACGTGTACGGCATGGGCGGCGGTTCGACCGCGCTCGCCGACGAGATGCGCTTTCGGCTCGTGCGACTGGGCCGGCCGGTCGCGACGTATCAGGACGGCCTGCTGCAGCGCATGGTGGCGAGCACGGTATCACGCGATTGTGTCGTGATCGCGTTGTCGGCCACCGGGCGCGTGCCCGAAATGGTCGACAGTTGCCGGCTAGCGCGCAGCTATGGCGCGACGCTTATTGCATTGACCGCGCCCGCGTCGCCGCTGGCGAAGCTCGCGGACTGGCTGATTCCGATCGTTGCGTTCGAAACCGATTTCATCTACAAGCCGTCGTCGTCGCGTTACGCGATGCTGCTGGCGCTCGACGTGCTCGTCACCGAACTCGCGGTCAGTCAGGGCGACGAAAGCCGCGAACTGCTGCGCCGCATGAAGCACGCGCTCGATGCGCATCGCGGCGGCGGCGAGCGTCAACCACTAGGAGACTGACCCATGCACTCGCATCCCGAAGCGGCGGATACGCTGATCGTCGACGTGCAGCTCTATGACGGCACGGGCGCGCCGCCGGTGCAGCGCGACGTTGCGCTGCGCGACGGGCGCGTCGCCGCGATCGGCAACCTGTCGAACTGGCTCGCGGAAGAAGTAATCGAAGCGAACGGCCGCGCGCTCGCGCCCGGTTTCATCGACGTCCACACGCACGACGATACTCACGTGATTCGCGCGCCGCAGATGCTGCCGAAAATCTCGCAAGGCGTGACGACGGTGATCGTCGGCAACTGCGGAATCAGTGCGTCACCGGTTACGCTGAAAGGCGATCCGCCCGACCCGATGAATCTGCTCGGCGCGCGCGACGCGTTCCGCTATCCGACGTTTGCCGCGTATGTCGAGGCGGTCAATGCGGCGCGACCGTCGGTCAATGTCGCGGCGCTGATCGGCCATACCGCGTTGCGCAACAACCAGATGGACCGGCTCGATCGCGCGGCGAGCGCGCCGGAAATCGAACAGATGCGCGCGCAACTAAAAGAAGCATTGGCGCATGGCGCGCTCGGCCTCAGTTCGGGCCTCGCGTACGGTTCCGCATTCGCCGCGCCGACCGAAGAGGTGATGGCGCTGGCCGAGCCGCTCGCCGAAGCGGGCGCGCTGTACACGACGCATATGCGCACCGAGTTCGACGCGATTCTCGATGCGATGGACGAGGCGTACCGCATCGGCCGCCATGCGCGCGTGCCGGTGGTGATCTCGCATCTGAAATGCGCGGGGCCGACGAACTGGGGGCGCAGCGGCGAAGTGCTCGCATCGCTCGAAGGCGCGCGGCGTATGCAGCCGGTCGGTTGCGATTGCTATCCGTACAGCCGCAGTTCGTCGACGCTCGACGTCAAGCAGGTGACCGGCGATATCGACATTACGATTACGTGGTCGACGCCGCATCCGCGGATGGCGGGCAAGCTGATCAAAGACATCGCGAACGAGTGGGGCGTCACGCAGCAGGAAGCGGCGAGGCGCCTGCAGCCGGCCGGCTCCGTCTATCACAACATGTCCGAAGACGACGTGCGGCGCATCCTGTCGCACCCGGCGACAATGATCGGCTCCGATGGCCTGCCGAACGATCCGCTGCCGCATCCGCGCCTGTGGGGCGCGTTTCCGCGCGTGCTCGGTCACTATGCGCGCGATCAGCAACTGATTTCGCTCGAAGAAGCGGTGCGCAAGATGACGAGCCTGTCGGCACGCCGCTTCGGATTGACGCAGCGTGGCGAAGTGCATGTCGGCTATCACGCCGATCTCGTGCTGTTCGATCCGGCGCGCGTGCGCGATGCCGCGACGTTCGACAAGCCGCAGCAAGCGGCCGACGGCATCGACGCGGTGTGGGTGAACGGCGTGCTGTCGTATCGCGACGGCGCGCCGACCGGCGAGCGCGCCGGTCGATTTGTCGCGCGCGGTGCGCGGCCCCTGGCGACTGAAGCGGACCAGACGGCCGGAAAGGGCGATCAGTCGCCGCGCGATTTTTAAACCGTATCTGACTATCTTTTCGAAGGGAGTGGGCGATGAAACGTTATGGCGTTGAGGGCGGTAAGGGAACGGGCGGTCAGCATATGCCGTTTGCTCGCGCGGTCGAAGCGGACGGCTGGCTCTATGTGTCCGGGCAGACGCCGATGGAAAATGGCGAAGTGATCAACGGCGGCATCGTCGAGCAGTCGCACAAGGCGCTGCAGAATGTGTTCGCGATCCTGAAGGAAGCGGGCTATAGCGCCGAGCATGTCGTGCGTTGCGGCGTGTGGCTCGATGACCCACGCGACTTCGCATCGTTTAACAAGGTGTTTCGCGAGTATTTCGGCGAGCATCCGCCGGCACGCGCGTGCGTCGTGTCGAGCATGGTGATCGACTGCAAGGTCGAAGTGGATTGCGTTGCATATAAGGCGCCGCAGCGCTGATCGATGCGCATTGGCGAGTCGCGTCGAGGGACTTCGATCGCGGTGCGGCTCGCTGGTGCGCGGGTGCGAATGTTTTTGTGCCGGCCGCTGCCGGTTCCACTCAAATCCCGCGCGTATTCCACTTATATGCCGCAATTCAAGCTGCGCTGACACTCGCGCCATCGCCCCGGCGACCGGCCGTCGAGTTCCTTGAATACCGCGGTGAAATGCGCTTGTCCTTGAAATCCCACCGCAAGCGCGACGTCGACAATCGGAATGCCCTGCATCAGTAGCGTTTTGGCACGCTCGATGCGCCTCATCCGCAGAAAGCTGTGCGGTGTACATCCCATCGCAAGCCGGAATTGCGCTGCAAAGTGCATGCGGCTCAAGCCCGCATGCCGCGCAATATCTTGCAGCGTGATCGGTTCGGCGAGGTTCGCGTCGATATAGTCGACCACGCGCCGCATACGCGGCTCCGAAAGACCGCGTGCGTCCGATGCGCCGGGCCGCTCGTGCGCATAGCGCGACAGCACGTGATGCAGCACCTCCTGCACGATGCCGTTGACGGAAACGACGTTATCCTGACGGTCGTCGTTGCGCGTGGCGGCGAGTGTCCGCGCGATCGGCACGAGCGCGGGGTCGACGCGAAAGGCGGGGTCTTCGAGCCGCAACGCCGACGCGTTCGCGCGCAGACTGCCGTATGCCGATTCGACGAGATCGCTCGGCAGAAACAGATGAATCGCTTCGTTGGCTCCGCGAAAACTGCATGTCACCTGTTCGCCGGGCGCGGTCAGCTGCACGCCGCCCGGTCCGCCCGTGCCGCGATCAAGCAGGCGACCGTTCTTGTAGCAATCGACGGTTGCCTTGCCGAGCAGAATGCTGACCGTGTAATGCCGATCCGACATTGGCGCGGTCAGTTCGCGCCGGACGACACGCTCGTCGCTCCAATGCCCGATCACGACGTCGCTTACCGGTGCGGGGTTCGTGCCGAGCGGCATTTCTCGCCAGCTGTGTTCGTCTGCGAGAACCTGTTGCAGCGAAGAATGCGCACCCGATGCGCGGACGTGCTTGCCGTCGGTCTGCATGAATCTGTCTCCTGAGCCCGAATTCGCCCGGAACTGGAAAATAAGCGGAATTGCAAATTGGAAGACATAGCGAAATATACGGAGAAATATAACGCTAAGTTTTCCCTTGCATGCTGAAAATTAGCGTTTGCACGAATCCCGCTTCGCATTGCGCGCGATTCCATTGCCAGTCAAGGCCATCGGGCATGTCGATCGATTTGTCCGCGGGCGCAACCGTGCGTTTCCGAAATCAATCGCTCAGCTCAAGCCCGCAGACTAGCCACGCAGTGCAGCCGGCACTGATCCGATATCGGACATATCCCATTGAAGGAGATAAGAATGGCCAAGGTTCTATGCGTGCTCTATCCGGACCCCGTTACGGGCTACCCGCCGAAGTACGCACGCGATAGCGTTCCGCAGATCAAGGGTTATCCGAACGGACAGACCGTGCCGACGCCGGAAGGCCCGCTCGGCTTCAAGCCGGGCGAACTCGTCGGCTGCGTGTCGGGCGAACTGGGCTTGCGCAAATATCTGGAGAGCCACGGGCATGAACTGGTCGTGACGAGCGACAAGGACGGCGCCGATTCGACGTTCGACCGCCATCTGCCCGACGCCGATATCGTGATTTCGCAGCCGTTCTGGCCGGCGTACCTGACGCCCGAGCGCATCGCGAAGGCGAAGAAGCTCAAGCTCGCGCTGACGGCTGGCATCGGCTCCGACCACGTCGATCTGAAAGCCGCCGCGAAACATGGCGTGACGGTCGCCGAAGTGACGTTCTCGAACAGCATCAGCGTCGCGGAACACGTCGTGATGATGACGCTGTCGCTCGTGCGCAACTATTTGCCTTCGCATCAGTACGCGGCGAACGGTGGCTGGAATATCGCCGATTGCGTGAGCCGCAGCTACGACATCGAAGGCATGCATTTCGGCACGATCGCGGCAGGCCGTATCGGCCTCGCGGTGCTGCGTCGCATGAAGCCGTTCGACGTGCATCTGCACTATTACGATCCGCATCGTCTGTCGCCCGAGATCGAGAAGGAATTGAATGCGACGTACCACGAAACGCCGATGTCGCTCGTCAAGGCGTGCGACGTGATCAATCTGCAGATGCCGCTCTATCCGTCGACCGAGCATATGTTCGACGACAGGATGTTCGACCTCATGAAGCGCGGCAGCTATCTGATCAACACGGCGCGCGGCAAGCTGTGCGATCGCGACGCAGTGGTGCGCGCGCTCGAGTCGGGCAAGCTTGCCGGTTACGCGGGCGACGTCTGGTATCCGCAGCCGGCGCCGGTTGATCATCCGTGGCGCCGCATGCCGTACGAAGGGATGACGCCGCATATCTCGGGCAGTTCGTTGTCCGCGCAACATCGCTATGCCGCCGGTACGCTCGAGATTCTGCAATGCTTCTTCGAGAAACGGCCGATCCGCTCGGAGTATCTGATCGTCGACGGCGGCAATCTGGCGGGCACGGGCGCCGGCTCGTACAAGCTGGACTGACGGCTTTTTCGTCGGAATGTCGGGCAAGTCCTGCAAGCGAATCAGGGACGCCCGATAGTGTTTATGCGCGGCTTATGCGACTCTACGCGTCGCCGGCCCAGCCGCAGGGGAAAACTGACACGGCGTATTCGATGCGCGAGCATCGGGCGGGTACGCCGTGTCAGCGTCGATAAGGTGTGGGCCGGCGCCTTGTTGCAGTCTCGCTTGTAGGTCCTTCTGCAGGCCCTTGCGCAGGCCCTTGCGCAGGCCCTTGTGTAAGCCCTTGTGTAAGCCCTTGTACAGGCCGTTTCTAGCGCCGCGTTACTGCCGCGCGGTGCGCAGATTGTCCGGCATCGGCAGATTGAAATTCGTGCGGAACGGATTGATATCGAGCCCGCCGCGCCGCGTATAGCGCGCGTAGATCGCGAGCTTCACGGGCTGACACGCGCTCAGCAGATCGACAAACATCTTCTCGACGCACTGCTCGTGAAACCCCGTGTGGTTCCGGTACGAGATGATGTAGCGCAGCAGCGACGCCTGATCGATTTGCGGTCCGACGTAATGAATCTGCACGCTGCCCCAATCGGGCTGGCCGGTGACCGGGCAGTTCGACTTCAGCAGGTTCGAATACAGCGTTTCTTCAACGGGCGCTTCGCCGTGCGCGGCTTTGAGCAGCGATGCGTCGGGCAGGTAGATATCCGTGTCGAGATCGAGCCGGTCGAGCGACAGCCCGTCGAATTCCTCGAGCCCGAGCTTGCCGAATTCTGCCGCGCCGGACAGATGCACCGAAACCGTCGCGCCGCACGATGCCGAGACGTCGCGCCTGATCGTATCGCGCACGACGTCGATCGAATCGAACTGCGTCTGCGCGAACGAGCCGAGATACAGCTTGAACGACTTCGATTCGACGATATTCGGTGAATCGGCCGGCACATAAAACGTGGCGATCGCGATCTGCGGCTTGCCGCGCGCGTTGAGCCAGGAAAGCTCGTACGCATTCCAGATGTCGGTGCCGAAGAACGGCAGGCGCGCCGTGATGCCGATCTGCTCGCGCGCGTTGCTGCGCGCAATCGGAAAGAGCAGCGAGGCGTCGTACTGTTCGGTGTACGTGGCGGGCTTGCCGAGCGGGGATTGGTCGGGTGTCATGATGCGTTCACGATGCCGCTGACGACATGCCCGGTTGCGGTGACGCCGTGCGCCCGGGCCGTATCGCAGTAGCGAATTTGATCGTCGAAGAAAAAGTCGGGCTCGAACTCGCGCAGAAACGCGCCTTTGTCGAGGCCGCCGAGGAACATCGCTTCGTCGATTTCGATGTTCCAGGCCATCAGGGTGCGGATCGCGCGTTCATGCGCGGGCGCGGAACGCGCAGTGACGAGCGCGGTGCGGATGCGCATCGGCGCGGCATCGTCGGCGAGTTTTTGCAGGCGGTGCAACGCTTCGAGGAGCGGCTTGAGCGGCCCGTCGGCAAGCGGCAAATCGCGGTTGTCTATCTCGTGACCGACGAACGCCTGCAAGCCGTCCTGCTGAAACACGCGCTCCGCTTCGTCGGAAAACAGTACGGCGTCGCCGTCGAACGCAATGCGGATTTCGTGCGGATACTTGTTCGCCATCCGGGCCGATTCGGGCAGCACGCGCGCGGCGGGAAAGCCGGCCGTCAGCGCATCGCGCACGTCGTGCTGATTCGCGGATAGAAACAGCGAGGCGTTCAGCGGGTGCAGATAGCCGAACGGCGCGCGGCCGCGAGTGAACACGCCGCGCTCGATGGCCAGCCCGTGCTCGCGCGCCGAACTGAACGCGCGCAATCCGCTGATCGGATCGCTGCGCGACAGGATCACCACTTCAACCTGCCGCGTACCCGTGTTTAGCGCAAGCAGTTTGCGGATCAGCGGAAACGCGACGCCGGGCTTCGCCGGTACATCGAGGCGCGCGCGCTGCAGCGCTTCGTATGCGCGCAGGTCGCCTTCCTCGTAGACGCGGTTTTCCTCCTCGAAGTCGAACAGCGCGCGCGACGAGATCGCGACCACCAGTTTGTCTTCGAGCGTGAAAGCCATCGTCAAAGCGCCATGATGAATGGTTGGCCGCCGTCCGGTCAGCCAAGGAACAGACGGTACACCGGGTTTGCGGTTTCTTCCCAATGTGGATAGCCGAGCGTCGCGAGAAAACGCGCGAATTCCGCGTCCTCGCTTGCCGGCACCTGGATGCCGACGAGAATCGAGCTGTAGTCCGCGCCCTGATTCCGATAGTGGAAGAGACTGATATTCCAGTTCGGCGCCATCGACGACAGAAACTTCATCAGCGCACCGGGCCGCTCCGGAAACTCGAAGCGGAACAGGCGCTCGTGGTGCGCGAGCGGCGAGCGGCCGCCCACCATATAACGGATGTGCTGCTTCGACAGTTCATCGCCGGTCAGGTCGACGGTGGCGAAACCGTGCGCCTCGAGCGAACCCGCGATGCGCGCGGACTCGTCGCGGCTCCTGATCTGCACGCCGACGAAAATGTGCGCGGATTTCGCATCGGCGATCCGGTAGTTGAACTCGGTGACGCTGCGCGTGCCGATCAGCTCGCAAAAGCGCTTGAAGCTGCCGCGCTCTTCGGGAATCGTCACCGCGAAGACTGCTTCGCGCGCTTCGCCGACTTCCGCGCGTTCGGCAACGAAGCGCATGCGGTCGAAGTTCATGTTCGCGCCGGACGTGACCGCGATCAGCGTCTGGTTTTCGATGCCTTCGCGCTCCGCGTATTGCTTCGCGCCGGCCACCGCGAGCGAGCCGGCCGGTTCGAGCACGCTGCGCGTGTCCTGGAATACGTCCTTGATCGCGGCACACAGGGCATCTGTATCGACCGTCAGGACTTCGTCGAGATATTGCTGGCAGAGCCGGAACGTCTCTTCGCCGACCAGCTTCACGGCCGTGCCGTCCGAAAAGAGGCCGACTTCGTTGAGCGTCACGCGCTTGCCCGCCTTGATCGACTGCGCCATCGCGCAGGAATCGTCCGTCTGCACGCCGATCACCTTGATCTCGGGGCGCACTTCTTTCACGTATGCGGCCACACCGGCCGCGAGCCCGCCGCCGCCGATCGGCACGAAGATCGCGTGAATCGGACCTTGATGCTGGCTCAGCACTTCCATCGCGACCGTGCCCTGGCCGGCGATCACATACGGGTCGTCGAACGGATGAACGAAGGTCAGACTGTGCTCTTCCTGCAGTCGCATCGCATGCGCATACGCATCGCTGTACGATTCGCCGGCCTGCACGACTTCGACGGTCGGCCCGCCGTGCGCGCGCACCGCATCGACTTTCACTTGCGGCGTCGTAACCGGCACGACGATGATCGCCTTCACGCCGAGACGCGCAGCCGACAGCGCCACGCCTTGCGCATGATTGCCCGCCGACGCCGTAATCACGCCGCGCGACAGCGCCTCCGCCGGAATATGCGCCATCTTGTTGTACGCACCGCGCACCTTGAACGAGAAGACCGGCTGGTTGTCCTCGCGCTTCAGATAAATCGCGTTGCGCATCCGGGCGGACAGGTTCCGCGCATGTTCGAGTTCGGTCTCCCGGGCGACGTCGTAGACGCGCGCGGTCAGGATTTTCTTCAGATAGTCGTTGGAAGCCATGCGGTTCACGGCGCGATGCGCTGAATAAGACGGGAAAACGTCAATGATAGCGCCATCCGCGCGGGCTCAGACCGGTTAGCCAGGGTGAGCGGCACGCGGAATGCGCAGTCTGTCCCGCAGTGGGACCGTGGTTAGCCGCAATGACACTGCGCAGCGAACCCGCTGCCGGTCGGACCGACGCGTCGGCCGGAAATCCGACCGGACGGTCGGCAAATGGGCGTCCGGGCGGGCGCTTCGGGTCGCCGCGCCGGCGCCCCGAAGCGGGCGCAAATGCCCATGGCGCCGTCACGGAGGCGTCAACGCACGCAGGGATCATGCGGTAGAATCGTGTTTTGGATCAAGGATCGGAAGATGCACTGGCAGCCTCGGATCGCCCACCTGTTGCCCATCCCGCACGAGTCCCGGCCCGCGCGAGTCTCCACCAGCGAGAGGCACGTGCGGCATGCACGATCGTGTAGCGGTATCTGAGCCAGCGAAGCAGCCGGCGTGAGTGTGTCCGCCGGCGGGTTTGGCCAGCCGCGGCTTCGCCTAATAGAAGAATTTCCAGCATTGCGCCCCACGCGCATCGTCAGCCGATGCCGTCGCCTCATGAGAATCGCGGCGGCTCCCGTTGGCTGACACACCGAGTCGTCCAACCATGAACGCACCTCAAGTATTCGACCCGCACGGCGCCGCTCACACAGTGGCTACCGATCCCGCCCCGCGCCTGCGCGAAATTCCCTACAACTACACGTCGTTTTCCGATCGCGAGATCGTGATCCGCCTGCTCGGCGACGAAGCGTGGGCTGTGCTCGACGAATTGCGCAACGAGCGCCGCACCGGCCGCTCGGCGCGCATGCTGTATGAAGTGCTCGGCGATATCTGGGTCGTGCGCCGCAATCCGTATCTGCAGGACGATCTGCTCGACAACCCGAAGCGCCGCCGGCTGCTGATCGAAGCGCTGCATCACCGGCTGGCCGAGATCGAGAAGCGCCGCCGCGCCGACCTGACCGCGCATCACGACGACGCCGGCGTCGATCGCGCGGCGCGTGTCGAGTCGCTGGTGGCCGCGGCGCGTCGCGCGGTCGATGCGTTCGCTGACGAATTCGAACGCAGCGCCGAACTGCGCCGCCGCGCGACGCGCGAGCTGGGCCGCCGCACGCAGAAGGACAACATCCGCTTCGACGGTCTCGCGCGCGTCTCGCACGTGACCGATGCGACCGACTGGCGCGTCGAATATCCGTTTGTCGTGCTGACGCCCGACAGCGAAGATGAAATCGCAGGCCTCGTGAAAGCGTGCTTCGAGCTCGGGCTCACGGTGATTCCGCGCGGGGGCGGCACCGGTTATACGGGCGGCGCCGTGCCGCTTACGCCTTTCTCCGCGGTCATCAATACCGAGAAGCTCGAGAAGCTCGGCGCCGTCGAACTCACCGATCTGCCGGGCGTCGCGCGCAAGGTGGCGACGGTCTACTCGGGCGCGGGCGTCGTCACGCGCCGCGTGACCGAAGCGGCCGAACAGGCCGGCTATGTGTTCGCGGTCGACCCGACGTCGCTCGACGCCTCGTGCATCGGCGGCAACATCGCGATGAACGCCGGCGGCAAGAAAGCGGTGCTGTGGGGCACCGCGCTCGACAATCTCGCGTGGTGGCGGATGGTCGACCCGGAAGGCAACTGGCTCGAAGTCACGCGGCTCGATCACAACCTCGGCAAGATTCACGACATTCCCGTGGCGCGCTTCGAACTGAAGTGGTTCGACGGCGAACATGCGCCAGGCGAAAAGCTGCTGCGCACAGAGTCACTCGAGATCGAAGGGCGGCGCTTCCGTAAGGAGGGCCTCGGCAAGGACGTGACCGACAAATTCCTCGCCGGCCTGCCGGGCGTGCAGAAGGAAGGCTGCGACGGGCTCATCACGTCCGCGCGCTGGGTGCTGCACAAGATGCCGGCGCATACGCGCACTGTGTGCCTCGAATTCTTCGGCCAGGCGCGCGAAGCGATTCCGAGCATCGTCGAAATCAAGGATTACCTGTTTGAGACGTCGCGCGAAGGCGGCGCGATTCTCGCGGGCCTCGAGCATCTCGACGAGCGCTATCTACGCGCGGTCGGCTATGCGACGAAGAGCAAGCGCAATGCGTTTCCGAAGATGGTGCTGATCGGCGATATCGTCGGCGACGATGCCGATAAGGTTGCGGCCGCCACCTCCGAAGTGATCCGCATGGCCAACGGCAAGAGCGGCGAAGGCTTCGTGGCGGTGAGCGCCGAAGCGCGCAAGCGCTTCTGGCTCGATCGCAGCCGGACGGCCGCGATCGCGAAGCACACGAATGCGTTCAAGATCAACGAAGACGTCGTCATTCCGCTGAACCGGATGGGCGAGTACACGGACGGCATCGAGCGCATCAATATCGAGCTGTCGATCAAGAACAAGCTGCAACTCCTCGATGCGCTCGAAGCGTTCTTCAAGGCGGGCAAGCTCCCGCTCGGCAAGAGCGATGACGCCAACGAAATTCCGAGCGCCGAACTGCTCGAAGACCGCGTGCAACATGCGCTCGAATTGCTGAATCAGGTGCGCGCGCGCTGGACGTTCCTGCGCGACAAGCTCGATCTGTCGTTGCGCGAAGCGCAGCACTATCTGGTCGGACTCGGCTATGCGCCGCTCGCGGAGAAGTTCGCGGATCGCGTCGACGAACAGCCGGGCGTGACCGTATTCGACGTCACGCAGGACCGCACGATACGCGTGTCGTGGAAACAGGAAATCCGCGCGGAATTGCGGCAGATTTTCAACGGCGGCGAGTTCAAGCCGATCCTCGACGAAGCGCAGGCCATTCACAAGCGGGTGCTGCGCGGCCGCGTATTCGTCGCGCTGCACATGCACGCGGGCGACGGCAACGTTCACACGAACATCCCCGTCAACTCGGACAACTACGAGATGCTGCAGGACGCGCACACCGCGGTCGCGCGCATCATGAAACTCGCACGCTCGCTCGACGGTGTGATTTCCGGCGAGCACGGCATCGGCATCACGAAGCTCGAATTCCTCACCGACGACGAGATCGCGGAGTTTCGCGCCTACAAACAGCGCGTCGACCCGCAAGGACGCTTCAACGCGGGTAAGCTGCTCGAAGGCGCGGACCTGCGCAACGCCTACACGCCGAGCTTCGGCCTGATGGGCTACGAGTCGCTGATCATGCAGCAGTCCGACATCGGCGCGATCGCCGATTCGGTAAAGGACTGCCTGCGCTGCGGCAAATGCAAGCCGGTGTGCGCGACCCACGTGCCGCGCGCGAATCTGCTGTACAGCCCGCGCAACAAGATTCTCGCCACGTCGCTGCTGGTGGAAGCGTTCCTCTATGAAGAGCAGACGCGCCGCGGTGTATCGATCAAGCATTGGGACGAGTTCAACGACGTCGCCGATCACTGCACCGTCTGCCACAAGTGCGCGACACCGTGTCCGGTCAAGATCGACTTCGGCGACGTGACGATGAACATGCGCAACCTGCTGCGCAAGATGGGCAAGAAGAAGTTCAACCCGGGCAACGCGGCGGGCATGTTCTTCCTTAATGCGACGAACCCGCAAACCATCAATCTCGCGCGCACCGCGATGATGGGCGTCGGCTACAAGGCACAGCGCCTCGGCAACGACGTGCTGAAAAAGCTCGTGAAGAAGCAGACCGCGCATCCGCCCGCGACCACCGGCAAGCCGCCCGTGGTCGAGCAGGTGATCCATTTCATGAACAAGAAGATGCCGGGCAATCTGCCGAAGAAGACAGCCCGCGCGCTGCTCGACATCGAAGACAACAAGATCGTGCCGATCATCCGCAACCCGAAGGCGACCACGGTCGATTCGGAGGCGGTGTTCTATTTCCCGGGTTGCGGCTCGGAGCGCCTCTTTTCGCAGGTCGGCCTCGCGACGCAGGCGATGCTGTGGGAAGCGGGCGTGCAGACCGTGCTGCCGCCGGGCTATCTGTGCTGCGGCTATCCGCAGCGCGGCTCGGGCCAGTACGACAAGGCCGAGAAGATCGTCACCGATAACCGCGTGCTGTTCCACCGCGTCGCGAATACGCTGAACTATCTCGACATCAAGACCGTGGTCGTGTCGTGCGGCACGTGTTACGACCAGCTTGCCGGCTACGAATTCGAGAAGATTTTCCCGGGCTGCCGGATCATCGATATCCACGAATTCCTGCTCGAAAAGGGCATCAAGCTCGACGGCGTGAAGGGCACGCGCTACATGTATCACGACCCGTGTCACACGCCGATCAAGACGATGGACCCGGTCAAGCTCGTCAATGAACTGATGGGCTCCGCGCAAGACGGTTACAGGATCGAGAAGAACGACCGTTGCTGCGGCGAGTCGGGCACGCTCGCGGTGACCCGGCCGGACGTGTCGACGCAGGTGCGTTTTCGCAAGGAAGAGGAAATCCGCAAGGGTGCGGCGAAGCTGCGCGGCATTCCGCTCGTCGCCGAAGCGGGCGCGAACGCGATCAATATGGCCAATGCGGCCGCGGGCGCGGCCGGTGCGGCGCCGGGCTCGGTGCTGAAGGCCGGCGACGGACCGCAGCCGGGCGGCAGGAACGGCGCGAACGGTGCGCTCAGCGGCGCCCCGAACGGCGCAACGGATGTGAAGATTCTGACCAGCTGCCCGTCGTGCCTGCAAGGTCTGTCTCGCTATAACGAAGACGCCAACATCGAAGCGGATTACATCGTCGTCGAAATTGCGCGGCACGTGCTCGGCGAAAACTGGATGGCCGACTACGTCGCCCGTGCGAACAATGGCGGAATCGAGCGCGTGCTGGTCTAATTGCAAGCATGACGGTATGCGCTCGAGGGCGACGATGGACTGTATCTTCTGCCGCGAAGACGGCGGCGACATTTTGTGGAAGGACGACACCTTGCGTGTCGTCCTGGCCGACGAGCAGGATTACCCCGGCTTCTGCCGTGTTATCTGGAACCGGCATGTGGCCGAGTTCTCCGACCTGGCCGACGCGGAGCGCGACCGTGTGATGCGCGCCGTGAACGCCGTGGAACGCGCGATGCGGCGCGTCATGAAGCCGGTCAAGATCAACCTGGCGAGCCTCGGCAACCAGGTGCCGCATGTGCACTGGCATGTGATTCCGCGCTTTTCCAACGACGCGCATTTTCCGCTGCCGATCTGGGCGCCGCGTCAGCGGACCGTGTCGGAGGCCATGCTGTCGCAGCGCCGCGCGCAGGCTACGTTGCTGCGCGACGCGGTGCGCAGCGAAATCGAACAGGCTCTCGCGTGAGGTAACCATGAGCGGATTGACTCCCGACACCCCGGTGCCGACCGGCGTCGTCGTGCACGCGGTGTCGCGCGTGCTGGAACTGCAATATGCAAACGGCGTGTCGTATCGCGTGCCGTTCGAGCTGCTGCGCGTGTACTCGCCGTCGGCGGAAGTGCGCGGCCACGGGCCCGGCCAGGAGACGCTGCAAACGGGCAAGCGCGACGTGATGATCACGGCGCTCGAAGGCGTCGGCAACTATGCGTTGCAGCCCACGTTCTCGGACGGCCATTCGACGGGCATCTATTCGTGGGATCTGCTGTGGGATCTCGCGACGTGCCAGGACGAACGGTGGCGCGAATATCTCGATACACTCGCGGCCGCCGGCGTCGACCGTGACGCGCCGATGGCCGCCGCGCCCGCGGGCGGCCACGGCCACGGGCATTGTCACTAATACTGACACTGACACGGGCTGATACCATTCGCCCGGCCGCCGCTGCGATGCGGCGCAACAATCGTCAAAAAACGCGAGGACAAGCGCGATGAGCAAAACCCACTTCGGCTATCAGACGGTCGACGAACAGGACAAAGCGGCGAAGGTGGCGGGCGTGTTCCACTCGGTCGCCTCGAACTATGACCTGATGAACGACCTGATGTCCGGCGGGCTGCACCGCGCCTGGAAGGCGTTCACGATCTCGCAGGCGAATGTGCGGCCGGGCTTCAAGGTGCTCGATATCGCGGGCGGCACCGGCGATCTGTCGAAGGCTTTCGCGAAGCAGGCCGGCCCGACCGGCGAGGTCTGGCATACCGACATCAACGAATCGATGCTGCGCGTGGGCCGCGACCGGCTGCTCGATAAAGGTGTCGTCACGCCCGCGCTGCTTTGCGACGCGGAAAAAATCCCGTTTCCGGACAACTACTTCGACGTGGTCACGGTGGCCTTCGGCTTGCGCAACATGACGCACAAGGAGGCCGCGCTCGCGGAGATGCGCCGCGTGCTGAAGCCGGGCGGGCGTGTGCTCGTGCTCGAGTTTTCCAAAGTGTGGGACCCGCTGAAGAAGGCTTACGACCTATATTCATTCAAGGTGCTGCCGTGGCTTGGCGATCGTTTCGCCAAAGACGCGGAAAGTTATCGCTACCTTGCCGAATCGATCCGGATGCACCCGGACCAGGAAACTTTAAAAGCGATGATGGAACAAGCGGGCATTGACGGCGTCAAATATTACAATCTGTCAGCTGGCGTGGTAGCCTTGCACACCGGGACAAAGTATTAGCGTCCCTAACCGCTCGTTTTTAAAAGGAATTGTCAGAAATGTCCGAATCGAAGCTGTTGTATAATCGTAAGGTTTCGCGGCCTTGGGCGCGCAGAATCGGGCTGCTGGCAATGGTCGGATTGCTCACCGTCGGCACGCTCGCGTCGCTCGATGCCGAGGCGAAGCGGATGGGCGGCGGGCGCAGTTTCGGCCGGCAATCAAACGACTCGTCGATGATGCAGCGGCAAACCACGCCGCCGCCGTCTCAACAGCCGGGGCAGGGGCAGAACGCGCAGATGCAGCGCGCGCAGCCGGCGCCGGCGCCTACTCCCGCACCGCAGCCTAACCGCTCGCGCTGGCTCGGTCCGATCGCGGGCCTCGCGGCCGGTCTCGGCATCGCGGCGTTGCTGTCGCACTTCGGTCTCGGCGAAGCGTTTGCCGGCGCAATGGCTAACTTCATCGTCATCGCGCTCATTGCGATCGTGGCGATCTGGCTAATCCGCAAGTTTCTCGGCCGCAAGCGCGATGCAAACGCGCCGGCTTATGCGGGCGGTTCGCCCACGCTCAACGCGGGCGGCACCGGCTACTCGCAGGAGCCGCGCTATACGGCGCCGCCGAGCGGGCAGTATCTTGAACCGCAAGGTAATCCGCTGAGCACGCCGCGCGTCGAGGCGGCGCCGTCGGTGCCGGCGAACTTCGACACGGACGCGTTCCTGCGTAACGCGAAGGTCTACTTCGTGCGTCTGCAGGAAGCCTGGGACGCGGGCAATATGGCCGACATCCGCGAGTTCACCACGCCTGAAATGTTCGCGGAAGTGAAGATCGACCTCGACTCGCGCGGTTCCGAGCGCAACCAGACCGACGTCGTGCAATTGAACGCGGAACTGCTCGGCGTCGAAGACCGCGCCGAGGAATATCTCGCGAGCGTGCGCTTCTCGGGGCTGATTCGCGAGACGGTCGGCGGCGCGGCTGAGCCGTTCGTCGAAATCTGGAACCTGTCGAAGTCGACGAAGACCGGCGAAGGCTGGCTGCTCGCCGGCATCCAGCAGGTCACGCATCACTGAGCCGTGGCCGGTTCCCTGCAATGATAGCGAGCGGGCCGCGGTGGCTTCGGCCAACGCGGCCCGAGTCAACAAATAGGCCGTTCGGCTGAAGCGGCTGGAAAGGGAACGGACGTTACAATAGGAACCCGCGCAGGCAAGCCGCCTGCGCGGGTTTTTTCATTCCAACACGATGACCCTAGCCGCCAAGCCCTTCGCTGCTGCCGTCAACCATCTGCTCGCCCGCGAATCGTGGGCTCGCGAGCGCCTCGCTCCCTATGCCGGGAAGATTGCCCGGCTATTGTGCGTTCCTGTGGAAATGATCCTGCTCGTGCAGCCGGACGGCTATGTGGCCGCCGTCGACGAAAGCGCGGCGCCCCAGGTCGATGTCACGGTGTCGGTGCCTGCCGATGCGCTGCCCGTGTTTCTGCAAGGCGGTCAGGCCGCTGTGATGAAGCATGTGAAGATCGAAGGCGACGCGGAGTTCGCCACCTTGATCGCGAAGCTCGCCGAGCATCTGCGCTGGGAACCCGAAGAGGATCTCGCGCGGCTGATCGGCGACGGACCCGCGTGGCGGGTCGCGTCGCTCGCGCGCTCGGCAAGCGAGCAGGCGCTCCGTACCGGGCGCAACCTGCTCGACTCGGTCGCCGAATACCTGCTCGATGAAGACCCGCAGCTCGTGCGGCGCAGTGCGCTCGACGGCTTCAACGCCGAACTCGCGCGCGCCCGCGATGCGCTTGCGCGCGTCGAAAAACGCATCGAGCGTCTCGAACAGAAGGTCGAAGCCCGCGGCAATGCCGCACCGGGCGCCGCCGCCAATACGCGCGGCACGCGCTAGTCACCGGGCTCAACCATGCGTTTTCTGCGCTTTCTCAAGATCTTCTTTACCGTCATACGCTTCGGACTCGACGAGATGATGCTGAGCCGCATCAACGATCGTCGCGTGCGACTGTTGCTGCGCGTAACGACCATCGGCCGCAAGTTCGACGACCCGCCCGGGCTGCGGCTGCGGCTTGCGCTCGAAAGCCTTGGACCGATTTTCGTGAAGTTCGGCCAGGTGCTGTCGACGCGCCGCGATCTGCTGCGCCCCGACATCGCCAACGAACTCGCGAAGCTGCAGGACCAGGTGCCGCCGTTCGACTCCGATGTCGCGATCTCGATCATCGAGCGGTCGCTCGGCGCGCCGGTCAATGTGCTGTTCGACGACTTCGAGCGCGTGCCGGTCGCGAGCGCGTCGATCGCGCAGGTGCACTTCGCCACCGTGAAGGCTGGCCAGCACGCGGGCAAGTCGGTGGCGATCAAGGTGCTGCGGCCGAACATGCTGCCCGTGATCGATTCGGACCTCGCGCTGCTGCGCGACATCGCCGTGTGGGCGGAGCGGCTGTGGGCCGACGGCAAGCGCCTGAAGCCTCGCGAAGTGGTGGCCGAGTTCGACAAATATCTGCACGACGAACTCGACCTGATGCGCGAGGCCGCGAACGGCAGCCAGCTGCGGCGTAACTTCGCGGGCCTCGACCTGCTGCTCGTGCCGGAAATGTACTGGGAGTTCTGCACGCCCAATGTGCTCGTGATGGAGCGCATGGTCGGCGTGCCGATCAGCCAGGTCGAGACGTTGCGCGCGGCGGGCGTCGATATTCCGAAGCTCGCGCGCGAAGGTGTCGAGATTTTTTTCACGCAGGTGTTTCGCGACGGCTTCTTTCACGCGGACATGCATCCGGGCAATATCCAGGTGAGCCTCGACCCCGCTCACTTCGGGCGCTATATCGCGCTCGACTTCGGCATCGTCGGCGCGCTGTCGGACTTCGACAAGAACTACCTCGCGCAGAACTTCCTCGCGTTCTTCAAGCGCGATTATCACCGCGTCGCGACGCTGCACCTCGAGTCGGGCTGGGTGCCGCCGAACACGCGCGTCGAGGAACTCGAAAGCGCGATCCGCGCGGTCTGCGAGCCGTACTTCGACCGCGCGCTGAAAGACATATCGCTTGGCCAGGTGCTGATGCGGCTTTTCTCGACGTCGCGGCGCTTTAACGTCGAGATCCAGCCGCAGCTCGTGCTGCTGCAGAAGACGATGCTCAATGTCGAAGGCCTCGGCCGTTCGCTCGACCCCGAGCTCGACCTGTGGAAGACGGCGAAGCCGTATCTCGAACGCTGGATGAACGAGCAGATCGGTTTGCGAGGGTGGTACGAGCGGCTCAAGATCGAGGCGCCGCAGTGGAGCAAGACGCTGCCGCAATTGCCGCGCCTTGTGCACCAGGCGCTTGCGCATCGGCATGACCCGCAGCAGCGCGGCATCAACGACGAAACGATTCGCCAGATTCTGCTCGAACAGAAACGCACGAACCGGTTGCTGCAAGGGCTGTTGATGTTCGGCGTCGCGGTCGGCGTCGGCGCCGTGCTCGCGCGTGCGTGGATCGCGCTCGCGTATGGCGGCTGAGCGGGCGGTACGCGGCAACAGCACTTGATTCCGCTGCCCGCCGCCCCCATTTGGCGGCAAGGTAACGTGGTACTTCGCATGGTGCCCGGCGCGGTACTCCGCGCGGTACGTCGTGCCGTGCGCCGAAGCGTTGCGCTCAAAGCTCGCTTCGGTGCGCTCCTTCAACGGCGCGCGCTTGCATTCATCGCGCCGGCCGACGCCCGATTTCGGGGGAGTTCAGACCGTTTGCGGCTATAATTCAAGGCTTTGCAAGCGCTTCCAAGATTTCTGTAGGGACAAGGTCATGCCGATCTACGCTTATCGCTGCGAGTCGTGCGGCTTCGGGAAAGACGTGCTTCAGAAGCTGAGCGACGCTCCGTTGACACAATGCCCGCAATGCGGGGCCGATACATTCCGCAAGCAGGTCACTGCCGCCGGTTTTCAATTGAAAGGCTCGGGCTGGTATGTGACGGATTTCCGCGGCGGTAATGCGTCTAACGGGTCCGGTAACGGTTCGAATGCATCCGGCAAGAACGGCGATGGCGAAGGCAGCAGTGCCGGCGGATCGTCCGAAGGCGGCAAGTCCGGTTCGTCCGACAGCGCCGCGGCCGCGTCCTCGAAGCCGGCCGCAACGCCGGCCGGCGGATCGAACGGCGGGTCGGGGTCCTCGACCGGTTCGGCGACCGGGTCTGGAACCGGGTCGTCCACATCGGGCAGCGCAAGCAGCAGTTAAGCAATACCCAAGCGGTCTTGCTGCCCGAACGGGTGGCGGCCACGCCGCGCGAGGCAACGTCCGCGCGGATTTCTGGCGAAGCCAATGACGACGAAAAAGACGACGCTCAAATCGGTATTCCTGACCGGCCTGCTGGTGCTGGTGCCTCTTGCCATCACGCTGTGGGTGCTCGGTCTCATCATCGGAACGATGGATCAGACGCTGTTGCTGTTGCCGCAGGCATGGCGTCCCGAAAATCTGTTCGGTTTCCGTCTGCCGGGTCTCGGCGCGGTGCTGACGCTCGCTTTCATCTTCGTCGTCGGGTTATTGACGCAGAACTTCGTTGGGCAGAAGCTCGTCAGCTGGTGGGAACTGATCGTCGCGCGTATCCCTGTGGTCGGTCCGCTTTACACGAGCGTGAAACAGGTGTCGGACACGCTGCTGTCTTCAAGCGGCAATGCATTCCGCAAGGCGCTGCTGATCGAATACCCGCGCCGCGGTTCGTACACGATCGCATTCCTGACTGGCATTCCCGGCGGCGATGTGGTCAATCACCTGAAGGAAGATTTCGTGAGCGTCTATGTGCCGACCACGCCGAACCCCACTTCGGGTTTCTTCCTGATGGTGCCGAAGAGCGAAGTGATCGAACTCGACATGACGGTCGACGCGGCGCTCAAGTACATCGTTTCGATGGGCGTCGTCGCGCCGGCTGCGCCGCAGCCGGTCACGCCGGCGCGCCGCACGCCCGTCGAGCCACCCATGTAATGCCGGTGCGCGGCGCTCAAGACGGCGCGCACCGTTTACCCACGCAAAACGAAAGACAAACATCATGTCGATGAGATCTGAATACTGCGGTCTGGTGACCGAACACCTGCTCGGCCAAAGCGTGTCGCTGTGCGGCTGGGTGCAACGGCGCCGCGACCATGGCGGCGTCATCTTCATCGACCTGCGCGACCGGGAAGGCCTCGTTCAGGTCGTGTGCGACCCCGACCGCGCCGAGATGTTCAAGACCGCCGAAGGCGTGCGCAACGAGTTTTGCGTGCAGATCAAGGGCCTCGTGCGCAACCGCCCGGAAGGCACGACGAACGCGGGCCTGAAGAGCGGCAAGATCGAGGTGCTGTGCCACGAGCTGATCGTGCTCAACGCATCGGTCACGCCGCCGTTCCAGCTCGACGACGACAACCTCTCCGAAACCACGCGCCTCACGCACCGCGTGCTCGACCTGCGCCGCCCGCAGATGCAGCACAACCTGCGCTTGCGCTATCGCGTCGCGATGGAAGTGCGCAAGTATCTCGACGCGCAGGGCTTCATCGATATCGAAACGCCGATGCTCACGAAGAGCACGCCCGAGGGCGCGCGCGACTACCTCGTGCCGTCGCGCGTGAACGCGGGCCAGTTCTTCGCGTTGCCGCAATCGCCGCAGCTTTTCAAGCAGCTGCTGATGGTCGCGAACTTCGACCGCTACTACCAGATCACGAAGTGCTTCCGCGACGAAGACCTGCGGGCTGACCGTCAGCCGGAATTCACGCAGATCGACTGCGAAACGTCGTTCCTGCGCGAGCAGGAAATTCGCGACCTGTTCGAAGCGATGATTCGCCACGTGTTCAAGGAAACGATCGGCGTGACGCTGCCCGATCCGTTCCCGGTCATGCAGTACTTGGAAGCGATGCGCCGCTTCGGCTCGGACAAGCCGGATCTGCGCGTGAAGCTCGAATTCACCGATCTCACGGATGCCGTGAAGGACGTCGAATTCAAGGTGTTCAGCGCGCCGGCCAACACGAAGGACGGCCGCGTCGCGGCGCTGCGCGTGCCCAAGGGCGGCGAACTCTCGCGCGGCGATATCGACAGTTACACCGAGTTCGTGCGCATCTACGGCGCGAAGGGCCTCGCGTGGATCAAGGTCAACGAAGTCGCGAAGGGCCGTGACGGTCTGCAAAGCCCGATCGTCAAGAACCTGCACGATGCGGCAGTGGCGGCGATCATCGAGCGCACGGGCGCGCAGGACGGCGACATCATCTTCTTCGCGGCCGATCGCGCGAAGGTCGTCAACGATAGCCTGGGTGCGCTGCGCCTGAAGATCGGCCACTCCGAGTTCGGCAAGGCGAATGGCCTCGTCGAGTCGGGCTGGAAGCCGCTGTGGGTGATCGACTTCCCGATGTTCGAGTACGACGAGGAAGAGAACCGCTACGTCGCCGCGCACCATCCGTTCACGAGCCCGAAGGACGAGCACCTCGAGTTTCTCGAAACGGACCCGGGCCGCTGCCTCGCGAAGGCGTACGACATGGTGCTGAACGGCTGGGAAATCGGCGGCGGCTCGGTGCGTATCTATCAGGAAGACGTGCAGAGCAAGGTGTTCCGCGCGCTGAAGATCAACGCGGAAGAAGCGCGTCTGAAGTTCGGCTTCCTGCTCGACGCGCTGCAGTACGGCGCGCCGCCGCACGGTGGTATTGCCTTCGGCCTCGACCGTATCGTCACGATGATGGCCGGCGCCGACTCGATTCGCGACGTGATCGCCTTCCCGAAGACGCAGCGCGCGCAAGATCTGCTCACGCAGGCGCCGAGCGAAGTCGACGAACGGCAACTGCGCGAGCTGCATATCCGTCTGCGGCAAGCGGAGCAGAAGGCGCCGCAATAAGCGCAGCGCCGACCCGCATAGTGGCCCCGAAGCCACGCACGAAAAAGGCGCTCGATAGCGCCTTTTTCGCTTTTTGCGTTACATTCGCGGTGAAGCCTGCTTGCCATTGCAGATCGATCGACCTGCGTCGCCGACGCGTTACGACTGACGACCCATGCCGAAACCGCCGAAGATTCCCGAATCCGTGCTTGTCGTGATCCATACGCCCGAGCTCGACGTGCTGTTGATCGAGCGGGCCGATCGTCCCGCGCTGTGGCAGTCGGTGACCGGTGCGCGCAACCATCTCGACGAGCCGTTCGCGGAAACGGCCGCACGCGAAGTAGGCGAGGAGACCGGCATTGTCGTCGGCTCCAGCGAGGTGCCGCGCGAGGCGCTTATCGACTGGCATCACCATATCCAGTTCGAGATTTTCCGCGAGTGGCGGCATCGCTACGCCGAAGGCGTGACGGTCAACACGGAGCACTGGTTCAGCCTGCAAGTGCCGCGCCGCCTCGAAGTGACGCTCGCGCCGCGCGAGCACACCGCGCATATCTGGCTGCCGTACCAGGACGCGGCGAAGCAATGTTTCTCGTGGTCGAACCGTGACGCGATCCTGCAACTGCCCGAGCGCGTACGCCGACTGAACACGGGGCGCGGCGCATGAGCGGCGGCCACCGCCGTCTCGCCCACTTTGGACAGACGCTGCTCGGCCGGCGCTATCTGTCGCGTTATCGTTTCACGACCGGCAACGACGTGCGGCTCTTCACGTCCGGCAACCAGTATTTCGCTGCGCTGATCGAACGCATCGACGCGGCGACGCATATCGTCACGCTCGAAACCTACATCTTTGCCGACGACGACGCGGGCCGCGACGTTTCCGCAGCTCTCCTGCGCGCGGCGAAACGCGGCGTCTGCGTGCGCGTGATCACCGACGGCATCGGCACCGCGCGCCTGCCGATGTTCCACGACTGGATCGCGGCCGGCATCGAGCATCGCATCTACAACCCGCATCTGTTTGGCCGCTTCGGCTTCTCGCGCACGCACCGCAAGCTTGCGGTGGTCGACGACACCTACGCGTACTGCGGCGGCATCAATATCGTCGACGACTACGACCAGAACGGTACGCAGCTGCCTTTTCCGCGCTGGGATTTCGCGGTCGAACTGCGCGGCCCGGTCGTCGCCGACGTGCGCGTCGCGTTCGATCTGCAGTGGCGGCGCATCCGCATCGGTCACCGCCCGAAACCGTCGCCCGACACCGACGGCGCGGCCAATGCGCAGGCGGTCACCGACCAGTTCGTGCGGGCGCGCCGCCGCATCCGCACGGGCGACGTCCGCGCGGCGGCCGAGCCGTCGGTCGCGTTCGTCGCGCGCGACAATATCGTGAACCGCCGCGCGATCGAAAAGGCGTATCTGACCGCGATCGGCCAGGCGCGCGACGAAGTGCTGCTCGCGAACCCGTATTTCATGCCGGGCCGGAAGCTGCGGCGCGCGCTGATCTATGCCGCCGAGCGCGGGGTCGACGTGCGGCTCGTGGTCGGCAGAAAGGAGTTCGCCATACTCGACTATGCGGTGCCGTTCCTTTACCGCTCGCTGCTGCGCGCCGGCGTGAAGATCGCCGAATACGAGAAGACCATGCTGCACGGGAAGGTGGCCGTGGTCGACTCCAACTGGGGCACCGTCGGTTCGTCGAACCTCGACGCGCTGAGCCTCATGCTCAACAACGAGGCCAACGTCGTGCTCGTGCTGCATCAACAGCTCGACCAGCTACGCGGCGCGATTCTCGCCGCGTTTGCGGAATCGCGCGGCATCGACGTGGCGCATTACGAAGCGCGGCCGTTGTCGGAACAATTCGTCAACTGGTTCGCGTATCAGGGCTACCGGGCCCTGATGAAGCTGCTCACCGTCGGCGGATACGACTAGCCGCCGGATCTCACCCGCAAGCGATGCCGGAAAACAACCAAAAATGCAGACAAATAACTCTAAAAAATTGGCATCACGCTCCAAACGGATGACGCAAAATTGAAAACCTGGTTAGAAACCCGTTTCTAATAAATTCCTTGTTTCGCGGACGACTGCAAACAATAATAGTACGTCCGTTCGATTTTTGTTTCATCCCATCAGACGGTAATAGCTATGCGAAAAGGCGAACAGACGCGAGCCGCCATTCTCGATGCGGCGCTGGATCTCGCAAGCCGTGACGGCCTCGAGGGTCTGACGATCGGCTTGCTGGCCGAGCGCATGCAGATGAGCAAGAGTGGCGTGTTCGCGCATTTCGGGTCGCGCGAAGATTTGCAGGTCGAAGTGGTGCGCGAATATCACCGCCGCTTCGAGGACGAGGTGTTCTTCCCGAGCCTGCGCGAGCCGCGCGGTCTGCCGCGTTTGCGCTCGATGATCTCGCGCTGGATCGAGAAGCGCATCCAGGAAGTCACGACCGGCTGCATCTATATCAGCGGCGCGGTCGAATATGACGACCGGCCCGACAACCCGGTGCGCGAGCAACTGGTCTCGAGCGTGACGATGTGGCGGGCGGCGCTCACGCGCGCCATTTCGCAGGCGATCGACGAAGGGCATCTGCGCGCGGAGACCGATCCGCAGCTGATGCTGTTCGAACTGTATAGCTTTACCTTGGGTCTGCATCATGACGCGCGCTTTCTGCATCTGCCCGATGCCGTGCGTCTGACGTGGGCCGCGCTGGAAAAACTGATCGTTTCGTATCAAAGCGAGGGTGCAAGCCGTTAGCGGCCTGCAAGGTTGCAGCGCCGGCAGCGCCCTCGGGCCAACCATCTGCATCGGAGACACACATGGGACAGTACGCCGCGCCGTTGCGCGACATGCAATTCGTGCTGCACGAGCTGCTGAACGTCGAAGACGAAGTCAGGCAGATGCCGAAGCATGCGGAGCTCGATGCCGACACGATCAACCAGGTGCTCGAAGAAGCCGGCAAATTCTGCTCCGAAGTGTTGTTCCCGCTGAACCAGAGCGGCGACAAGGAAGGCTGCACCTATGCGGGCGACGGCGTCGTCACCACGCCGGCGGGGTTCAGGCAGGCCTATCGGCAATACGTCGAAGCGGGCTGGCCCGCGCTCGCGTGCGACCCGGATTATGGCGGCCAGGGGCTGCCCGCATTCGTCAACAACGCGCTCTACGAAATGCTGAACTCGGCGAACCAGGCATGGGCGATGTATCCGGGCCTGTCGCACGGCGCCTACGAATGTCTGCATGCGCACGGCACGCCGGAGCTGCAGCAAACCTATCTGCCGAAGCTCGTGTCGGGCGTGTGGACCGGCACGATGTGTCTGACCGAGGCGCACTGCGGCACCGATCTCGGCATCCTGCGTACCAAAGCCGAGCCGAACAGCGACGGTTCGTATGCGATCACCGGCACGAAAATCTTTATCTCGAGCGGCGAGCACGACATCGCCGAAAACATCGTGCATCTCGTGCTTGCGCGGTTGCCCGATGCGCCGATGGGCACAAAAGGCATTTCGCTCTTTGTCGTGCCGAAATTTTTGCCGGACGAAGCGGGCGAGCCCGGCGAGCGCAATGCGGTCAAATGCGGCTCGATCGAGCACAAGATGGGCATTCACGCGAATGCAACCTGCGTGATCAATTTCGACAATGCGAAGGGCTGGCTCGTCGGCGAGCCGAATAAAGGCCTGAACGCGATGTTCGTGATGATGAATGCGGCACGCCTGGGCGTCGGCATGCAAAGTCTCGGGCTCACGGAAGTTGCGTACCAGAACGCGCGCGTCTACGCGAAAGACCGTCTGCAGATGCGCGCGCTGAGCGGCCCGAAAGCGCCTGAAAAAGCGGCCGACCCGATCATCGTGCATCCGGACGTGCGCCGCATGCTGCTGACGCAAAAGGCCTACGCCGAAGGCGCGCGCGCATTCTCGTACTGGGCCGCGCTGCAAATCGACAAGGAACTGTCGCACAGCGATGCCACAGTACGGGCTGAGGCCGCGGATCTGGTCGCGCTGCTGACGCCGATCCTGAAGGCGTTCCTGTCCGACAACGCGTTCGAGGGCACCAATCTTGCGCTGCAGGTGTACGGCGGTCATGGTTTCATTGCCGAGTGGGGCATGGAGCAGTACGTGCGCGACTCACGCATCAACATGATTTACGAAGGCACGAACGCGATCCAGTCGCTCGATCTGCTCGGCCGCAAGGTGTTGGGCGACATGGGCGCGAAGCTGAAGAAGTTCGGCAAGCTCGTCACCGACTTGATCGACGAAGAAGGCGTGAAGCCCGAGATGCAGGAATTCGTCAATCCGCTCGCCGATATCGCGGACAAGGTGCAGAAGCTGACCATGGAGATCGGCATGAAGGCGATGCAGAACCCCGACGAGGTCGGCGCGGCGGCGGTGCCGTATCTGCGCACGGTCGGGCATCTGGTGTTCGCGTATTTCTGGGCGCGCATGGCACGCATCGCGTTGGACAAGCAAGCGTCGGGCGATCCGTTCTACAAGGCGAAGCTTGCCACCGCGCGCTTTTACTTCGCGAAGCTGCTGCCCGAGACGGCGTCGACGATCCGCGCGGCGCGCGCGGGCGCGAAGACGCTGATGGAAATCGACGAAGCGATGTTCTGACCGCTTGTCCGAACGCTTTCAGGATTCGCGCGCGAGACGCATCGCACGCAACCGAATCGCGCGACAGCCGCGTCGCCTGTCCGGCACGGCCTGTCCACGCAACATGGCATGACTCTCCGGAGAAACGACGTGAGCAATCTGATCATTCGCAAGGTGGCCGTGCTCGGCGCCGGCGTGATGGGCGCGCAGATCGCCGCGCACCTCGTGAACGCGAAGGTGCCGGTGCTGCTATTCGATCTGCCGGCCCGCGAAGGCGCGAAGAACGGCATCGTGCTGAAGGCGATCGAGAACCTGAAGAAGCTGTCGCCGGCGCCGTTCGGCGTGAAAGACGATGCGCAGTTCATCGAGCCGGCGAACTACGACGACGACATCGACAAGCTCGCTGAATGCGACGTTGTGATCGAAGCGATTGCCGAGCGCATGGACTGGAAGCACGACCTGTACAAGAAAGTGTCGCCGCATATCGCGCCGCATGCGATCTTCGCGTCGAATACGTCGGGTCTCTCGATCACCGAACTCTCGCAAGGCTTTTCCGACGAACTGAAAGCGCGCTTTTGCGGCGTGCACTTCTTCAATCCGCCGCGCTACATGCATCTGGTCGAGCTGATTCCGACCGCGCACACGCGGCCCGAGATTCTCGATCAGCTGGAAACGCTGCTGACGAGCGTGGTCGGCAAAGGCGTCGTGCGCGCGAAAGACACGCCGAACTTCATCGCGAACCGCGTCGGCATCTTCTCGATTCTCGCGACGATCGCGGAGGCCGCGAAATTCGGCCTGCGCTACGACGAAGTCGACGATCTGACCGGCAGCCGCCTCGGCCGCGCGAAGTCGGCCACGTTCCGCACAGCGGACGTGGTCGGCCTCGACACGATGGCGCACGTGATCGAAACGATGCAGGACCATCTCGCCGGCGATCCGTTCTTTCCGGTCTACGAAACGCCTGCGGTGCTCGCCGGGCTTGTGAAGAACGGCGCGCTCGGCCAGAAAACCGGCGCGGGCTTCTATCGGAAGGACGGCAAGGCGATCAAGGTGCTCGATCCGCAGGCGGGCGACTACGTCGAAAGCGGCGCGAAGGCCGACGAACTGATCGGCCGTATCCTGAAGCGGCCGCCCGCCGAGCGCCTGAAGCTGCTGCGCGAATCGGACCACAAGCAGGCGCAGTTTCTGTGGGCGATCTTCCGCGACGTATTCCACTACATCGCCGTGCATCTCGAATCGATTGCCGATAACGCGCGCGATCTCGACTTCGCAGTGCGCTGGGGCTTTGGCTGGAACGAAGGGCCGTTCGAAGCCTGGCAGACGGCCGGCTGGAAGCAGGTCGCCGAATGGGTGCGCGACGATATCGCGGCCGGCAAGACGCTCTCGGATGCGCCGCTGCCCGCGTGGGTGTTCGAAGGCGCGGTGGCGGAAAAGGGCGGCGTGCATACGGCCGAAGGTTCGTGGTCGCCGGCGGCGAAGCGCTTCGTGCCGCGCTCGTCGCTGCCCGTGTACGACAAGCAGGTATTTCGCGCGCCGCTCGCGGGCGAGTCTGGCAATGAGGCGGCTCGCGATCCGGCCACCTACGGCAAGACGCTGTTCGAAACCGACGGCGTGCGCGCATGGGTCGACGATCGCCCGGGCGAAGACGACATCGTCATCGTGTCGTATAAGAGCAAGATGAACACGATGGGCCCGGCTGTGCTCGACAGCATCGTGCAGGCCATCGAGCTTGCCGAGAAGGATTACAAGGGCGTCGTGATCTGGCAACCGACGTCGCTGAAGCTCGGCACGCCGGGCGGTCCGTTCTCCGCCGGCGCGAATCTCGAAGAGGCGTTGCCCGCGTTCATGAAGGGCGGCGCGAAAGGCATCGAGCCGTTCGTGAAGAAATTCCAGCAGACCATGCTGCGCATCAAATACGCGAACGTGCCAGTGATCCCGGCGGTCTCCGGCATCGCGCTCGGCGGCGGCTGCGAGTTGATGCTGCAAAGCGCGAAGCGCGTGGCGCACATCGAAAGCTATATCGGTCTGGTCGAATTCGGCGTCGGGTTGCTGCCCGCGGGCGGCGGCCTGAAAGAGGCCGCATTGCGTGCGGCCGAAGCGGCGAGTCTGGTCGGCGCGAGCGGCAGCGATCTGCTGAAGTTCCTGCAAAAGCCGTATGAATACGCGGCGACCGCGAAGGTCTCGGGCTCCGCGCTCGAAGCGCGCGCGATGGGCTATCTGAAGCCGACCGACACGATCGTCTTCAACGTGTTCGAACTGCTCGACGTCGCGAAGAAGGAAGCGCGCGCAATGTCGGCGGCCGGTTATCGGCCGCCGCTGCGCGTGACGCAGGTGCCGGTCGCCGGCCGCTCGGCGATCTCGACGATCAAGGCGCAACTCGTCAATCTGCGCGACGGCCGCTTTATCAGCGAGCACGATTATCTGATCGCGAGCCGCATCGCCGAAACGATTTGCGGCGGCGACGTCGAAGCGGGCAGCCTCGTCGACGAGGAGTGGCTGCTCACGCTCGAGCGCCGCGCGTTCGTCGAACTGCTCGGCACGCAGAAAACGCAGGAACGGATCATGGGCATGCTGCAAACCGGCAAGCCGGTGCGCAACTAGGCGGCGGACCAAGGAGCGAACAATGAGCACGAGCAACAGGCAATTGCAGGACGCATATATCGTCGCCGCGGCGCGCACGCCGATCGGCAAGGCGCCGCGCGGCGTCTTCAAGAACACGCGCCCCGACGAGCTGATGGTGCACGCGATCCGCGCGGCGGTCGCGCAGGTACCGGGGCTCGATACGGGCGTGATCGAAGACGCGATCGTCGGCTGCGCAATTCCCGAGGCGGAGCAAGGGCTCAACGTCGCGCGCATGTCGGCGCTGCTGTCGGGCTTGCCGAATACGGTCGGCGGCGTGACGGTGAACCGCTTCTGCGCGTCGGGCCTCACCGCGCTCGCGATGGCCGCGGACCGCATTCGCGTCGGCGAGTCGGACGCGATGATCGCGGGCGGCTGCGAGTCGATGACGATGGTGCCGATGATGGGCAACAAGCCGTCGCTGTCGCCGCATATCTTCGATCGCGGCGAGGATGTCGGTATCGCTTATGGCATGGGCCTCACGGCCGAGCGGGTCGCGGAACGCTGGAAAGTGAGCCGCGAAGCGCAGGACCAGTTCGCGCTGCAGTCGCATCAGCGCGCGCTGGCGGGGCAGCAGGCGGGCGAGTTCAAGGACGAGATCGCGCCGTACACGATTGTCGAGCGCTTCCCCGATCTCGCAACCGGTGAGGTGCGCGTCAAGACGCGCGAAGTGTCGCTCGACGAAGGCCCGCGCCCCGATACCTCGCTCGAAGGGCTCGCGAAGCTGCGTCCCGTGTTCGCGAACAAGGGCTGCGTGACGGCCGGCAACAGCTCGCAAACATCTGATGGCGCGGGCGCGTTAATCGTCGTCTCCGAGAAGATGTTGAAGCAGTTCAACCTCACGCCGCTCGCGCGCTTCGTCAGCTTCGCGGTGCGCGGCGTGCCGCCGGAGATCATGGGCATCGGGCCGAAGGAAGCGATCCCGGCCGCGCTGAAGGCTGCGGGTCTCAAGCAGGACGATATCGACTGGATCGAGCTCAACGAAGCATTCGCCGCGCAGGCGCTTGCCGTGATCCAGGACCTCGGGCTCGATCCCGCGAAGGTGAACCCGATCGGCGGCGCGATTGCGCTCGGGCATCCGCTGGGCGCGACCGGCGCGATCCGCGCGTCGACGGTCGTGCATGCGCTGCATCGTCGCAAACTGAAGTACGGGATGGTGACAATGTGCGTCGGCACCGGGATGGGTGCGGCGGGGATTATCGAGCGGGTGTAGGTGGGTCGCGGCGGCATGCGAAGGCCGCCGTCGTTGTCACCGCAACGTGCCGTATCGCACCAGGAGTCAGCATGGACATTGAGATCGAACGCACCGGCAATCTAACGACCATCGCGATCAACCGCCCCGGCAGGAAGAACGCGCTGACGGCCGCGATGTACCAGACGATGGCGGACGCACTCGCCGACGCGCAATCCGACGACACCGTGCGCGCCATTCTGCTGCGCGGCAGCGCCGGCAACTTCTGCGCGGGCAACGATCTCGAGGACTTCCTAAAGACGCCGCCGGTCGGCGAGGACGCGCCCGTGTTCCGCTTCCTGCGCGCGATCAGTTCGGCCGAAAAGCCGATCGTCGCCGCGGTGGCGGGCGCGGCGGTCGGCATCGGCACGACCATGCTGCTGCACTGCGATCTCGTCTATGCCGCCGATACCGCGGCGTTTGCATTGCCGTTCACGCAGCTGGGGCTCTGTCCGGAAGCGTCGTCGTCATTGCTGCTGCAACGCGTCGCCGGCTATCAGGGCGCGGCCGAGAAGCTTCTGCTGGGCGAAGCGTTCGATGCCCACGAAGCGCTGCGGATGGGCTTTGTGAATCGGGTATTGCCGGCCGCGGACATCGACGCATTCGCGCTGCAGCAGGCACAGAAACTCGCTGCGCTGCCGCCTGCGTCGCTGCGCGTAACCAAGTCGCTCATGAAGCGCGCAAGCCAGCACGAGATACAAACGCAGATGACCGACGAGGCCGTGCACTTCGCGAAGATGCTGCTCGCACCGGCCGCGCGCGAGGCGTTCAACGCGTTCTTCGAAAAGCGCAAGCCGGATTTCCGCTCGGTGTCGTAGCGCCTTGTCGCGGGTGAGCGGCCGTGCTGGCACGCTGTGCTGCTCGCGCGCTACCGCCGCGGCCGCCGCGGCGATCCGTCACACCGTCTCATAGTCGACGTAACTGTTCTCGCGGCAAAAGCTGACAAGCCGTATCCCCGCTTCCCGTGCAATCGAAATCGCCAGCGACGACGGCGCCGAGATCGTCGCGACCATCGGCACGCCGACGCGCGCCGCTTTGCGCACGAGCTCGTAGCTCGCGCGGCTCGACAGAAACACGAAACCGTCCTTCGTATCGGCGCGATCGAGCACGAGCTGACCGATCAGCTTATCGAGCGCGTTGTGACGGCCGACGTCTTCGAACGCATGGCGGATCGCGCCGCTCGCATCGCACCACGCGGCCGCGTGCAGCCCGCCGGTGAGCCGCGTCAAAGCCTGATGCGCGGGCAGTTCGCGCGCCGCACGCGCAATTGCGTCGGGCGCAAGGCGCTGCAGGAAGCCGGTATCGGGCACGCGCTCCGGCTGCAGATCGAGCAGATCGATGCTCTCGATCCCGCACACGCCGCAGCCGCTCCGGCCCGCCAGCGCGCGACGCTTTTCCTTCAGCGCGACGAAGGCCTGCTGCACGACGGTCAATTGCACCTCCGCATACGGCAGCTTGCTGTCGGCATTGCCGTTTTCATGCAGTTCGACCTCGATGTCCTGAATGTCGGCGTTGCGGTCGACAATCCCTTCGGACACCGCAAAGCCGACCGCGAACGCTTCGAGATCGCGCGGCGTGCACATCATCACCGCGTGCGAAATGCCGTTGAAGACGAGCGCAACCGGCCACTCCTGGCCGACATGGTCGTCGACGGTTTCGATCGCGCTGCCGCGATGCCGGCGCACCGGCTGCCCGATCGTGCCGGGCTGCCCGGCGGTTTCCAGTGGATTCAAGCGTTGCTCCTCGTGGCCCATCGTATGCCATGCGTGGCCTGTGACTGGCTTGTCGCCAATAAGGTTCTAAAATACCTCAAGCCGGCGTTGGCTGCGCAGGCCGCCATCCGTCACATCCGGCCCCCACTTCCGAGGATTCGCCATGGGACTGAACGAAGCGCCTCTGCTCTTTGACTTCGAAGTCGAGTCTTCGGAGAACCTGACCTTCATACCGATGTGCGTGCGCTTCAATCTCGATCGTTTCGGGCTGCGCATTTCGCTGTCGCAATGGCAGATGCTGCCGCACGAAGACCGCGCGTTGCTCGCGCGCTTTCCGGTCGAGGACGACGCCGCGATCGAGCCGAATTTCGATCATGCGCTCTTCGAAATGATGCGCACGCACGCGAACGTCGAACCGGACTGGTTCACGCCCGAAGATGCCCCCGCCTGGCGCAATACCGGGGCGGTGCCCGACGGCGTCGTGCATCAGGCAAACGTTGCACAGCTCGCCGCGCCGAGCGCCGACCAGTGGTCGCGCCTGGAGCCGTTCAAGCGCTACGTGCTGGCCAAACTGTCGCGCAAGCCGGAAGGGAACCACGATTTCGTGCCCGCGATGAAGGAATTCGGCCTCGCGCGCTGAATTCGTCGCATTTTTCTGCTTTTTTGCTGCTCCACCCTCAACCTGTTCCGAACCTTGCCGTTATCCAAGGGTTGGCGCGGAAAGGTGCCATATCATGCGTGACGCCGGGTGCTGTATCGTAGCGTCCGGCTGCCCGCAGGAACTGATCGATCGATATTGGCCGATGCGCTGCCCGCAGGACGAACGACCTTCGGAACCCATGAATTCAATTCTCTCGAAGCGGCTCCTGATCAATCTTGCGATCGTCACCGCGGCGGTCGGCGCGAACGCTTTTATCGCGTACACGCAGATTTGCGCGCAGCGCGACGTCGACGCGCGCACGATCCGTTCGACGGGCATCCGGCAGAACCTCGATGCGTATCGCGCGCAGATCGAAGACAGCCTCGCGCTGCTCGGGCATTACCAGACAGCCGGTGTGGCGGTGCCGGCCGATGCGGCCGGCAAGATGAGCACATCGACGGCACGGCTCGAAGAGACGCTGCGCACGCAGCTCGCCGACGATCCGTCGATGTTCGCGATGTTCGGCACGCTCACCGCCGACAGCGGCGTGTTGAAGAAGAGCATCGCGGATGCGTTATCGCGCGCGCAAAACGATGCGTCGGCCGACGGCGAAGCCGGTTCGCGCGCATGGGCCGCGACCGCGTACACGCGCCTCGGTATGGACGTCGACCGGCTCGAGTCGGGCCTCGCCGCGTTGCGCCGGCGAGAAGACATCGCGCTCGAAACGAGGCTCGCCGAATCGACGCGCGACACGCAGCGCGCGACGCTGCTGCTCGTCTTCACGATGCTGGCCGGCAGCGCATTGCTGATCTACACGTTCGGCTCGCGCGAAACGAAGGAGCGCGAACGGTTGCGTGTCGCGCGGGCGCTGCGGCGCCACGACGAGCGCTTTCGCGGCCTGTTCGACGAGCATCCGGTGCCGATGTATATCTTCGATCGCGAGTCGTTGCGCTTTCTCGCGGTGAACGCGGCCGCGGTCCATCAATACGGCTATTCGGAAGAAGAGTTTCTCGAAATGACGATCCGCGCGATCCGCCCGTCGAGCGAGATCACGCGCCTCGAATCGCACCTGCAGCGCAGCGAAGCCGCGCCGCGCACGGGCCGCACGGTCGCCGGCATCTGGCATCACCGGCGCAAGGACGGCTCGATCATCAACGCGGACATCTCGTATCACCCGCTCACCTTCATGAGCCGCTCCGCGATGTTCGTGCTCGCCGCCGACGTGACCGATCAGATCAACGCGGAGGCTGAGGCGCAGCGCTCGAACCAGATGCTCGAGACGGTGATCGACAACATCCCGCAGCGCGTGTTCTGGAAGGATCGCGAATCCCGCTATCTGGGCTGCAACATGGCGTTTGCGCGCGACGCGGGACTTGCCTATCCCGAACAGGTGGTCGGCAAGACCGACGACGATCTGCCGTGGCGCGACTTCGCCGACGACGTGCGCCGGCACGACGCCGAAGTGGTCGTGTCGGGCGTGCCGAAGATGAACTACGAGTTCGATATGATCGTCGATGGCGAATTCCGCACGACGATCACGAGCAAGCTGCCGTTCACCGACAGCGACGGCCGCGTGATCGGCGTGCTCGGTTCGTACACCGACATCACGCAACGCAAGCGCGCCGATCTCGCGCTGCGGCTGCAGAGCCGCGCGCTCGACGCGAGCGTGAACGCGATTCTGATCACGGGGCCCGCCGAAGGCGGCAATGTGATCGAGTACGTGAATCCGGCGTTCAAGCGGATCACCGGCTACGACCCGGCCGAAGTGATCGGCCAGGATTGCCGCCTCCTGCAGCGCGACGACCGCGACCAGGAAGGCATCGCGGCGATCCGTCAGGCGCTCGCGGCGAACCGCGAAGTGAGCGCGGTGCTGCGCAACTATCGCAAGGACGGCGCGCTGTTCTGGAATCAGCTGTATGTCGCGCCGGTACCGAATCCCGATGGTGAAACGACGCACCATATCGGCGTGATCAACGATGTGACCGCGCTGATCCGCTACCAGGAGCAGCTCGAATATCAGGCGAACTACGATGGCCTGACGCGCCTGCCGAACCGCAATCTGCTGCGCGACCGGCTGCAGCATGCGCTCGTCGTCGCGCAAAGGCATCAGAACGGCGTGGCCGTCGTGTTTATCGATCTCGACGGCTTCAAGAACGTCAACGATAGCCTCGGGCACAGCGTCGGCGACCGGCTGCTTGCCGTGGTCGCGGACCGGCTCGCGCGCTGTGCGCGCGCCACCGATACGGTCGCGCGACATGGCGGCGACGAATTCGTCGTCGTGCTGTCCGATACGTCCGATGAGCAGTCGCTGATCGCGTGGATGGAGCGCGTGCGCGCGAGCATTTCGGAGCCGGTGTGGCTCGACGGCACCGAGCTGTACGTGGGCTGCAGCATGGGCGCGAGCCTGTTCCCGCAGGACGGCGAGGACGCCGAAACGCTGATGAAGAAGGCCGACCTCGCGATGTACCGTGCGAAGGATATGGGTCGCAACACGTTCCAGTTCTATCAGCCGGAGATGAACGCGAGCGCGGGCGCGCGCATGAATCTCGAGCGCCGGCTGCGCCGCGCGTTGCGCGACAACGAATTCCTGCTGCACTACCAGCCGCAGGTCGATATCAACAGCGGGCAGATCGTCGGTGTCGAGGCGCTCGTGCGCTGGCGCGATCCGGAAGTCGGCCTCGTGCCGCCGTCGTCGTTTATTCCGGTCGCCGAAGAAAGCGGCCTGATCGGGCCGCTCTCGGAATGGGTGCTGCGCGAAGCGTGCCGGCAGAACAAGGCCTGGCAGGACGAAGGTTTGCCGCCCGCGCGGGTTTCGGTGAATCTGTCGGCGCGCCACTTCCAGCAGCGCAATGTCGCGAAACTCGTCAAGCAGGTGCTCGCGGAAACCGGCCTCGAGCCGCAATACCTCGAGCTCGAACTGACCGAGAGCACGATCATGCGCAATGCCGAAGAAGCGGTGACGATGCTGAACGAACTGCACGCGCTTGGCATCGGACTCGCGATCGACGACTTCGGCACCGGCTATTCGAGCCTGAGCTACCTGAAGCGCTTCCCGGTCGACCGGCTGAAGATCGACCGCTCGTTTGTATCCGACATCGGCGTATCGAACGACGACGAGACCATCACATCGGCAATCATCGCGCTCGCGCATTCGCTGAAGATGCAGGTGATCGCGGAAGGCGTCGAGACGTCCGCGCAGCTCGATTTCCTGAAAGAGCGCGCGTGCGACGAGATGCAAGGGTTTTTCTTCGCGAAGCCGCTGCCGCGCGATGCGATTCCGGGCATGCTGCAACAGGGCGCTGGCGCCGCGCCCGTTAGCGCGTAGCGGGTGCGGGGTTGGTACGGGGTTGGTGCGTGGTTGGTGCGTAGTGAGCGCGTAGCGGTTAGTCGAGCGGCGGCAATGCGCGCGGCCGGCGGTCGCTATCGGTTGCGACATAGGTCAGGGTTGCTTCGGTAACCTTCACCACTTCCTGCGCGATGCTCATCCGCTGCGCGTACACCTCGACCGAAACCGTGACCGACGTGTTGCCGGTTTTCACGATGTCCGCATAAAAACTCAGCAGATCGCCGACGAACACCGGCTGTTTGAACACGAACGAGTTGACCGCGATCGTCGCGACGCGTCCGTTCGCGCGCCGGCTTGCCGGAATCGAACCGGCGAGGTCGACCTGCGCCATGATCCAGCCGCCGAACACGTCGCCGTGGACGTTCGCGTCGGAGGGCTGCGGCATCACGCGCAATGCGCAGGACTTCTGCGGGAGCTGGTTCGGATCGGTCATCGGGAATCCATCGGAAGAGCGAGCCGGCATCGGGAATCCACGCGCAGCGAGGCAAGCCGGCTTCTGCGACAATACAGGGATCACGAATTGTACGGGAAAGCGCACACCCGGGTCAGGCGTGCCGTGCGAACGGCGCACTGCGCGGCTAACACTAGCCGGTTCATCGGCAAACGGCCATTCGTCGCGCGCTTCTCATTGCGCATTTTCGTTGCTTTTCCCGTTGTATTTTCCCCCCATAAAACGATGCGCCGTCTCGCCCCACTCCGAGAGCCCGCGCCGATCTCGAACCAGCCGCGTAACGACTGGCAGACGATCGTGTCGCTGCTGCCTTACCTCGCCACCTACAAGTGGCGCGTGGCGTTCGCGCTTAGCTGTCTGATCGGTGCGAAGGTCGCGAACCTCGGCGTGCCGATCGTCATGAAGCGCATCGTCGACAGCCTCGCGTCGGTCCAGCATCTGACCGCGCTCGGGCGTGCCGACCACGCGCCGGGCGTCGTGCTGCTAAGCGGCGTGGGTCTGCTCGTGGTTGCGTATGCCGTGGTGCGGCTCTCGACGTCGCTCTTCACGGAGCTGCGCGAAATCCTCTTTTCGAAGGTCACCGAAAGCGCGGTGCGGCAGCTCGCGCTGAAGGTGTTCCGCCATCTGCATGCGCTGTCGCTGCGGTTCCATCTCGAACGGCAGACGGGCGGCATGTCGCGCGATATCGAGCGCGGCACGCGCGGCATCACGCAGCTCATTTCGTATTCGCTGTACAGCATCCTGCCGACGCTCGTCGAAGTCGGCCTCGTGCTCGGATTCTTCGTCGTGAAATACGAGGCGTACTACGCGGTCGTCACGCTGATCGCGCTGGCCGCGTACATCACGTACACGGTGAAAGTGACCGAATGGCGCACGCACCTGCGACGCTCGATGAACGAACTCGACTCGCGCGCGAATTCACGCGCCATCGATTCGTTGCTGAACTTCGAGACCGTCAAGTATTTCGGCAACGAAGAATGGGAAGCGCGGCGCTACGACGAAAACCTCAGGCACTATCGCGCGGCCGCGATCAAGTCGCAGAATTCGCTGTCCGCGCTCAATTTCGGACAGCAGGCGATTATCGGCACCGGGCTCGTGTTCATTCTGTGGCGCGCGACGCAAGGCGTGATGGCGGGGCGGCTTACGCTCGGCGACCTCGTGCTGATCAACACGTTCATGCTGCAGCTGTATATTCCGCTCAATTTTCTCGGCGTCGTGTATCGCGAGCTGAAGCAGAGCCTGACCGACATGGACCGCATGTTCACGCTGCTCGGTGCGCCGCGCGAAGTGGCCGATGTGCCGCAGGCGCCGGCGCTCGCGGTGAGCGGCGCGGAAGTGCGCTTTAGCGGTGTCCATTTCGGCTACGAGGCCGCGCGGCCGATCCTGCACGACGTGAGCTTCACGATTCCAGCCGGCACGACGACAGCCGTGGTCGGCCACAGCGGCTCGGGCAAATCGACGCTCGCGCGGCTGCTGTTCCGCTTCTACGATCTCGACCGCGCGAGCGGCGGTTCGATCACAATCGACGGCCAGGACATTCGCGACGTCACGCAGGACTCGCTGCGCGCGGCGATCGGCATCGTGCCGCAGGACACCGTGCTCTTCAACGACACGATTTACTACAACATCGCGTATGGCCGGCCCGAGGCGAGCCGCGACGAAGTCATTGCGGCCGCGCGGGCGGCGCACATTCACGATTTCATCGACAGCCTGCCGCGCGCCTACGACACGCCGGTCGGCGAACGCGGGCTCAAGCTGTCGGGCGGCGAGAAGCAGCGCGTCGCGATCGCGCGCACGCTGCTGAAGAATCCGCCGGTGCTGCTATTCGACGAAGCGACGTCGGCGCTCGACTCGCGCTCCGAACGCGCGATCCAGCACGAGCTCGACCAGATCGCGCGCGAGCGCACCACCCTCATCATCGCGCACCGGCTGTCGACGGTCGTCCACGCGCAGCAGATTATCGTGATGGACCGCGGACGCATCGTCGAGCGCGGCACGTATTCGGAGCTGATCCGGATGGGTGGGCTGTTTGCGCAGATGTGGGCGCTGCAACAGCAGCGCGCGGAACAGGCGAAAGAGGTTGATGCGCAAGACGCCGCGGATGCCGCCGAGCACGTGAGCGACGACCGGGTTGCGCGGTAGGCCGCACCTCGGTTCTTGCCGCGGCTTGCACCTCGGTTCGAACCGCAGTTTGCCCCGCGGTTCGCCCCGCAGTTTGCCCCGCAGTTCGCCCCACAGTTCGCAAGATAATCGCGCTATTCGAGTCGATCCGCGCCGGCTACGCGGAGCCCGCGCCCCGCAACGCCCGATCGAGCGCCTGCAACTGCGCGGGCGTGCCGACATTCTCCCAGCGCCCTTCATACAGTTCGCCGCTTGCGCGGCCTTGCGCGATCGTCTCGCGATAGTAGGGCGTGAGCGCGCGCCGCGTGCCGCGCGGCAGATCGCGAAACATCCGCGTGTCGTACAACGCGATGCTGCCGAACGTCAGGCGCGGCGCGCCATCGAGCGACAGCGCACCGTCACGCAGCACGAAGTCGCCGGTCGGATGAAACGCCGGGTTCGGCACCATCACGAGATGCATGCCGGGCTCCGGTTGCTTTGCGAGACGAGCGGCATGGGCGTGCAGCATCGCGTAGTCGAAGTCGGCGTAGACATCGCCGGCCACACCGACGAACACCTCCGCGCGGCCCGCGTGTTCGAGCAAAGGCAGCGCCTGTGCGATCCCGCCGGCTGTTTCGAGCGCCTCGCCTTCGGCCGAATAGCGCAGTTGCACGCCCCAGCGCGAGCCGTCACCCAGTACGGCTTCGATCCGCTCGCCCAGCCACGCATGGTTGATCACGATCTTACGCAGGCCCGCGGCCGCCAGCCGTTCGATCTGCCAGACGATCAGCGGTTTGCCGCCCGCTTCGAGCAGCGGCTTCGGGCAGGTGTCCGTCAACGGACGCATCCGTTCGCCACGGCCCGCCGCGAAGATCATCGCCGTGGTCAACGTCGGTTGGGTGGCCGGTGTTGTCATCGGTCAGGTCAGAACGTGTAGCCGACTTCGTTCGCGCGGCCTTCGAGGTCGTCGAGCAGCTTTGCAAACGGCGCGAGCGGCGCGTAGCGCTGCGCGACCTTGCGCGCGTAGTCGATAAAGCGCGGCAGGTCTTTCAGATAGTGCGGCTTGCTGTCGCGATAGTTGATCCGGCAGAACAGGCCGAGCACCTTGATATGCCGTTGCAGGCCCATCCATTCGAGTTGCCGGTAGAACTCGCCGAAGTCCGCGTCGACGGGCAAGCCCGCTTTTTTCGCGTGCTCCCAGTAGTACGCGAAGCAGTCGAGCTCGAAGGCCTCGTCCCAGCTCAGGAACGCGTCCCGCAGCAATGACGCGACGTCGTAGGTGATCGGCCCGTACACCGCGTCCTGGAAGTCGAGCACACCCGGGTTCGGACTCGCGATCATCAGGTTGCGCGGCATGAAATCGCGCAGCATGTACACGTGCGGCTGCGCACTGGCGCTCGCGACGAGCAGCGCAAACGTGCGATCGAGCACGCCGCGTGTGGCGGCGTCGACTTCGCGGCCCAGATGACGCGTGATGAACCATTCGGGCATCAGCTCCATTTCGCGGCGCATGAATGCTTCGTCGAACGGCGGCAATTCGCCTTCGCGTGAACTGAGCTGCCAGCGGATCAGCGTGTCGATCGCGTCGCGCATGAGCCCGCGCGCGTTGCCTTGGTTGAGCGCGGTCAGATACGGCTCGGTGCCGAGATCGGTGACGAGCATGAACCCGGCGTCGAAATCCACTTCGAGTACGCGTGGCACGTGCACGCCGGCCGCTTCGAGCAAGCGCGCCACCTGTACGAACTCGCGGCATTTCTCGGGCGGCGGGGCGTCGACGGCGATGACCGTGGTCGCGGCTGCCACGCCGCCCACATTCGCCGCCGCGCTCGCGCCAAGCCGGAAATACCGGCGAAAGCTCGCGTCAGCGGAGGCGGGAGCGAGCGTGCCGAGGTCGAGACCGTAGCGTCCGGCGTGGCTGCGAAGCCAGGCGGTCAGCCGTTCGAGGCGGGCGGAATGGGTGCTAACGGTGGAAGAGGAGGCGGGCGCGGGGCTCGGCGTCATGAAAATCGGGGCTGAAAACGGGATAGAGAACGTCTTGCCATATAATACCCCACGACTTTTTTGACGCGGCTCGCGCCAGCCTTCGCATAACTCGTTTGACCGCCCGCCTCACCGCTGGAATAGATCGAACAATTTGCGCAACGCACTCCACCGGTCGCCGGGGGCGCTTGTGCAGGCGGTAACTGTGACTGCATGAGCTGATGGTGGGGCCGATTCGCCAAACGAATACATGCCGCCTAGAAAGCATTTCCCTTACCTATCTTCTTGCGACGGCTTGCCGCGCACGAGGCGGCTCGTCGCGGCACTCGTTGCCGTGCCCGGTCTCTTTCCTGCGCTTTCGCACGCCCAGCTCGCGGGCGAGGCGGCGCAGGCGCAGCCGCTCGGCAACTCGCCATGGGACCTACGGCTGTCCCCGCAACTCGAAGACCGGACCGTGCCGACCGGCGAGCGCGCCGCGACCTTCGTACTCGGCGATTCGACCACCGGCACCGCCGATCGCGACATGGCGGCGAAAGGTTCGGCCGAAGTGCGTCAGGCCAATTCGATCATCAAGGGCGACGCGCTGCACTACGATCAGGATACCGACATGGCCGACGCGTACGGCCATGTGCGTGTCTTCGGCAGCGGCGCGCTGTTCGTCGGCCCCGAGGCGCACCTGAAAGTCGAGTCGAATGAAGGTTTCATGACCGCGCCGAAGTATCGCTTCACGATGACGGGCGGTTCGGGCAGCGCGGAACGTGTCGATCTGCTCGATAACGAGCGCTCGGTGTTTTCGCACGCAACCTACACGGCATGCTCGTGCGAGAGCGACCCGGCGTGGTACATCAAGGGCACCGAGTTCGATTTCGATACCGGCGCCGAGGAAGGCGTCGCGCACAACGGCGTGCTGTTTTTTCAGGGCGTGCCGATCTTCGCGAGCCCGTGGATGTCGTTCCCGCTGTCGGGCGATCGCAGGAGCGGTTTGCTGCCGCCGACGTTCTCGGTGAGTTCGAACAACGGCTTCGAGCTGTCGCTGCCGTATTACTTCAACATCGCGCCGAACCGCGATCTGACGATCACGCCGCGGATCATCTCGCGGCGCGGCGTGCTGACGGACGTCAACTACCGGTACCTGTCGCCCACGTATAGCGGGTCGTTCACGGGCCAGTTCCTGCCCGACGACGCAATCACGAAGACGAACCGCTACGCGCTGTATATCCAGCACAACCAGAACTTCGGCAACGGATTCGGCGGCTACGTCTACTACAACAAGGTATCGGACAACACGTATCCGGAGGATCTGGCGTCGTCGACGAACCAGTTCCTCAACGGCACGCAGCTGCTGTACCAGCAGGAAGCCGGCCTCACGTACAACAACGGTCCGTGGTCCGTGCTCGCGCGCGAGCAGCACTGGCAGACGCTGCAGGGTTCGACGCCGCCGTATGGCCGCGAGCCGGAGCTGAAGGTCACGTACACGAAGTTCAACGTCGACGGCTTCGACTACGGCGCGACGGCCGACTACTCGCGCTTCCGCATCACGGCCGACAACATGACCGAAGGCGACCGCGTCGTCTTCGATCCGTACCTCGCGTACTCGGTCGTCGGGCCCGGCTACTTCGTCACGCCGAAGGTGCAATGGCACTTCGCGTCGTACAACCTGAGCAACCTCGGCACGAATTCGGTCGCGGGGCAGCCGAAGAATTTCACCGAATCGATTCCGACGTTCTCGTTCGATACGGGGCTCATCTTCGACCGGTCGGTGCGGATCTTCGGCACCGACTATATCCAGACGCTCGAGCCGCGGCTGTATTACGTGTACACGCCGTTCCGCAATCAGAACGACGCGCCGCTCTTCGATACGGCCGATTCCGACTTCGGCCTCGCCGAAATTTTCCAGCCGAACACATTCGTCGGCGAAGACCGTATCGCCGACGCGAACCGCGTGACCGCGGCGCTGACGACGCGCTTCATCAACGCGGCGACCGGCGACGAACGCGCGCGTTTCGTGATCGCGCAGCAGTACTACTTCACGGATCAGCGCGTGACGCTGCTGCCGGGCCAGTCGGAAACCACGGCGCGCCATTCGGACCTGATCGCCGGTGCGTCGTTCAAGCTCGGCTATGGTTTCGCGCAGGAAACCGCGTTCCAATATAATGCCGACAACAATCAACTGGTGAAGTCGAGCATCGGCTTCGGGTTCAGTCCCGAAACCGGCAAGGTGATCAACCTCGGCTATCGTTACACGCGCGCCAACACGACGCTCGAAAACCAGCCGATCAACCAGATCCTGATCTCGGGGCAATGGCCGCTGACGCACCGCGTGTTCGCGGTGGGCCGCGTCAATTACGACCTGCAAGGCCACCGGCTCGTCGACGGCCTCCTCGGCATGCAGTACGACGCCGATTGCTGGACGCTCGGCGTCGGCGTGCAGAAGTACGCGAACGGCGTCAACACGCAGGGCCTCGCAACGTCCGCAACGCGTTTCCTCGCGCAGTTGACGTTGAAGGGCCTGTCGAGCGTCGACAACGGCCTCGTGTCCGCGTTCCGTACGAGCGTCGCTGGCTATTCGCCGCCGCCGCCGCCACCGCCGCCCGAATCGCGGTTCAACAATTTTGAATGACCGGTTTTGCGCGCTTATAAAATACGACGATACGGGCGATCATGTCATGGGCGGATAATGCCCGCGGCACCGAAGCCCGACATCATTTGGAGTATCTGTGGGAATCATGAAAAAGCTTCGTTCGGCATCGTTCGCGACCGGGTTCGCGGCTGCCGTGTTCTTTATGCTGGTGGGCCCCGCGCACGCGCAGGCGCTCGATAGCGGCAGCGGCCAGACGGTCGATACGATTGCTGCTGTGGTCAACAATGGCGTGATTACGCAGCGCGAGCTCGATGAGCGCACGGGTCTCATCACGCGCCGTCTGAACCAGCAGCACGCGCCGATTCCGCCCGCGGATCAGCTGCGCCAGCAGGTGCTGAACCAGATGGTGCTCGAACGTATCCAGCTGCAGAAGGCGCGCGAGGACAACATCACCGTCGACGACGCCACCGTGCAGCGCACGCTCGAGCGTCTCGCGCAGGCGAACAACATGACGCTCGCCGTGTACCGCTCGCGCATCGAGGCCGAAGGCGTGCCCTGGGCGACGTTCAGCGGCGACGCGAAGACCGAGCTGATTCTGCAGCGGCTGCGCGAAAAGGAAGTGGACAGCAAGATCACGGTGTCGGACGCGGAAGTCGCGAACTACATCGCCAGCCAGCGCGGACCGAGCTCGGGCAGCACAAGCGATCTGCGCTTCGAGCATATCTTCCTGAACGCACCGCTGAACGCGTCGCAAACCGATATCGAAGCCGCGCAGAAGAAAGCTGACGATCTGCTGAAGCAGGCAACGAGCGGCAGCGGCGATGATTTCGAAAAGCTTGCAAAGTCGAACTCGCAGGCACCGGACGCGAAGAAGGGCGGCGACATGGGCTTTTTGCCGCCGTCGAAGCTGCCGCCCGAATTCGTCACGGCGGCTTCGACGCTGCGTGCGGGCCAGGTGAACCCGTCGGTCATCCGCACGAGCGACGGCTTCGAGATCGTGCGGCTCGTCGACCGCCGCTCGGGCGGGCAGACCATGACCGGCGATTCGGCACGGCTCGTGCAAACGCACGTGCGTCATATTCTGCTGCGCGTCGGCGACGGTCAGTCGGAGCCGCAGGCACGCGAGAAGCTGCTCGAGATCAAGAAGGAAATCCAGGATGGCAGCGGCGACTTCGACAAGTTCGCGCGCACCTATTCGCAGGATGGCTCCGCGTCGCAGGGCGGCGACCTCGGTTGGGTCAGTCCCGGCGAGACGGTGCCTGAATTCGAGCGCGCGATGAATAACCTGCAGGACGGCCAGATCAGCGATCCGGTGCGCACCGAATATGGTTACCACCTGATCCAGGTGCTGGGTCGCCGCGAAGCCGAAGGCTCGGTCGCGCAGCAGATGGACCTCGCGCGCCAGGCGATCGGCCAGCGCAAGGCGGAGCAGGCTTACGCGGACTGGCTGCGCGAACTGCGCGATACGGCGTATGTCGACTACAAGTCCGCGCCCGGCAGTTCGTTGCAGTAACTCATTGCCATCACGGAAGTCATGACGACCGACACCTCGCCTGCTGCATCCGCTTCGCCGCGTTCCGCGTCGCTGAACATCGCGATCACGACCGGCGAGCCGGCAGGCGTGGGTCCCGAGTTGACCGCGCAGGCACTGGCGGCAGCCGGCGCGCACTGGCCCGACGCGCACTTCACGGTGCTCGGCGACGCAGCGCTGCTCGCCGAGCGCGCGCAGGCGGTCGGCGTCGACTGGAATGCGTTGCAAGGGCGGCGCGTCGAGGTGCTGCATCACGCGCTTGGCGTGCCGTCGCGGGCCGGCAAACTCGACGCGGCAAACGGCCGCTATGTGCTGGCGCTGCTCGATGCCGCGATCGACGGCGCCGTGGCCGGCCGGTTCGATGCGATCGTCACCGCGCCGCTGCAAAAGAGCACGATCAACGACGCCGGCGTGCCGTTCACCGGCCACACCGAATATCTGGCCGAGCGCACGCACACGCCGCACGTCGTGATGATGCTCGCCGGCACGGGCCAGCGTCCGCTGCGCGTTGCGCTCGCGACCACGCATCTGCCGTTGAAGGATGTCGCGGCGGCGCTCACCATCGACGGTATCGTCGATACGCTGCGTATCATCAGTCACGACTTGCGCCATCATTTCGGCCTGCCTGCGCCGCGCATTCTCGTCACCGGCCTCAATCCGCATGCGGGCGAGAACGGCTACCTCGGCCGCGAGGAAATCGACGTGATTACGCCGGCGCTCGCGCAGGCGAACGCGCAGGGCATCGATGCGCGCGGTCCGTATCCGGCCGATACGCTGTTTCAGCCGCGCTATCTGACCGAAGCCGACTGCGTGCTCGCGATGTTCCACGACCAGGGCCTTCCCGTGCTGAAGTACGCGACCTTCGGCGAGGGCATCAACGTCACGCTCGGTCTGCCGATCATCCGCACGTCTGTCGATCACGGCACCGCACTCGATCTGGCCGGCACGGGCCGCGCCGACGCCGGCAGCCTGATCGCCGCGATCGATACCGCGGTGTCGATGGCGCGCCATCGGCGCGGCGCCTGATTGCCGGCCGCACTTTTCTATTCCGATTTCGATGTCATCGACGAGACCGCATCCCAGCCGGCAACACCAGGGCCATTTCGCGCGCAAGCGGTTCGGGCAAAACTTCCTCGTCGATCTCGGCATCATCGATTCGATCGTCGATCTGATTCGCCCGCAACGCGGCGAGCGCATGGTCGAAATCGGGCCGGGCCTCGGCGCCTTGACCGAGCCGCTGATCGAACGGCTCGCCACGCCCGAATCGCCGTTGCATGCGGTCGAACTCGACCGCGATCTGATCGCGCGGCTCAAGGAGAAATTCGGCGAGCGTCTTCAGTTGCATGAAGGCGATGCGCTGGCATTCGATTTCAGCACGCTGGCGGCGCGTGGTGTTTCAACCGATACGGCAAGCGATGCGCGCGAACGCAAGCCGTCGCTGCGCATCGTCGGCAATCTGCCGTACAACATCTCGAGCCCGCTGCTGTTTCATCTCACGACCTTCGCGCGCGATGTGATCGACCAGCACTTCATGCTGCAGGACGAAGTGGTCGAGCGGATGGTGGCCGAGCCGGGCAGCAAGGCGTTCGGCCGTCTGTCGGTCATGCTGCAGTACCGGTATGTGATCGACAAGCTGCTCGATGTGCCGCCCGAATCGTTTCAGCCGCCGCCGAAGGTCAATTCGGCAATCGTGCGGATGATCCCCTACGCGCCGCACGAATTGCCCGACGTCGACGAAACGGCGCTCGGCGAAGTCGTGACCGCTGCGTTCTCGCAGCGACGCAAGATGCTGCGCAATACGCTGTCCGCGTATCGCGACGCAGTCGATTTCGATGCGCTCGGCTTCGATCTCGCACGGCGCGCCGAAGACGTGCCGGTCGACGAGTATGTGCGCGTCGCTCAGGCGTTATCGGCTTCGCGCGGCTAGGCGAAAATCGCCTGTTGGTTCATCTTTCTATCCTGTCCGCGTGACATCGCGGACTAAGTTGAATTCGAGGTTTTTCGGACTGGTCCTATAAGGGCGCGCGTCTGCACGTTTCTATACTTCAGCGCATTCGTTCAACTTAATTAGGATTAGAAAATGAATGCCAACCGTCCGCTGATCCGATGTGCTGTTACGCCGATTCGCACTGCCGTGTGCGAAAACTTTAACAGTCGGCCGCGCCAGCCGGCACCGCGCGCAAGGTTCGCGACCGGCATCGCTGCGATTGCGTTGGGAACCGCTGGGCTGACTGCCGCGGGCCCCTTATTCGCCAGCGCGATTACGATCAACGATACCGACAAGGCAACCGGGCAAAACTGTACGACGACGAATGCCGGCAGCGGCACATGGTCGGTCGTCGGCGGCTGCTTTGCGAATGCCGGGGTGAAGGATGCTGCGCATAATCTGGCGGAGACCGTGGTCGGCGCGTACGGTTATGTGCCGGCCAACGTGAGCTTTGCGACCGGCTTCGGCTTCAGCACACAGACGTACGCCTATTTCGGCAGCGCGGTCGGCGCGGCTGCCTATGTCGCGAGCGGCGCGCGGAACAGCGTCGCGCTCGGCACCGGCTCGGTCGCGACGGAAGCGAACACCGTGTCGCTTGGCCGTGTCGGCGACAATCCGCTGAAGGGCACTTATAGCGACGGCGGCGACGGCAATTCATCGGATACTGCCGCGCTCAATCAGAATCTGACGGGCACGCTGACGCGGCGGCTCACCAACATGTCGGCGGGTATCAACGACACCGACGCGGTCAACGTCGCCCAACTGAAGGCGGCCGGCTTGACCGTCGACACGTCCGGCAGTCCGACCAACGCATTCGTGGCGTACGACGACCTGACGCGTAGCAAGGTGACGCTTGCGGGCGGCACGGCGGGCACGACGATCACGAACGTCAAGGCGGGCGCGGTCAACCCGGGCAGCAAGGACGCGATCAACGGCGCGCAGCTCTACGGTTCGGCGAGCAGCATCGCGGCCGCGCTCGGCGGCGGCTCGGTCGTCGTTGCGGACGGCAGCGTGACGATGCCGCGGTACACGGTCGGCGGCGACACGGTCATTGGTGTCGGCGGTGCGGTCGATGCGCTCGATCAGCGGATCACGGACACGTCCGCCGCGGCTGCCGGCATTTCGGCGAAGCTCAAATACGTCAAGTTCGGCGACACAACGGCGCTGGATGCGACCGCGTCGGGAGAGAATTCGGTCGCAATCGGCGGGTACGCGCAGGCGACCGGCGACAACGCGCTGGCGATCGGCGCAAACGCGCGTGCGACAGCCGTCAGTGCGATTGCGATCGGCGCGGGATCGTCAACCAGCCAGGCCAACACATTCGCAGTGGGCTCGAATACCGCGAAGCGTCGCATCGTCAATGTCGCGGACGGCGTGAATTACAGCGACGCCGTGACGTTCGGCCAGATGAACGCGGCAATCGCGGCGGCGCTGCCGGGCGGCACCAGCACGGGCGGCAACAATGGACTGCTGCGCGGCGCGGCGCTCAGGGCGGGCGTCGATGCCGCGGGGCAAGTCGATGCGGCCGACATCATCGCTTACGACAGCTCGGCCCATGACCGTGTCACGCTCGGCGGAGCCGGCACGACGACGCGCGTGGCGCTGTCGAATCTCCAGGACGCGGATCTGAGCGCGACGAGTACCGATGCGGTCACCGGCGCGCAGCTATACGCGACGAACGAACAGCTCGCGATGCTCGGCCAGACCGTGCAGAACTACCACGCAAACGGCTCGACCGCGATTGCATCGAGCACCGTGAGCGGACCTGCTGTCGCGAGCGGCTCGAACTCGTTTGCGGCCGGCGGCGGGGCGAGCGCGACCGGCAACGATTCGACCGCGCTCGGCGACCGTGCGCAGGCGTCGGGCGCCGCTTCGGTGGCGCTCGGTTCGCAGGCGAATGCAGCGGCGAACAATTCGGTTGCGCTGGGCGCCAATGCGGTGGCGAATCGCGAGAACACCGTGTCGGTCGGCACGGCGGGCGGCGAGCGGCAAATCGTCAACGTCGCCGCGGGCGTGCAGGGTACCGATGCGGTCAACGTCAATCAACTGAATGCCACGGTCGCGAACACGAACCAGCAGATTTCCGGCTTGCAAGGGCAGATCAACAACGTCGCGAAAGGCGCGAATGCGGGCACCGCGGCGGCGATGGCGGTCGCAGGCTTGCCGCAGCCGACGCAGCCCGGCAAGACGATGGTCGCGGTTGCCGGTGCGCGCTACGGCGGCCAGTCGGGCGCCGCCTTCGGTGCGTCGTATGTGACGCAGAACAACAAGTTCGTCGTGAAGCTGTCGGGCAATACGAGCACTAACGGCAATGTCGGTGTGGTGGCGGGCGCGGGTTTCCAGTGGTGATCGCCGCGCCGCGGCGGCAGCCTTCAGCTTGAGTTGGCGAAGTCGCGATATTTACATTTTTCGCACATTCCCCCTTACGTCAGGCATCATGCTGCGGACTCCGTAGTCTGCTTTCAGTCTGCTCCGACGTTTCTCCGCCGTTCGAAACCGATTCAGGCCGCATGAGCGCGTTCCGACCGACGCGCCATACAAGGAGACGGCATGGTGAAGGCCCGAAGGGGGATCCGTTTCCTCGCGCCGTCCGCCGTACCGACGGCGCTGGCCGCGATCGCGCTCATGTTCGCGCTCGCCGCGTTGCCGGCGCACGCGCAGTCGAGCGTCACACTGTATGGAATCGTCGACGAAAGCGTTCGCTATATGACGCACACGAACAAGGCGGGCGATTCGACGGTCGGCCTCGGCAACGGCGGCATGAGCGAGAGCCGCTGGGGGCTGCGCGGCACCGAGGAGCTGGGCGGCGGCTGGTCTGCGTTCTTCCGGCTCGAAAACCGCTTCTACATCAACTCCGGACAGAGCGACACGACGCTGCCGTTTATCAACGAAGCGCAGGTTGGCGTGCAATCGTCTTCGTATGGACGGCTCATCTTCGGGCGGCAGCCGAACGTGCTGATCGAAGGCATCACGATCGGCGGCTACGGCAGCAACCCGTGGATCCCCTACGATTTCAGTTTCCAGCCGGAAGTCACGATGTCAGGCGGCATCTGGACCAGCAATCAGGTGCAGTATCAGGCGCGAAGGGACGGCCTGATGTTCGCCGCCGCGTACGCGTTCGGCGGCGTCGCAGGGCACACATCGTATGGCTCGCAGTTCGGCGCGGCCGCTGCGTATGCGCCGAAGGGCGGCCCGCTCAACCTGGGCGGCGCCTATGAGCAGACGCGCGATTCGGTGAACGGCAGCACCGCGAAGGCGTGGACGTTCGGCGGTTCGTACCTATGGGACGGTACGCGGGTTGCGCTCGGTTATATCGTCAATCGCAACGATCCGGGTTTTTCGAATTTCGCTAACGGACCGTTTACGGCGCCCGTGCTCGCCGCGCTCAAATACACCGATTTTTCGCGGCGCCGCATGATACTGGGCGGCATCACGCAGGCGCTCGGCGACGCGTGGCATCTCGCGGTCAACGTGTGGCGCACGCTGCAGGACGGCAAAACTCCCGCGCAGGACGGCTCCGCCTGGCAGTACCAGTTCGTCGCCGACTACAACCTTTCGAAGCGCACGGATGTTTATGTCGAAGCGGACTATGCGCTGTATCGTGGCGATCTGATCGGCGCGCAGCTGCAGGGCGTCAATGGTGTCGGGCTCGCGCAGAAGAGCACGCAGATCGGCCTGATGGCGGGCCTTCGGCATCTTTTTTGACGCGTAAGCGGGCGGCCCGCCCCTCAGCGAACACCCGGCTTTTTCGGTACATTTACGTCCTCGACACCCCGCAATCAGGAGCTCACGATGCGCTTTCTCCACACCATGCTTCGCGTCGGCAATCTCGATCGCTCGATCAAGTTCTACACCGAACTGCTCGGCATGAAAGTGCTGCGCCGCCAGGATTATCCGGACGGCAAATTCACGCTCGCCTTCGTCGGCTACACGGACGAGCGTGAAGGCACGGTCATCGAATTGACGCACAACTGGGACACCGAGTCGTACGACCTCGGCAGCGGCTTCGGCCATCTCGCGATCGAAGTCGAAGATGCGTACGCCGCGTGCGAAAAAATCAAGGCGCAGGGCGGCACGGTGGTGCGCGAAGCCGGCCCGATGAAACACGGCACGACGGTGATCGCATTCATCGCCGACCCGGACGGCTACAAGATCGAGTTCATCCAGAAGAAGTCGTAACCGGCCCGCACTCAGAGCGCCGGCAGCAACTCGGGCGGATGGTGCTTGAGCGTCTGCCGCGCTTCGCGGAACTCGGGAAAAATCGATTCGACCGTTTGCCAGAAGCGCGGGCTGTGGTTCATCTCGCGCAAGTGCGCAAGTTCGTGTGCGACGACATAGTCGATGATCGACACCGGGAAGTGAATGAGCCGCCAGTTCAGGCGAATCTTACCGTCGCTCGAGCAACTGCCCCAGCGCGTCGCCGCCGATGAAAGCGCGTACGCGCGGTAGTTCACGCCGAGTTTTTCCGCGTAGACATCAAGGCGTTCGCCGAACAGGCGCTTCGCCTCGCTTTGCAGCCAGCCTTGCACGCGGTCCTTGATCTGCTGCGGGTCGGCCTGCATCGGCAGCGGCAGCGCGAGCGTTGCCGCTTTTTCATCGAAAAGCAGCGTGCCGTTCGGCGCGCCAAGCGTCACGCGCACCGGGTGGCCGAGATACGGCACCTGCGCGCCATCTTTCCAGTCGACGCGCGGCAACGCACGCTGTTCGACACGCGTCTGCCATTCGGTGAGCTTGTTAAATATCCAGCGCTGTTTTTCGGCGATCGCGGTTTCGATGTCGGTCAGCGTGACCCAGCGCGGCGCGGTGATCGTGAGCCCCGTGCTGTCGATCGCGAAGCCGATCGAGCGGCGCGACGAACGTTTCAGATGGTAGTAGAGCGAACGCGCGCCAAGCGTAACGTGGCGCAACTTCGTGCCATCGGGCGCAAGCGGCACCGCCGGTTTTTGCGGCGACGGCGATTCGGACAGGCCGGGCGCTTCGAAGAGCGGCAGATCGAGTTGCCGGCTATCGAGCGCCGCGGCGGGTTGCGGCTTGGAAGACTTCTGCATCGGACTCGCTTCACGCTAATACGCCGTCTCGATGACAAATACGACGAAGAGGCGGCGTGCGCGCGTCAGATTTGCGCGGCGGCAGGCGCGTTGTGCCCGGCGCCATAAGCGGCAGGATCGATGCGTCGCATCTCGGCTTCGATCCATGTTTCGACGCGCATGTTCACTTCATCGGGCGTGAGCCCGCGCGTGTCGATCGGCTTGCCGATCGACACCGTGACTATACCCGGATATTTGATAAACGAGTTGCGCGGCCACACACGTCCCGCGTTATGGGCGATCGGCACGACAGGCGCGCCGGTCGCGATCGCGAAGCGCGCGCCGCCGGTTTTGTACTTGCCTTGCTTGCCGGTCGGCGTGCGCGTGCCTTCGGGAAACATGATGACCCATGCGCCTTCTTGCATGCGCCGCTTGCCTTGTCTCGTCACCGACGCAAATGCGTGCTTGCCTTCCTTGCGGTCGATATGAACCATCTTCAGCATGCCGAGCGCCCAGCCGAAAAACGGCACGTACAGCAGTTCGCGCTTGAACACATAGCAGAGCGGCCGCGGCATCAGTGCGGGGAAGGCGAGCGTTTCCCACGCGGACTGATGCTTCGATAGCAGCACGGCCGGGCCATCGGGCAGATTCTCGAATCCCTGCACCCGATGACGGATGCCATTCAAGCCGCGCAGCACCACGAGCACGGATTTGCACCAGCCGACCGCCATCCAGTAGCGGCCGTCCGCGCGCATGAACGGAAATGCGATAAAGCACGCCGTTGCATACGGAGCCGTGAAGACGATGAAAAAGACGAAAAGCAGCAGGGAGCGTATAAAGCGCATCGGTCGGTTCAACGGGTAACGGTGATGCGCACGACGCGCATCAATCCTGTTCTTCGGCGAGGAAGTCCAAAGCAAACGCGCGCAGGTCGTCGTGAATGCGCGTGCCTTCGGGCAGGCCGCCGGCAGCGAGCGTTTTTTGCCCCTTGCCGGTCAGCACCAGATGCGGCGTGAAGCCGAGCGCCGCGCCCGCCTGCAGATCGCGCAGCGAGTCGCCGACCGCGGGCGTGCCTTTCGGATCGACGTCGTAACGCTCGGCGATCATCTTCAGCATGCCGGGCTTCGGCTTGCGGCATTCGCACTGATCTTCGGCCGTGTGCGGACAGAAGAAGATTGCGTCGATGCGCGCCCCGACCATGGCCGCCATCCGATGCATCTTTTCATGCATCGCGTTCAACGCGGCCATGTCGAAGAGGCCGCGACCGATGCCCGACTGGTTCGTTGCGATCGCAATGCGGTAGCCGGCCTGATTGAGCCGTGCGATCGCATCGAGACTGCCGGGCAGGGCGACCCATTCGTCCGGCGACTTGATGAACGCCTCGGAATCGACGTTGATCACGCCGTCCCGGTCGAGCACCACGAGTTTCTTTGTGCTTGCCATGATGTGGGCACTCAGGCGGCGAGCCGCGAAATATCGGCGACGCAGTTCATCTGCTGGTGCAGTGCGCCGAGCAGGGCGAGCCGGTTCGCGCGCAACGCCGGGTCTTCGGCGTTGACCATCACGTCGTTGAAGAATGTGTCGACTGGTTCGCGCAGCGCCGCGAGCGCCGACAGCGCGCCCGTGTACTGCCGTTCCGCGAGCTGCGACTGCACACGCGGCGCGACCTGCTCGAGCTGCGCGTGCAGCGCTTTTTCGGCGCTTTCGACGAGCAGTGCCGTCTGCACGATGGCCGGCGCGCCGTCGGCCGCTGCGCCTTCGGACTTCTTCAGGATATTCGAAATCCGCTTGTTGGCGGCCGCGAGCGATGCCGCTTCGGCAAGTGCCGCGAATTCGCGCACGGCGTCGAGGCGCGCGACGATATCGTCGAGGCGCGCCGGATTCAGCGCGAGCACCGCGTCGATTTCGCCCGCGCCATAGCCGCGCTCGCGCAACAGACCGCGCAGGCGATCCATAAAGAATTCATAGAGCGCGGCCGTCGAATCGGCGACGCCCGGCAGCGCGGCGAACTGCTTGTGCGCGGCGCGCAGCAATTCGACGAGATCGACCGGCAATTGCTTCTCGACCAGAATGCGCAGCACGCCGAGCGCATGGCGGCGCAGCGCGAACGGGTCTTTTTCGCCGGTCGGCTGCAGGCCGATGCCCCAGATGCCGACGAGCGTCTCGAGCTTGTCCGCGAGCGCGACGGTCGTGCCGGTCGCGGTGGCGGGCAGCGCATCGCCGGAGAAACGCGGCTGATAGTGTTCCGAGCACGCGAGCGCGACTTCTTCGGGCTCGCCGTCGTGGCGCGCGTAGTACGTGCCCATCGTGCCTTGCAGCTCGGGGAACTCGCCGACCATGTCGGTTAGCAGATCCGCCTTCGCGAGGCGCGCGGCGCGTTTCGCGAGCGCGACGTCGGCACCTGTCGTTGCCGCGATCTCGCCGGCGAGCGCTTCGATACGCTCGACGCGCTGCAGCGTCGAACCGAGCTTGTTGTGATAGACGACGTTCGCCAGCAGCGGCACGCGGTCCGCGAGCGGCTTCTTCTTGTCCTGTTCGAAGAAGAATTTCGCATCGGCGAGACGCGGGCGCACGACACGTTCGTTCCCCTCGACGATGTCGTCGGGCGTGTCGGTCTCGATGTTCGAGACGATCAGAAAGCGCGAGCGCAGCTTGCCGTTCGCATCGGTGAGCGCGAAATACTTCTGGTTTGTCTGCATCGTGAGAATCAGGCATTCCTGCGGCACCTGCAGGAATTCGTCCTCGAAACGGCATGCGTAGACAACCGGCCATTCGACAAGCGACGTGACTTCGTCGAGCAGCGCGTCGGGCATCACGACCTCGTCGCCGTTCGCATGCGCGAGCAGGTGCGAGCGGATCACGGCCTTGCGGTCGGCGAAGTTCGCGACCACGTGACCGCGGTGACGCAAGGTTTCCGCATACGCCTTCGCATGCTGGATCTGCACGAAGCCCTCGGACAGGAAGCGGTGGCCGAGCGTCGTATCGTCGGCATCGATGCCGAACGCGCTGACGGGCACGATCTGGTTGTCGTGCAGAACCGTCAGGCGATGCACGGGGCGCACGAACTGCACGTTGGTGCCGTCCGGACGCTGGTACGTCATGACCTTCGGGATCGGCAGCTTCGCGAGCGTTTCGTCGAGCGCGGCCTGCAGGCCTTCCGCGAGCGTCGCGCCGGGCGCCGCATAGCGCAGGAAGAACGCTTCGGCCTTGCCGTCCGACGCACGTTCGAGATCGCTGACCGAAAAGTCGGGAAAGCCGAGCGCGGCGAGTTTCTTCGCAAGCGGCGCGGTGGGCTGACCGTTCGCATCGAGCGCGACCGACACCGGCAGCACCTTCTCGCGCACGTGCTTTTCCGGCGCGACCGCGCGCACGTTGTTGACGGTAACCGCGAGGCGCCGCGGCGTCGCATAGCGCTCGAACGACAGCTCGCCTTCGATCAGATCGCGCGCCGCGAGGCGCTGCGCAATACCTTCGGCGAATGCGTCGCCGAGGCGCGCCAGCGCTTTCGGCGGCAGCTCTTCGGTCAACAGTTCGACGAGCAGGGTGGCGTGTTGGGAATGCATGATGTGTTCTTGTCTCGTCAGTCTTTGTCGAACTTCGGCTCGAGCTTCAGCGACGGCGCCCAGGCCGGTTTCGCGGCTTCCTGTTCGTCGGTTTCGAGGCCGGGCACCGCGTGCACCGGATTGCCGAGCATCGGGAAGCCGAGCTTTTCGCGCGAATCGTAATAGGCCTGCGCGACGAAGCTCGACAGATTGCGGATGCGGCCGATATACGCCGCGCGTTCGGTGACCGAGATCGCGCCGCGCGCATCGAGCAGGTTGAACGTGTGACCGGCCTTCAGCACGAGCTCGTACGCGGGCAGCGGCAGGTGCGCTTCGATCATCCGCTTCGCTTCGCTTTCGTAGCTGTTGAAGAACGTGAACAGCAATTCGACGTTCGCCTGTTCGAAGTTATACGTCGACTGTTCGACTTCGTTCTGGTGATACACGTCGCCATAGGTGAGGCGGCGCGTTTCGGGGCCGTTCGGGCCTTGTTCTTCCCACTCGGTCCAGACGAGGTCGTAGACGTTTTCGACCTTTTGCAGGTACATCGCGAGACGCTCGAGCCCGTACGTGATTTCGCCGAGCACCGGTTTGCAGTCGAGTTTGCCGACCTGCTGGAAGTACGTGAACTGCGTGACTTCCATGCCGTTCAACCACACTTCCCAGCCGAGGCCCCATGCGCCGAGCGTCGGATTTTCCCAGTCGTCTTCGACGAAGCGCACGTCGTTCTGCTTCAGATCGAAGCCGAGCGCTTCGAGCGAACCGAGGTACAGGTCGAGGATGTCTGCAGGGGCCGGCTTCAGCACGACCTGGTACTGGTAGTAGTGTTGCAGGCGGTTCGGGTTCTCGCCGTAGCGGCCGTCCTTCGGACGGCGCGACGGCTGCACGTAGGCCGCGCGCCACGGCTCCGGGCCGATTGCGCGAAGGAACGTATGGACGTGCGAGGTGCCGGCGCCGACTTCCATGTCGATCGGCTGGAGCAGCGCGCAACCCTGCTTGTCCCAGTAGGACTGCAGCGTCAGGATGATTTGCTGAAACGTGAGCATGAAGTGCCTTTCCGGCGGGAAGTGCGGCGCGCATTCGAACCGCCGCGGGACCGACCGCTGCATACTCCGGTCCGGCGGCGGGCCGTCGCGCGGCCCAGTGCTAAAACCTTGAATTTTACCGGATTGGCGTTGCGTTGAGACTTTGCGTGCCGCTCAGCCCGGTTCAGTTGACGGGGTCGTTGCGGTTTGCATCATCGTGCGCGGCCTGGTTCGCGTGCTTATCGGCGTGCTTACCGGCGTGTTTGTCGCCGTGCTCGTTGCCATGTTCGTCGGCTTGCTTGCCGGCGTCCTTGCGGCGGCGGTCCGCGCGCGACGGGCCGAACGCGAACCCGAACGCGAGCAGAAACAGCGACGCCGCGAGCACCGTGTTGTTGCCGCTCGCGATGTACGGGGTGTCGCCGGCCATGCCCTGAATCGTCACCTCGAGCGAGCCTTCGGTGAACGTCGGCAGGCGCGCGATGACCTTGCCGTGGTCGTCGATGGCGGCGGTTACGCCGGTGTTGGTCGCGGCCAGCATCGGCCGGCCCGTTTCGAGCGAACGCATGCGCGCCATCTGCAGATGCTGGTCGAGCGCGATCGTGTCGCCGAACCACGCGAGATTCGTCACGTTGATCAGTATGCCGGCCGGCGTCGGGTTCTCGCGGATCGTGCGCGCGATCTCTTCGCCGAAAATATCCTCGTAGCAGATATCGACCGACACCGCCTGGTTATGCACGAAGAATGGCTTTTGCACCGCTGCGCCGCGCGCGAAATCGCCGAGCGGGATGTTCATCAGGTTGACGAACCAGTGGAAGCCCCACGGCACGAATTCACCGAACGGCACGAGATGATGCTTGGCGTAGTGGTACACGCTTTTATCGTTCGGCGTGATGCCGTAGAAGCTGTTCGTATAGTCGACCACCTGACCGTCCGGCGTGATCGTGCCGCCGATCGCGCCGAACAGGATCGACGAGCCGGTCGAATCGGCAAAGCCGCGGATCGTTTCCGCGAACGCGACGGGGATGTCCTGCGCAAGCACCGGAATCGCGGTTTCGGGCGTGACGATCAGGTCGGCGGGCTTCGCGATGATCATCTTCTGATATTCGGCGATTTCCTCGATCACGCTCGCTTCTTCGAATTTCATGTCCTGTTTCACATTGCCTTGCAGCAGGCGCACGCTTAGCGTGGCGTTCGCCGGATGCGTCCATGACGCGAGCGGCAGCAGCAAGCCGGCGGCGATCAGTGCGATGGCAATGGCCGCGGGCGCGACGATGCGTGCGGGGCCCGTTCGTGCGGCGGGCGGGTTGCCGCGTGGATCATGGTTCGTCGCACCACGGCGCTTGCCATTGCCGCGCACGCGCAGCAGCGCCTGCGCAATCAATGCAGCCGTCAGCGCGAGCACCCAGCCGACGCCATACGCACCCGCGAGCGCCGCAAAGCCCGCAAACGGCCCGTCGACTTGCGGATAGCCGCTCGCGAGCCAAGGAAAGCCGGTGAACACCGTGCCACGCAGCCACTCGCCGAGCGCCCATGCGCTCGCGAATGCGAAGGCGCCATGCCACGTCGGCGCAAACGGCGTGTCGTCGGCTTTGCCGTTGCGCGCGTGTCCCGCGCAGAACGACCACAAGGCCGCCGAAAACGCCGGGTATAGCGCGAGATAGATCGAGAACAGCACGACTGCACCGCCGGCCAGCGGCGCGGGCATGCCGCCATAGACGTGCATGCTCACATACAGCCACCAGATGCCCGTCACGAAGTTGCCGAAGCCAAACGCGAAGCCGGTCAGCGCGGCGCTCTTCCAGCCGGTCGCGCGCGTCAGCCACGCATAGAAGAAAACGAAGACCGCGAGTTCGAGCCAGCCGCCATGCGGCGTCGGCGCGAACGACAGCGTGTTGAGGGCGCCCGCGGCGAGCGCCGCGAGATAGTGCCAGCGCGGCAACGCGCGGCCGCCTGCTGCCGCGTCGTTGGGTGTCACGCCACGGGGCAGACGGGAAGGGATCGGGTCGGCCATGTTGCGTTCGTTATGGTGGTGTAGCGTTACGTGCGGTTTATGTGCGGTTTATGCGGGCTACGTGCAGTAGCGTGCGGCGGCGGCTTCCCGCTTACATGCCCCGACTGCTTTCTCTTGCGGCGAGGATCGCGGCCACGGCGTGCGGACTATATACGCGCCGCGCGCGTTCGGCTGCCGCAGCATTGCGGCGCTTGCAGACGGATCCGCAAAGCGCGGTCAGGTTCCCACGTGCTGGGCATCGCGTTCGCGCTGGCCCGCGAGCGGATCCTTGCGCACGAGCAGCATATGAATTTGCCGCGCGTCGGCGCGCAGCACTTCGAAAATCAGGTCGCCCAGCCGCACCTTTTCGCCGCGATGCGGCACGCGCCCGAAGTGATGCGTGACGAGCCCGCCGATCGTATCGTTTTCTTCGTCCGACAGGTGCGTGCCGAATTCTTCGTTGAACTGCTCGATTTCGGTCAGCGCGCGCACGCGGTAACGTCCGTCCGGCGATGCGATGATATTGCCGCTTTCCTCGTCGAAGTCGTATTCGTCCTCGATATCGCCGACGATCTGCTCGAGCACGTCCTCGATCGTGATCAGCCCCGCGACGCCGCCGTATTCGTCGACGACGATCGCGATGTGATTGCGGTTCACGCGAAAGTCGTGCAGCAGCACATTGAGGCGCTTCGATTCCGGAATGAACACCGCGGGCCGCAGCATGCCGCGCACGTCGAATTCTTCTTCCGCGTAGTAGCGCAGCAGGTCTTTCGCGAGCAGCACGCCGATCACGTTGTCGCGATTGCCTTCGTAGACCGGGTAGCGCGAGTGCGCTTTTTCGAGCATGAACGGGATGAAGTCGGCGGGCGCATCGGCGATGTTGATCGCGTCCATCTGTGCGCGGGGCACCATGATGTCGCGTGCGGAGAGTTCCGAGACCTGGAACACGCCTTCGATCATCGACAGCGAGTCGGCGTCGATCAGGTTGCGCTCGTGCGCATCCTGCAGGATTTCGAGGAGTTCGCCGCGTGAGTCGGGCTCTGGCGAGATGAAGTCGGTCAGTCGCTCGAGCAGTGAGCGCTTTTCGGTGGGTTTGTCGCTGGCGGATCGTCGACTGGGATACGTGTCGTTCATGGTAGTGCGCCCGGCTCGTGCCCGGCGCGCTGTTGCAGAGTGTTAAGGATACACCACGCGCATGGCCCATCCGTGTCCCGCCCGGCACGGCCGTATGGCGGGCCGAGGCTGGCCGGCGCGTGACCTGGTTTGGCCCCGGCAGGGCCGCCGGTCGGCGCGCACCGGAGAGTCGGAGGATTCTGCACGGGCGTTCGCCGCGATGCTCGCGGTCGTGCTTGCGGGCGGTGCGTGTTTTTATCGTAACGGATAAACCCGCGGCGTGAGGTGAAGAAATTTAATGTGTGGCCACCGCCGTCGCGGTGCAAGCCGCCGGCCGATGCCATTTTTGCGCGCCGGGGCGCTTTACGTCGGGGTCCGTTCGCCGGGCCCGGTTGCCGGAGTGGCGGCCCCCGCGGCCTGGGCTTGCTGTGCTTGCCGTTCGCAGCGCGCGAGCAGCGCTTCGAGCGCGCGGTCGGGCATGCCGCTTTTGCGCAGTGCGTCGACGGTGCGGCTCACGTAATCGAGCGTCGTGCCATAACGGCCGCATGCGCAGTCGAATACGGTGCGCACGATTTCGTCGGAAAGTTTGCCCGTATAGCTGGGCACGTCGCGGCGCATCACGAACGCAAGCGCGTCGACGCGCCGTCCGTCCGCGAGCACGCACGGCAGCCATGCGGGACGGTATGAACCCATTGCCATTTCGCGGCGCCACAGTGCTTCGAGGTGCGGGATCGAGCCTTCCGCCGCGAGGCGAAACGCGATGCCGCTGCACGAACCGCCACGGTCGAGCGCGAGCACGAGGCCCGGTTGCTCCGGCGTGCCGCGATTCACGCGCGACCACAGGTAGAGCCCACGGTGGTAGCCGTGCACGCGCGAGCGGACGGCTTCGGCGGTCGGCAAACCGGGGTTCCAGATCAGCGAGCCGTAGCCGAACAGCCAGAGGTCGCTCGCGCGGTCCCAGCGTGAGAGCGTTTTATCCATCGACGCACGCAATTCGTCGTCCGAGAGCAGCCGCGATTCGCCGAGCGCCGGCGGATAGCCGGGGCCGTCGGGCTGAGTGCGCGGTGTGGGGTCGGGATGGCGGGCAGTCACGGTGCGTTCCGGATAAGCGGCGCATAAGGGCCGCAATCAGACGTGTGTCGCCGCAGGGCGTCGACCATGACAGCACGACGGCGAAACGCGGCATCAGGCGCGGTTTGACACGCCGTTGCCGCCGCGGGTTCAGCGGTAAGGGTCCGGAAAACCGAGCCCGGCCAGCACGTCCTTTTCGATCGCTTCCATCTCCTGCGCATCGGCATCGTTCTCGTGATCGTAGCCCTGAGCGTGCAGGGTACCGTGAACGATAAGGTGCGCATAGTGCGCGGCAAGCGGCTTATGCTGTTCGGCTGCTTCCTTTTCGACGACCGGACAGCAGAGGATCAGATCGCCGCTGACCGGGTCGTCTTCCGACTCCGCGTACGCAAAGGTCAGCACATTGGTCGCGTAATCCTTGCCGCGATAGGTGCGGTTCAGGGTGCGGCCTTCTTCCGCGTCGACGAAGCGCACGGCCAGTTCCGCGTCGGCGAAAAGCGCCGCCTTGATCCAGCTTGCGACGGTTGTGCGCGGCAGCAGTGCCTTGTGCTCGGGCCATGCTTTCGCCGCGGGAAACTGCAGGTTCAGCGAAAGTTTCGGTGCACGGCTCATTCGGCTTTGGCGCCTGCTCGAGCCTGCGCCGGCGCGGCCGCTTTGTCTTCTTTCTTCGAGTGCGCGTCGTACGCTTCGACGATGCGCGCGACGAGCGGGTGACGCACGACGTCCGCGCTCGTAAAGCGCGTCAGTGCAATGCCGCGCACGTTCGACAGCACCTGCTCCGCTTCGATCAGCCCGCTTTTCTGGCCGCGCGGCAAGTCGATCTGGGTGGTGTCGCCGGTGACCACGGCCTTCGAGCCGAAGCCGATACGCGTGAGGAACATCTTCATCTGCTCGGGCGTCGTGTTCTGCGCCTCGTCCAGGATGATGAACGCATGATTCAGCGTACGGCCGCGCATATAGGCGAGCGGCGCGATCTCGATCATCTGGCGTTCGAACATTTTCGCGGTCTTGTCGAAGCCGAGCAGGTCGTAAAGCGCGTCGTAGAGCGGCCGCAGGTACGGATCGACCTTCTGCGCGAGGTCGCCCGGCAGAAAACCGAGCCGCTCGCCGGCTTCGACCGCGGGGCGCGTGAGCACGATGCGCTTCACCTGATCGCGCTCGAGCGCGTCGACCGCGCAGGCAACGGCAAGATAGGTCTTGCCGGTGCCAGCGGGTCCGACGCCGAACGTGACGTCGTGCGCGACGATCTGCTTCAGATATTCGCGCTGCGCGGGCGTGCGGCCGCGCAGATCGGCGCGGCGCGTATAGAGCTTCGGACCGTATTCTTCGTCGTCTTCGGCGGCGACGTTCGCCGGTTCGTCGAACGGATGATCGGGGTCGCCGCGAAAGCGTGGATCCAACCCGCGCGCGTCCGCTTCGCCATCGCCGTTCGGGCGGCCGTTGTTGCCCGCGGTGTTTGCCGGATGCCGCGATTCGACGAGCGCGAGCTGGATATCGTCGACCGACAGTGGATCGCGCGCGCTGTTGTAGAAGTTTTCGAGCGCATTCAGCGCGACTTTCGCGCCGCGGCCGCGAATGCTGATGCGGTGGCCGCGACGTTGCAGCGTGACGTCGAGCGCCTGTTCGATCTGCCGCAGGTTTTCGTCGAGCGGGCCGCAGAGGTTGGCGAGCCGCGCGTTGTCATCGCGCGGTGCAGTGAATTCCAGTTGTTGCTGAGTGGTCTTCAAGGCGATGGTTCGATCCTGTCGGTGCGCGGCGCGGTGTGCCTGGCGTCGCTCAGTGAGTGGTCTCGGGGGAGTGTTCGTGCGCGAGCACGAGTTCGCCCCTTAACGAATGTGGGTACGCACGGACGATTTTCACGTCGATCATTTGTCCGATCAGCCGCGCATGCGATTCGAGCGGCGCCGGGAAATTGACGACGCGGTTGTTTTCGGTGCGGCCCGCGAGTTCGGTGGTCGGATCCTTGCGCGCCGGCCGTTCGACCAGAATGCGCTCGACCTTGCCGACCATCGCCTCGCTGATGCGCGCGACGTTCTGCTCGATGGTCGCCTGCAAATGTTGCAGCCGTTGCAGCTTGACCTCGCGCGGCGTGTCGTCGTGCAGATTCGCCGCGGGCGTGCCCGGACGCGGGCTATAGATAAACGAGAAGCTCGTGTCGTAGCTCATGTCGTGAACGAGCGACATCGTCTTCGCGAAATCGTCTTCGGTTTCGCCGGGGAAGCCGACGATGATGTCCGTCGACAGCGACAGGTCCGGACGGATCGCGCGCAGCTTGCGGATCACGGACTTGTACTCGAGCACCGTGTAGCCGCGCTTCATCGCCATCAGGACGCGGTCGGAGCCGTGCTGCACGGGCAGATGCAGGTGGCTCACGAGCTTCGGCACCTTCGCGTAGGTATCGATGAGCCGCTGCGTGAATTCTTTCGGATGCGACGTGGTGTAGCGGATGCGCTCGATGCCGGGGATGTCGGCGACGTATTCGATCAGCGTCGCGAAGTCCGCGATGTCGCTCGAGCCGGCGGTCAGTGCCCCGCGATAGGCGTTGACGTTCTGCCCGAGCAGCGTCACTTCGCGCACGCCCTGGTCGGCGAGGCCCGCGACTTCGGTCAGCACGTCGTCGAGCGGGCGCGAGACTTCTTCGCCGCGCGTGTACGGCACGACGCAATAGCTGCAGTACTTGCTGCAGCCTTCCATGATCGACACGAATGCGCTGGGGCCCTCGACACGCGCGGGCGGCAGATGGTCGAACTTTTCGATCTCGGGGAACGTGATGTCGACTTGCGGACGGCCGCTTGCGCGGCGCGCGTCGATCATCTGCGGCAGACGGTGCAAGGTTTGCGGGCCGAATACAAGGTCCACGTACGGCGCGCGCGAAACAATCGACGCGCCTTCCTGGCTCGCGACGCAGCCGCCCACGCCGATCAGCAGATTCGGGTTCGCTTCTTTCAGTTCGCGCACGCGGCCGAGGTCGGAGAAGACTTTTTCCTGCGCTTTTTCGCGGACCGAGCACGTGTTGAACAGAATGACGTCCGCGTCTTCCGGCGTGTCGGTTTTCACGAGTCCTTCAGCGGCGCCGAGTACGTCGACCATCTTGTCGGAGTCGTACTCGTTCATCTGGCAGCCGAAGGTCTTTACATAAACTTTCTTGGTCATCTAGGTTCGCCGTTCGCAGTGGTTGACCTGGGGGCGCGGTTCAAATTGAAGTGGGGTGCAAACGCGGGCCTGGTCCGCAGGCGGCAATTGAAGGGCTATTCAGGGCGCATTCAGGGCGCATTCAAGGCCATTCGGCCGCAATTCGGTATGCAATCGGGGCTGAAGGGGGCGTGTTTGCAGTGTAGTCCGCTATTATAGCCGTTCACCGAGCGCCTTTTCCGGCGCTGGTTTGGGCGCGCCATCCGGGGAATCCGGATAGCCGCAGCGCGCTTCGAGTTCGGCCAGGGCGCGCGTGAAACGCCCGGCCAGAAAATCGAGCAGCACACGCACGCGCGGCGCCATAAAGCGGTTGCGATGGTAAAGCGCGTGCAGCGGCGCGTCCGGATAGCGCCAGCCGGGCAGCAGCACGCGCAGGCCGTCCGAACGCAGATCCGCCTCCACATCCCACATCGATTTCACGACGATTCCGTAACCGCGCAGCGCCCATTCGCGGGCGACGGCGCCGTCGTTCGTTTCGCGCGCGGCGTCGAGCGGCACCGTGTAGACCTCGACCTCGTCGCCGCGCGTAAAACGCCATTCGTTGACGGGGCCGGACGCGGTTGAAAGCACAATGCAGTGAAAGCGCGCGAGGTCGCGCGGATGCTCGGGCTGGCCGTGGCGCTCGACATACTCGGGCGACGCGCACACGACGCGCGGATTCGGCGCAAGCCGCCGCGCGACGAGCGAACTGTCGGGCGGCACGCCGAAGCGGATGGCGAGGTCGATGTCTTCCTGCACGAGGTTCGACAGCGAATCGGACAGCGTGAGGCCGAACGTCACGTCCGGGTACAGCGCGTTGAATTCGTCGAGCCAGTGCATCAGCAGATTGCGGCCGAAATCCGACGTCGTCGAAATGCGTACCTTGCCGCGCACGACGTTCTGGCCCGCCTGCAGCGCCATCTGTGCGTCGTCGAGCGCGCCCAGCGCCTGACGGCAGCCCTGCAGGAACAGCCGGCCTTCGTCGGTGAGCCGCAGTTGCCGCGTCGTGCGTTCGAAAAGTCGCGCCTTCAGGCCGCTTTCGAGTTTCGCGAGGCGCGCGCTGGCGGCCGCGGGCGTCAGGCCCAGCTTGCGTCCCGCGGCGGAAAGGCTGCCCAGTTGCGCGGCTTCGACGAAGAGCCGGATGTCGCCGAGATTGTTGATCTCTTCCATGGTCTTCAGACCGATCTATATTCAAAAAATTTTTGAGAATCCTTCAAATGTTAGGTCAATTCTCAAAGCGACGCTTTGCGCTCACAATGCGTCGCATCGGTGAAAACCCTGGAGCGCTGCCATGCATCTCGACCATGCAACGATCGTGACGCCCGATCTCGATGCGGCGCGCCGTTTCTTTGTCGATGTCGTCGGTCTCGTCGACGGTGCGAGGCCGCCGTTTCGCGTCGACGGCGCGTGGCTGTATGCGGATGGGCGAGCGGTGATTCATCTCGTCGATTCGACGTTGCCCGCGGCTTCGCCCGATGAACCCGCGCCCGGCCGCGTGGCGCCGCGTATCGACCACATCGCGTTTGGCGTCGACAGCCGCGACGCGTGGCGCGCACTCATCGCGCGCATGGAGGCTGCGGGCGTCGCCTACCAGCGCAGTGAAGTGCCGCTCACGCAGCAAGTGCAACTGTTCGTCGCGCTGGCGCCCGGCGTCGTCATCGAATTCGTGACGGCTGCGCAAAACGCGGTCTCGTGAGTCAAGCGATGCGTCGTGCGTGGCCAAATCGCCTGACCTGATCCGAGTCATCCCTGGAGCATCTGGAAATGCCTATTCCGCTGTTAGCGCTGGCCATCAGCGCGTTTGCCATTGGTACGACCGAATTCGTGATCATGGGGCTCTTGCCCGAAGTCGCGAACGATCTCGCGGTGTCGCTGCCGTCGGCCGGCCTGCTTGTGAGCGGCTATGCGCTCGGCGTCGCGGTCGGTGCGCCGCTGCTCGCCGTCATCACGAGCCGCATGCCGCGCAAGATTGCGCTGCAATTGCTGATGGGCGTGTTTATCGTCGGCAACGTACTGTGCGCGATCGCGCCCAGTTACGGTGTGCTGATGGTCGCGCGTGTCGTGACGTCGTTTGCGCACGGGTCGTTCTTCGGCATCGGCGCGGTGGTGGCCGCATCGCTTGTGCCGCTGGAAAAGCGGGCAAGCGCGATTGCGCTGATGTTCACGGGCCTGACGCTCGCGAATGTGCTCGGCGTGCCGTTCGGGACATTTATCGGTCAGCAGTTCGGCTGGCGCGTCGCGTTCTGGATCGTCAGCGCTCTCGGCGTGCTGTCGCTTGCGGGCGTGACCGCGCTCGTACCGAACCGGCATGACAGCGGACCCGCGAACCTCGCTCACGAAGTGCGTGTGCTGAAGGAGCCGCAGGTGTGGCTCGCGCTTGCGATGACGGTGCTGGGCTTTGGCGGCGTGTTCGTCGTGTTCACGTATATCGCGCCGATTCTCGAACAGGTCAGCGGCTTCACGCCGCATGGCGTGACGCTGATTCTCGTGCTGTTCGGTGTCGGGCTCACGGTCGGCAACACGATCGGCGGCAAGCTGGCGGACCGCTCGCTGATGCCGTCGCTGATGGGCATTCTCGCCGTGCTCGCGGTCGTGATGGCGGTGTTCGCGCACACAAGCCATGCACAGATCACCGCGGCGGTGACGGTGTTCGTGTGGGGCATCGCGGCGTTTGCGACGGTGCCGCCGCTGCAGATGCGCGTGGTCGAGAAGGCGGCGGCTGCGCCGAATCTCGCTTCGACGCTCAATATCGGCGCGTTCAATGTCGGCAATGCGGCCGGTGCGTGGCTGGGCGGGCTCACGATCGGGCATGGATATGGGCTCGATGCGCTGCCGTGGGTCGCGGCGGCGGTTGCGATCGCGGCGCTTGTGCTGACCTGGGTGGCAGCGCGGATCGATGCGCCCGCAACGGTTGTGCAGCGTGCGCGCGTTTGAGTGAAGAAGCGGGGCGGCGGCAGTTGACGGTCGCTGCGCGACAGATGCGTGTGCGTGGGCGCGTGCGTGTCACCGCCGCATTGGCGACCGCGCGTTCCATGTTGCGCTCTTCGCGAGCAAGCATCTGACCGCGAAGCTGATATCGGTGTGACGATATCTTGGTTAGGCTTGGTGCTCGCCGATGCTAGGCTTGCCTCCGGTCATGCTTGCGCCGCGCGAACGCGGCGCGCAAGGAGGTAGGTCATGCATTCCCCGCTTGCGCTTGTGCGCGATCCGCGCGATTCCGGCACGAGATCAGCCGATGTTCACGGGCCGACGGCCGCGGAGCCGGCCGCTGTTGAAACCGTCGCCGTGGCGGCGTCCGCCGTGGAAACGCCAGGCGCCGAAACGATCGATGCGCTCGAACAGCTAGTCGGCGTCAACCTCGCGCGTTTGCGCTCGGAACGGCAGTTGTCGCTCGATGCGCTGGCGCGCCTGTCCGGCGTCTCGCGCGCGATGCTCGCGCAGATTGAATCGGCACGTAGCGTGCCATCGATCAAGGTGTTGTCGAAGATCGCGGCTGCGCTGAAGGTATCGGTGTCGGCGTTTTTGCGCCGTTACGCGGTGCACGGCTTCGAGCATTTACCGGCCGATCGCGCGGCGCGGCTTTTGACGTCGAACGGGCGCTTTGCGACGCGCGCGCTGTATCCGGATGCCGAACCGGCGGCGGCCGAGTTCCACGAATTGCGCATTGCGCCGCTGCATACGGAGCCGGGCACGCGGCGCGCGCCGGGCACGACGGTCAATCTTGTCGTCAGCGAGGGGACGCTCGAGATCAGCGTGCACGACCGGCGCCAACTGCTCGCGACCGGCGATGCGATCGTGTTCGACGCCGATCAGCCGCATACGCTGCGCAACCCCGGCGATACCGAGGCGCGCGCGTTTCGCGTGATCGTGAATCCGGAGACGCCGCCGCGCTGGGACGTGGGGCACGCGGTGTAAGCGGCAGGGAGCCTGCGCATCCAGCCGCGCATGGACCTGATAAGCAGGTCCAGCACGATATCGGCGATTGTTGTATTCTTTGCCCGCCGGAATAATCGCTCCGGCAATCAGTACGTCTTCAGGGCGGGGTGAAATTCCCCACCGGCGGTATGCAGACGGTGTCGTGCCATCCTGAGCGTCAGGCGCACACCAGTCTGCGAGCCCGCGAGCGCTCGCATGAACGTGTTTTCAAGGCAGTTCGAAGCACGTGCGAGGTCAGCAGATCTGGTGAGAGGCCAGAGCCGACGGTTAGAGTCCGGATGGAAGAAGATGTGCAGATAGTCATCTGTTCGTCCATTGCCGTTTGCGTAGCGATATCGCGCATCGTCTGGACGCGTTTGTCTGTTTGCAATGCCCTGAAACGTTTTTCGCCCGAACCTTTGCGAGGAGCGTTTCACATGTCCTTTACCGCCCAATCCGCCGCGGTTTCGACCGCAGTTTCCACCGCGGTTTCCACTTTCCCCGAGCCCGCAATCCGAGCCGACGACGCGCTCGCCGATCTGCCGTTGCCGCCCGCCGATGAAATCCCGCCGCGCATTGCCGGCGCGCTGCAGGCGTTGCGCGATGGCCGCGCCGTCGTGCTGCAGGACGATGACGATCGCGAGAACGAAGCCGATCTGATCGTCGCCGCCGAGCGCCTGAGCACGGAGATGATGGCGCTGCTGATCCGCGAATGCAGCGGCATTGTCTGCCTGTGCCTGACCGACGCGCGCATTCGCGCGCTCGAATTGCCGCCGATGACGACCAACAACGAGAGCCGCAACGGCACCGCGTTTACGGTATCGATCGAGGCGCGCGACGGCGTGTCGACGGGCGTTTCCGCCGTCGACCGCGTGACGACGATCCGCGCCGCGATCGCGGACACCGCCAAGCCTGCCGACATCGTGCGGCCGGGCCACGTGTTCCCGCTGCGCGCGATGCCGGGCGGCGTGCTCGCGCGGCGCGGCCATACCGAAGGCACGGTCGACCTCGTGACACTCGCGGGCCTCCAGCCTGCAGGCGTGCTGTGCGAGTTGATGAACGCCGACGGCACGATGATGCGCGGCGCCGATGTCGAGCGCTTCGCCGCGCAGCACGCAATGCCGATGCTGACGATTGCGGAACTCGTCGAGTTTCGACAGGCGCTGGCGGCGGCTCGCGAGTTGACGGAAGAGGCGGCTGAGGCTTGAGCGTTGATGGCGCGAGGCACGTGTTTTACGAAGCACGCGTGCTTCGGCTGTGCGATCGCGTCACGCTGCGCCGCACCGCACCGCACCGCACCGCGCCGCACCGCACCGCACCGCACCGCACCGCACGTTACGACTGCACATCCCCAAACGCGCCTCGCATTCCCGCTTCGACGAGCGCCGGTAACTCGCTCATGTGCGACATGATTCGCGTGATGCCCATCTTGCGCAGCACATCCGCATAGCCGTCGGGGATGTGACTCGCGCCGACGAACGCGATCGTCTTCATGCCGGCCGCGCGCGCCGCACTGAGGCCCGACACGCTGTCTTCGATGACGAGGCAGCGCGCCGGGTCGACGCCCAATTGCCGCGCGGCGAACAGATACACGTCCGGGAACGGCTTGGGCCGCGCGACCTGCTCCGCGCTGAAGATGCGCGGCGCGAAGAGTTCGGTAAGACCGGTGCGCTCCAACGAGGTCGTGACCCGCGCGAGGCGGCTATTCGACACCACCGCGGCCGGCAACGGCACGCGATGCAGTGCATCACGCACGCCGCCGATCGCGCTCAACGATCGCGCAAGCTCGGCTTCGACCTGCCGGTCGACGGTCTTCACGAAGTCCGCGGGCAACGTGATGCCGAATGCCGCTTCGACGCTTTCGAGGAAGCGCGCGGTCTTCTGGCCAAACGCGGTTTTGACGATCGCGTCGAACGACAACGCCGGATACATCGCGGAGAGCGTGCTGTGCATCACACGGTCGGCAATGACTTCGCTGTCGACGAGCACGCCGTCGCAGTCACAGATGAGATGGTCGATCATGCCGCGTCGTCCGCCCATGCCTTCGCCGCGCGCACCGCGCGCTGCCAGCCCGCGAGACACTGATCGACCTCCGCCTGCCCCATTGCCGGCGAAAAGCGGCGCTCGAGCTGCCATTGGCTTTGCAGCGCATCGATGTCCTTCCAGTAGCCGACCGCGAGCCCCGCGAGATAGGCGGCGCCGAGCGCCGTCGTTTCGCTGACGCGCGGGCGCACCGCATCGACGCCGAGCATGTCGGCCTGAAACTGCATCAGCAGGTTGTTCGCGCACGCGCCGCCGTCGACACGCAGTTCGCCGATGCGCATGCCCGAATCCGCTTCCATCGCCTTCAGCACGTCGACCGACTGGTATGCGATCGAATCGAGCGCGGCGCGTGCGATATGCGCGGACGTCGTGCCGCGCGTGACGCCGAACAGCGAGCCGCGCGCGCGGGCGTTCCAGTGCGGCGCGCCGAGCCCGGCAAACGCCGGCACGAGATAGACGCCGTCGCTGTGCGGGACGCTGTCCGCCAGCGCTTCGATTTCGGCGGCGCTGCGAATCAGGCCGAGGCCGTCGCGCAGCCATTGCACGACCGCGCCGCCGATAAAGATGCTGCCTTCGAGCGCATAGTCGACGCGCTCGCCGATCTGCCACGCGATGGTCGTGACGAGGTTGTTCTTCGATTCGATCGGCTGATTGCCGGTGTTCATCACGAGAAAGCAGCCGGTGCCGTACGTGTTTTTCACCATGCCCGATTGCGTGCAGAGCTGACCGAAGAGCGCGGCATGCTGATCGCCGGCGATGCCCGCGAGCGGGATGCTCGACGCGAACACGGTGGATTGCGCGGGCCCGTACGCCTCGGACGATGGCCGCACTTCGGGCAGCATGCTGCGCGGAATATCGAGCGCCGCAAGCAGTTCGTCGTCCCATTGCAGCGTGTGGATATTGAAGAGCATCGTGCGCGACGCGTTCGTGACGTCGGTGATATGCAGACTGCGCTTCGTGAAATTCCACACGAGCCAGCTATCGACGGTGCCGAACGCGAGCTTGCCTTGCCTCGCCTTGTCGCGCGCGCCTTCGACGTTGTCGAGAATCCAGCGGATCTTGGTCCCCGAAAAATACGAATCGATCGGCAAGCCGGTCCTGGCGCGTACGGTTTCTTCGAGCCCCTGCGTTTTCAGCCGATCGCAGAAGTCGGCCGTGCGGCGATCTTGCCAGACGATCGCGTTGTACACGGGCTGGCCCGTCTCGCGGTCCCAGACCACCGTCGTTTCGCGCTGGTTCGTGATGCCGATGGCCGCGATTGCCGAACCGTTGACGCCCGCGCGCGTGACGGCTTCGGCGGCCACGCCCGCCTGCGTCGACCAGATTTCGTGCGGATCGTGCTCGACCCAGCCCGGCCGCGGATAGATCTGCTCGAATTCTTTTTGCGCGGTCGATACGACGTTGCCGTTGCGGTCGAACAGCATCGCGCGGGAACTCGTGGTTCCCTGGTCGAGCGCGAGGATGTATTGATCCGGCATGTGTCTCTTCTCCGTGGTGGGGATGCGTCGCTGGCGCGCGGGTTTTTATACCACTCTGGCGCGAGGCCCGGCGCCAGGCTTTGTTGCCGCGCTCAGTCGCCAGCTCGCAGTGTTCAGGCTCAGTTGCCAGGTGCAGTGTTCAGGCTCAGTCGCCAGGTGCAGTTGCCAGGCGCAGTTGCCAGGTTCGGCACGACCTTCGCGCGCGGCATTCAGTGCCCCTGAGGCCCAATTGTTGCACGCGGGCCGCGCACTGTGATCAGATGGGCGCGTTATGGATGTGCCGCGCGGGCGTCTCGCGTGCGAACCACGCATCGATGTCGCGTGACACCGAGTCGCGCGTGCCCGGCTCGACATGCAGCCCGAGCTTGGTGCGGCGCCACAGCACATCGTAAGCGCTGCGTGCCCACTCGACCTCGCGCAGATAGCGCAATTCGGCTTCGTAGAGATCGGGCGTGAACGCATGCCCAAGCTCCGCGAGCGACTGCGCATTGCCGACCACAAGCGCGGCACGCGTGCCGTACGCGCGCGCGTATCGATGCGCAAGGCGTGCCGGCAACCATGGATGCTGTTGCGCAAACTGCACGGCAAAGCGGGCGAAATCGGCGTGCGGAATATCGCCGCCGGGCAGCGGCGCGCCAGCCGTCCACGCGGACGCCGGAGCGCCGAGCGCGCGCGTGAGTTGATCGAGCGCCTCTTCGGCGAGCTTGCGAAACGTCGTGATCTTGCCGCCGAACACCGATAGCAGTGGTGCGGCATCTGTCGGCGCATCGAGTTCGAGCCGGTAGTCGCGCGTGACAGCGGATGGGTTGTCCGCAGTCTCGTCTTCGAGCAACGGCCGCACGCCCGAATACGACCAGTACACATCGCGTGGCGAGATCGGTTGCCTGAAGTAGCGGTTAATCGACTCGCACAGGTACTGCGTTTCTTCCGCCGTAATCGCGACCTGCGATGGATCGCCGCGGTATTCGATGTCGGTCGTGCCGATCAGTGTGAAGTTTTGCTCATACGGAATCGCGAAGATGATGCGCTTGTCGGGATTCTGAAAAATATAGGCATGGTCGTGTTCGAAGAGCCGTCGCGTGACGATATGACTGCCCTTGACGAGCCGCACCGCGTAAGCGGGCTTGTGATTTGCGCCGTTGTTCTGATCGTGATTTGCCGCCTGATCTGTCGTGCGCCCGAGCGCCGCCTGCAGCAATTCGCCGACCCACGGACCCGCTGCATTTGCGATGGCGCGGGCCTGTACGTCGAGCGTCGTGCCGTCGGCCTGCAGCAGCCGCGCGTTCCATAAGCCATTCGCACGCGTCGCGCTAACGAGCTTCGTACGCGTCAGCACGCGTGCGCCGCGTTCGCTTGCGTCGAGCGCGTTGAGCACAACGAGCCGCGCATCGTCGACCCAGCCATCGGAGTAGACAAAGCCGCGCTGAATGGATGCGATAAGTGGCGCGCCGGCCGGATGCGTGCGCAGATCGATGCCGCGCGAGCCCGGCAACAGCTCGCGACGCGCGAGGTGATCGTAGAGAAAGAGGCCCGCGCGAATCAGCCACGCGGGCCGCAGATTCGGCATATGCGGCATGACAAAGCGCAACGGCCACATGATGTGCGGTGCGGCGCGCAGCAGCGTTTCGCGTTCCTGCAAGGCCTTGCGCACGAGCGCGAACTCGCGGTATTCGAGGTAGCGCAGGCCGCCATGAATCAGCTTGGTGCTGGCCGACGACGTATGCGCGGCGAGGTCGTCCTGCTCGCATAGCAGGACCGATAGCCCACGCCCGGCCGCGTCGCGCGCAATGCCCGCGCCGTTGATGCCGCCGCCCACCACGAGCAGATCGAAAGGAGACGCTTGTGCCACCGGTTTGCCCCTCGGGTTGTCCTCGTGTTTTCGCCTGAAGAAAGCTGATCGAAAACTGTATTTTCGTTTTCGAACTCTAATGAACACGTTCGAAAAAGTAAAGTTCGTCCGGCGTCACGCTGCGGTGATTTGCACGACTGGTGGCGCGCGGCGGCGCGTCGGACGATACTCTTGGCACCAGCTATGTCGAGGTGAAGAAAGATGCGTGGAATCGGGATGATCGGGGCCGCGGCGCTGCTCGCGGGATGCGTGAGCACGCCGAGTCTGACGGGCACGCCGGGCGCGCCGTCGTTCGCGGCGCTGCAGCAGATGTGCGGCCAGCAAACGGTGGACTATGGGCAGGACTCGCAGAACGTCTACGTGACGTTTTTCGATGCGTATGTCGCGCATAAGCGCGGCGGCTTGTCGCAGGAGAATTTCTGCGCGTTCCAGCAGTCGATCGCGCAGCACTACACCGAGCTCGGCACGAGCGGCGATCGCGACGCGCGCAATCGCTGGGTCGCGTTCTTCAACGACCAGCGTGCAAAGGCGATCACGTGGCGCTCGACGGTGGACTCGACATTGCGCTCGGGTTGATCGAAGAATCCGTGCGCGTCGCATGAGCCGTCGGCGCACCCGCCGGCGGCTAGTTCGACCGCGCCGACCGCGCCGACAGCGAACGGAAAGACACGCATAAGAAAACGGTCAGGCGGCAGGTGCCGCATGACCGTTCGTGAATCTGTGCCGTTTGCGCGCTCGTTGCGAACGCGCGCATAGATTCAAGGTGCCGGCCGGCAATGTGTTGTCATTGCCGGGTATCTATGAAAACCGCTTGATGGCTCTGAGTGCGGAATCGCCGCTTTCGGTAATGCGCCATTGCTGCCGGCCCGACGCGAGTCGTTCGAGCTGGACGAGTTGCCGTTCGAGCAGCGCGTCGAGTTCTTCGCGCTCCATATCGACCTGATTCGGTGCGTCCTTCACGAGCAACAATGTGGCGAATTCATGCGGACTCAGCATCGTTTCTCTCCATTTCAGCGTACTCGGACTGCCATTGCGACGGCGCCGTAAGGCTTGGCTCACGGGCTGGCGATCCGGCTTGCGATCCTTATGGGATCAGGCATGAGGCTTAGCTTTCGTGGCCGTCGCGCTCGATAAGCACGTCGGGGAACTGGAGTTTAGTCAACGGCCGCACGAACTCCAAATCCGCCCCAGTAAATTTTCCATTTGACAGCGGAAAGCGCCGCAGGCGGTCTGGGCCTGCGCGCGACTTCACGATTTCACTGCAGGTTTCGCGTGCGGCGCAGCATCGTGTGCGCGCCACGCAACCTGCATTCCCGTGCGTTTCCGCTATTCGGCGACGAATACCTGCGTGCCCGCGGCCGCGATCGTCTCGGCCATCGCGGCGGGCGGCGCCGCGTCGGTGAAAAGCGAATCGATCTGGTTCAGATGCCCTTGGCGCACGAGCGCCGGACGGCCGAACTTCGAATGGTCGGCGGCCAGAAAAACCGTGCGCGAATGCTCGATGATCGCTTCGGCCACGCGCACTTCGCGCGTATCGAAGTCGCGCAGCGTGCCGTCGGTCTCGATGCTCGACGTGCCGATGATCGCGAAGTCCACCTTGAACTGCCGGATGAAGTCGATTGCCAGTTCGCCCACGATGCCCTTATCCCACGGCCGCACGATGCCGCCCGTGACAAGCACTTCGCAATCGGGATAGCCGCTCATCATGCTGGCCACGTTCAGGTTGTTCGTGATCACGTGCAGGCCGCGATGCCGGTTCAGTGCGCGCGCAACTTCTTCGGTCGTGGTGCCGAGGTTGATAAAGAGCGATGCCTGATCGGGAACGTGTGTGGCGACGAGTGCGGCGATACGGCGCTTCTCGTCGTGAAACATCCGTTGCCGCGCGCTGTACGACACATTCTCCGAACTCGTCGGCAGGCTCGCGCCCCCGTGATAGCGGCGCAGCAAATTGATGTCGGCAAGCCAGTTCACGTCGCGCCGGATGGTCTGCGGCGTGACGTCGAAGTGGGCGGCGAGGTCATCCACGGTAACGAAGCCGTCGCGCTGGACCCACTCGAGCAATTCCTGTTGGCGTGCGTTCAGCGTGAGGCGCGGGTCTCGGGTCATGGCTTGTCGGTTGATCCGCGCAGGGGCGCGGCGGGCAAGGGTTGGCTTGCGCGTATTGTAAGGCGTCCGCTCGATATGCCGTCCGATGCGCTGCGCCATGCACCGACATGCAACGGACGATGCCCCTGCGAGTCTCATGCGCGCTGGTCTTCACCGTTCTTTACAGCGCTAAACCCGCGGGAGGCAAGCACGCGTATTGCGCGCTGCCACAAAGCCACGTTGCGGTGCCTCAATGGATTGATTGATCACAGGAACCTGAAGTCATCCGGCATGGTCTGTGCTGTGTGTTCTGCACTTTTGTGAATCTGCGGCTAAGATGAAAGTAAAAATAAATCGTTCACTTCAGGATATCGTGCATTTTGGGAGAAAAGGCGCTAGACGACCGGTCATCGCGCTCGCGATTTGGGCATGCTTCGTTCAACGAGACGATCCAGTTTAGGGAGCACCACACATGCAGACTAAAACGATCCATGTCATGCCCTGGCGAATCGAAGACATCGACATGAGCCGAATCGACTACCCACGCGCGGTCGCCAACGAGGATCTGCTGCTGCTGCTGTGCGCGGCTTCTTTTATCGAAAGCGGTACAGACCTCTACACAAGCAACCTGAGCAGCTTCTTCAACGACGATCCGGAAGTGTCGGCATGGCTCAATACCGAATGGGAGCCGGAGGAACTGCAGCACGGCCGCGCACTGAAAACCTATATCGCGCATGTGTGGCCCGAGTTCGACTGGGACACCGCGTTTCGCAACTTCTTTAACGAGTATTCGAAAACGTGCACCGTCGAAGAGTTCGAAAAGACGCGCGCGCTCGAAATGGTTGCGCGTTGCGTGGTCGAGACCGGCACGGCAACGCTTTATCGCGCGATTGGCGCTTGCTCGGACGAACCGGTGCTCAAGCAGATTACCGACAATATCCGCACCGACGAAGTGCGGCACTACAAGCACTTTTTCAGATACTTCAAGAAGTACAACCGCATCGAAGGCAACGGAAGGCTGGCGGTGCTCGGCGCGCTGATGCGCCGCGTGATGGAGATCAAGAACGAAGACTCCGAGATCGCGCTGCGCCATGTGTTCGCCATCCGCTATCCGGAGCGCGTCGCCGATCCCGCGTATAACAGGGAGCTTGCAGCGCGCGTGAACAAACTGGTGCGTCGCAACCTGTCTGCCGAAATGTGTGTGAAGATGCTGTTGAAGCCACTCGATCTGCCGGCGAAGATCCAGCCCGGCGTGCACTATCCGCTCGAGAAGATCGCGCAGCACGTGTTCTTTCGTTGAGTGCGGCGAGTGAGCGGATCAGTTGATGTTCCGCGTCGGCGTTGTGCGTTAATAGGCGGCCCGGGTGCCGCTAGCCTGATCGGAATGGCCCGCGCGAGCGGGCCATTTGCTTCAGTGGCGTTGCTTTCGTTCGCGCGTTCGCACGCATCGACGGAGATTGCTCAATGACCGGTTCCGCAGTTCCAAAGCACACGCAGGATCTCGACGTATTCGACGAATGGCCCGACGGCCTGCGCGCATTCTTCGACGGTACTTCGCTCGCCGCGAAAATCGGCTTCACGGCGTCGCTCGTGACGACCGACGCCAATGGACATTTGCGTACGTCGCTGCTCGGTACCGGCGAGCTCTATGCGCCCGATTCGCGCAGGCTGTGCCTGGCATTGTGGCCGCAGGCGCGCGCGGCACGAGCGCTTGCGCAGAACCGGCGAGCGGCGCTCACTTTCGTATTCGACGAAGCGTTCTATCAGGTGCAGCTGGCATTCGAGCCGCTGGCTGTCGTGGACGGCGCGGAGGACGAGCTGAAGACGTTGGGCGGGCTCGTCTGTTTCAGCGGGTCGATCGAGGCGGGCGAGGCGCAGCGCGTGCGCTATGCGCGCATCACGAGCGGCATGACGTTCGAGCTCGCGGAAGGGAAGGACACGACCCTCGAACGCTGGATAGCGCAGGTTGAGTATCTGAAGAAGGCGGCGGCGCGGGGGTAACGCGCGAGCGCTAGCCCGCCGCAGCCGTCGCGCGCGCCGCGGTTTTATCCGCTGCCGTTCTATCCACCGTCGCGCCGGAAGCGCGTTCGCTCCAGATTCAGTCGCCGCGACGCGTATCGCGCGACGGATTGCGCCGCTTCGGCGCCGCATCGCTGCGCGGCTTATTGCCGCCGAGCAGCGCGCCCGGATTGCCGCCCTGCTTGCGCGGCGCGTGCGCGGCGCTGTGCTCGTGCGTGGTCGCACGCGGCTTTTCATGCGCGCGCGCCGCGTCGTGGCGCGGACTGTCCTTGCGCGCTTGAGCCGGCGCCGCATGCGCCGGTCTTGCGGTTTGCGGCTTGGCCGGTTGTTGCGGATGCGGCTTGCCGCCGGCCTGCTGCTTGCGCTGCTCATTGCGCTGGTCAGCCTGCTGATGCTTTTGTTGCGCCTGTTGCTGTCCGCCGGCCGGCTTGCCCGCCCGCTGCTGCGCAGCGCCCGCGCCGTCGCGCTTCTGCGTGCCTTTCTGCGCGCTCGCCGCGGAACCGCGCCCCGCGCCCGCCTCCCGCGGCTCGCGCGGCGGCCGCGCGCCGCCGCCCTGACCGCGTCGCTGGATCGGCTCGGGCCGCGCATTCGGATCGGGCTCGAAGCCCGCGATCACTTCCTGCGGCACCGCGCGCTTGATCAGCTTCTCGATGTCCTTCAGCAACTGCAATTCATCGACGCACACGAGCGACACCGCTTCGCCCGTCGCGCCCGCACGGCCCGTGCGGCCGATCCGGTGCACGTAGTCTTCGGGCACGTTGGGCAGATCGAAGTTGACCACATGCGGTAGCTGGTCGATATCGATACCGCGCGCGGCGATATCGGTCGCGACAAGCACCTGCAGCGTGGCATCCTTGAATTCGCTCAACGCGCGCGTGCGCGCCGACTGGCTCTTGTTGCCGTGAATCGCGAGCGCGCTGATGCCGTCCTTCGTCAGTTGCTCGGCAAGCCGGTTCGCGCCATGCTTCGTGCGCGTGAAGACCAGCACCTGAAACCAGTTGTGCTGCTTGATCAGATGCGTGAGCAGCTCGCGCTTGCGATCGCGATCGACCGGGTGCACCTTTTGAGCGACCGTCTCGGCCGTGGTATTGCGGCGCGCGACTTCGATCAATGCCGGCGAATTGAGCAGATTGTCGGCCAGCGCCTTGATCTCGTCGGAGAACGTGGCGGAGAACAACAGGTTCTGGCGTCTCGCCGGCAGCTTCGCGAGCACGCGCTTGATATCGTGAATGAAGCCCATGTCGAGCATGCGGTCCGCTTCGTCGAGCACGAGTATCTCGAGACGCGACAGATCGATCGTCTTCTGCTGGATGTGATCGAGCAGGCGCCCCGGCGTCGCGACGACGATATCGACACCGCGCTTGAGCGCATCGATTTGCGGATTGATGCCGACGCCGCCGAACATCACGGTCGACTTCACCTTCAGATATTTGCTATATGCGCGCACGCTTTCCTCGACCTGCGCGGCGAGTTCGCGTGTCGGCGTGAGGATCAGCGCGCGCACCACGCGCTTCGCACTCGCCGCAGCCGATGCGCTCGTGGACAGCCGTTGCAGGATCGGCAGCGTGAAGCCGGCGGTTTTACCGGTGCCCGTCTGCGCGCCGGCGAGCAGGTCGCCGCCGTTCAGCACGGCGGGAATCGCTTGTAACTGGATCGGAGTAGGGGACGTGTAGCCGAGTTCTTGAACAGCGCGGACCAACGGTTCGGACAAGCCGAGAGAATCAAAAGACATAAGCTCTTCGTAATGCGGATGTGGCGAACGGTGGTTACACAATGACCGGTTCATCCAGCGGGCTCATGCAGCAACCCGGTCGACGCCGTTCGCGAGAAATCGGCGGCACGCACGTTGCATGCCGAATGCTTCAACGCGCTAAGCAGACACGTCGACTGGCGTTAAGTTGCATGTATCGTCATATATCACAGGGCGGCAACGGCCGTTATGCGACATAGCGTGCGACGCTGACGAATTGGCACAGACTGCCGGCGAGCACGAACAGGTGCCAGATACCATGTCCGTGCCGGATGCGCTCGTCGTTGACGAAGAAGTAAATACCGGCGCTGTAAATGACACCGCCCGCGACGAGCCATGCGGTGCCCGCAGCGGGCAGTGCTTCGATGAGCGGCTCGATTGCGACGAGCCCGAGCCATCCCATCAGCACGTACAGCACCATCGATACGCTGCGAGTGCGCCGCCCGAGCGTGAGTTCCTGCATGATGCCGAGCGCCGCGAGTCCCCAGACGACACCGAATAGCGACCAGCCCCACGGCCCTCGCAGTGTAACAAGCGTGAACGGGGTATAGCTGCCCGCGATCATCAGATATATCGCCGAATGATCGCATTTCTGCAGCACGCTCTTCACGCGCGGCGCACGCACGCTGTGGTAGAGCGTCGAGATTGCGTACAACACGAACAGCATTGCGCCGTAGACGCTAAAGCTGACCACCTTGTACGCATCGCCGTCGAGGGCGCCGAGCGTAACGAGCGCTGCAAGTCCCACTGCCGACAGCAACGCGCCGACGAGATGGGTGATGCAGTTCAGACGCTCGCCGATTGGCACGGCGTTTCTCCCCGAACGACCAAAAACAAAAGGCGCGGCCCGCGTTTCTCCGATGGCCGCGCCCTGCTACATCCTGCGTCGCTTAGTCGAGCGGCGCCGAACGCAGTTCGCTGACCTGTTGCGGCGACACCGGCGTACCGTGGTTGCCCCACGACATCCGGATGTATGTCACAACCGCAGCCACTTCCTGATTCGACAGTGCTTGCGCGAACGGCGGCATGCCGTACGGCTTCGGATTGCCGAACGTGCTTGGCGGATAACCGCCATTCAGCACCATCCGGATCGGGTTGACCGCCGACGGCATCTGGATGGACTGGTTGTTCGCGAGCGGCGGGAACGACGGCGGCATGCCGAGGCCGTTTTCCGCGTGACACTTCGCACAGTTGTCAGCGTAGATCTTCTGGCCTTGCTTCAACAGTTCGCTACCGAACTGTTGGCTCGTTTCCAGCTGCATGTTCTCCGGCGCTTCGTCCTTCTGCGGGATCGTCTTCAGGTACGTCGACATCGCGTGGATATCGTCGTCCGACATGTACTGCAGGCTGTTGTGCACGACTTCGGCCATCGGGCCGAACACCGCGCCGCGCTCCGACACGCCGGTCTTCAGCAGACTGGAGATTTCCTTGATGTCCCAATCGCCGAGGCCCGCTTCCTTGTTCGACGTCAGCGACGGCGCGTACCAGTTCTGCAGCGGGATCAGACCGCCCGCGAAGGCCGCCGAATTGACCGGGCCGCCCATTGCGTTGATCGACGTGTGGCACATGCCGCAGTGGCCGAGGCCTTCGATCAGATACGCGCCGCGGTTCCATTCGACCGACTTGGTCGGATCGGGCTTGTATTCGCCTTCGCGGAAGAACAGCGTGCGCCAGCCGATCAGCAGGTTGCGGTTGTTGAACGGGAACTTCAGCTCGTGCGGCCGGCTCGGCTCATGCACCGGCGGCACCGAGCGCAGGTACGCGTAGATCGCGTCCGAGTCGGCGCGCGAGACCTTCGTGTAGCTCGTGAACGGGAAGGCCGGGTACAGCAGGCTGCCGTCCTTCGAACGGCCCGTGTGCATCGCGCGGAAGAAGTCGTCCGACGACCACTTGCCGAGGCCGTATTCGTCGTCCGGCGTGATGTTCGGCGTGAACAGCGTGCCGAACGGCGTCGCCATCGGCAGGCCGCCGGCAAAGGTCTTGCCGCCGCGTACCGTGTGGCACGCGATACAGTCGCCGGCGCGGGCGAGATACTCGCCCTTCTTGATCAGCGCGGCCTGATCGGCTGGCGTGGCCGCCATTGCGGCGCCGTTGTGCAGGTTGTCGCCGCCCGACCAGAGGACCGGAACAAGCGCGGCGGCTGCAACAATCACGACAGCCGAGAGGGCGAACAGGGACTTGCGTTTCATTTGATGGTCTCTCCCGGTGCCTTATTGCGGTTCGCTGCCGCAGGCAAGCGGAGTCTTCAACGAGTTGGCCGGGGCCGGCACAGGGTTTTGCGGGGCCTGCTGCGTGGCGAGCCAGGAGGCGACGGCGTTCACGTCGTCGTCGGTGAGACGCGTGGCGATGGTGTGCATGCAGTCAGGCGCGATCGCGTGACGCGTGCCCGAACGCCAGGCGCCGAGCTGCGCGCTGATGTAGTCGGAGTGCAGGCCGACGAGGCCGGGGATAGCCGGTTCCATACCGGTGAGCGCCTTGCCGTGGCAGGCCGCGCAGGCGGGAATCTGCTTGCCCGGATCGCCGTTCAGCACGATCTGGCGGCCGCGCTCGAGCGTGGCGTCGGAGACGTTCGGCTTGTTGGGCGGCGGATACGGCGGACGTTGCTGCGAGAAGTACGTGGCGATCTGATGCAGGTAGTCGTCCGAGAGGTACGTGACGAGGTAGTTCATCGGCGGGTACTTGCGGCGCCCTTCGCGGAAGTTCTTCAGCTGGTTGTACAGGTAATCCGCCGGTTTGCCCGCAAGACGCGGGAAGTAATCGTTGTCGGTGCCCTGGCCATGCGTGCCGTGACATGCCGTGCAGCCCTGCACGCGCGCTTCCATCGTATCGGGGGCTTTGGGCTGAGTCTGCGCTTTCGCAGCGCTATAGACGCCTGCACTGCCAATCAACAGAAGCGCCAGCAGCGGGCGGAAAATGCGTCTTGAAGACACGCGTAACTCCATGAAATCGGGGACCTGACCGAGCTTCGAGCTGGCTCGGTATAAAGACAACTCATAGACAACTGAACGACCACTGGCGGCAGCGGGCGCTGCGGCGACGCAGCATTCTATCATCGATGATTGATGGTGACTATTTGCCACATAGGCCAAAGTTCAGGCGCTATAGCGCTATGCGACAGTTTGACGCAATGGTTTGTCGACGACGGTTCGCGGGCCTGCCTCGCACTCGTGTGTTTCTGCGATGCCCCCGAAGTGTCCGTCAAATACGCGTGCCGTGTCGGCGAAGCGTGCAATGCCGCGTGTCAAGGCCTCGGCAGCGGGCAACGCTTCCTTTAAGATGGCACGTTTTCGCCGGGCCCCCTGTGTTCCCCGCGGCGTTCCCTCGGCGCACTCGCCCGCCCACCCACAGCCTCGATCCTTTCAATCCGCCTTTGATGAAGCCATCCGCCGTCGCACGCCCCGTTGATCCGCATGCCGCCGTCGCTTGCCCTACCGGCGCGTTGCGCGTCCCCACCCGCGCCTTGCTTTGCACCTCGCCTTGCACTTCAATCGGCGCCTCAGGCAGCCTCGTATGACAATGAACGGACTCTGGATCGGGCAGGTCGCCCTCGCCGCGCTGATGAACGTCGCGTTCGCCTTCGCGGTCGGCGCCGCGCTGCTTGCCGCATGGCTCGCCAAAGACGCGCAGGCCAAGGTCGCGCCCGCGCGGCCCGCGTGGTTGCGCGCGCAACGGTCGATGCAGACCGCGGCGGTCGTGCTCGTGCTTGCCGACCTCGGCTGGCTGCTATACGCGTCCGCCTCGATGGGCGGCGTGAGTCTGCCTGCCGCGCTCGGCGTCGTGCCGACCGTGCTCTCGCAGACGCACGTGGGCTATGCGTGGTCCGTCGCGTTTGGCGGCGCGGTGCTGTTGCTGCTGACGTCGCTGGCGAGCCACGCCGGCGTATTGCGCAACGCGCTGCTGTGGCTCGCGGTGATCGCGGTCGCGGCCGGCAAGGCGTCGCTCGGCCACGCGGCCGATGCGGGAACCCTGTCGCCGGCGGTCGGCGTGCAGACGCTGCACGTGCTGGCCGCAACCGTATGGGGCGGTCTCGTACTCGCGGCGGGATTGGCGGTGGTGCCGGCGCTCGGCGCGTCGGTGGCGCGCGGCGTGCTGATTCGCACGGCGACGCAGGTGTCGAACATGTCGTTCGCGGCGGTTGTGTTCGTGCTGCTAACGGGCGTCTTCAACGCGGTGCGCGGTGCGGGCGGCACCTTTGTCGCGATCGAACAGACCACGTGGGGCCATGTGTTGACGCTGAAGCTCGCGCTCGTTGCGCTCGCCCTCGTGCTGGGCGGGTTGAACCGCTTTTCCGCCTTGCCGAGACTGCGCCGTACGGCGTCGACTATGGACGCGCACACGTTTGCGAGTCTGCTTCATCTCGAAGCGCTGCTGATGATCGGCGTTTTCGCGGCTGCGGCAGCGCTTGCCGATAGCGTGCCGGGGTTTATCGCGCTGGGCTAGGCGAGGCCGCCCCTGAGCGCTTGCATCACGCGCGTATCAGGCGTGTCAGATGTGATTCACGCATGAGCCACGGGCTCGAGCGTCGCGGCGTCGAACATCCCTTGCTGCGGCTTCCCGGACGCGTCGAGCCATTCGCAGATGAGCCAGATGCCCGGCGCGAACGCGACCGGTCCGACCCAGGTGGCCGTCATCGGGCGGCCGCCCGATTTCAGCGTAAAGACATCCCCGGTTTGGTACGGCGTAGTGTGCGGCACGATATCTCCTTGTTGTTCTTTCGTGTGACGTCGTTGCTGTTGTTGCACCTGCCTGGTTGCACCTGTCCGCTGCGCGCAAAACCTATTCGAAGCCGAGCCGATGACTGAGAATCGGCGCGCAAAAAAGCGCGATCGCGCAGCCCGCGGCCTTGCCCTCGAGTTCGGCGGACGCGGCAGAAGCGTTATACACGTGCACGAGCAGATCGAATAGCTGTGGAATGCAATACAGAACCGCAGCGCCCACGAAGCAACGTTCCACAATTGCAATGCGCCAGCCGCGTTCGTACGCGACAGCCGCGACAATCACGCGTAGCACGCCGAACAGAACGAGCGCGCCGACGGCCGCCTGCTGGCGAATCAGATAGTCGGGAAGGAATTCGGTCATGGCTCGCCGTCGCTGTGAAGTCGTATCGCAGACCGTTCAGCAAAAGCCAAGCCAGCATGCTCGCGCGTCTCGCGAGCGTGCCGCAAAGCGTTGTGCGGCAAGGCATCGGTAAAATGTGGCCGGCGATCAGACGCACGCGTCATGCCGCGGGTGACGGCCGCCACGCCGGAAATGTTACGTTCGCGAAACATCGCGCGAAAAAACGCGCGCGTCGCGTTGCGCAAATGAAAACGCCGCCCGGTCAGTTACTGCACAGGCGGCGTTCCGATCATCGCAATGGGCTGGCGGTGCTTATCGTGGCAGTTACCACTCGGCGACGCTGCCGTCCGTGTGACGCCACACAGGGTTGCGCCAGCGGTGGCCGACCTTCGCCATCTCGCGCACCTTCTCTTCGTTCACTTCGACGCCGAGGCCCGGGCCCTGAGGAATCGACACATAGCCGCCTTCGTACTTGAAGACTTCCGGGTTCCGGATGTAGTCGAGCAGGTCATTGCCCTGGTTGTAGTGGATGCCGAGGCTCTGTTCCTGGATGAACGCGTTATAGCTGACCGCATCGATCTGCAGGCACGTGGCGAGCGCGATCGGCCCGAGCGGGCAGTGCAGCGCCAGCGCGACATCGTATGCTTCGGCCATCGAAGCGATCTTGCGGCATTCGGTGATGCCGCCCGCGTGCGATGCGTCCGGCTGGATGATGTCGACGTAGCCGCCCGCGAGAATGTGCTTGAAGTCCCAGCGCGAGTACAGACGCTCGCCGAGCGCGATCGGCGTGCTCGTCTGGTTGACGATATCGCGCAGCGCCTCGACGTTCTCGGACAGCACCGGCTCTTCGATAAACATGAGCTTGAACGGATCGAGTTCTTTCGCGAGCACTTTCGCCATCGGCTTGTGCACGCGACCGTGGAAGTCGACGCCGATGCCGACATTCGGACCCACCGCCTCGCGCACCGCACGCACGTTGTCGATCACGCCTTGAACCTTGTCGAAGGTGTCGATGATCTGCAGCTCTTCGGAGCCGTTCATCTTCACGGCCTTGAAGCCGCGCTCGACAACCGCGCGCGCGTTGTTCGCCACGTCGCTCGGCCGGTCGCCGCCGATCCACGAATACACCTTGATCCGGTCGCGCACCTGCCCGCCGAGCAGCGTGTGCACGGGCACGCCATGAAATTTGCCCTTGATGTCCCACAGCGCCTGGTCGACGCCGGCGATCGCGCTCATCGTGATCGGGCCGCCGCGATAGAAGCCCGCGCGATACATGACCTGCCAGTGATCTTCGATCAGGCGCGGGTCTTTGCCGATCAGGTAGTCGGACAGCTCGTCGACGGCCGTGGCGACCGTATGCGCGCGCCCTTCGACCACAGGCTCACCCCAGCCGACGATGCCTTCGTCGGTTTCGATCTTCACGAAGCACCAGCGCGGCGGGACGATGAAGGTTTCGATGCGGGTGATTTTCATGGGGCGTCTCCTGGGAAGCCTGTGGATGCGGTGAATTGGGTGAGGCCGGGGTGAAGTCGGGGTGAGGCCGATGGCTCGGGGAGCCATATGCTACAACATAATCGCGTTTAAATACTATTAATAGTATTATTTGGGACGCGTTGGCGTGGGCCATCGCTTGCCTTGTTTGCGCTGTCGGGTCCGGCCAGGCGCTGAAGTGCCTGGCCGG
>NZ_BAAILL010000067.1:0-485 GCF_054589215.1 Paraburkholderia sp. 2C | reverse complement strand
GGGTTCAGGATCAACCGCTCGACGGCCGACGCCATGTCCCAGATTTTTGTCGCCATGTCCCAGAAGGGCTCTGCCCGCTGGGTGCTGGAGGCGGATATCAAGGGATGCTTCGATCACATCAACCACGAGTGGCTGGAGAACCATGTCCTGATGGACCGGGAGATCCTGCGCAAGTGGCTGAAGGCTGGCCTGATTTACAAGGGGCAGCTACAGGCGACTGAGGCCGGTACGCCGCAGGGAGGGATCATCTCCCCGACGCTGGCAAACGTGACGCTGAACGGGCTGGAGCGTGAACTGGTTGCGCACCTTGGTGCGAAATTCGGGATCGCGAAGGCGAAGAAGCTGAAGGTGAATGTGGTGCGGTACGCGGATGACTTCGTGATTACCGGTGACTCGAAAGAGGTGCTGGAAAGCGAGATCAGGCCTTGGGTGGAAGCATTCCTTGCTGTTCGGGGACTGCAACTGTCGGAGGAGAAAACGCGGAT
>NZ_BAAILL010000066.1:0-254 GCF_054589215.1 Paraburkholderia sp. 2C | reverse complement strand
TACGAGCGCCTGCTGATCGCGACCGGCTCGACGCCGTTCATCCTGCCGGTGCCCGGCAATACGCTCAAGGGCGTGATCAGCTATCGCGACATCTACGATACGCAGACGATGATCGACACGGCCGCGGTGAAACGTCACGCGGTCGTGATCGGCGGCGGCCTGCTCGGGCTCGAGGCCGCGAACGGCCTGAAGCTGCGCGGCATGGACGTGACCGTCGTGCACCTTGCCGATACGCTGCTCGAGCGGCAGCTCGA
>NZ_BAAILL010000065.1:403464-462155 GCF_054589215.1 Paraburkholderia sp. 2C | reverse complement strand
GCGTCCGCATTACAGGTCGGATATAAGTCTGCAGCCTACTTCTGTCTTACACACGTCAATATCCCCTGGCAAGCCGGGAGGTGTCCATATAAGACTGCATGAAGACCGTGTTGATCGTCGGCGCGTCGCGCGGCATCGGCTGGGAATTCGCGCGGCAGTATCGGCAGGCGGGCTGGCGTGTGCTCGCGACGGCGCGCGACGAAGCGTCGCTCGCTGCGCTCGCCGGACTCGGCGCCGCGGCGTTGTCGGTCGACGTCACGGTGCCCGAAGACATCGCCGCGCTCGGCTGGAAGCTCGACGGCGAGCGGCTCGATGTGGCATTGCTCAATGCGGGTGTCTATGGCCCGCGCACCGAAAGCGTCGATATGCCGTCCGTGCAGGACTTCGAATACGTGATGGGCACCAATGTGCGCGGCCCGATGCAGTTGATCCCGATCCTGCTGCCGCTCGTCGAGGAAGCGGCCGGCGTGCTCGCGGTGCTGTCGAGCGGCATGGGCAGCATTGCCGATGCGACGGGCACGACAGGCTGGCTTTATCGCGCGAGCAAGGCCGCGCTCAACGACGTCTTGAAGATCGCTTCGCTGCAAACGCGCGCGGCGACGTGCATCGCGCTGCACCCGGGCTGGGTGCGCACCGATATGGGCGGGCCGCGCGCCCCGCTTGCCGTCGAACACAGCGTGGCCGCCATGCGCGAAGTGCTCGCGCAGGCCGCCGGCGCACAGGAATTTTTTCACGGCCGCTTCTTTCAGTACGACGGCACGGCGCTCGACTGGTGAAGCTTCAATCGACTGGTGGCACAGGGAGACGCACACATGGTGCTTGATCAGGATCACACGATGATCCGCGACGCGGTGCGCGATTTCGTGCGCGACGAAGTGACCCCGCATGCCGCGCAATGGGACCGCGACCGCACGTTCCCGGCAGACGTGCACAAGCAGCTGGCCGGACTCGGCGCGTACGGCGTGCTCGTACCGGAAGCTTACGGCGGCGCCGGACTCGACGCGCTGGCGCTCGCACTGATTCTCGAGGAGATCGCCGCGGGCGACGGCGGCACGTCGACGGCGATTTCGGTCAACAACTGCCCCGTGTGCAGCATTCTGCTCAGCTACGGCAACGATGCGCAAAAGCGCGACTGGCTCACGCCGCTCGCGCGCGGCGAGATGCTTGGCGCGTTCTGCCTGACGGAACCGCAGGCGGGCTCCGACGCGTCGGCGTTGCGCACGACCGCGCAAGCCGTCGAAGACGGCCGGGCGTACGTGCTGAACGGCGTCAAGCAGTTCATCACGAGCGGCAAAAACGGCGATGTCGCAATCGTGATGGCCGTCACCGATCGCGAGGCGGGCAAGCGCGGCATCAGCGCGTTTATCGTGCCGACCGATACGCCCGGCTACATCGTCGCGCGCGTGGAGGACAAGCTCGGCCAGCATTCGTCCGATACGGCGCAGATCGTGTTCGAGCAATGCCGCGTGCCGGCCGGCAACCTGATCGGCAGCGTCGGCGAGGGGTACCGGATCGCATTGTCGGGGCTCGAAGGCGGCCGCATCGGCATCGCCGCGCAAAGCGTCGGCATGGCGCGCGCGGCGCTCGAAGCGGCCCTCGCCTATGCGAGGGCGCGCGAGAGCTTCGGCCAGCCGCTTTTCGAGCACCAGGCCGTGCAGTTCCGGCTCGCGGACATGGCAACGCAGCTCGAAGCGGCGCGGCAACTGGTCTGGCACGCAGCGTCGCTGAAAGATGCCGGGCAGCCGTGCCTCACCGAAGCCGCGATGGCGAAGCTCTTTGCATCCGAAGCGGCCGAACGGATCTGCTCGGCGGCGCTGCAAATTCACGGCGGCTACGGGTATCTGAGCGACTTTCCGGTCGAGCGCATCTATCGCGATGTGCGCGTCTGCCAGATCTACGAAGGCACAAGCGATATCCAGAAGATTCTCATCGCACGAGGGCTGAGCTGACACGATGACGATGCACCCCAATCTCAATGCCGGTCAGACGCCTGCCGCAGCCACACAGCGGCCCGACGCATGCCCGTGCGGCGGTGCCGAGCCCGAGGCAGCGGCACAGAAACAGCAGCGCGGCCACGCATCCGCCAAAGCCCCGCGCTTTGCCGACTGCTGCGGGCGCTATATCGACGGCGGCGAGCCCGCGCCGCGCGCACTCGAACTCATGCGCTCGCGCTACAGCGCGTACGTGCTCGGCGACACCGGTTACCTGCGAGCGACGTGGGCGCCGCAAACGTGTCCCGCGGACCTCGATGTCGATCCCGCCGCGCCCGATTCACCGCGCTGGCTCGGCCTGCAGATCAGACGCTTTACCCCGATCGGCGACACGCACGCCGAGGTCGAATTCGTCGCACGATACAAGACCGGCGGGCGCGCGCACAGGCTGCACGAATCAAGCCGTTTCCTGCGCGGCGACGATGGCCGCTGGCGCTATGTCGATGGCGACGTGAGCGATCGCTGACCGCTTGTGCAGACGTCTATACCTGACGTTTACCCTGACCTTTATCCGTATCGCCGGTCGTCCAAACGATCGCGCCGTGGGCGCCCGGTCCATCGCCGCAGTCCATTCAGTTGTGACAGAACTGTTTCGTGTCACTGAAAGTCAGCAGCGTTTTCCGATATCTCCCTTTAAACGCGTTCATTTTTATTGACCGGAAATCGTTGGTTGTCCGCGACAAAATCGAAGCCGCAACATTTACGCAGAGTCAACAACGACGCGGCTTGCACGGTCATTTCCCACATTCCGCAACGGGAATTTGTACGGCAGGGGTTTCTACTGAATTGCACAAAGGGAAATTGTCGTGCCAGGATCGAGCCATAGTCTTGAGTGTCCGTCGCGGAGGTGCGGTCCACCGGCCCCGCAGGATCTCCGGACATGCCGCGGCAAACCTGCCTTGAAGCGGCATGCTTTCGGAGCATCGCGCGACGCTCTTCATCGGCGCGTGGGGTGGCGTCGACTTTGGTTTGCGATTCACTCGGTGCGATTTTTCTCCGGCGTGCGAACGCAAGTTCAGCACGCGAGTGGGCTGTTTTGTCATTTTGCGGCGCAACATGCGCAGGCAATTCAGACAAATAGCTCGAACCGCGCAAGCAATTCAGGCGTTATTTCGAAGCAGGTACAGCGGATGATGTTGAGGAAAGTCCGAACGGGGTGTGCGATGGTGGCGGCGTGCGTCGTAGCACTGGCCGCAACAGTTGCACAGGCAGGCACGGCCGCGGATGTCGACGGCGGACCGCTTGCGAACGCCACCGTGCCGCGTATCGCGCTCGATGACGACCACTATCTGCCGACCGTCCACCTGAACGAGCAGGTGATCGGCATTCCAGCCGGCGCGGACGGCACCATCACCCTGCAAACAACGATCTACAAGCCCGATGGCCCGGGCCCATTCCCGCTCGTCGTCTTCAATCACGGCAAGATTCACGGCGACCCGCGCACGCAGGCGCGCAGCGATCCCGTTTCGTTCGCCCGCGAATTCGTGCGGCGCGGTTATGTCGTCGTCGCGCCGAACCGGCAAGGTTTCGCGCAGTCGGGCGGCACTTATGTGCAGGACGGCTGCGACGTCGAACGCAACGGCATGAGCCAGGCGGCGGACATCGCTTCGACGGTCGACTTCATGTCGAAAGAGCCGTATGTCGACGCGAAGCACATTGTGATCGCGGGCACCTCGCACGGCGGTCTCGCGACGATCGCCTACGGCGTCGACGCGGCGCCGGGCGTACGCGGCCTCATCAACTTCTCGGGCGGCCTGCGGCAGGACGCCTGCACCGACTGGCAAGGCAATCTGACGCGCGCCTTCGGCACCTACGGCGAAAAGGTGCGCGTGCCTTCGCTATGGCTGTACGGCGATAACGACTCGATCTGGTCGCCGGAGCTCGTCGGGCAGATGTACACGGCGTTCGAAGCGCATGGCTCGAACGCAAAGATGGTCGACTTCGGCATGTACAAGAACGACGCGCATCGTCTCGTCGGCGATCGTGACGGCGTGCATATCTGGTGGCCGTCGGTCGAGCGCTTCCTCGCGCGCGCCGGCATGCCGACCCGCGTTCAATACCAGGTGTCCGAACCGGCGCAACCGAAAGCGACGGATTTCGCGTCGATCGACGCGGTCAATTCCGTGCCGTTCGTCGACGATGCGGGCCGCAACGGCTATCGCAACTTCCTGCACCAGTATCCGAGCCGCGCGTTCGCGGTGTCGGCAACGGGCGCATGGTCGTGGGCCGAAGGCGGCGACGATCCGATGGCGGTGGCCATTTCGAATTGCCAGAAGCAGAGCAGCGACCCATGCCGGCTCTACGCGGTCAACGATACGGTCGTCTGGAAGCAGACGCAGTCGGATACGCAAACGGCCGACAATGGCGGCAACAACACCGACGCCGCGAAGCCGAAGACCGACAGCAAGCCGGCGCTCGCGAGCCGCAACTGATTCTCGACGGTCGCGACACGGCGACCGCCATCCTTCTCCGAATCCGATAAAGCAGGCCGACCGGGCTGACCCGCGCTCACCCAGACGCACGGCGGGCGACAGTGGTTGCGCGTTCTTTGCCTGCGTTTCCCTTTCTTCAGTCCATTCGCGCCACGCGTTTTGCCGTAGGGGAGCGGCCCACTCTGTCGTCGCCAACTGCAGCGATTTGCGCGCTTCGCAAGCGATCGGCGCCGTGCTGCTCCGATCGTCGAAAAAGCCTTATGAATCAAGGGTAGCGCAGACACGGCGCGATAATTTTCCGGTGGTGCATTACGTTCGATATCGCGTTAATCTCACAACCTCCCCGCGCTCGCCGCGTTTTCCAGAGGGCGCCCTGCCGTCCCGATTGGCCCTGTTTGCATTCGCATGTGCATGCAAGGCCGGCGCATTTGCGCCGTCCGCATGCGTTTTGCCCGGAGTGGTTTTTGAATACGCAAGGAACTCATCTGGCCAACCCGCTGGCCAACCCGTTGGCCAACTCGTCGGTCAACTCGTCGGCCGCCCCGCCGATCGACCCATCGATTCCGCCGACGCTCACGCCGCCGACCGATGCCTCGACGCCCGGCACGGCCGGGACCGACGACTGGGTCGCGCGCAGTTTGCGCGCCGTCTGGCATCCGTGCACGCAGATGAAGCATCACGAGCGGCTGCCGCTCCTGCCGATCGCACGCGGCCAGGGTCCGTGGCTCTACGACCGCGCCGGCCGGCGCTATCTCGACGCGATCAGCTCGTGGTGGGTCAATCTGTTCGGCCACGCGAACCCGCGCATCAATGCGGCGTTGAAGGACCAGCTCGATACGCTCGAGCACGCGATGCTCGCCGGCTGCACGCACGAGCCGGCGGTCGAACTGGCCGAGCGGCTTTCGGCGCTCACCCAGCAGACGCTGGGTCATGCGTTTTTCGCCTCCGATGGCGCGTCGGCCGTGGAAATCGCGCTGAAGATGAGCTTTCACGCGTGGCGCAACCGCGGCTACGACTACAAGCGCGAGTTCGTCTGCGTCGCGAACGGTTACCACGGCGAAACGATCGGCGCGCTCGGTGTCACCGATGTCGCGCTCTTCAAGGACGCCTACGATCCGCTGATTCGCCACGCGCATGTGGTGGCCTCGCCCGACGCACGCCATGCGCGCGACGGCGAAACCGCGGCCGACGTCGCGCGCCGCGCGCTCGATAACGTGCGCATGCTGTTCGAAGCGCGCGGCAGCAATATCGCCGCGCTGATCGTCGAGCCGCTCGTGCAGTGCGCGGCCGGCATGGCGATGCACGACCCGTCATACATCGCAGGCTTGCGCGCGCTGTGCGACCGCTACGGCGTGCATCTGATCGCCGACGAAATCGCCGTCGGCTGCGGCCGTACCGGCACGTTCTTCGCGAGTGAGCAGGCAGGCGTGTGGCCCGACTTCATGTGTCTGTCGAAAGGCATCAGCGGCGGCTATCTGCCGTTGTCGATCGTGCTGACGCGCGACGAAATCTTCGCATCGTTCTACGACGACGACACGACGCGCGGCTTCCTGCACTCGCATTCGTACACGGGCAATCCGCTGGCCTGCCGCGCGGCGCTCGCCACGCTCGATCTGTTCTCGAGCGACGGCGTGCTCGCCGCGAACGCGGCGAAATCGGCGCAGATGCGCGCCGCCCTCGAACCGCTCGCGAATCATCCGCATGCGCGCAACCTGCGCCAGTGCGGGACGATCTTCGCGTTCGACGCCGCCGTCGACAACCCGCAGTTCGCCAGAACATTCTCGCGCCGCTTCTTCGAGCACGCGTTGCAACGCGAAGTGCTGCTGCGCCCGATCGGCACGACCGTGTATCTGATGCCGCCGTACGTACTCGATACCGCCGAAACTGAATGGCTCGCCGCCCGCACGCTCGAGATTTTCGACGCGACTCTCGCGGAGGGCCGTTGATGCCGTTGCTCGACAGGCTCGAACAAGGGCTCGCCGATCTCGACGCGCAAGGCCTGCGCCGCCACCGGCGTGTGGCGGATAGCCCGTGCTCCGCGCATATGACCGTCGATGGTCGCAACGTGATCGGCTTCGCGAGCAACGATTATCTGGGGCTCGCTGCGCACCCGCTGCTCGTCGCCGCGCTGATCGAAGGCGCGCGGCGCTATGGCGCGGGCAGCGGCGGCTCGCATCTGCTCGGCGGCCATTCGCGCGCGCACGCACAGCTCGAAGACGACCTCGCCGAATTTGCCGGCGGCTTTTCGGACGCGCCGCGCGCGCTCTATTTCAGCACCGGCTATATGGCGAACCTCGCGACGCTGACCGCGCTCGCGGGCCGCGGCACGATGCTGTTTTCCGATGCGCTCAATCACGCCTCGCTGATCGACGGTGCGCGTCTGTCGCGCGCCGAGGTGCAGATCTATCCGCACGCCGATGCCGACGCGCTCGCCGCGATGCTCGATGCGTCCGATGCGCCGACCAAACTGATCGTCAGCGATACCGTGTTCAGCATGGACGGCGACCTCGCGCCGCTCGCGCGCCTCGTCGAGCTCGCGGAACGGCATGGCGCATGGCTCGTCGTCGACGACGCACACGGCTTCGGCGTGCTCGGCCCGCAAGGGCGCGGCGCGCTCGCGCACGCCGGGCTGCGCTCGCCGAATCTCGTGTCGATCGGCACGCTCGGCAAGGCGGCCGGCGTGTCCGGCGCATTCGTTGTCGCGCACGAGACGGTGATCGAATGGCTCGTGCAGCGCGCGCGGCCGTATATCTTCACCACTGCGTCCGTGCCGGCCGCCGCGCACGCGGTCTCGGCGAGCCTGAAGATCATCGCCGGCGAAGAAGGCAATGCGCGGCGCGCCCATCTGCATACGCTGATCGAGCGCACCCGCGCGATGCTGAAAGCGACGCCGTGGCTGCCCGTCGACTCCGAAACCGCCGTTCAGCCGCTCATCATCGGCGCGAACGAAGCGACGCTCGACATCGCCGCGGCACTCGATCGCGCCGGTCTCTGGGTGCCGGCGATCCGTCCGCCGACCGTGCCCGAAGGCACCTCAAGGCTGCGCATTTCGCTGTCGGCCGCGCATTCGCGCGCCGACCTCGACCGGCTCGAGGCCGCGCTCAGCGTGCTGCCGGGAGAAGGCGCATGACCGGCACGCATTCGTCCGCACTCTCGCTGTTCGTCACCGGCACCGATACGGAAATCGGCAAGACGCTTGTATCGGCGGCGCTGTTGCGCGGCTTCGCGCGCGAAGGCCTGCGCGCGGCCGCGATGAAGCCGATCGCCGCGGGGGCCTACGAACAGGACGGCGTCTGGCGCAACGAAGATGCGGACCAGCTCGACGCCGCGGCCAATGCGCCGCTGCCGCCCGCAATACGCACGCCGTACCTGCTCAAGGAGCCGGCGGCGCCGCATATCGCCGCAGCTCTCGAAAACGTCTCGCTCGATGTCGCGCGGATTGTCGATTGCCACGCGCAGGCGGTGCGCGCCGCGGATATCGTCGTCGTCGAAGGCGTCGGCGGCTTTCGCGTACCGCTCGACGATGCGCACGACACCGCCGATCTCGCGACCACGCTCGATCTGCCTGTGCTGCTCGTGGTCGGCATGCGGCTTGGCTGCATCAGCCACGCGCTGCTCACGGCCGAGGCGATCGCGGCGCGCGGGCTGCGGCTTGCCGGCTGGGTCGCGAACCGCGTCGACCCGGCCATGCGCTTCGCCGATGAAAACATCGAAGCGTTGCGCGGGCGCCTCGCGCGCCAGTACGGCGCGCCGCTCGTCGGCATCGTGCCTCATCTGCAGCCGGCTTCGCCCGATGTCGCGGCCGGGCACCTCGACATCGCAGGACTTTTGCGCACGCTGCGCGCGGCGCAGCACGAAAGCTTTCAGCAGCGCTAGAATTTTCGAATTGATCGATAAGGATTGAACCGATGACTCAAGTCACTTCCCCCACGGCTCACGCCGATGCACAACAGGCCGCCGCCGCTGTGTCGACTGCCGTATCGCTCCCCGCGACGCGCGCGCGCTGGCGCGTGGCCGACGTGGTCGCGCTGTACGAACTGCCGCTCAACGACCTGCTGTTTCGCGCGCAGCAAGTGCACCGCGAACACTTCGACCCGAACGCCGTGCAGTTGTCGACGCTGCTGTCGATCAAAACAGGCGGGTGCGAGGAAGATTGCGCGTACTGTCCGCAGTCGGTCCATTACGACACCGGCGTGAAAGCCGACAAGCTGATGGAAATCGACAGCGTGCTCGCCGCCGCGCGCGCCGCGAAGGAAAACGGCGCGTCGCGCTTTTGCATGGGCGCCGCATGGCGCAATCCGAAAGACCGCCACCTCGAACCGATCAAGGAGATGATCCGCGGCGTCAAGGCGATGGGGCTCGAAACCTGCGTGACGCTCGGCATGCTTGAACCGCATCAGGCGAAAGACCTCGCCGACGCGGGCCTCGACTACTACAACCACAACCTCGATACGTCGCCGGAGTTCTACGGGCAGATCATCTCGACGCGCACCTATCAGGACCGCATCGATACGCTCGAACGCGTGCGCGATGCAGGCATCAACGTGTGCTGCGGCGGCATCGTGGGCCTCGGCGAATCGCGGCGCGAACGCGCGGGCCTGATCGCGCAGCTCGCGAACATGGAGCCGTATCCGGAGTCGGTGCCGATCAACAATCTCGTGCAGGTCGAAGGCACGCCGCTAACCGGCACCGAAGCGCTCGACCCGTTCGAGTTCGTGCGCACGATCGCGATCGCGCGAATCACCATGCCGCGCGCAATGGTGCGGCTTTCCGCCGGCCGCGAGCAGATGGACGACGCGTTGCAGGCAATGTGCTTCTTCGCGGGCGCGAATTCGATTTTCTACGGCGATCAGTTGCTCACGACGAGCAACCCGCAAGCGGAAGCCGATCGCCAACTGCTCGCGCGTCTTGGCATGCATGCCGAGGCCGCTCAGCAATTGCCGCGTGACATGGGCGGCCATGAGAGCAGCCATGAAGCGGGCGGCTGCACGCACGGTTGCGACGGTCACACGATGCAAAGCTGAGCGCGCGCCTGCTCCCGGCTTTGACTGGGCCGCATGGTCGCGCATGCACGCCCGGTAACGCCTGAGTTCCACTACGCGAGGTCTGGAAGGCTGCCCGTCGATGACGGCAGCCTTTTTTGTTTCTGACTCCCGTCCGACAACGACGTATGCCATTCGGCTGAGTTTTTGTATCGATCAGCATGCCGTACGATTCTCTCGATCGCTTTTGCGAGGGTCGCAGAGCCGGCATCGGTTTCTGCGTTTATCGGTTGCTGTTCTGCAGTTTTTCTGACAAAAAAAGTGCGCAGCTTAAGAGAGGAATCACGTACGATGCTCGCGAAAACGATGAATCGCGCTGGCCGCGAAAAGCCTTCCAGTCGTTTGCGTCAATTCGGAGAAAGAAATATGGATACACGTACCACTCGCGTTGAAACGTCGCTTGACCAGGTCCATGAAGAAGTGCAGTCGTTGCGTAGCGACATCCGCGATCTGCGTAAGTCGCAGCGCGCCGATTTCCACATCACGTGGGCCGGTCTGATTGGTGTCTGCACGCTATTCGCGAAGGGCTTCCACTGGTTCTGATGCAGTGACTTCGGGGTTATGCCATGGCCTGTGCAACCGGCTCCAGTAACGCGGTGTCCTCGCTGAACCGCAATGGGGCCGCACAGTGCGCAAGCGTATCCACGAAGTACTTCGCACGCGGCCACGGGCCGAAACCCGCGGCCGTGTTGATATGCCCCGCCTCACCAAGATTGACGAACGCACTGCCGAAGCGTTGTGCGAGTTGCCGCGCTCCCGCAAGCGGCATCCATGGGTCCGTTTCGCTGCCAACCAGAATGGACGGCACTGAAATGCGCGCCGCGTCGAATGCGCCAGCAAACGCAAATTTGCGCGGGCTCGCTGGCGCGACGAACAACACGCCCACCACGTCGGCAGAACTCGCGCGTCGCGCGCGCTGCTGGAGTGCGCGTGCGGCTGCCAGACAGCCGAAGCTGTGTGCAGCCAGCACGAACGGGCCGCGCTGCCGGGCAAGCAGATCATTCACCGCCTGCGCCCATCGGGCGAGGTCCGGTGCGTCCCAATCCGTCTGCTCAACGCGCAACGAGCGCGGAAATTGCCGTTCGAGCCATGTTTGCCAGTGCGCTCCCTCGCTGCCATGCAAACCCGGCACAGTCACAAGCCGCGGTGGCCACGTCGATGTTTTGCACGAAAACATGATTCTTTCCTCGCAGACGGAGTAGGAGAAATCATTGTGGCGCGCAAGCCGACACAGCCGAACCAATTTTTCGTGCTTTGCATATCGGGCGGACACGACACGCGTGAGCGGCGCAGCGCGGATCTGCCGCACAACATGCACGCGAAACGCACATCCGCACGAAAAAAGTAGAATGAGGTCTATCCAATAAAAGACCGGTGCCCACAGGCAAAGACGCGGGCGTTGAGGCCGCCTTCAGGGAGACGCCGTCCGCAGCGGGCGCGACCTGCCTGCCGATTCAAGCGCCTCGCCAATAGCGCGTGCACAGCGACAACTGGTCCATCGAACCCGAGCCCTCGCATGAAGATTCTGTTCTACACGCCGCAATCCGATGCCACCGCGTGGCTCGCCGATCTGCGGCGCGCGTTGCCCGAAGCCGACGTGCGCGAATGGAAGCCCGGCGACGCCGCGCCGGCCGATTTCGCCATCGTCTGGCGTCCGCCGCACGAGATGCTCGCGCGGCGCGGCGGCTTGCGCGCGGTCTTCAATCTCGGCGCCGGCGTCGACGCGATCCTCGCCATCGAACGCGAGCAGCCAGGCACCTTGCCGCCCGATGTACCGCTCGTGCGGCTCGAAGATACCGGCATGGCCCCGCAAATGGCCGAGTACGTCGTTCATGCGGTGCTGCGCTACCTGCGGCGCTTCGACGAATACGCCCGGCTACAGAACGAACATCGCTGGCACGTGCTCGAGCCGCATCGGCGCGAGTCGTTCACGGTCGGTGTGCTCGGGCTCGGTGTGCTGGGCGCCCATGTCGCGAAGGCGGTCGCAATGTTCGGGCTGCCGGTGCGCGGTTATAGCCGCGGCGCGCGGCAGATCGACGGCATCGAGACTTATGCAGGGCCCGCACAGTTCGACGCCTTTCTCGATGGCGTGAAGGTGCTCGTCAACCTGTTGCCGCATACGCCCGACACGCACGACGTGCTGAACGCCAACACCTTCGCGAGGCTCGCGAACGGTGCGTACCTGATCAACGTCGCGCGCGGCGCGCATCTCGTCGAGCGCGATCTGCTCGACGCGCTGGCGAGCGGCCGGATCGCCGCGGCCACACTCGACGTATTCCGCGAGGAACCGCTGCCTGCCGATCATCCGTTCTGGCGCGAGCCGCGCATCACGATCACACCGCACAGTTCGGCGCTCACGCTGCGTACGGAGAGCGTCGCGCAGATTGCGCAGAAAATCGTCGCGTTGACGCGCGGTGAAACGATCAGCGGTATCGTCGATATTGCGCGCGGCTACTGAGCGTATCCGTGACGCTATCCGCGCAGGCGGTTACGCCACGCAGTTACACCGCGCAGTTACGTCTCGCAGTTACGTCTCGCAGTTACGTCTCGCAGTTACGCCGCATCACGCGGCAGGAGAAACCCGATGGCAATCCCGCAAACCGTGAAGATCGTCGAAGTCGGCCCGCGCGACGGACTGCAGAACGAGAAGGAGCAGGTGCCGACCGCGATCAAGATCGAACTTGTCAACCGGCTATCGGCCGCCGGGTTTCCGAATGTGGAAACCACGTCGTTCGTGTCGCCGAAATGGGTACCGCAAATGGCTGACGGCGCGGACGTGATGGCCGGCATCGAGCGTCGCGCGGGCACGATCTACTCGGTGTTGACGCCGAATATGCGCGGCCTCGAAGGCGCGCTTGCCGCGGCCGCCGACGAAATCGTGATCTTCGGCGCGGCGAGCGAAGCGTTTTCGCAGAAGAACATCAACTGCAGCATCGCCGAAAGCATCGAGCGATTTGTGCCGGTCGCGCAGGCAGCAAAGGAAAAGGGCCTGCGCGTACGCGGCAGCGTCTCGTGCTCGCTTGGCTGCCCGTATCAGGGCGAAGTGCCGGTCGCCTCGGTCGTCGACGTCGTCGAGCGGTTCGCCGCGCTCGGCTGCGACGAAATCGATATTGCCGACACGATCGGCGTCGGCACGCCGAGGCGCACGAAGGAAGTGTTCGCGGCCGTCACGCAGGTCTTTCCGCGCGAACGGCTATCCGGCCACTTCCACGACACCTACGGTCAGGCGCTTGCGAATATCTACGCCGCGCTGCAGGAAGGCATCGCTATCTTTCACGCATCGGTCGCGGGGCTCGGCGGCTGCCCGTACGCGAAAGGCGCGACCGGCAATGTCGCAACCGAAGATGTGCTTTATCTGATGAACGGTCTTGGCATCGAAACAGGCGTCGATCTCGCGCAAGTCGTCGAGATCGGCGACTTTATCTCGAAGTCGATCGGACGCCAGAACGTATCGCGCGCAGGCAAGGCGCTGCTGGCCAAGGCTCGCAGCGAGCAGACGAACTGCGCCTGACTCCACTGCAACACGGACACATTCAAGAATGACAAACGACACCTCACTCCCGAACCCGGCCGCCGCGGCCGCCTCCGCCGATCTCGGCGCGCTGCCCGACTCGGCACGCCGCGTCGCGCTGCTGTTGCGCGAGCGCGGCCACGCCGGCCAGATCGTGATGCTGCCGGAAACGGGCAAGACCTCGGCCGAAGCGGCCGCGGGTCTGGGCTGTTCGGTCGCGCAAATCGCGAAGTCGATCCTGTTTCGCCGCCGCGAGGATGACGCGCCGGTACTCGTCGTCGCGAGCGGCGCGAATCGTGTCGACGAGCACAAGGTCGCCGCGCATGTCGGCGCGGTCGGCCGCGCCGACGCGAAGTTCGTCCGCGAAAAGACCGGCTATGCCATCGGCGGCGTATGTCCGATCGGCCATGCGACGCCGCCGGTCACGCTCATCGATGCGGACCTGCTCGATCTCGACAGCCTGTGGGCCGCGGCGGGCCATCCGCACGCGGTGTTCAACCTGTCGCCGCAGGAACTCGTCGCGCTGACGGGCGCGCCGGTGGTCGACGTTGCGTTGCGCGAACCGGTATGACCGGCGCCGCGCCCGATACGGAGCACGGGGCGCCAGTGGCCTCGCCGTGCATCAACATCTGCCGGATGGACAATGCGGCTGGCTGGTGCGACGGATGTCTGCGCACCATCGACGAAATCGCAAACTGGTCGCTGTACGACGAAGCAACGAAGCGCGCGGTCTGGGATAAGCTCGAAGCAAGGCACGCGTACCTGATGTCGCAAGCGGCCGCGCAATCGAATGCACACTCGAATGCACAATCGAATGCGCAATCGGATCCACAGCGGCCTACGCGCAACGAGGGGTCGCGATGAATCGGCCGCCGCGCGTCGTGACGGTTGGCGAAAGCTTCAGCACGACGCTTGCGCTCTCGGCGGCTTCGGTGAAGTCGTTCGCGACGCTCGTCAACGATCTGAACCCACTGCATCACGACGACGCGTATGCGGCGCAAAGCCGCTTCGGCACCCTGATCGCATCGGGCGCGCAGCCTACCGCATATCTGATGGCGCTGGTCGCCACGCACTTTTCGCAATACGCGCAACCGCTCGGTCTCGAGTTCGACATCAAGCTCAAGAAGGCCGTGCGCAGCGACGACACGCTAACGTTCACGTGGCGCGTGCGCAGCGCGTTCTGGAAGCCAGGTCTCGACGGCGACCTCGCTCAACTCGACGGCAACGCGGCGAACCAGCGCGACGAAACGGTGATGCTGGCGAACGCGACGGTGCTCGTGATGCCGAAGTCCGCAGTCGAACCCGCACCGGCGTTCGCCCCTGAGCCGGCGCAAAAGGGCGGTGCGCCATGATCGCGCTGCCTGCGTCGATGCGCGTGTTCGAACGCGGCTGGCTGTCGTCGAACAATGTGCTGTTGCTCGACGATCGCCACACGACGCTCGTCGACACCGGCTACGCGACGCACGCGCCCCAAACGGTCGCGCTCGTACGCCATGCACTCGGCACACGGGCCCTCGATCGCATCGTCAACACGCATCTGCATTCGGACCATTGCGGCGGCAACACGCTCTTGCAGCAAACATGGCGCTGCGAAACGCTGATCCCGGCAAGCGAAACCGACACAGTGCGGCAATGGGATGAAACGCGCCTCAGCTTTCGCGCGACCGGACAGTTCTGCGAACGCTTTTCCGCCACCGGTTCGCTCGCGCCCGGCATGCACATCGAACTGGGCGCGCTCGACTGGCAGGTGCTCGGCGCGCCAGGCCACGACCCGCATTCGCTGATGCTCTACTGCGCCGACGAACGCATGTTGATCAGCGCGGACGCGCTCTGGGAAAACGGCTTCGGCGTGATCTTTCCCGAACTCGACGGCGAGAGCGGATTCGCGGAACAGCAAGCAGTACTCGAGTTGATCGCGAGCCTCGACGTCGCGACGGTGATTCCCGGTCATGGTGCACCGTTTGCGAACGTCGAAGCGGCGCTCGAACGCGCGTTCTCACGGCTGGCGTGGCTGCGCGCGGACCCGGCGCGCAACGCGAAGAATGCGCTCAAGGTGCTGCTCGTGTTCAGGCTGCTCGATGTGCGTACAACGAACTTCCGCTCATTGATCGACATGCTCGAAAACGCGAGCGCGATGCGCGCCGCCGCAGCGATACTGGCGCCGCACGAGGCATGGCCGGCGCTGGTGCGGCGAATCGTCAGGGAACTTGCGGCCAACGATGGTCCGCTGCAGCTAGACGGCGAGCACGTGAGGACACGCGAATTGTGAAAAATCCGAGGCGGAAAAAAGAAAGCCGCTCGGCAATGCTGGCGAGCGGCGCAACGTTTTATGTGTGACGTGATCAGCGTCAGTAGCCATGATACTTCCAGAATGCATACTCACGCATCGGGGGTTTCCCTACGCGCTTCAGGCCACGACAGGCGGAAACAAGGCTCGGGCGTCAACAGCTGATTTACAGACATCCGAAGCATACCGATCCGGCTTCATGTTATGGAATCCGTATTATCTACCGGTTAAATCCGGACGCACCTCGGGGCCCGACGCACCTATGTCGACGAATAACGCCGCAGCGGCACGATCCGCCAGCGCAGATTGACGCCCGCCGCCGCCAGCAGAATCAGCACCGCGCCCAGCACCTGAACCCATGCGAGCTTCTGTCCGAACGCAACCCGGTCGACGATGATCGCCACCACCGGATAGATAAACGACAGTGCGCCGGTCATCGCAGTCGGCAATTTCTGGATCGCACCGTACAGCAGCACGTACATCACGCCGGTATTGACGATGCCGAGCGTCGCCAGCTGCAGCCAGTGGATCGCGCTGGTCGGCAATGCGTCGAAGCGGACAAACGGCGCGAGCAGCACGACGCCGCTCGCCGCGGTAATGAATGCGATCAGATGCGGCGGCGTCGACTTCAGATACTTCGTGACGATTGACGAGATCGCCCACAGGAACGCCGCGCCGGCCGCGAGCGCGACGCCTTGCAGATATTGCCCGGGCATCGCCAGCACCGCGGGTTCGACCCGCACGACGAGCACCAGTCCTACGAACGCGATGCCGAGCCATGCGACCACCGACGCGGTGATGCGCTCACGGAACACGAGCGCGCCGAGCGCGACCAGCATGAACGGCTGCGTACTATAGACCGTGGTCGCCATCGAGATCGATGCGCGCGAATACGCGGCAAAAAGCAGCACCCAGTTGGCGACGATCGCGACGCCGCCGAGCGTGGCGAGCCCAACGACGCGCCAGGCGAACAGCTTGCGCCGGAACAGGCCCAGTCCCGCGCAGACGAGCGCGAGCGTCGCGCCGCCGAACAGGCAGCGGAAGAACACGACGTTTTGCGACGATTGCTGCGACGACACGACGAGCCAACCGATCGTGCCGGACATCAGCATCGCGATGGTCATCTCGAGCGCGCCGCGCCGGATTTCATTGCCGCCTGTCATCACCGTCCCCAAAAAGCGTCATACCGATGATGGCAGTGTAATGAATGATCAAGCGCGAATACATGACTAAACTTAAGCCAAACCCCCTTTCGACTTCGCAAACGAAGGCTCAAATGACCAAACGCCTCAGTTCCGCTGCATCGGCCATGTCGTTGACGCCGCTCCAGCCGGCCGCGCCGCTCGACGATACGGACCGCGCGCTGTTATCCGCGCTCGCCGACGACGCGCGCCAGCCGGTCAGCGAACTCGCGCGCCGCGTCGGGTTGTCGGCGCCCGCGACCGCCGACCGTTTGCGCCGCCTCGAAGCATCGGGGGTGATCGGGCGCTTCACCGTGCAGATCGACCCGCGTGCGCTCGGCTATACGCTGCAGGCGATCGTTCGGGTCAAGCCGCTGCCCGGCCAACTGCATCTGGTCGAAGAAGTGATCCGGCGCATTCCGGAGTTCGTCGAGTGCGACAAGGTGACGGGCGACGACTGCTTCATTTGCCGGCTCTATCTGCGCACCATCGAACAGCTCGACGAGATTCTGTCGAAGGTCACCGAGCGCGCGGAGACCCGCACCGCGATCGTCAAGTCGACGCCGGTGCCGCGCCGGCTGCCGCCGTTGTCGGCGCGTGCGACCGCCGATGCGACGCGGGCCACGGCTGCCGGACAGCCCACGACGCGCGCGTCGACCCGTGCTTCCACGCGCGCTTCCCCCTCTACCGATCAATAGCTTCGAAGAACGACAGCATTTCGGCCATCAGCTCGTCGGGCGCTTCCTCGGGGATCGCGTGGCCGCATGGCAGCGCACGGCCGCTGACGTCGCGCGCGACCTTGCGCCATTCGGCGAGCGGTTTGGCGGCCCGCCCCGGCACGCCATGCGTGCCCCACAGCACACGCAGCGGGCAGCCGATCTTGGTGCCGCGTTCGATATCGGCGCGGTCGTGCTCGAGATCGAGTTTGTTTGCCGCCGCCGCCGCGGTCGTTGCGGCGGCCCGCGCCGCATGAACGTCCGCTTCAAACGCGGGCGCGATATCGAGCAGCATCAGACGCTCGACGGCGTCTGTGTGATCGAGCGCCATCCGGTGCGCGACGTGCGCGCCGCGGTCGTGCGCGCAGACGAGAAACCGCGCGTAGCCAAAATGGCGCATCACCGCGATCTGGTCGGCGGCCATCACGCGCCTGGAAGGCAGCTCGTGCGACGAGGCGGCGCCGTGCGGCATCGCTGACGCGCCATAGCCGCGCAGGTCGGTCGCGATCACCGTGAAATGCTCGGCAAGCGGTTGCGCGCACCGATGCCAGACCGCGTGCGTGTGCGAATGCCCGTGCAGCAGAAGCAGCGGCGGCCCCGATCCGCCCTTGACGCCGTTTATTTCGACGTCGTCAGTCAAGACGCGAAACGGTGTGTAGTGATCGAAGGGCATCGGCGCGTTCTCGTTGTCATTGTAAGTGTGCGCATTGTAGAAGGCCGCCGTGCCCGCGCGAGGTGGGTTAGCCCACGCAGATATAGAAACCGAACTCTTCCTCCAACGGTGGGTGGGGCACGTAGGGCAGGTTGCCACCCTATAATCGAACGATCGTTCATTACGATGCGTAACCGGTTCGGCAATTGCCGCTCGCACGGCCGCTTCCCGCTACACTCGTCATGCCGGCCCGCCGCGCCGCGCGGCACGCCGGCAAAGATTCATCGTTCAGGAGACTTCCGCCATGGCATTGCCAGCCGTTCTGCAAAACCTCACGCTGCCGGTCGTCGCTTCACCGATGTTTATCGTCAGCTACCCGGAACTCGTGCTCGCGCAATGCAAGGCCGGTATCGTCGGCGCGTTTCCCGCGCTCAATGCCCGGCCCGCGGAACGGCTCGACGAATGGCTCACGCAAATTCAGGCCGCGCTCGCCGAACATAGGACCGCGCATCCGGACGCGGTGATCGGACCGATCGCGGTCAACCAGATCGTTCACCGTTCGAACGAGCGGCTCGAACACGATGTGCGCGTGTGCGTCGAGCACAAGGTGCCGATTTTCATCACGAGTCTGCGCGCGCCCGCGAGGGAAATTATCGATGCGGTGCACAGCTACGGCGGCATCGTGCTGCACGACGTGATCAACTTGCGCCACGCCAACAAGGCGCTCGAAGCCGGTGTCGACGGGCTGATTCTGGTTGCGGCCGGTGCGGGCGGCCATGCGGGCACGATCTCGCCGTTCGCGCTTGTCGGCGAAGTGCGGCGCATCTTCGACGGACCGATCGTGCTGTCGGGCGCGATCGCGAACGGCGGCTCGATTCTCGCCGCGCAGGCAATGGGCGCGGACCTCGCGTATATGGGCACGCGCTTCATCGCGACCCGCGAGGCGCACGCGGTCGACACCTACAAGCAGGCGATCGTCAATTCGAACGCGGCCGACATCATCTATACGAACCTGTTTACCGGCGTGCACGGCAACTACATTCGCGAGAGCATCGTCGCGGCGGGGCTCGATCCGGATGCGCTGCCCGAGTCGGACAAATCGAAGATGGACTTCGCCAACGAGAAGTCGAAGGCGTGGCGCGATATCTGGGGCGCGGGGCAGGCCGTCGGCCTGATGGACGACGTGCCGAGCGTCGCCGAACTCGTCGATCGGCTCAGGCAGGAGTACGCGGACGCGAAGAAGCGGCTCGGCATCGCGCCGTAAAAGCGGGGCGTTCACGTGCTGCGTGCTCATAGGCTACGCGTCGCGCCGGCGCCGGAACACGCAGCAACAGGTAGTCCCGCGAATCATTCCGCTGGGCGCAGGCTGGAGCAGCGGCTTATCGACAACCGGCGGCGTTTTCTTCGAGCGTGCAACGGCGCATCGCGTTGATATGAAGTGCGTCGAAACAGCTCCGCTCGCTCAAGGCAAGCAGCATGTGCTTGTCGCTCAGCGGCTTTCCTTCCGCGATCATCGGCAGCAAGCGATGCGCGATGTGCGCACGGATTCGCGTTTCCGGCCGATGCCTGACATAAAATCCCGCATCGCGGACCGCATATTCGATCACGCCCGCCGGGTCTTCCACGTCCGGCAGTTCATGGCGCAGCGTTCGCTCCCAGCGCACGGTATCCTCGATCACCCGAGGCGTATCGATTTCCTCCGGAATGCTGAACAGCCGGCGTGACGCGACGGCATCGATCGACAGGCTCGTAAAGCGGGCGATCCAGACGCTACCGGTGAATCCCGCAAGAATAGGGAAGAACCAGAGCATGATGTCGGCCGGCGACACCCATCTGTTCGAAAGCGCTTCGATCACGAGCGCACGGGCACCCGAGATGCCATGCACCGCGTACGCCATCGATGCCCAGCAGATGACCCCGATCACACTGATCCATCCGAAGTGCGCGACGCAGACCGACCAAGGCAGGGGCTCATCGTCGCGTTGCTGGGTTCCCCATGAAATGCTCTTCCGCTTCAGCCAGAGCCACACGAATCGCGTGACGTAGATCATCATGATCGGCGAAAAGAAAAAGGAGAAGATCGTCTCGAGCAGCAACGACCAGGCGAGCTTATCCTTGCCGCCGAATCCACGCGCGCGATCGCGCTTGACGTGCACGGCAAACGCCAGCAAACGCGGCATAAACAGAAAGACGAGCGACGAGATCAGCAGCATGATCATCGGCATGGCGAGCAGCCGGATCGATCCGACCAGCAGAACGCCTTCGCTAAGGAAATGGACCATCCCATACGCCGACACGACGAGGAACATTGCCCATAGCGGAGCGGCCAGATAGCCCATCGATCCGTTGAGAAAGGTCTCCCTGTGAACGGAGCGCAGGCCATCGATAAACAGAAATCGCAGATGCTGCATGTTGCCCTGCATCCAGCGCCGCTCGCGTATCAGAAATCCCAGAAGATTGGCCGGTATCTCTTCGTAACTGCCTTCCAGTTCGGGAAGGAACCAGACCTCATAGCCCGCGCGCGCCATCATCGCCGATTCGATGATGTCGTGGCTCAATGGCTTGCCGCCCCAAGGCGCCTTGCCTGACAGTTCGGGAAGCATGCAATGTTTGATGAACGGCTTCATTCGTATCATTGCATTGTGGCCAATGTACGACGCGTGCCCCATGAACATCGCCTGCAGGCTGTACGAGAACACGGCCCCGTAGAGCCGGGCGGCGAACTGCTGCATCCGGCCGAACAGGCTGCGCCGCAGCACGGGCTTCGGGTTGGTTTGCAGGATGCCGATCCGCTCGTTGCCCTCCATCATCCGGAGCAGTTCGACGATGGTCTTGCCATCCATGATGCTGTCGGCATCCATGACGAGCATGTACTCATACTTCTTTCCCCAGCGCCGGCAAAAATCCGTCACGTTGCCAAGCTTGGCGTTCAGATTGACGGGGCGGCGGCGATAGAAAAAACGCCCTTGCGAAAATCGCTCGCGCAAGTTGTGCACGGCACTCTGCTCGGCGATGCAGTATTCGAGCTTGCGGCTGTCGGAAAGCAGGAAGTTGTCGAAATGGCCGCAATAACCTGGAAATTCGCGTTCGATCGACTCCCACGTGGCGGCCATGCCGGCGGCGACGCGCGGCACGTCCTCGTGGTAAACGGGATAGATGATGGCAACCTTCGCTTCCTTGCGCGGCTCGCGGGCGGACTTTGACGGATGCCACGGATTGCTGGCCGGCCCCCGCAGCGTGTGCCAGGTTCCGATCATGAGCTTGAAGAAGTTGGACGCCAGGAACCACGTCATGACACCGTAGAGCACCAGATAGATTCTGGTCGTGATCTCGGGCATCTGCTGCGCGCGCAGCGTGTAGCTGGACAGCAGCAGAATAACGACCGTCGTGACAAAGGTCAGCGCAAGCGTCACTTTTCTTCGATACTCGACGACCCGCTCCCAGCCTCGCGCCTCGCCGTCCTGAACTTTCGCCGCATGCGCACGCCGGATGCGCCCCCAGACATTGCGCTTCCACTCGACGTCCAGCGCCGGGGGAGCGACGGTCATGCGCTCCGGCTTCGGCTGAATGACCGGTCGCCGATTGATATCGAGCCATGCATGAAGGTCGTCCCAGCTGCGAACCGATGCGCGCAGTCGCCGAACCTCTGCGGCATCGAGCCCAAGCGAATCGATGTAGGCACCAAAGGGCATATCACTTCACAGCCTGGACGGGAACCGCAAGCTGGAACAGGATGCTGACGGCTCGCTCGACCGGAACGATCGGCGCCTCGGCCACATAGATCATGTCTCCGTCCTTGATCGGAAAGCTGTGCGACGCAAGCATGCCCTGCAGATTATTCCAGGCGAAGCTGTAGAGCACCGGGCGTTCACCGCTTTCCGCTTTTTCCGTTCCCTCAAGGACAAACACGGCATGGTCGTCCGCCACGTTGGCATCGAGGCCGGACGCTGCGGCTAGCGCTTCGGCGAGCGTGGGCACATGCGCAAAGTCGAACTGCCCATTCTTGCGAATCCCGGCGCCGACCATGGTCACGCGCACGACCGGCGCGCGCTTGACGAGAATGCGGTCGCCGGGAGCAAGCGCGACCTGGCGGGCAAGGGCATCGTCGAGTGACAGCGTGACGGACGCGCCGTTACGCAACACGGTCACCTGGCTGGCGATGCCGCTGCGGCCGTCTCCATTCGCCGACCCGATGAGATCGGCGCCGCTTCCCAACGCCTGGGTCAAGGCCGATGCGAGCGAAATCCCCGCTGGTGTCCATGGCAGAATTTTTGGCGCACCAATAGCGCCTGTGACGAGCACGCTGCCATGTGACGAAGACGTCACCGAGATTTTCGCGGCCGGGCGCTGAAGAATGCCGAGCGACGCGTATCGCCGGGCAACCGTGTTCTGCGCCGCGTCGAGCGTCAGCCCGCGGATCGAAGTGGGGCCCACATAGGGAAGATCGATCGCGCCGCTTGCGGAGACCGTGTAAGCGCCGAGGTCGATCGGTGTCGGCACATTCGAGGCGCCTTGCTGCGAATCGGATCCGGGCCACGGCGAGATGGTCCAAAGCTGCAGGTGAAGCGTATCGCCGGGCTCGAAAGCGAAGCCATTCTGCTTCGGCTCGCCCGAAAGCGCCGCGAGCGATTGCTGAAGCTGCGCATCGTGGCGCTCTTTTTCCGACACGGCCCGTTGCCGCGCGAAGGCGGGAGTGACATTGACGATGTCGACTTCCGTGGTGGCGTTCAACGACGACACCGAAGGCCCCGCGGACGGAAGCGTATTGCACGCCGACAATGCAAGCATCGCGCTTACGGGAGCGAGGCGGGCCATTCGAAGCATGTTCCTCATCGGAGAAGTCCCCACAGCACGAGGGTGGCAAGCAGTACACCGGCGATCCATTCGAGACGCCGGGGCAGTTCGGGCGCCTGCGGGCTCGACGGCGCGCTGATGATGTTCAGGTAGTACTTGTTCTTCAGCGCGTTCAGCTGTGCCTGCTGAACCGCGGTCTCGACTTCGTGAAGCAAGGCAATGTCGTTGTCGCGCGCCACGGTCAGCTCCGCATGGCGCGCGGCCTGGCGCGAGAGTGTCTTGCCGTCGTTCAGCGTGCTGGAGATCCTCGCCTGAATGGCGGCCATTGCCGATTCGAGGTTGTTCGCCACCGGATTGTTCGGCGTGGCCTTCCGGATCGCGTCGTATTGCGCGACCATGCGCGCCTTCTGTTCGTTAAGCGAATTCAGGAGCGCGAGGTTCGAGTTGTACAACTGCGACGGATCGTGCATGCCGGTCGCAACGCGATAGGCGGCGAGCGCAGCCTCGTCGCGCTTGAGGTTCGCCTCGATCGACGCTCTCCTGTCGATGGCGTTGCGAATGTAGTCGGTCTCCTGCTGCCGGTTCATTTCGTCGATATGACGAACAGAATCGTCGAGCACTTTTCGTGCAATCGCCGCGGCCATCGCCGGCGTATAGCCTTCGACCGATAGCGAAACGATTCCGCTATCCCGATCAATCGCCGCATTCACGCGGCTTTGATAGTAATGCCAGAGCGTCACATCGCTTTTCCGCAAGAGCGTGGCGAGTCCGCCAAAACGGCTGAGCAGATCGCCTTCACCGTAATGCTTCGAGAGTTCGACGGCCCGACTCACGTTCCGGTATTCGTCCCATGAGCCGATGTAGTCCTTCACGATGTAGGCGCCCTCGGGCGAGCTACCGCCTCCCGTGCCGGAAAGCATCGTCGCGAGGCTTTGCGAACTCTGCGTGGGCTTATAGACGACCAGCGACGCCGTCGAAACGTAAACCGGCGAAGCGATCAGAAGAAAATAGATGACACATAGAACATTGGGAATGACAACGATAGCCAGAAAAAGCGGCTGACGAAACGACTTCATATTTATCGCTGCTTTTATACGTCGGAATGGGTTATGTCGAGGTGTCGAACCGGCGACGCATCGGCGGCGGACAGGCGGCGGATAGGCCGCCTCGCTCGCGATAAGCGAGCGTTGTTAGCGCTCCGAAAGAGCGGATGGATAATCTGGGGAAACAGGTGGGGCACCAATAGGAATATGCCCAAACACTTGCGGATTTCTCAGAAAATTACATATTGCGGCGATACTGCCCGCCCACCTCGAATAACGCATGCGTGATCTGCCCGAGCGAGCAGACCCGCACCGCATCCATCAGCACCGCGAACACGTTCTGATCGTCGATCACCGCCTGCTGCAAGCGCTCGAGCAGCGCGGGCGCCGCATCGCGATGACGCTGCTGAAATGCGCGCAGCCTTCCGAGCTGACCTTGCTTCTCGTCTTCGGTCGAGCGCGCAAGGGCGATCGGCGGCGGCGCTTCATGCGGATGCGCGCCAAGAAACGCATTCACGCCGACAATCGGATAAGACCCATCGTGCTTGCGATGCTCGTAGAGCATCGACTCGTCCTGAATGCGTCCGCGCTGATAGCCGGTCTCCATCGCGCCGAGCACGCCGCCGCGCTCGGTGAGCCGGTCGAATTCGGCGAGCACCGCCGCTTCGACCAGGTCCGTCAATTCGTCGATGACGAAGCTGCCCTGGTTCGGATTCTGGCTCTTCGCGAGCCCCCACTCGCGGTTGATGATCAGCTGGATCGCCACCGCGCGCCGCACCGACTCTTCGGTCGGCGTCGTGATCGCTTCGTCGAACGCGTTCGTATGCAACGAGTTGCAGTTGTCGTAGATCGCGATCAGCGCCTGCAACGTCGTGCGAATATCGTTGAAGTCGATTTCCTGCGCATGCAGGCTGCGGCCCGACGTCTGCACGTGGTATTTGAGCTTCTGGCTGCGCTCGTTCGCGCCGTAGCGCTCGCGCAGCGCGACCGACCAGATGCGGCGCGCGACGCGGCCGAGCACCGTGTACTCGGGGTCCATGCCGTTCGAAAAGAAGAACGACAGATTCGGCGCGAAATCGTCGATCGGCATGCCGCGCGCAAGATACGCCTCGACATACGTGAAGCCGTTCGCAAGCGTGTACGCAAGCTGCGAGATCGGGTTCGCACCGGCCTCGGCGATGTGGTAACCGGAAATCGAGACCGAATAGAAGTTTCGTACGCCGTGTTCGACGAAGTACGCCTGGATGTCGCCCATCACCTTGAGGCTGAATTCGGTCGAGAAAATGCAGGTGTTTTGCCCCTGGTCCTCCTTGAGGATGTCGGCCTGCACGGTACCGCGCGCGTTTTGCAATGCCATGCGACGCGCGGCCGCGAGTTCTTCCGCGGATGGCTCGCGGCCCGCTTCGCGTGCGCGTTCGCGCGCGAGGCCGATCTGCTGGTCGATCGCGACATTGAAGAACATGGCGAGAATCGCCGGCGCCGGGCCGTTGATCGTCATCGATACGGACGTGTCCGGCGCGCAGAGATCGAAGCCGTCGTAGAGCGCTTTCATATCGTCGAGCGTGGCGACCGACACGCCCGAATTGCCGACCTTGCCGTAGATGTCCGGGCGCTCGTGCGGCTCTTCGCCGTAAAGCGTGACCGAATCGAACGCCGTCGACAGACGCTTGGCCGGCATGCCCGCCGAAAGCAGCCTGAAGCGGCGGTTCGTGCGGAACGGATCGCCTTCGCCCGCGAACATGCGGGTCGGGTCTTCGTTCTCGCGCTTGAACGGAAATACGCCGGCTGTGTACGGGAAATAGCCGGGCAGGTTTTCGAGCATCAGCCAGCGCAGGATCTCGCCCGGGTCGCTGAACTTCGGCAGCGACACCTTGCGTATCACGCTGCCCGACAGCGTGTCGACCGTCAGCGCGGTGCGGATTTCGCGGTCGCGAATCGTCACGACGTGTTCGTCGCCCGAATACGCGGCGACGGTGTGCGGCCATGTGTCAAGCAAGGCCCTTTCGGATGCGCCGAGCTGCGCCGTGCGCGCTGCGATCAGTGCGTCGAGTTTTTGCGAAGTCGTGACGGGGAAACCGGTTTCGCTCGCACGCTGGCGATCGCCTTCGCGTTCGCCTTCGCTGTCGCCAGCTTGCGATGGAACGGCAGCGGAATCCGCGGGTTCGGCGGCACTTTCGGCCAGCATGCGGCGCGTCTCCATCAGTTGCCAGCGCTCGCGCGCGACGCGTGCTTGCGCGTGCGCATACGAACGATAGTCGCGCACCGTTTGCGCGACATCCGACAGGTAGCGCACACGCTCGGGTGGCACGATCGCATGACGCCCGCTCGAATGACGCACGCCATCGAGCGTCGGCAGCCGCGCGCTGCCTTCGCGCAGTCCGCGTGTGCGCAGCGCGCGGGCGACGCGCTGATAGAGCGCGGTCACACCGTCGTCGTTGAAGCGCGACGCGATCGTGCCGAATACCGGCATGCCGGCTGGCGCCGTCGAGAATTCGCCGCGATTGCGCTGCACCTGCTTCGCGACGTCGCGCAGCGCATCGGCCGCGCCCTTGCGGTCGAACTTGTTGATCGCGACGAAGTCCGCGAAATCGAGCATGTCGATCTTCTCGAGCTGGCTGGCCGCGCCGAATTCGGGCGTCATCACGTACAGCGATTCGTCGACATGCGGCACGATCGCGGCGTCGCCCTGACCGATACCCGACGTCTCGACGATGATCAGATCGAAGCCCGCCGCCTTGCACGCGGCAATCGCGTCGGGCAACGCGTCGGAGATTTCACTCGACGCTTCGCGCGTCGCCATCGAGCGCATGAACACGCGCGCGCCCGCCCCCCAGTCGCCGATCGCATTCATGCGGATGCGGTCGCCGAGCAACGCGCCGCCGGACTTGCGGCGCGACGGGTCGATCGCGAGCACGGCGATTGTCAGTGCATCGTCGTAGTCGAGGCGAAAGCGGCGGATCAGTTCGTCGGTCAGCGAGGATTTGCCCGCGCCGCCGGTGCCGGTGATGCCGAGCACCGGGGCGTGGGCGGATTGCGCGTGCGGTGCGAGCGCGGCGCGCACGGCTTCGGCATCGGCGCTCGTTTCGAGATGGGTGATCAGGTGCGCCAGTTTGCGGAAGACCATGCCGTTGGCATCTGTGGCGTGTTCTGCCGCGCTGTGCGCGGGCTTTGACGTATCGCCTGCGAGGGGGTCTGCTGCATGCAATGCATGCGCGATATCGCTGGCGAGTCGCGCAGCAATGCGCGGCCCGGCGTTTTCACCTTCACCTTCATTTTCGTCGCGCGCCGCGTTCGAACAGCGCGCGATCATATCGTCGATCATGCCCTGCAAACCGAGGCGCTGTCCGTCGTGCGGCGAATAGATCCGCTCGACGCCATAGCGTTCGAGTTCGTCGATCTCGTCGGGCACGATCACACCGCCGCCGCCGCCGAACACCTTGATCCGCTCGCCGCCGCGCGCGCGCAGTAAATCGACGAGATAGCGGAAATATTCGACGTGGCCGCCCTGATAACTCGACACCGCGACGCCGTCCGCGTCTTCCTGCAACGCGGCGGTCGCCACTTCCTCGACGGAGCGGTTGTGTCCCAGATGAATCACTTCGACGCCGCTTGCCTGCAACATGCGGCGGATGATGTTGATCGACGCGTCGTGGCCGTCGAACAGCGCGGCCGCCGTGACAAAGCGCAGACGCGCGGGCCGTGCGCGCCGCCCGGGCTGCTCGGGCAGTTGAACAGCCCGTTGCGGTGACTGGCTTGCTGGCGCCTCGCCGGATAGCGCGGCGCCGCCGGCGCGTTGCGGCGTGGAAAGATCAGTCATGTCTCCCCCGGATCGATGGGTGCGTGACGATGCGCGATGCCTGCATTATTGACGCAGCGCGGCGGCGGTCACGCAGCGCGGGTGCTGCAAGCAGTATATCGAAACGGGTTCGCGCCAACGGTGGCCGCGCTAGCTTGCTGCCAGCGTTCGCACCTGTTCGAGCGTAGGCCACAGCGATTCGTTCGAGAACCGGTCGGCGAGGAAATCGACGAATGACCGCACTTTCGCCGACACATGGCGCCGGCTCGCATACATCACGTGAATCGGCAGTTCGCGCGGCGGCAGCAGGTCGACGAGCAGCGGCACGAGCCGCCCCGCGGCAATATCGTCGCCGACCACTTCAGTGCCGAGCAGCGCGATTGCGGCGCCTTGCAGGACGACCACGCGCAGCGCCTCGAGGTGATTGACGACCAGATTGCCGGTGAGCCGCAATGGCGCGCTGCCCGCGTTCGCCGCCGTCACGAGATCCTGTGCCGACACGCCTGAATATTCGATGAAGTTGTGCCGCGCGAGATCGGCGAGCGTCTTCGGCACGCCATGCCGCTGCAGATAATCGGGCGACGCGCACAACACGATATGCGCGGTGGCCACCTGCCGCGCAATCAGCGACGACGACTTCAACCCCGCCGGCGACGCGCGGATCGCCACATCGAAGCCCTCGTCGATCATCTCGACGACGCGGTCCGACAGCGTGATGTCGACGGTGACTTGCGGATGCAGCGTCGCATAGTCGGCGGTCGCGCTCATCACATGACGCAGACCGAACGCCGACAGCGACGACACGCGCAGCCGGCCCTGCGGCACGACGCTCGCCGCGCCGACCGCCTGCTCCGCTTCGTCGAGTTCGGCCAGCACCTGGCTGAGCCGCTCGTAGTATTCGCGGCCGGCTTCCGTCGGCGCGACGCGGCGCGTCGTGCGGTTCAGCAGCCGCGCGCCGAGCTGCTGTTCGAGATGCATCACATGCTTGCTCGCCATCGCCGCCGACATATCCATCCGCTCCGCAGCACCGACAAAGCTGCCGATTTCGACGACATAACGAAACACTTTCATGCTGATGAGCGTGTCCATAAGCAATCGCTCGCGACAGGAATCAATCGTTGAACTCCTGCGGACTTTATCAAAGACTGGTCAGCAAAGCGCTGTCGCCGCGCCAATCCGCGCCGGACGCCGCTCAGAACTTCGTGCGCATGCCGATTCCGAATGTGTCGCCGCTCGACTGGCCGGAGAAATGGTCGTACAGGTAGGCCGCGTACACGTCGGTGCGTTTCGACAGCGGATAGTCGTAGCCGATCGCCGCGGTCTGACGCGTCTGATCGAGCCCGCCGCTGTCGCGCGAGTACGCATACGACGCCATCACCGTGCCGGGCCCCGCCGGCACGGTCAGGCCGCCCTGTGCGGTATCGACGTGCCAGCTGCCGGTCTGCTGGTCGTTCTTCGTGTACATGTACTGGCCGTAGAACTTGACGAACTTGAGGTCGTAGGTCACGCCGAATTGCCCGACGCCCTGGCTTTTCATACCCGAAACAAGCGTGCCGAGGTCCGCCGGATCGTTATTGAAGTTGACGTACTGGTACACGCCGGTCACCGCGAACGGGCCGTTGAAGTACAGGAACTGCACGCTGTATTTTTTGGCACCGTTCTGTCCGGCCGTATTGCCGAACGCGTACATCGCACTGCCGGAAAGGCCGTTGAAGCTTGGCGACGAGAACTGGATCGCGTTATTCCAGCCCGAATCGCCGACCACGCCCTGGTCCGTCGTATAGGTCGGGAATGTGCCGAGGCCAAGGAACACGTGATAGACCATCGGCGAGAACACGTACGAATCGATGAACGGATTGAAGAGAATGGTCGACACGAAGAGCTGCGTGGTCAGCCGCCCGGCCGTCACCGTGCCCCATGGCGATTCGATGCCCAGATACGCATTGCGCGCAAAAAACGTATCGCCGTCGAAGCGCCCGTAGCGGCCGTTCTGCCCGCGAAAGAAGTCCTCGAGCGTGAAGATCGCCTTGACGCCGCCGCCGAGATCTTCGGCGCCCTTCATGCCCCAGTACGACGTCGACATGCCGCCGCCCGACACCTGCCACGCGCGCTCGCCGCCCGGAAATTTCTGGGCGCCGACCCATTCGTCGACCTGACCGTAGAGTTGCACACTCGATTGCGCATGCGCCGGCAAAGCCGCGCCGGCCGCAAGCGCGACAATGGCGCCCGCCTTCAGCACCGTGCGTGATGACCAGCTGATGGCACGGCTGACCGCAGTTTTCATGGGTTCTCCTGTCTTTGTCCATTGGATGAGGCTGTGCGGCGGGGCGCTCGCCGATCCGTCACGAGGAGCCGGTGCGGAGGTCGAGCCAATCTGGGCTGAGCCATCTTTGCCGGTCATTTTTCTGGACAAAAACGCGGGGGCTTATTGCGGGTATAGCGCGCTCGATAGTTTGGTTGACTGACCAGTGTTGAAGGAATGCGTCGACAGGGGTGCTGCTTGCGGTGCGGCATCAGGGCTTGCGCCTTGCGCGCGCAGCCGCAGTGGAGATCGATCTGTTCAAAGGAGACGCAGACGCGCTTTATGTTGCGGCGCCGCACGGAGAATGCGTGCGGATGGTGAACCGGATCAGCAATACCGCGCGCTCGGCACGGTGTGGTGCGGTTGCATCAATCGGAGGATTGGCTTGCGGGATGCGCCTCGGGTCAGGGCGCTCGAACAGCGGGGCTTGTTGCGCTCAGATGCGCTCAGCGGGCCTTGGTTGCCTTAGTTGCCTTTAGTTGCCCGTGGTTGCCCTTAGTTGCGGTAGGGCGACGGTCCAGGCGGCCGGCTGCCTTCGCCCGGAGGATGCGCGATCTGACGTGACACGCGCTCTTCGTTGTAGCGCGCGACATCGTCGCGAATCGACCCCGTGTGCATCGCCTGGCTGTTCGACGGTGGGCGCGGCGCGCCACGCGTTTCGGTACTGACCGGCGTAATCGCGCCTGCGTATTGAACGCCGGCGTATTGCGCGGCGGGATGCACGTCAGCCTGGAGCTTGTACGAACCATTGAGAACGTCGAACGCGGCGGGAGCGTGCGGCGCGACGACGAGCGTCGCGCTGTATGCGCGATATGTTGCGTTCGCGTTGTGGAGTGCCGCACCACGCGGCGCGAGCGCCGGGCTGGCATGGGCGAGCGAAACGGCGGCCGCGACCAACGCGCCCGAAAGCCAGTACCTCGCTCGAGAAAACCCTGCACTCACGATCATTTGCCTGCTGAATGGAACGCTGCGAAACCGCGTTCCGGTTATTCGGAATTGCGGGCGTCCCAATGGCCTTTCAGCAGTAATTTATGGGGGGCTCCTGGCACTGTCGAGGCAAAAAGTGTTATGCCCTGAGCAGGGTTGTAACACCATGTTACCGCCTCATTTTTCTGATAAATGGATTGTCTGAAACGCACGTCAGACGGGCCTGTCAGCGATTTTCCTGACGATTAAAAGGGGGCGGAAAAGTCCGATCGCGAGCGGCGGAAACGGGCAACATTGGCGCCGTATCTGCTAGACCCGCACCATCCGTTCGCCAACACCAAAGAGCATATTTTCCGAGGCATGAATCGCCTCCGGCGCGTCCGCCGTCAGCGCATCGACCCGCAAGTTTCAAAAAGGTGACCGCCACCTTTCATGCATCAAGCGCATCAATCAATTCGTCAAATGAATTTGCATATTTAATCCCAATGCATGGAAAATAAGCGTTTTCCCTAATGCCGTGTGCTTTCCTCGCATCGAGATTCCAAAGATGGCCCGCCCGAAACTGCTTCCGGACAACTTCACACTGTGCCTCGTCGGCACGGTGATTCTCGCCAGCCTGCTGCCCGTTCACGGGCAAGCCGCAGTGGCGTTCAACTGGGTCACGGATATCGCGATCGGCCTGCTGTTCTTTCTGCACGGCGCCAAGCTGTCGCGCGAGGCGATCGTCGCAGGCGCGACCCACTGGCGCCTGCACGTCGTCGTGCTGCTAAGCACGTTCGCGCTGTTTCCGCTGCTCGGCCTCGCGCTCAAGCCGCTTCTTGCGCCGATCGTCACGCCATCGCTCTATATCGGCATCCTCTTCCTTTGCACGCTGCCGTCGACGGTTCAGTCGTCGATCGCCTTCACGTCGATAGCCAAGGGGAACGTCCCAGCCGCCGTATGCAGCGCGTCCGCTTCGAGCCTGCTCGGTATTGTCGTCACGCCCGCGCTCGTGAGCATCATCGTCGCGAGCCAGACGGCCGGCGGCGTGTCGCCATGGCATACCGTCTGGAACATCGTGCTTCAGCTGCTCGTGCCGTTCGTCGCCGGCCAGCTGCTGCGCCCGATGATCGGCAGCTGGATTGACCGCAACCGCGGCGTGCTCAAGTACGTCGACCAGGGCTCGATCCTGCTCGTGGTGTACGCCGCGTTTAGCGAAGCGGTAACCGAAGGCCTGTGGCACCACATTCCGCTTTCGGCGCTTGGCGGGCTGCTGGTCGCGTGTGCGGTGCTGCTCGCGCTCGCGCTTACGCTCACGATGTTGATCAGCAAGCGCCTCGGCTTTAACCGCGCCGACCAGATTACGATCGTCTTCTGCGGTTCGAAGAAAAGCCTCGCCGCCGGCGTGCCGATGGCGAAGGTGATCTTCGCGACCCATGCGGTCGGCGCGGCCGTGCTGCCGCTCATGCTGTTCCACCAGATCCAGCTGATGACCTGCGCCGCGCTCGCCCAACGCTGGGGCGCGCGCGAAACGAACGCCCAGAAGCGCGCCGGAAAGCAGGACGCAGCGGCTGCCGTCGGCGGCGGGGTGGGTCCTCGACCGTGATAAGACCTTCATTCACTCTCTCCCTGAGACTGTTTTCGCAAGCCGCGTAGTGCGGCTTTCAAGGCGGCTGTTGTTTTGCGTGCCGTCGTTGCTCGTGTGTTGTTGCGACGCTATTTGACCGCGCGCACACGTGCGCCGTCAGCCTGGCCGGATGGGATAGGCAAAAAGCGCGAGACCGTTCGCGTAAGACGAACGCCGCATTTATGCGAAATTCATCAAAAGTTCATTCAAGTCTTCAGCACTGCCGCCGATATGCCGAACGTCCCCTGTCCGGCTGTCCGTCATGTCACTTCGCTCGCCCGCCCGGTCCAGCGCTTGCCGCATTGCAGATCTGATTGCCCAGCGCAGCTTGTCCGCCGTGTTTCAGCCGATCGTCGATTTCGACGGCGGCGCGATCGTTGGTTATGAGGGACTGATACGCGGGCCGGCGGGCTCGGATCTCGAGACGCCGGTCGCGCTCTTCACGCAGGCAGCGGCTGAAGACGCGGTGATTCCGCTCGAACATGCGGCCGCGCATACCTGCATCGAGGCATTCGCGCGGCTTCACTACGACGGCAAGCTGTTCCTGAATTTCAGCGCCGGCGCGATTCGCCAGCTCGCCGACGCGCGTGACGAAACGTTCGCGCTCCTGCGGCGCCTCGGCGTCGACGCGAGCCGCATCGTCATCGAGCTCACCGAGCGGAGCGCGATTCCCGACGTCAACCATGTGCTGCCCGCGATCGCGACGCTGCGCACCGCCGGTGCGCAATTCGCGCTCGACGACTACGGCACCGCGAACGCAAGCATGAATCTGTGGGTGCGGCTGCGGCCCGACCTCGTGAAGATCGACCGCTTCTTCATTCACGACATCGCGAGCGATCCGCTGAAATTCGAAGCGGTGAAGGCGATGCAGTACTTCGCGAATGCGAGCGGCGCGACGCTCGTCGCCGAGGGCATCGAGAACGAAGCGGATCTGATCGTCGTGCGCGATATGGGGATCGGCTGCGGGCAAGGCTATTTCTTCGGCAAGCCGCACGCACAGCCGTCACGCAAGGTCGCCGACGACGCGCGGCAGGCCATTCGCGCGGGCCATATCGCGGTGTTTCCGGAAGCGACGCGCACGCTCGCCGCGTCGCCGTCGGGCGGCATGGCGTCCGCGAAGATGATGGTCGAGGCGCCCGCCATGCCGCGCCATGCAACCAACAACGACGTGCTCGAGCTGTTCAACCGGCTGCCGCACCTGCATGCGGTCGCGGTGGTCGAGCGCGACGTGCCGGTTGCGCTGATCAACCGGCGCGCGTTTATGGATCGCTACGCGCTGCCGTATCACCGCGAGCTGTTCGGCAAGCGGCCGTGCCTGCTGTTCGCGAATGCGTCGCCCGTCATCATCGAAAAATCGATGACGGTCGAGCAGATGGCGAAATTGCTCGCCAGCGACGACCAGCGCTATCTCGCCGACGGCTTCGTGATTACCGACCAAGGCAAATACGCGGGCCTCGGCACCGGCGAAAACCTCGTGCGCGCGGTGACCGAGGTGCGCATCGAAGCGGCGCGCTATGCGAATCCGCTCACGTTCCTGCCGGGCAATATTCCGATCAGCTCGCACATTGCACGGTTGCTCAGCAACGGCGCCGGCTTCTACGCGTGCTATGTGGACCTGAACCACTTCAAGCCGTTCAACGACCAGTACGGCTACTGGCAAGGCGATGAAGTGCTGAAGTTCGCCGCCGCGGTACTCGCGGACGTCTGCGAGCCGACCCGCGATTTTCTCGGCCACGTCGGCGGCGACGATTTCCTGATCCTGTTTCAGAGCGACGATTGCATCGAGCGCGCGCAGCGCGCGATTCATGCGTTCAACGAGGGCGCGCAGCGCTTCTACGCACCCGACGACCGTCTCGCCGGCGGCATCCATGGCGAGGACCGGCGCGGCAATCCGACCTTCTTCGGCTTCGTCACGATGGCGATCGGCTGTGTGCATGTGCGGCCGGACACGACCCACGCGCCGCGCACGAGCGAGGACATCGCATCGATTGCGGCGCTCGCGAAACGCCGCGCGAAACATGAAGCGTCCGGCCTCGTGCTGATCGACGCGAGCGAAAGCGCGACGCTGATGCATAGCCGCGCCGAAGCCACGCATATGGCGATCGACTGAGCGCCGCTCACGACCTTCACGCGGCCTTCACGCAGCCTTCCCGCTTTACCGCCGGGCGAACGCCGGCTCGCCCCGCACCCCTTGTCCGAACGCGATAGACATCTCGACGCCGCGCGCTTCCTCCGAACGGAAGCTGCGCGCTGTTCGCGCATGCGCGCCTCGCCGAGGCAGCCGCTTGAGCGGGTCACCGCTTCACCTGAACCGGTCCAGATCAAGTGATCTGTTTAGCATTTTTACTAAACACGCACTTACCATTCAAACCCTTCTTATACGGGTATTTACGCGTGTCCGAACGGCCATTTTGAGGGTTTTTGAGAAACGTTTTACTATACAATCGCCGAACTCGAATTCTGCCGCGTCGCGTGCTTCGCGTCCGGCCTCCCAATCATTCATGGCAACTACGATTCGCGACGTCGCCCGCGAGGCCAGCGTGTCGATCGGCACCGTCTCGCGCGCACTGAAAAACCAGCCGGGCCTCTCCGACGCGACGCGCGTACGCGTCGTCGAAGCGGCGCGCCGGCTCGGCTACGACGCCGCCCAATTGCGCCCGCGCATTCGCCGGCTCACGTTCCTGCTGCATCGCCAGCACAACAATTTCGCTGCGAGCCCGTTTTTCTCGCACGTGCTGCATGGCGTCGAAGACGCATGCCGCGAACGCGGCATCGTGCCGTCGGTGCTGACCGCCGGGCCGACCGAAGACGTCGCGCAGCAAATGCGTCTGCACGCGCCCGATGCGATCGCGGTGGCCGGCTTCGTCGAGCCCGAAACGCTTGCGACGCTCGCCGCGATGCAGCGCCCGCTCGTGCTGATCGACCTGTGGGCACCGGGCCTGCGCTCGGTGAACCTCGACAACGCAACGGGCGCCGCGCTCGCGATGCGCCACCTGTTCGCGCAAAAGCGCACGCGCATCGCGTTTATCGGCGGATCGCTCGCGCACTACAGCATCGCGCAGCGCGCGCTCGGCTACCGCCGCGCGTTTTTCGAAGCCGGGCTGCTGTTCGATCCGTCGCTCGAAGTGACGATCGACGCGGGGCTCGACCCGGCCACGGGCGCGGCGCTTGCGATGCAGCGCCTGCTCGATGCGGCAGGCCCGAAGCCCGACGCGGTCTTTGCGTATAACGACGCCGCGGCGCTCGCCGCGCTGCGCGCGTGCATCGCGCGCGGCCTGCGTGTGCCCGACGACATCGCGATCATCGGCTTCGACGATATCCCCGCCGCCGCGCACGCCACGCCCCCGCTGTCGACGATCGCGGTCGACAAGGAAGCGCTCGGCCGGCGCGGCATCGAACTGCTGCTCGAAGAGGATCCGGCCGAACCGGAAGTGCGCCTGCCCGTCAATCTTGTTGTCCGCGCCAGTACATCGGTGACTCCGTCATGACTCAATCCGCCACCCTTCTTTCCGACCCGGCGACCGGGACCAATGTGCCGCCGGTCAGGAGCTACCGCGACCGCGACTTTCTGCTCGCGCATATCCGGCACACGCTCGCCTTCTACGCGCCGAATGTGCTCGATCCGAGCGGCGGCTTTTTCCACTTCCTGCGCGACGACGGCTCGATCTACGACCGCACGACGCGCCACCTCGTCAGCAGCTGCCGCTATGTGTTCAATTACGCGATGGCATACCGGCAATTCGGCGATCCGCAGCATCTCGAATACGCGCGCCACGGCCTGAAGTTCCTGCGCGACGCGCATTGGGACGCGCACAACGAGGGCTACGACTGGGAGCTCGAATGGCGCGACGGCCACAAACGCACGCTCGACGGCACGCGCCACTGCTACGGCCTCGCGTTCGTGCTGCTGGCGTACGCGCATGCGTATAGGGCGGGCATCGAAGAAGCAAAGCCGATGATCGCCGCGACCTTCGACCTGATGGAGCACCGCTTCTGGGACGCGGCCGCGGGCCTTTACGCCGACGAAGCGACGCCCGACTGGCACGTGAGCACGTATCGCGGCCAGAACGCGAACATGCACACCACCGAAGCGCTGCTTGCCGCGTATGAAGCGACCGGTCATCTCGTCTATCTGGACCGCGCCGAACGCGTCGCGACCAACATGACGATTCGCCAGGCGAAGCTGTCGCAGGGCCTCGTGTGGGAGCACTATCACGCGGACTGGTCGGTCGACTGGCATTACAACGAGGAAGACAGTTCGAACATCTTCCGGCCGTGGGGTTTTCAGCCCGGTCACCAGACCGAATGGGCCAAGCTCCTGCTGATTCTCGAGCGGCACCGCCCGTTGCCGTGGCTGCTGCCGCGCGCCATCGAGCTGTTCGACGCGGCCATGACGTACGCGTGGGACAACGACCACGGCGGCCTCTATTACGGCTTCGGCCCGGACCGCACGATCTGCGACCACGACAAGTACTTCTGGGTGCAGGCCGAGACGTTCGCGGCCGCGGCGCTGCTCGGCAAGCGCACCGGCAACGAGCGCTTCTGGGACTGGTACGACGAACTGTGGCGCTACAGCTGGGCATATTTCGTCGATCACCGCTATGGCGCGTGGTACCGCATCCTGACCTGCGACAACCGCAAGTACAGCGATGAAAAGAGCCCCGCCGGCAAGACCGACTATCACACGATGGGCGCCTGCTACGAAGTGCTGATGCACGCGTTGCAGGCCCCCGCAGCAGAAGCCGACACCGCGGACGCCACCGCGCAGGCCGCTTCCCCTCTGAATCGAACCGCACGGTGAGCACCATGACCGCGAGTACTGCATTACCCGTTTTCGTCTCGGCCGGCGACATCCTGACCGACCTCGTGCGCAGCGGCGACTCGCACTGGCTGTCGCACCCGGGCGGCGCCGGCTGGAACGTCGCGCGCGCGGTTGCGCGCCTGGGCCTGCCGACCGCGTGCGCCGGCTCGCTCGGCACCGACTGCTTCTCCGACGAACTGTGGAATGCGAGCGTCGCCGCCGGCCTCGACATGCGCTTCATGCAGCGCGTCGATCATCCGCCGCTGCTCGCGATCGTCCACCAGACGCATCCGCCCGCGTACTTCTTTATGGGCGAGAACAGCGCGGATCTCGCGTTCGACCCCGCGCTGCTGCCCGAGGGCTGGGAATCGCAGGTGAAGTGGGCGCACTTCGGCTGCATCAGCCTTGTGCGGCAGCCGCTCGGCGCGACACTCGCAAATCTCGCGGCGCAACTGCGCGAGCGCGGCGTGAAGATCAGCTTCGACCCGAATTACCGGAACCTGATGGAGCACGGCTACGAGCCGACGCTGCGCAAGATGGCCGCGCTCGCGGACCTTATCAAGGTGTCCGACGAAGACCTGCGCCTGCTGTTCAAAACCAGCGAAGCGAACGCGCTCGACCAGTTGCGCTCGATGAACCCCGACGCAATCGTGCTCGTCACACGCGGCGCGGACAAGGCGACGCTGATCGACGGCGGTCTGATTGTCGAAGCGGCGCCGCCGCGCGTCGAAGTGGTCGACACGGTCGGCGCCGGCGACGCGTCGATCGGCGGCCTGCTGTTCAGCCTCATGAGCGCGCCGCAACGCAAGTGGAACGAGCACCTCGCGTTCGCGCTGGCGGCGGGCGCGGCCGCCTGCCGCCACTCGGGCGCGCATTCGCCGACGCTCGACGAAGTGGTGTCGCTGCTCAACGACTGAAGCTGCAAGCCCGCGAGGCCATACGGCCCGCGGGCATGATCGCCACCGCCCTGAAAGCGTCGACATGCCGTGCTACGATGGAATCTCCTTCTGAAGGAGAGGCATCATGGAGGACGTCACCTACACGAAAGGGATCTACACGGCCACGGCATCGGTGCGGCCGGTAGACGGTGGACGCTATCAGGGCGTCGTCGCGCTCGAACGCGATGAAGGCGACGAGACCGAAAACACGGTCTACGAAGTCAGCAGCGTCTCGGCCAGCTCCGAAGAAGCGCTTGAAGAGGCCAAGGCGCTCGCCCATCGGATCCTCGGCGAAATCGAACTCTAGCGGGCGAGCGCGGCATGCGCGCGCCGCAAGCGCCGCATGTGGCGTCCCGTTCCGCTTATCAGCAGGCGGAGACGAACATGGCTGAACCGCTCTTCCTTTACGGCGTGTATTCGATTCACGTCCGTCCGCTCGCGCTGCAAGGCGCGCGTTGGGATGCCGAGTACGAGATCCGGCACAACGAGCACGCGGTGCAGCGCTGGACGACCGTCGGCGGCGACGCGGGGTACGCGACCGAAGCCGAGGCTGTCGAGTCCGCACGGCGCCAGGCCGTCGCCGATATCGATCATGGCGCAGGCATTCCGAAGCCGCGTGCGTTCCCATAAAGCGCCGCGACGGAAATCAACCTGACGGCCGTTTGCCGCGTGCTACGCTTTGCGCGTTTTCAACTACGTGAGAACGCGATGTCGCCGAGTGGCACGTCACAACAAAAGGACGACCCGAAACCCTCCCCTCACCGCAGCGGCCGTATGACCGACCGCACGATGCGCGTGCGCTCGCACACGATCGTCACGCACGGCTTGCCGCTGCGCGTCTGGCAAGACCTCTATCACCGCGCGCTGACGATGAACTGGCCGACGTTCTTCGCATCGCTCGCGGCGTTGTTTCTGGTGCTCAACACCGCGTTCGCGTCGCTCTACATGCTCGGCCATACGCCGATTGCGAACCAGTCTCCGCCCGGCTTCATCGGCGCGTTCTTCTTCAGCGTCGAAACGCTCGCGACGGTCGGCTACGGCGACATGCATCCGCAGACGGTCTACGCGCATCTCGTCGCGACGCTCGAAATTTTTGTCGGCATGTCGGGCGTTGCGCTGGCCACCGGACTGGTGTTCGCGCGCTTTTCGCGGCCGCGCGCGCACATCATGTTCGCGCGCCTCGCGGTCGTGCATCCGGTCGAAGGCCGCGCGACGCTAATGGTGCGCGCGGCCAACGCTCGCCAGAACGTGATCTCCGAAGCGCGCGCGCGCCTGCGGCTGATGCGCATGGAAACGACGTCCGAGGGTTACCGCATTCGCCGGATTCGCGATCTCGAACTCGTGCGCGACCAGCACCCGTTGTTCGTGTTCAGCTGGAACCTCATGCATGTGATCGACGAGCAAAGTCCGCTCTTCGGCGAGACGGCCGAATCGCTCGCGGAGCAGAGGGCCGAGGTGCTGGTTACGATCGAAGGCTCCGACGAAAACACCGCGCAGACGATGCAGGCGCGCTACTCATGGCCGAGCGGCGATATCCGCTGGCAGCACCGCTATGTCGATGTGATACGCGAAGAGGGCGGCATCAGTCACGTGGACTACACGCGCTTTCACGACGTGCTGCCGTTCGAGCCGCCGATGGCCACCGACGCGATCCGGTCGGAGCAGGCGTAAACGCTTGTGCGGCTTGTGCGGGCTTCGGCCCGCGAGCGGCTCGGAACCCTCTCGCCACTGCGAATCCGCCGGCTTCGGCAAATTTATCTCAAAAAAGCTGGAATTCGCCTGCCCCATCGCGCCGCCGCTCGATCATTGCGCGAAGTTAGCAAAAAATCGCTTCAATCGGCGCTAAAAAATAGAGTCTCTTTCGCTGCATCGTCGACGATGCGCCCATCGGCGCACTCGACGACGTCGCATGCGGATGCAAATACGGAGACTCCCCATGACCGCTCGTCTGCCTGATGAGGCAAACCCGGACGCCAACCGCAACACAGGCCCGGACGTCACCTCGCACCGCGCATCGGACGGCGCGCCCGCACTTGCCGGCTACCGGCTTGCCGACAACCTGACGGCGACGCGCGGCCGCCTCTTCCTGACCGGCACGCAAGCGCTCGTGCGCCTCGTGCTGATGCAGCGCGCGCTCGACCGTGCGCGCGGGCTCAACACGGCAGGCTTTGTCAGCGGCTATCGCGGCTCGCCGCTCGGCATGGTCGATCAGCAATTGTGGAAAGCCGGCAAGCTGCTCGCCGCGAACGATATCCGCTTTCTGCCCGCGATCAACGAAGAACTTGGCGGCACCGCGGTATTGGGCACGCAGCGCGCCGAGGCAGACCCCGAACGGACCGTCGATGGCGTGTTCGCGATGTGGTACGGCAAAGGCCCCGGCGTCGACCGCGCCGGCGACGCGCTGAAGCACGGCAACGCGTATGGGTCGTCGCCGCACGGCGGCGTGCTCGTGGTGGCGGGCGACGATCACGGCTGCGTGTCGTCGTCGATGCCGCATCAGAGCGACTTCGCGATGATGGCGTGGCATATGCCGGTCGTGAATCCGTCGAATATCGCCGACATGCTCGAATTCGGCCTCTACGGCTGGGCGCTGTCGCGCTTTTCGGGCGCATGGATCGGCTTCAAGGCGATCTCGGAGACGGTCGAATCGGGCTCGACCGTCGACCTTGATACGTTGCGCACCGACTGGACCGTGAGCGCCGACTTCGCGATGCATGAAGGACTGCCGGAGGGAGCGCCTGAGGGAACGCCCGAGGGCGGCCTGCACAACCGCTGGCCCGATCTGCCGAGCCTCGCGATCGAAGCGCGCCTCGCGGCGAAGCTCGACGCCGTGCGGCACTTTGCGCGGATCAACAGCATCGACAAATGGATCGCGCCGAGCCCGCATGCGAACGTCGGCATCGTCACCTGCGGCAAAGCGCATCTGGACCTGATGGAAGCGCTGCGCCGCCTCGATCTGACCGCCGCCGATCTCGACGCGGCCGGCGTGCGGATCTACAAGGTCGGCCTGTCGTTCCCGCTCGAGATGACACGCATCGATGCGTTCGTCGGCGGCCTGACTGAAGTGCTGGTGATCGAAGAGAAAGGCCCGGTCGTCGAACAGCAGATCAAGCAGTACTTATACAACCGGCACAGCGGCGCCCGGCCCGTGGTGATCGGCAAGCAGGCGGAGGACGGCACGCCGCTGCTGTCGGCACTCGGCGAGTTGCGGCCCTCGCGAATCTTGCCGGTATTCGCGAGCTGGCTCGCGCGCCATAAGCCCGCGCTCGACCGGCGCGAGCGCGTCGTCGATCTCGTCGCGCCGCAGATCCTCGCGAACGAAGCCGACGCGGTGCGGCGCATTCCTTACTTCTGCTCGGGCTGCCCCCACAACACCTCGACGAAGGTGCCCGAAGGCTCGATCGCGCAGGCCGGTATCGGCTGCCACTTCATGGCGTCGTGGATGGAGCGCGATACGACGGGGCTGATCCAGATGGGCGGCGAGGGCGTCGACTGGGCCGCGCACTCGATGTTCACGAAGACGCGCCATGTGTTCCAGAACCTCGGCGACGGCACCTACTTTCACTCCGGCATCCTTGCGATCCGCCAGGCGGTCGCGGCGCAAGCGACGATCACGTACAAGATCCTCTATAACGATGCGGTCGCGATGACGGGCGGCCAGCCGGTCGACGGCAGCATCTCGGTGCCGCAGATCGCGCGGCAGGTCGAGGCCGAAGGCGTGTCGCACTTCGTCGTCGTAAGCGACGAGCCCGAAAAGTACGATGGTCACCACGAACTCTTTCCGAAGGGCACGACGTTTCATCACCGCAGCGCACTCGACGCCGTGCAACGGCAGTTGCGCGATATCGAAGGCGTGACCGTGCTGATCTACGACCAGACCTGCGCGGCTGAAAAGCGCCGCCGCCGCAAGAAAGGCGAATTCCCCGATCCGGACAAGCGGCTCTTCATCAACGAAGCCGTGTGCGAAGGCTGCGGCGATTGCGGCGTGCAATCGAACTGCCTGTCGGTCGAGCCGGTCGAGACGCCGCTTGGCCGCAAGCGCCGCATCGACCAGTCGTCGTGCAACAAGGACTATTCGTGCGTGAACGGCTTTTGCCCGAGCTTCGTCACGGTCGAGGGCGCCGCGTTGAAGAAGGCCGCGGGCGTCGCGTTCGACGTCGACGCGCTGGCCGCGCGCGTCGATGCGCTGCCGCGCCCGGCCGCGAAGCTCGATGCCGCGCCCTACGACATCCTTGTGACCGGCGTCGGCGGCACCGGCGTCGTGACGGTCGGCGCGCTGATCAGCATGGCCGCGCATCTCGAAGGCAAGAGCGCGTCGGTGCTCGATTTCATGGGCTTTGCGCAGAAGGGCGGCTCGGTGCTGTCTTATGTGCGCTTTGCCGCACGCGACGAATGGCTGAACCAGGTGCGTATCGATACGCAGCAGGCGGATCTGCTGCTCGCGTGCGACATGGTGGTCGGCGCGAGCGCCGATGCGTTGCAGACCGTGCGGCATGGACGCTCGCGCATCGTCGTCAATACGCATGCGATTCCGAATGCGGCCTTCGTGCGCAATCCCGACGCGAACCTGCACGCTGGCGCCTTGCTCGACAAGATGCGCCACGCGGCGGGCAGCGAGCGTCTCGCGTCGTGCGACGCGCAGGCGCTGGCGACGCGTTTTCTCGGCGACACGATCGGCGCGAACATTCTGATGCTGGGTTTCGCATGGCAGCTTGGGCTGGTGCCGGTTTCGCTGGAGGCGATGATGCGGGCGATCGAACTCAACAATGTCGCGGTACAGATGAATCAGCTAGCGTTTTCGATCGGCCGGATGGCGGCGGGCGACGCGGCGGCGCTCGAGATGGTGTGGCAGCAGCGGCATGCAGGCGCGCCGCTGCCGCGCCCCGGCGCGATCGAGAGCGAGTCGGCCGCCACGCTGGACGCGCTGCTCGCGGACCGCGAAACGCGGCTCGCGGCGTACGGCGGGCGGCGCTACGTGACGCGTTATCGCGCGCTGGTCGATGCGGCGCGGCGCGCGGAAGCGCGCGCGTGCGGGTCGCCGGATGCATCGGGCGAGCGCGTGAGCCGCGCCGTTGCGACGACGTTCTATCGTCTGCTCGCGGTGAAAGACGAATATGAAGTCGCGCGGCTCTATGCCGATCCGGCGTTCCGTGACGCGCTCGAAGCGCAATTCGAAGGCGTCGCGGGCAAGGATTTTCGCGTGAAGTTCAATATGGCGCCGCCGGCGTTGTCGCGGGCGGCGCACCGCAGCGGCAACGGCCGCACCGCGAGCGCGCTAACCCCGCAGCCACGCAAGCGGACCTTCGGGCAATGGATGTGGCCCGTGCTGCGTGTGCTCGCGACCTGCCGCGGCCTGCGCGACACGCCGCTCGATCCGTTCGGTCGCACGATCGAGCGCCGGATGGAACGGCAACTCGCCGACGACTATCAGGCGACGATCGAACGCGCGATGACGGTCCTCACCGTCGATAACGCGAACGACGTCGCGCAGCTTGCGGAGCTGCATTCGCGTGTGCGCGGATATGGTCATGTGAAGCGGGCGAATCTCGTCGCGGTGAAGCGCAGCGAACGCGAACTCGCGGCGCGCGTTGGCGTCGATGCGGCGACCGGCGTGGCGGTGCAACGCGCGCTCGAAGAAGCGAAGGGTGCGGGGGCGTTAAAGGGCATTCCAGTGGTTGTGGCGAGGTGAGCGCGGCACGGGCGGCGGCCGGGCTCGGCTAAGCGGCTCACCCGGCTCGCCTGGCTTGCTTATGCCCCACCCTCAACCGCCGCATCGAGCAACGCTCTCGCACGCGCGACCTTGCCGGCATCGATCGGCGCGAGGCCATTGCCGCCGACCCGCACACCACTGCCGAAATGCACGGCATGCACGCCCGTCGCGGCGATAAAACCCGCGAGCGCATCGACCGTGAGCCCCGCGCCCGCCAATACCGTGCAATGCGATCCGCGTGCCTGCGCCATCAGCGCGCGAATCGTTTGCTCCGCCTGCAGCACCGACGGCGCGCCGCCCGACGTCAGCACATTCGTCACCGCCTCGAACCCGAGCAGCACATCGAGCGCACGCCGTAAGTCACGCGTTTGATCGAACGCGCGATGAAACGTAATCGACAACCCGTCGGCCGCCTCGATCGCACGCGCCAGCCCGTCGCAATCGATCTCACCCGCGGGCGTCAGCATACCGATCACGATGCCGTTCGCATGCGCCGCCGCGATCGCGCGCACGTCGCGCAGCATCGCCGCATGGTCGCTCGCATCGAACACAAAAGACCGGCTATGCGGACGCACGATCACGTTGACCGGGATGCGCACTGCATCGACCACGGCTTCCACCATGCCGATGCTCGGCGTGAGGCCGCCTTCGCCGAAAGCGGTAATCAGTTCGAGCCGGCCGGCGCCGGCCTCTTCGGCGGCCTTCGCATCGGCCACCGTGGTGGCGATGACTTCGAGCAGGACGCGCTGGGCGGCGTGCGGTCGGATGAGATCGGAATCGGGCATGGCTCGGCTCTCGAACCTATCGTCGTCAAAAACGACATGATCTCAGACCCGCTCGTCGTCGAGCCAGTCGATATCGCCGCACAGCACGCAGGTGCGCTCGGCGATCTGCGTCGCAACCGACAAGGTCACGCACGGAATCGCTTCGTTGATCGACAGATACGGCCGCGTCACATGCACGCGCCCCGGCTCGTCGATCGCGGCGCGGAAGTACGGGCGCCTGAGCCAGTTCGCGCCCTGCGCGTCGGTGAGTGGCAGAAAGCGCGTCTCGTATGCGGCCCGGTCCGCGCGCAGCACGACGTTGCGCCCCGATTGCCGGCCTTTCGCGTCGATCAGATAGCAACGCGCCGCATCGTCGAGCGCAAGAAAGTTCCAGCACACTTCGTCGAGCGGCTCGCCGGCCGCCAGCCGCTCGGCCGCGCGCTCGAAGGCGCGCAGATACGGCGCGAGCCGGTTCGCGGCTTGCCGCTCGCGCGCGTCGGCAAGCGTCTGATGACGTTCGCTCAGTTCACCGATGCAAGACGCCGCCTGCGCGTTATCGGCGATGCCGGGCGCCGGCCGCGCAAAAAAGAAGCCCTGCACGAAGTCGACATCGCATGAGAGCGCCATATGCGCTTCGTGTTCGGTCTCGACGCCTTCGATCAGCACGAGCTTGCCCGCCTCATGCAGCAGCGCAACGAGGCCGGGCAGAATCGCCGCGACGTCGGCGCGATGCGCGGCCTGCGACAGCATGATGCGGTCGAGCTTCACGATGTCGGGATTCAACTGCCAGATGCGCTCGACATTCGAATGCCCGGCGCCGAAGTCGTCGAGCGCGATCAGAAAGCCGCGCTCGCGGAACTGGCGCACCGCGTCGGCCAGATGCTCGACGTCCTCGGCGCTTTGCTCGAGCACTTCGAGTACAACCCGCCGCGGCGACAGATCGAGCCGCCGCAGATTCGCGAGCAGCGATGCCGAATGGTACGGGTCGGTCAATGCGCCGGGATGCACGTTCAGAAACAGCCATTCGCGCTCGGCGCCGAGCATGCGGAAGTTCTCCATATGCAGCACCTGCGCGAGCCTGTCGACGTGCAGCACGTCGCCGACGCGCGCCGCTTCGCCGAATACATCGACCGGCGAAACGGGCCGATCGAACGCATCGTGTGCGCGCAGCAAACCTTCGTAGCCGACCGCACGCATATGCGACAGGCTGAAGATCGGCTGGAATACGCTCGTCAACGTGAGCCCGCTGTGCTGCACCGAGAAGCGCTGCAGCCCCGAGCTCACGCTCAATTCGAAACCATGCGGCGCCGCGGCCGTTCTTTCCTGTTGCGCTGTGGTCATGCATTTCCTCTCACGCGAGAGCGAAGCCGCATCCGTCATGACGAATGCGATCCCGCGGCCCCGTACCTGAATGTGCGTGCGTCAAATGTGCAATAGCGGAAGCCCTTCAAGCAAGCTCCATGCGCACGGTAGCGCACCTTCGCGCGAGCTTCGTCGCGGTGCTTGCACCGCTCGCAAGGTTTGCGCGGTCGAACTGGGGCGCGGCGCACTGCGACGGTGCGTTGTCCGCCATCCGTAATAAGGATGGAAACCGCCGCCGCCGCCTCGATGCACGCATGCGCGCGCACTACTTCAGCTTAGCCGCGCAATCGCGGACGGCAACCAGGATCAACAGAAGATGACGATCGACAACGTAAGAAAACGTGCAGGTTCGACACGAAGCGACCTCGCGCGGAGCGCTTCGCTGTGTGCCAACGAAACCTCAGACCACGGATTCTTGCGCAGGCTTACGCCGCAACAGCGCATAGAGAATGATCGCGCCGAACGTCGCGGTACCGATGCCGCCGAGACCGAACGCGCCGATCTTCAGCGAGAAGTCGCCGGCGCCGAGCACGAGCGTGACGGCGGCAACAATCAGATTACGGTTGTCGGAGAAGTCGACCTTGTTGACGACCCAGATGCGCGCGCCCGTCACCGCGATCAGACCGAACACGACAATCGATACACCGCCGAGTACAGGACCAGGAATGGTCTGAATCACCGCGCCGAATTTAGGAGAAAAACCGAGGATCAGCGCGATCACGGCGGCCATCACGAACACGAGCGTCGAATAGATCTTCGTGACCGCCATGACGCCGATGTTCTCCGCATAGGTCGTCACGCCCGTGCCGCCCGCGAAGCCGGAAACCACCGTCGCAAACCCGTCGCCGATAAACGCGCGGCCGATGTAGCGGTCGAGGTTTTGCCCGGTCATGGCGGCCACCGCCTTGATATGGCCGAGGTTCTCGGCAACCAGAATGACGGCGACCGGCGCGAGCAGCGCCATGGCGTGCGCATCGAATACCGGCGCCGTGAAGCGTGGCATACCCCACCACGGCGCGTGGGCAACAACCGAAAAATCGATCGGCGCGCCCATGCCCATGCCGTTCGCGACAATCGCATAGATCGCGTAAGCGATCAGCAGGCCAACGAGAATCAGAAGCCGCTGCACCATCCCATGCGCGAACACCGCGACCGCGCCCACGCAAACCACCGTCACAAGCGCCATCCACGATTCGAACGCGGTTCCGCTGACCCCCTTCACGGCAATCGGCGCGAGATTCAGACCGATCACCGCAACAATCGAACCGGTCACGACCGGCGGCATCAGCGTTTCGATCCAGGCGGTGCCCAGTGCCGCGACGACCGCGCCGATGATCATATAAACGATCCCGCACGCGATGATCCCGCCAAGCGCAAGCGACACGTTCATATTCGGACCGTGCCCCGCATAGCCGGTCACCGCGATCACGAGCGCGATAAACGAGAAGCTCGACCCGAGATAGCTGGGCACGCGGCCGCCCGTGATAACGAAGAACCACAGCGTGCCGATGCCCGACATGAAAATGCACAGATTGGGATCGAAGCCCATCAGGAGCGGCGCCAGCACGGTCGAGCCGAACATTGCGACCACATGCTGAATACCCATCGCAAACATTTGCGGCAACGGCAGCCGCTCGTCGGTCGCGATGACGCGGCCTTCGCTTCGTAGCTGAAGGCGCCAGCGGGGAAAGTAGGAATCGGCCATTGCGGGGTTCTCCTCTGTACGGCGTGAACGTTGATCTGGTTATTGACGGCTATGGCTTATGCATCGATCGGCGCCCAGGAAGGCTGACATGCGTGGCTGAGCTAGGCGCGAGTGTACGGAGAGGCAATTCCACTGACAAGGCAAGCAACCCCATCTTGCATGGAAGCGGACTCAGCGCTAAAGCAGGAATCTTCACGCCCGTCGGCTCAGCGCGCGACCGTGACCCAGATTCTTTGGGACTAGTCTGATTATCGACACGAGGGTGCGTTCACTACACTGCTTTGGCTGCGCGACCCCATGAGAAGCGTAAGCGATGTTGTAACTCTCCGACTTTCCGCTCGCACTCCCCGGTGCGAGCGGTTTTTTTTCGTCACGATTTTTGTCAAGTTGCTTCGCAGAACGCAGCAGCGGCCAGCTTCGCCGCATGTTCGCGAATGTCGCCGGGCCAGCCGGCGACCCGCTGCTCGAAGCGCACGCGCTCGTTTGCATAAAGCGCGCGCGTGGCCTCTTCGTAGTCCGGCAGATTGCCGGCCATCGCAGTCATGAAACGGTAGGCCGCCTCCTGTGCAAGCCGCACGCGTTGCTTGTCACCGCCCGCCAGACGCGCCGCGTCGACGAGTTTCCTCAGGACGACCGATGCGCCGCCGGGCTGCGTATTCAGCCATTCCCAATGACGCGGCAACAACGTGACCTCGCGCGCGACCACGCCGAGCTTCGGCCGGCCGCGCCCGCGCGCCACCGGCGCGCCGTCCTGATCCGGCGCGCCGGCCGTGTCGGAGCCACCGGCGCCGTCGTCCACGAGGCGCGCGAGCACATCGTCGACGCTGCCGCGCAAGTCGAACTCGACTGGCCGGCTCGTCGCATCGTCGAATACGAGAATCGGCTCGCCGTCCGGCTTGCCGCTCGCCGCGTCGTGCGCGCGCTTGACCGCGGCGGCGACGTCGCGAAGCGGGCCGGACGCGATGCGCCGGACGCCTTCGAACGCCGTGCAGGTAGCAATGGGATGAATGACCATGGTCATCTCGGGCGCCTCCTTAAAGAACGATGAGTCGCCCGAATTTTATCCGGGTATAAATAAAAAAGCAATATTACCCGGGTAAATCTCGCGAATCCTGCGACACGCACGCATGCAGCGCGTTGATCAGATCGAGCGGATCGTACGGCTTGCGCAAATGGGGCGCGTTGCCGAGCGCCGCCTGCTGGTCGGGCGCGAGTTCGACCGGATAGCCGCTCACGAAGATCACGCGCAGGTGCGGCTGGCGCCGCGTCGCCTCGAGCGCGAGATCGACGCCCGAGTGGGCGCCCAGACCGATATCGGTGAGCAGCACGTCGACCGGCTGCGCGGCGATCACCTGCTGCGCGTCGTCGTGACCGGCCGCTTCGAATATATCGAGGCCGAATGTGCGCAGCACTTCGGCGGTACTCGCGCGCACCATTTCGTCGTCTTCGACGAACAGAATGCGCAGCCCGCGCACCGCGTCGAAGGTTTCGTTGCGATTGCGGTCGACGAGCGTCACCGTCTGCGAATCTTTTGCCTGCAGCGTGGCTTTGCCGGTGCCCTTCGCCCCCTTCGCGTCCTGCACACGCAGCGTATGGCGGATCTTGCGCGCGAGCGCTTCGTGCGTGTACGGCTTGCTCAGCAGTTCGACGCCTTCATCGAGCCGCCCCGCATGCACGATCGCGTTGTCCGTGTAGCCGGACGTGAACAGCACCGCGATCGCGGGCTGCCGCTCGCGCGCCTTGCGCGCGAGCTCGGTGCTGCGCAGCGGCCCCGGCATGACGACGTCGGTGAAAAGCAGATGGATCGGCACGCCGCTTTCGACGATCGCGAGCGCGCTTTGCGCGTCTTTCGCGCGCAGCACGTGATAGCCGAGGCTCGACAGCATTTCGACGACGGTGGTGCGCACATCCTCGTCGTCCTCGACGACGAGGATCGTTTCGGCGCCGCCCTTCGACGGCCCGGCGTCAACCTCCGTTTCGAGGTCTTCTTCCTGGCGCACGCGCGGCAAGTACACGCGGATGGTCGTGCCCTGACCCGGCTCGCTGTAGACCTTCACATGGCCGCCCGACTGCTTGACGAAGCCGTACACCATGCTGAGGCCGAGGCCCGTACCCTGGCCTTCGCGCTTGGTCGTGAAGAACGGCTCGAACACGTGCTCCTGCACGTCGGGCGTCATGCCGCTGCCGGTATCGGTCACGGCGACCATCACATATTGCCCGGGCAGCACGTCCGCGTGGCGCTTCGCGTATGCATCGTCGAGCGAGGCGTTGCCCGCTTCGATGGTGAGCCTGCCCTGGCCGTCCATCGCGTCGCGCGCGTTGATGGCGAGATTGAGCAATGCATTTTCCACCTGGAACGGATCGACGAGCGTGTTCCAGAGCCCGCCCGACACGATCGTCTCGATCTCGATGCCGTCGCCGAGCGCGCGGCGCAGCATATCGTCGAGGCCGCGCACGAAGCGCCCGAGGTTTACCACTTTCGGCGCGAGCGGCTGGCGCCGGCCGAACGCGAGCAGTTGCGAGGCGAGTTTCGCGCCGCGCGCGACGCCGGCGAGCGCATTGCGCACGCGCTGCGCGGGCCGCTCGGAACCGGCGACGTCTTCGGCAAGCAGTTGCAGATTGCCGCCGACCACCTGCAGCAGGTTATTGAAGTCGTGCGCGACGCCGCCCGTCAGCTTGCCGATTGCCTCCATCTTCTGCGCGAAGCGCAGCGCTTCTTCCGCGTGACGCAGCGCCTCCTGTGTTTCGCGATCGGCGGTGACGTCGCGGCCGACGCCGTGAATGCGCTCGGTATCGGGATCGAGCGCGAGCGTCCACGCAATCCAGCACCATGCGCCGTCGCTGCGCCGCAGCCGGTTTTCATAGCGCATCGGCACGCCGGACACCCGCAGGTCGTGGATACGCGCGTTCACGAACTCGAGGTCGTCCGGATGGATCAGGTCGAAATACGACTGCGACGTCAGCGCCCATGCCGGATGGCCGAGCACGCGCGTCCACGACGGACTCACGCGTTGCAGCGAGCCGTCGAGACCTGCGACGACGAGCAGATCTTCGCTCAGTTCCCACAGACGGGCGCGGTCCGCGACCGCTTCGGCGATGCGCGCTTCAAGCGTTTCGTTGAGGTTGTGCAGCGCGGCCTGCGCTTTCGAGCGCGCCGCGATCTCGTCCTGCGCGGCCCGGTAGAGCCGCGCGTTATCGATCGCACTGGCCGCCTGCGCAGCGATACCCGCAAGAAACCGCTCGGCGCGCGTCGTGAACACGCCGGGCTCCGGATGGCCGAAAAAGAGGCCGCCGAGCACTTCGCCGGTCCGCGATACGACCGGCGCGGCGAGATAGCTCGTCACCGTCAGATGGCCCGGCGGCATGCCGTGATACGGATTGTTCTTGCCGTAACGCGGGTCCTTCGTGATGTCGTCGGAGCGCACGATGCCTTCGCCATTGAAGGTCGGCCCGAACACAGCCGTATTGCGCGGCATCGGAAACTTCGAGAACGTGTCTTTCGGCACGCCTGACAGCGTGTAAAGCGTGTAGCGGCCGCCCTGTTCGTCTTCCACGTTGTAGAAGAACGAGCCGAACGCGGCGCCGGTCAGTTCGGTTGCGGCATCGGTGACGATCTGCACCGCGCGGTTCAGGTCGAGTTCCGCCGCGACCGCGGTGCCCACGCGATTCAGTATTTCGAGCGTGCGCGTCTCATCCGCAAGACGCTGCCGCGTCTCGCGGCGCAGCCGCGCGAGCTGGAGGTTGCCGCTCACGCGCGCAAGCAGTTCGCGCGCGGAAAACGGCTTCGTCAGATAGTCGTCGGCGCCGGATTCGAGGCCGCCAACCTTCGCTTCTTCGCCCGCGCGCGCCGATAGCAGCAGCACCGGCGTTTCGCCCAGCTGCGGATCGGCGCGCAGTTGCTGCAACAGGCCGAAGCCGTCGAGGCGCGGCATCATCACGTCGGATACGACGAGATCGGGCGGCGCCGCGCGAATTGCGTCGAGCGCGCTGATGCCGTCTTCGGCGACGCGCACGTCGTGCCCCGCCGCGCTCAGAATCCGGCGCATGTAGTCGCGCAGATCCGCGTTGTCGTCGACGATGAGCACGCGCGCCACGCGGTCGTCGGCCAGCGCCGTTCCGTCGAGCGCCTCGGCGGCCACACGCCATGCGTCGTCGGCGTCGGGGTTTGCATCGGGGTCGGCGTCGGATTGGAGCCGGGCCGCGCCGTCGGGCAGCCAGCGCAGCGCCGCGTCGACATACGTTTGCGCCTGCTTGCTGGTCGTCGCAGGCTTCACCTGCGCGGCTTGCGCCGGCGTGGCCTGCCCGGCTAGCAGCGACCGCGCCGCACCGGCACCGCCGGCCGGCAGCGCAACCGTGAAACACGAGCCGACGCCGACCTTGCTGTCGACGCGAATCGCCCCGCCGTGCAGCCGCACGAGTTCCTGCACGAGCGCAAGACCAATACCGCTGCCTTCGACCGAGCGGCCCGCCGCGCCTTCGACACGATGAAAGCGCTCGAAAAGACGCGGCAGCTCGTACTCCGGAACGCCGATGCCGGTATCCGATACGCACACCTCGACGCCGCCGTCGTCCGCCGGCTTCACGCTGACCGTGATCGTGCCCGACATCGTGAACTTGAACGCGTTCGACAACAGGTTCAGTACGATTTTTTCCCACATGTCGCGATCGATCTCGACCAGCCGCGGCGGCGCCGCGCAATCGACGACGAGCGACATGCCGGCCGACTCGATGGCCGAGCGGAACAGCGACGCGAGCTCGGCCGTGAACGCGGCGATATCGGTCGGCTCGCGATGAATCTGGATGCGGCCCGCCTCGAGCCGCGAGAAATCGAGCAGCGCGTTGACGAGCTTCAACAGCCGCAGGCTGTTGCGATGCGTGACTTCGACGAGCTCGCGCCGGTCGCTGCCGCCGGTCTCCGGCTCGGCGAGCAGTTCCTCGAGCGGTCCCAGCATCAGCGTGAGCGGTGTGCGGAACTCGTGGCTGATGTTCGAGAAGAACGTGGTCTTCGCGCGATCGATCTCGGCGAGCGCTTCGGCGCGCCGGCGCTCTTCCTCGTATGCCTGCGCATAGCCGATCGCACCGCCGATCTGCCGCGCGACGAGATTCAGGAACGCGCGGTAACTATCGTCGAACAGGCGAAACGGATTAAGCCCGACGATCAGCACGCCGCCGCGGCCGCGTTCGCCGCTTGGCTGCACGGGCAGCACGGCCGCCTGCGTGGGCGGCTGCGACCATGCGCCGCCCGGCAGCGACGAGCCGAAGCGTTCAGCAAGATCGGTCACGACCTTGACGGTCTGGCGGCGCTGCACTTCGGCGAACGGCCATAGAGCATCGCTGCTTGCCCGCATCGACGCGGGCGCGGCCGGGTGGCCGGCCGCGATGCCGCATGCGCTCGTCAGCGTGACGCTGTCGCCGCCGGCCTCGCCCGAGTAGAACATCGCGAACGGGATATCGCGCGGATCGGTCGCGAGCGCGCGCATGCCGGATTCGCATGCCTCGAGCCAGGTGCGCGCATCGGTCGTCGATGCGCCGATTTCGCGTAAGAGCGTGAGCTGCCTTTCGCCGATCACGCGCACCGTGTCGTCGCTGTTCGCGCAGATGATGCCGCCGGTGCCGCCGTGGTCGTCCGGCACCGGACTGTACGAGAACGTGTAGTAGGTTTCCTCCGGGTAGCCGTTGCGCTCCATGATCAACAGCTTCTGCTCGACGTACGTGCCTTCGACACCCGTGAGGGCCGTGTCGAGCAGCGGACCGATTTCCTGCCAGATCTCGCGCCAGACAGTCGACGTCGGCTGGCCGAGCGCGACCGGATGCTTGCCGCCGATGATCGACTGGTATGGGTCGTTATAGAAGAACAGCAGGTCGGGGCCCCAGCCGACCCAGATCGGCTGGCGCGACGTCAGCATGATGCGGATCGCTATCTTGAGGCTTTGCGGCCAGCTGTCGGGCGGCCCGAGCGAGGTCTTCGACCAGTCGTGCGCGGCAATCAGCGCGCCCATCTCGCCGCCGCCGCGCAGAAATGCCGGCGCCGCGCCGGTCAGAGGCACGCCCGCCATCGAGTTGTCCGCTTTCATCGACGCCCCTTCTCCTGACTTCCCCGCGTAACCCTGGCGCAGTGCCCGGTGCAGTGCCGACAACGGACGTCGCCTCCCCATCCTGTCCGAAGCGTTCGCGCCGACGGCTTGAGCAAACGCTTTGCCTGCGCTTGTCGAGCGGCTCGTCCGGCCGCTCGTCCCTGCATTGGCCAGCTGGACTCCGCAGCCGCTTATCCCGCTGCGTCCGAGCGCATTTCGACGCCCGGATTGCGCGGCTGTCCGTGCTCGCCGTCGGTCGCGATCACGCGTTCGACGTCTTCGAGCGAGGCCGGCTTGACGAGGTGATGATCGAAGCCCGCCGCGCGCGTGCGCTGACGATCGCTTTCCTGTCCGTAGCCGGTCAGCGCGATCAGCAACGCGCCGGCCGTCGCCGCCTGCGAGCGCAACGCGCGCGCGACGTGATAGCCGTCGAGGTCCGGCAGTCCGATATCGAGGATCACGACCTCCGGTTTGAATTCCGGCGCGGCCGACAGCGCGGACGCGCCGTCGTAGACGACGCGCACGTCGTGGCCGAGCATTTCGAGCAGCACCGACATCGATTCGGCGCCGTCGACGCTGTCGTCGACGATCATCACGCGCCGCTTCGACAGCGGCGCCTCCGACGCCGACGCCTGTTTGCCCGCCGCCGCCGCGGCCGCGTATTCGGGCGTCATCGCGAGCGGCAGTTGCACGACAAATTCGCAGCCCTTGCCGGCGCCTTCCGAGCGCGCTTCGATCGTGCCGCCGTGCAGCTCGGTCAGCGTGCGCGCGAGCGACAGTCCGATACCGAGCCCTCCTTCCGAGCGCGCGAGCGAATCGGCCGACTGCATGAACAGATTGAACACGTCGGCAAGCTCGTCGGGCGGAATGCCGATGCCGTTGTCGGCCACCCGGATCGCGACCGCCCCTTCCGCGACCCGCACGCCGAGGTCGATCGAGCCGCCATCGGGCGTGTATTTCGCCGCGTTCGACAGCAGATTGCCGATGACCTGCGCGACGCGGATCGGATCGCCGCGAATCACGCACGGCAGTTCGGGGATATCGACGCTCAGCGTGTGATGCTTGCGCTCGATGGCGGGCTGATTCGTTTCGACCGCGGTCGCGACCGCCGACGCGATATCGACGGTTTCCATGCGCAGCGCGATCTTGCCGTGCGTAATCCGCGACACATCGAGCAGATCGTCGACCAGCCGGCTCAGATGCTCGACCTGGCGGCGCGCGATCATCCGCGCGTCGCGCACGACCGGTTCGGCCGCGTGATACTTCGGGTCCATCAGTTCGACCGCGTTGCGGATTGGCGCAAGCGGATTGCGCAGCTCGTGCGCGAGCGTCGCGAGGAACTGGTCCTTGCGGCGGTCCGCGTCGCGCAGCGCTTCTTCGGCGCGGTGCAGGCGCAACAGCGCGCGCACGTTCGCCACGAGCTCGGCCGGCTCGATCGGCTCGGTCAGATAACTGTCGGCGCCGCCGTCGAGCGCGCGCACCTTGTCGAGCGACTGCACCGCGGCCGCCGACGTTTGCAGCACGAGCGTCGAGCGCGTCTGCGGATCGCGCTTGATGCGCGAGCAGACTTCGATGCCGTTGATGTCGGGCAGCTTCACGTCGAGCAGCACAAGCGCGGGCCGGCGCGCGCGTACCTGGTCGAGCGCGCCCTGGCCGCTCGCCGCTTCGATCACCTCGAAGCCGGCATGCACGAGCACGCGCGTTTTCGCATAACGGGCGCCGTCGTTGTCGTCGACGTTCAGAATCAGGGGGACCGGAGGTGTCATGCGCGATCTCCGCGTGGCACGACTTCGGCATCGATGCCTGCCGCGCCTGCGCCTGCACCTGCACCTGCACCTGCACCTGCGCGATCGGCGCCGCCGGCCGCCGCGAGTTGCGCCGCCGCGTCGCTCGCGAGCACGAGCCGCACCGGCAGCGTCGCATAGAAAGTCGAGCCGACGCCGAATCTGCTCTCGACGCCCACATAGCCGCCAAGCAGCGCCGCGAGCTTGCGGCACAGCGGCAAACCGAGGCCGGTGCCCTTCACGCGTTGCTGCAAATGGCTTTGCACTTGCCCGAATTCCTCGAATATCACTTGCTGGTGCTCCTCCGCTATGCCGATGCCGGTGTCGGCGACGGTAAACGTGATGTGCTCGCCGCCCGGTTCGATCCGCGCGCCCACCCGTATCTCGCCGTGCTCGGTAAATTTGAGCGCGTTGGAGACGAAATTACGCAGGATTTGCGTGAGCTTCGCTTCGTCGGTGTAGATCGCCGGCAGTCCTTCCGTGTCCTCGAAAATCAGCCGCACCGCCGGATCCGTCAAAAGCGGCGTAAGCATCGTGCGCAGCGCCGCAAAGAGGCCGGACGGCTTGAACGAGGCCGGCAGCACATCGGTTCTGCCCGCTTCGATCTTCGCGAGATCGAGCAGATCGTTGACGATCTCGGTCAAATCTTCGGCCGATCTGCGAATCAGTAGCACTTGGCGTTCCTGTTCCTCGGTCAGCTCGCCGTCGAGGCGGTTCAGAAGCAGATTCGACAGCGCGCGAATCGAGCTCAGCGGCGTGCGCAGCTCGTGGCTCATGTTCGACAGGAAGCGCGTTTTCATCGTGTCGGCGCGGCGCAGTTCGTCGGCGCGCTCGTCGAGTTCCGCGTACAGCGCGACGACGCCGCGGTTGGTCGCTTCGAGCTCCTGTGTCAGCCGCGTCAGCTCGTCCTGGCGATCGCGCAATTCGGTCAGCGTCGACAGCAGCTCACGGTTCTGCTGCTGCACCTCGTCGAGCGAATCGTGCGAATTGAGCGGTGTCGCGCTCGCCCCCGGCCGCGGCGGCTCCTGCATCAGGGCCCGGACGATCGCGTCGAGCCTCGCCGGCGCGATTTCCGCGCGCTCCGGCGGCAGCACGCGCGCCATCGAAACCGTCGTGCCCGTTTGCGGCGACGAATCGATCGTGCAACGATCCATGAGGCGGCGGCTGCCCGCAATGCCGCGGCCCATGCCGGTCGGCGAGCGATAAGTGCCGTCCAGCACCGATTCGAGATCGCGGATGCCGGGCCCGCGATCGCATACGTCGATCAAAAAAGCCTGCGGCTTCGCATTCGCGTCGAACGCGAAGATCACCTCGCCCGCGCGCGCATACTCGAAGGCATTGCGCGCGATTTCGGATACCGCGCTTGCAATGCGCGTCTGATCGAGCGGCGAAAACCCCAGGCCGGCCGCGAGGGCGCGCGCCCGGCGGCGCGCGGCGACCACATCCTCTTCGGCCTCAAGCCGGATTCGCAGTATCTGCTGGGTTGCCATGCGTGAAATGTACTCCCTGATCCGCTTTGACCACTAACACGGTTGCGTCGTCGCGGCCGCGCGCGAAGTCGCGATACAGCACCGCCGCGATCATCACTGAAGGCTGAAGTTGCAAGCCGGGATAAGCGGACAGATCCCAGCGCGTGCCGATACCGTCCGAATGCAGGATCAGCATCGCATTGCGTGTCCACGGCACTTCGAATTCCTGTGCATCGCGCATCGTGTGACCGACAATGCCGTTGCGCGATGTGAGATGCCAGTTGTTGCACTCGCCGCCTCGATCGCCTTGCGCGGGACCGGTGCCGGACGACATCTGCCCGAACCGCCCCGTGACGAGCACCGGGCGGCTCGTGCCAGACAGCACCGCGGCAATGTTGCCGGTACCCGAAAAAGACAGGACCGAGCGCGCGAGATCGATACGCGCAATCGCGACCGCGGCGCCGCGCGTCGAGCGCAGCGCGTCGTGCGCGTATTGCATCAACGCCGCCGGCGGCCGGCCCGCACGACGGTGCACCGCCGCAATCGCACCGGCCGAGGCGACGTGCGCATCGGGACCGTGCCCGAGACCATCGGCCACGGTCACCGTGAGGCCCTGCTGATCGGGTTCGACACCCCATGCGTCGCCGCATACCTGTTCGCCCGGATACGGCACGCACAGGCCGCCGATATCGGTACCCGAAGCAGGGCGGCTCGCGCCCTCAGGCGTACTGCGCGCGTCGGCGAAAGCCGCGCTCCGGCCGCGCACGATCGCGCGCACGATCGTGCCCAGACCCGGCTGCGAATAGATCGATATCTCGTCGGAGAGCCGCCGGATCGCGCCGAGCCCCGTGCCGGGCGTGCCGGCCGTCGAGCGGCCGTCGTCGAAGGCGCGGCGCACGTCCGCGATACCGGGGCCGCGGTCGATCGCCAGCATTTCGACGCCGCCTGCCGCGTTCTGCGCGCCGCCGTCCGCGGCCTGCGGCGACAACTCGCGCACAAGCAGTTCGCCGTGCTGTGCGTGCTTGAGGATATTGGTGGTCGCTTCGGTGACGATCAGCGCCAGCCGCCCCGAGTCGGTCTCATTGAGCCCGCACTTCTGCGCGGCCTCGCTCGCGCCGCGGCGCGCGAACGCGACACCGCTGGCGTCGGCGATGTCGAACGACGCATGCATCCCGCGCAACCCGCTTAACGATGTTTCCATTTCGTAATCGTGACCGTCGTGCCCTTGCCGGGTTCGGACTGAATCTCGAACTCGTCGGACAGGCGCCGCGCGCCGCCGAGCCCGAGGCCGAGACCCGAACCGCTTGTAAAACCATCCCGCAACGCCCGCTCGATATCGGGAATGCCGGCCCCCTTGTCGATAAAGCTTATGCGCAGCCCTTTGCGCGTGCCGTTCATGAGCACGCTCAGTCGCGCGTCGCCACCGCCGCCGTACAGCAGCGTATTGCGTGCCAGCTCGCTGGCGGCCGTGACGAACTTCGTCTGGTCGACGAGCGAGAAGCCTTGTGCGATCGCCTGGTCTCGCACGATCTGCCGCAGCCGGACGATTTCCTGGTCGGAGCGCAAGCCGACTTCCATTGCCGATAACACCGTGACGCCGGTTAGATCCATAAGTAGAGGCCTTCCGTCGTCAACGGCGCCGCTGCTGCAGCAGCGCCATGCCGCGCTCGACATTGAGCGCCGTGCGCACGCCGGTCAGCGTGAGACCCAGTTCGACGAGCGTGATCGCCACCGACGGCTGCATGCCGACGACCACCGTCTGCGCATCGAGCACGGTCGCCATCGCCGCGGTATTGCTGATCAT
>NZ_BAAILL010000065.1:328056-403219 GCF_054589215.1 Paraburkholderia sp. 2C | reverse complement strand
CCGCGCGCGGCGATGCTCGAGCCGGTGCGCTGCAGCGCAACGATAAACGCATCGGCAAGCGTCGACTTCGTGGTGACGTTCGTCAGGTCGACACCGAGATGCACGATGGTCTGCGCGATCTGCGGGCGGATTCCGCTGATGATGCAATCGGCGCCCATCAGCCGCGCGGCCGCAACCGTCTTCAACAGATGCTGTGCGACGAGCGTATCGACGGTCGGCACGCCGGTGATGTCGATGATCGCAATCGATGCGCCGGTTTCGACGATTTTCTGCAGCAGGCTTTCCATCACCACTTGCGTGCGCGCCGAATCGAGCGTGCCGATCAGCGGCAGCGCAAGAATGCCTTCCCACAGTTGCACGACCGGCGTCGACAGTTCGAGCAGTTCTTCCTGCTGACGAAGAATGATGGCTTCACGGCTGCGCTGGAATACTTCGGTGGTGTAGAGGCCGAGTGCGTCGAGCAGCAGATTCAAGGCCCAGCTCGTTTCCGCGAGTTCCGCCGCGTTATCGCTCAACTCGCTGCGCAGACGCAAGTAGAGCGGCTGCTTCAGCGAGAACACGAACGTTGCGGTCTCGGCGGGCGTGAAACCCTGCCGCGCGCGAAGCGCGGAAGTTTCCGCGAGAAACGCACGCACGGGCTCCCACTCGGGACGGCTCGCATCGAGCGTATCCGCGCTCGACAGCGTATCGACAAATATGTTCAGGAAGTTGCGGAACTGATCCGACATGTCTGCTTCGGTCGTCAGGCCGCGACGCAGTGCGATGGACAGATGCTGGTTCAACCAGTCGCTCAACAGCGTGTCGCGGTGCCGCGACAGCACGTCTATCAATGCGGCGCCTTTCGATTTGTTCATGGACTCTCCGGTCAAGGACAACAAGTAAGTATTGCTTGATTTACTTTCGCGCAAATCGTTTGCGCGCACTCTATGGGGCAAACATTACCGAATCCGCGATCGTCGCAGCCTTATGCAGCAAGCGATTGCGCGAGCAACCAATATTACACAGCGCAGCCACGCTTGAGGATGTCACGGTTACGCACTTACGCGCGCGTGGGCGCGTACAAGTGCAATTGCAGGCGATGGAAGATGCGGTTTTTGCGTCGCTCGCATGGGCGAGCGACGGCGCGTTCAGATCGACGAGCAGGTGAAGCTGCTCGCGCGATTCATGTCGCCCTTGCCGATATAGCGCGGAAAGAGCGGATAGCGGCACAGCGGCCGCGTGCGGCCGTTGGTGGCGGCGGCGATATCGGTGGCCGTCAGCGTTTCGGGCGCGACGCCATGCGTGACCCAGTCGTCGAGTGCGGTGAGCAGATCGACGGACGGCACGAACACGCCGCTGCCGTGCTGATAGCCGGGCACCATATAAAGCCGCATGAACGCATCGACGCTGGACTGCCCGAAGCGCGCGACGAGCGCATCGCGATAGGCGATGGTCTGGTTCGGGCTGATCACTTCGTCGGCGAGGCCCTGCAGCGTGATCAGCTTGCCGCCGCGTGCCATATAACGCGACAGGTCGGTGTTCATCGCGCCGATCGTCTCCGACAGCTCGACGAGCTGCGACTGATAGCGGCCCGGATGCAGCACGTCGAAAGTCAGCGAATCGTATGCCGCGTCCTGCGTGACGAAGTAGCGCAGATAGCCGTCGCCCTGCGTGAACAGATAGCCGTTCGCCGCAAACGTCGGCGACTGCTCGCGCTCGGCATCGCGCCCGAGTCCGAGTCCGCCTGTCAGGCGCGTGCCCTGAAATACGTTATAGCCATGGTAGCCAGTGACGTCCCAGGCGAGGTGGTACGGCAGCGTCAAGCCGTCGCGTAGCGCGAAGAGCGTCGCAAGCTGCGTGTTGGTCAGACATTTGTCGTCCTGCGACGTGTTGGGGACGAGCGCAGGGGACCCGTTGACCCCGTTGGTCCGGGTAGATCGGGTAGACCCGGTAGACCCGGTGGCTCTCGTCGACCCGGCGGATCTGCAGCGCAACGCGTCGATAATTTCCGCTTCGCGCTTGCGGCACGCGGGCACATCGCTGACGATGCCGTCGGCCGCGCCGTCGAGCCGGTCGCAGATCGCCATCGACCGCTCATAGACGCGTTCGAGCAGCGTCGGCGGCACGTAGCCGCCCGGCGTCGCGTACTCGGCTTCGCCGACCTTGATGCCGACGAGCCGCACGCCGGTGAAATTCAGCGCGGGCGAATCGGCGATCACGCCGTCGTAGTCGTCGGGATAGCGCTGCATCGCCGTGTAACCTTCACGGCCGCCCGTCGAACCGCCCGCGAAGTACATCTTGTCGGGCGCGCGTCCGTACGCGAGCCTGATCAGCGCAAGCGCCGCATCGTGCGTCTTTTTCAGGTGCGCATAGCCGAAGTTGACCACGGCTTCGTCGATGAGGCCGAACACCGCGAGCGACGAGTTGCCCACGTGCCCCGAATCGTCGCCGAAGGTCGCATAGCCTTGCGCGAGCGGCGCGTGCTCGGGCGAAAACGGCATCGTGCCGAGGCCGCTCACCACCACGCCGTTGTACCCGCCGCCGCCCAGTTGCAGCGCGCGGCCATTCCAGTTGCGCGGCAGATTCAGATCGAAGCGGATATCGGGCGTCGCGGATTTCAGCGCCTTGATGCTGCCGGTGATGCGGCAATAGTCGCCGGCTTCGTTGCCCGCGGCGCTCGCCGGTATCAGCGTCGCCGAATCGATATGCACGCCGTTGGTCGGCAAGCCGATCGCTTTCGGCGGCAGCGAGACGTTGGTCAGCGTCGAGCAGTGCAGCTTCGATGCGGGAGAAACTGAAACGGGCGGCGTCGGCGCAGCGAGCGGCTGTTGCGCCGCGCATCCGTGCGTGCCCGAAACGAAGACGAAGAGCCATGCGAAGGCACGAGCGCAGATACGAGCGGCCGGGATACGCGTGGCGACACGAGAGGAGGCGACGTGAGTTCGAACACGAACTTCGGCACCCACAGGCACACGCGCCGCGCGAAGCCCGACCGGATGTATGCGCGTCACACGTCCGCTCCGCGCACCGCCGGGCGCCTCGAGAAACGCCCGGAGCAGTCGCGCCAGATCCGCGCGAGCATCAGCATCGCGATAATCGCGACGAAATCGCCGGCGAGCGCGGCAAGGCCATGCGCGACGCCATGCAAGGCGCGTGGGGTCGCCGTATCGACGACGAGCGAAATCACCGTGCCGCCGACGAAGCAGACGAGCCCCAGCTGCCCGACATTGACGATGCCGGGCAAACGCCGCGCGAGTTGCGCCACGAAACCGTTACGGACGAGCCAGACTGCCAGCCAGGCAATCGCAATGAAATTGATCACGCGTTCAACCGAGAGATTCTGTTTCAGATGACCGGGCAGCGGCTGCGTCAGGATGAACAGCTTGACGATCGCGAAGCCCACCGCGGCTGCAAGCGCGACGCGCGTGACCCACCGTCCCGCCCCCGATCCGATAAAGCCGTCGCCGACGGGCCGCACACGACACAGGATACCGAGCACGAACATCAATTGCCATGCAAACGGATTGAAAGCCCAATCGCCGACATCGTCGATGCGCAGCAATGCCGCGAGTGGCCGCGCCGCGAGCCAGACGACGATGCTCAGCGCAAGTGCCGCGCCTGCCGAGCGCCGCGCGAGCGGCACCATGAACGGCACCGTCAAAGGAAACAGCACGTACATCGGCAGCACGCTCGACAGATACGGTTGCCGGCGCAGCACCGCGATATCGAACGCCTCGTGGAGCGGCGCCGCCGAAAACGACGGCCAGCCCGTCATGTCGACCATCGGCCGGTTCAGATGAAAAAACGCGAGCACCGCGCCCGACAGCAAGGTGAGCACGGCCGTCAGCAGATAGGCGCGGTAAATCTCGAGGCCGCGCCTGAAAAAGCGGGTGCGCGCGGCACCGACCCCGCGTTTGTCGAGCACCGCGTCATAGGCGGCCGCGGACGCGTACCCACCGAGGCACACGAACACTTCAGCCGAATCGCATAACGCATACGAGTGCAGCATTAAATGCGACAGCACGCTGCCGGGTATGTGATCCAGAACGATGACAATCAGCACGACGCCGCGAAAGAAATCGACTTCGATCGAGCGTCCTCGACGCGCAGGCATGGGAAGTCTCGGGGGGAGTGCCGCTGGTTACAGGGAAAAGCGCCAAGCGTTCGGGTCAGGCTAAACCGATTCGCCACCGGTTGCTGGAGAGAGCCATTTCGGCTAACAGAATGAAATCTCCACGCCATTCGCGCGGGGCGAAATGATGGGCGACGACAGGTGCTTTGAAAGCCAGCGCCGTCGCGTGCATGGAAAGCCGCAGGGGAAATAGCGAACGAAGCCGCGGCTCGCTTCGCGAAGTTCGGGTTGCTTAACACGGCATTTCGCGCAAACGCACTCAAGTTGGCTGCGACGCGTCCGTCAATACGGTCGTCAGGGCGGGTATCGGGTGCGGCGTCCTGCGTGACCGGATGCGTGCCCGCGACTCAATCGAATGCGACCTATGACCATCGTTCGGCGGCTCGTGATTACCTTGGGCGTAGCGCTTTTCGCGCTGGTGTTCGTCGGCGGCTACGGCCTCGTGCAGCTCTATGCGTCGCATCAGCGCGTCGACGGCCTCGAGACGCGCACGATTCCGGGGCTCAAATCGATCTCGATGGCCGTCGGCGACGTCGCCGATATGCGCCTCAACGCCTACCGGTACGTCGTCGACGGCATCGACGACGCGAGCCGTGCCGCGATCGTCGCGCTGATCGCCGACGCCGACACGCGCTTCGATCGCGATATCGCGGCCTATGTTGCCGGCGACGAGAAAGCCGCGAAGATGCTCGACGCCGATCGCGCGCATATCGCCGCATACCGCAGCGCGCGCAATCAATACTTCGACAAGCTGCGCGCGGGCGACCGCGACGGCGCGCTCGCGATGCTGCACGACGGCGGCGCCGTGCACTCGGCCGCGCTGGCGCTCGATCAGGGCCTGCACGATCATCTCGACTACGACGTCGAGCGCAGCCAGACGGTCCGCGACGAGAACGCCGCGCAGTTCAAAGCCGTATTCGGCTGGATGATCGCGATCGTCGCGGCCGCGCTCGTGGCGACGGCCGCGTTCGGCATGCATTTGCACCGGCTGATCGGCAATGGGCTCGGCCAGTTGCAGGACACGCTGCAACAGGTCAGTCATTCGCTCGATCTGTCGCAGGAAGCGCGCGTCGAGCGCATGGATGAAATCGGACACACGGCCACCGCGCTGAACCGGCTGCTCAAGCATATGGCCGAAGTGATCGCCGAAGTGCGGCGCGCGAGCGACGCGGTCGGCATTGCGTCGAAGCAGATCGCCGCCGGCAATCTCGATCTGTCGACGCGCACCGAGGAGCAGGCCGTCTCGTTGCAGCAGACGGCGGCCAGCCTCGCGCAACTGACGGCAACCGTGCAGCAGAACGCGGACAACGCGAAAGAAGCGAGTTCGCTTGCGCTCGGCACGTCGCGCATTTCCGATGAAGGCAGCCAGTCGGTCGAGCGCATGGTCGGGACGATGAGCGAAATCGCGTCGAGCTCCGCGAAGATCGGCGAGATTACGTCGCTGATCGAAGGCATCGCGTTTCAGACCAATATCCTCGCGCTCAATGCGGCCGTCGAAGCGGCGCGCGCCGGCGAACAGGGGCGCGGCTTCGCGGTCGTTGCGTCGGAGGTGCGCAGTCTTGCGCAACGTTCGTCGGCGGCGGCGAAAGAGATCAAGGAGCTGATCGAGCGCTCGGTTGCGACGATCCGTTCGGGGTCGAGCCAGGCCGAAGAAGTCGGCCGCACGACGGCTCAGGTGCAACAGGCGATCCGGCAGGTCGCGGCGATCATCGGTGAGATTGCGAATGCGTCGGACGAGCAGGGGCGCGGCATCGAGCAGGTGAATCAGGCGGTCAGTCAGATCGATGAAGTGACACAGCAGAACGCGTCGCTGGTCGAGCAGGCCGCGGCGGCGGCCGGGTCGCTCGACGAGCAGGCAACGCGTTTGAGTGGCTCGGTGGCGGTGTTTACAGTCAGCGGCTAAGGTGTAGGGCGCGTTCGTTCCCTGACGCACCGGCAAGCACCGGCAATTGCTAGTGCGCGGATAGCAGCGCCTCCACCTGGCTCGAATGCGTCTGCGCGGCAATATCCATCGCCGTCATGCCGCGATTGTCGCGCAGCGTCGGATCGGCGCCGCGCGCGAGCAGCAATTTCACCGTATCCGCGCGGTCGTAGCCGGCCGCCCACATCAGCGCGGTCAGGTCGTTCCTGTAGCGGCGATTCACGTCGATGCCCGCGTCCAGCAGCAGCTTCACCGACGCCGTGCTGCCCTGGCCCGCCGCATACTCCATCGCGGTCTTGCCGACCCGGTCTTCCGCGGCGGTATCGGCGCCGCGCGCGAGCAGCAGGCCGACCGTTTCCGCGTCGCCGCCGTAGGCCGCCGCCATCAGCGGTGTAATGCCGGCGACGTCCGCCTGGCGCACATTCGCGCCGCGCTCGACCAGCATGCGCGCCATCGCCGTCGAGCCTTTTTTGCAGGCGGTAATCAATGGCGTGTCGCCGATACGATTGCGCGAATCGATGGCCGCGCCGTCGTTCAACGCCGCTTCGACCGCATGTTCGTCGTCGCCGCGCGCGGCGTTCAGCAGCCGCTGATTGATACTTTCGTCCTGTGCTTGCGCGGGCAGCGGCCATGTTGCCGCAAATACGACGCACAGCGCCAGAGCCGCGCCCATCGCTCGTGCGGCGAGTTTCATCGGATGGTCTCCTCGCGTTGGACGTTTTGTACTGCTATTGCAGGTTGGCGATATAGGCGCTCAGATTGCGAATGTCGTCGTCGGAGAGATTCTGTGTGACGCTCGTCATGTTGCCGGCGTCGTTGGTGCGCGTCTTCGACCTGAAGTCGCGCAACTGCTTCGCAATGTATTGCGGATACTGGCCCGCGACGCGCGGTATTTCGTTCTGCCCCGTGAAGCCGCCGAGATGGCACATCGTGCACAGAACCTCCGCGGCCTTGCTCCGGCCGGCATCGATACTCGCCGCGCTAGCATCGGCCTTGATTGGCAACGGTTTTTGCTGCGAGAGAAAGTCCGCGACGTTCTGCATGTCTTCGCGCGATAGCGTCGCCGCGATCGGCGACATCCGCGGGTCGCTGCGGCGGCCTTCCTTGAAGTCCTTCAGTTGAAGGTACAGGTAGCGCTGCGTCTGGCCCGCGAGGATCGGGTAGTCGGGGTTCGTCGAATTGCCGAGCGGTCCGTGGCATGCGACGCACACCTGCGCTTTCGCCTTGCCCGCTTCGGCGTCGGCGTGCGCGAGCGGCGGCGACAGTGCGGCGGCGAAGAACGACAACATTAGCGATAGGCCGAGCCGCAGTTGCAGCGGCAGACGCAGCCGCGACTGCGGGCGCGACGACGGCCACGGCGCCGGCCGCGCGGCGTCGATATGCAGCGCGACCACGCCCCGACGCGCCCGCCGTCCCGCATGCCGGCTTGCACGAACCGCATCGGACGCGGCCGTCATGGCAACCGTCAGCGCGACCTTCACGGCAAGGCGAACACGAGAACCGTATTGCCGCGCTTGAAGTCGAGCTGCGTGTTGCCGCCGGCCGCGACCGCGATGTACTGCTTGCCGTTCACCGAGTACGACACCGCCGGCGCATTGACGCCCGCGCCGCACTGGAACTCCCAGAGTTTCTTGCCCGTCGACGCATCGAAAGCGCGGAAGAGTCCATTGCCTTCGCCGTTGAACACGAGGCCGCCCGCGGTCGCGAGCACGCCGCCGATCAGCGGCTGGTCGGTCTTGAAGTCCCACGCGACCTTGCCGGTGTCGATATTGACCGCGGACAGCTTGCCCCATTGCTGCTCTGACGGGATCGTCTTGAACGCGCCGCCAAGCCACAGCTTGCTGCCGCCCGGGTATGCGACTTCGGTTACCTGATACGTCATCGGCTGATGCAGATTCGCCGCGTAGACGAGGCGCGTCTGCGGATCGAACGCCATCGGCGACCATTCGACGCCGCCGTTCGCGCCGGGCAGCATGCGCGCGCCGGCCGCGGTCGGCAAGGTCCACATGTCTTCCTGCGGGATCATTGCCTGCGAGAAGCGGATCAGCTTGCCGGTTGCGCGGTCGTTCACGTACACGTGGCCGGTCTTGCCGCCGTGCAGCACACCCGGCACCATCTTGCCGTCCTTGTCGCGCACGTCGACGAGAATCGGCGGGCTCGCCGCATCGAGATCCCACACGTCGTGCGCGATGTACTGCGAGTGCCACTTGTACTTGCCGGAATCGAGATCGACCGCGACGAGCGAATCCGTGTAGAGGTTGTCCCCAGGACGGATCGCCCCATACAGGTCCGGCGACGGATTGCCGACCACGAAATAGATCGTGCGCGTTTTGCGGTCGACCGCGGGCGTCATCCATACGCCGCCGCCGAGCGTCTTGTAGAAGTCGCCGCCCTTCGAAGCGAGTTGCTGCTTTTCCGCGGCAATATCGCGCTTCATGTCGCGGCCGGTCGCGTCGGTCGTCGCCCAGACGCCTTCCTGGCCGGTTTCGGGAATCGTATAGAAGGTCCACAGCAGGTGACCGTCCTTCGCATCGAAGGCTTTCACGAAGCCGCGGATGCCGTATTCGCCGCCATTCGTGCCGATCAGCACCTTGTCTTCGACGACCGTGGGCGCCATCGTCTCCGAATAGCCCTGCTCGGGGTCCGCGATCTGCGTTTCCCATAGCATCTTGCCGGTTTTCACATCGAGCGCGACCAGCTTCGAGTCGAGCGTGCCCATAAAGAGCCGGTCGCCGGAAATCGCCACACCGCGGTTGTTAGGACCGCAGCAGAAGGTTTTGACCGGCCCCAGCTTTTGCTGGTAATGCCAGAATTCCTTGCCGGTGACTGCGTCGACGGCATAGACGTGATTGAACGACGTCGTGATGAACATGACGCCGTGCGACACGATCGGCGCCGTCTCCATCGACTCGTTGACCGCCGTCTGGAAGATGAATACAGGCCTGAGCTTCGACACGTTCGTGCGGTTGATCTGCTTGCCGGGGTAGTAGCGTGTCTGGGTGTACGAGCCGTTCGAGTGCAGCCAGTCGGACGAGTCGCCGGCCGCGGCGTCGAGTTGCTGCTGCGTAACGGGTTGCAGCGCGGGCATCGGCGCGGACGTCGTCGTTGCGCCGCCTTGCACTTCGTCCGCGGCAGGCGCGGCGGACGAGCCGAATGCAAGCGTAAGAGCCAGGAACACCACGGATAGTGCATTGCGGGATGAATGCATGAGCGTCTCCTTGGTTTTTATTGCCAACGGGTTTCGTCATGCGAACCAATGCCGGACGCCGCTCCGCTTAGCGGCGCCCGATGCCGGATGGCGCAACCCTCTCGGACGTGAACACGCCGATTTCAAACCATTGCTTGCTCTATTCGACTGATATGCAGTGCAACGGATGGGAGACCGTGGGTGGCTCTCTCACCGGAATGCTGGCTGAGTTAAAGCGTAGGCGATTGGATTCGCATTTTCTAGAGAGAAGACGATCCGTTGCAGAGGTGCGGCGCGCTATCAGCAGGGTTCTTCGATTGGAGCCGGGGCGCGTTCCTGGTGGTTGGGTTGGTCGTACTGGTCGTGCTGGTCGTGCTGGTCGGGCTGGTCGGGCTGGTGTCCGGCCGTAACGTAAGGTGAGGCCGCGCCGCCGAGAGCCTCCAGCGTCTGCTCGGCCAAATCCCATGGCAGCCGCCTGCCGTTGCGGCGCATTTTGTCGAGGGCAACGTGGGCCGCTGAAACCGTGATGCTCCGCTTACGCACCATTTCGCCGAGCAACCAGACCGTACCCCTGACCTCCACCCGTTCCGCTTGCGCGGCCTGCCTTAATGCGGCGTCGCCGGTCAACAGAGGACAGGCCTCCGCCTCGGCCAATGCCAGCGCGAACAGATCGTTGCGCCCGGGCCTCGCGTGGTATCGCGCAAGTTCCTGAACGCGCTCGACACGCTCAGCCGACAGCGTGCGAACCTGCATCCCCAGATCCAGCAGATGGGCGTGCCGGTCCTGTAGTTCTTCATAGAAAAGAACGTCGGGTACTGCGAACTGGTAGTCGAGACTGAACATCGGTACGACGAGATCGCTCACCTCGACGTCGAACAGAATATTGGTATCACTGACTAGCAGGAGCATCGCTGCCCTCCATCGAGCGAACTCGCCGGAACTGTTGCAACGACATCTTCATCAGTTCCGCGGCCTTCGATTCGCCGATGTACTCCTCCGCGAGCGCATGGAACACCAGCTGCTCGAAGAGGTGCGCCTTTTCGGAAGGAAACGTGCGCCCCGGCTCACGCAGAAACCAGCCCTTCACACGGAACAGCTTCGCCTGCTCGTCCCGGTACGACGTCGAGATGATGCCGAGGTCGCGTGCGCGATAGAGAATGGCGCCCATCGACAGACCGAACTCGTCTTTTAAGAGCCCGAGTTCCTTGAACTCGATCGCATTCCGGTGTGCGCCAAGCTCTTGCAGCGCGGAAGGCCGCGGAAACAGAAAAGCGCCGGCAAAGCGATCGCACGCGGACTCGTCGTTGATGTTGCGCGAGAGACGGCCTTCGAGCATCAGATGGCCGAGCTCGTGCGCAAGCGTGAAACGCTGGCGATCCCCCGGCCAATGACGCCCGACCACGACGATCGGCATCCCGTTGACGCGCGCGGCGAGACCATCGAATTTGTGTTCGGCGTCCGCATCGATCATAAACACGCGCACGCCATTGGTTTCCAGCACGTCGATCAGATCAGGGATCGGGTCGAAGCCGAGCTGCCATGCCTCGCGAACCCGCGAGGCGACGTCCTCGATCTGCTCGATGGCGGTGATGGCCGACGGCAGGCGATCGACCGGCGAAAAGCAGCGGACGGGCGACTGCGGGAACAGGTTCTCGAGTTCGATGCGGCGTTCGATCTGATCGATAACCTCATGGGTGATCGCATCGAGCCGCTTTTTGGGCAGGGAGCTGTGTTTGCGGTATTCGATTCCTTCCAGCGCAAGCAGCGCCGGGCGGAAAAAATACTCGCTGCGCACATTGAGCTCGCGCGAGAGCCGCAGCAGGATGTCGCTCGAAGGCATGGCGAAGCCGTCTTCGTACTTCTTGATCGCGGCGTGCGAAATGCCGATGCGCTCGCCCAGCTCACGCAGAGATAGGCCGGCCGCCTTGCGAGCCCGATGAAGTCGAACGCTGAACATGGGTGCCTCTTGGTTTACATTTTTCGGTTGTTTTCGATTTATTGTAAACCATGAACGCGGAGATGTGTAGGTTGGCGAAATGCCTGAGCACACGCAAGCGCACGTCAGCGCGCCCGGTGAGTTGGCCGGTTACCGCAGCGGCGGGAGCGCGCAAAACAAAAACCCCGCGCGCCTTACGGCGCGCGGGGTTTGCGAAATACTACGGAACAACTTGAATCGGGTTGGTGGAGCGGATGAGGATCGAACTCACGACCTTCGCATTGCGAACGCGACGCTCTCCCAGCTGAGCTACCGCCCCAACGAATCCGGCAATTCTAGCACAGGCTTTTTGGGAATTGCCAGGCCAGCGCCGTCATTTCGAAGGCGCGCCGGCCAGCACCCAATCGACGACCGTGCGGATATCGGCATCGCTCATTGCCGGATGCGCGGGCATCGGTATCGCGCCCCACACGCCGGAGCCGCCATCCTTCACCTTGTGCTCGAGCAGCGTGTGCGCCTGCGCGTTGCCCTTGTAACGGCTTGCGACCTGCTGAAACGATGGCCCGACGAGCTTGCGGTCGATCGCGTGGCAGCCCAGGCACGCGTTGCGCTGCGCGATCTGCAGGCCGTGCGGCGCTTCGGCGGCGTGTGCGGCCGGCGTCGCCAAGGCACACATGGCGATTGCGACGCTGGCGCCCACGCGCTTGCCTGCGCGCGCCACCCGGCTCACGGCCCGAACGGCATGCTGCATGTGCACCAGGCTTCTGCGACGCTTCACTTCACCGCCTGCGGGCTACCCGGCTGCACATTCGAATTCGACACTGGCGCCGGCGGCTGCTGATCGAGCGGCTTCGACGACACCGACGCATCGGGCACCGCACCGGTCGTCACACCTTCGGGCGCCGCAGCCGCCGCGGGCGACGACGCGCTCGGCGCCGATGCCGCCGCGGCTGCTGCCGCTACCGCTTCCGAAGGCTCGATGTACTGGAAGACCTTGACGACCCTCGTCACGCCCGGCACGCGGCTCGCGACATTCGCGCCCTGCGCGCCTTCGTCCGGCGTCACGAGACCCATCAGATAAATCGCGCCGCCCTCGGCCACCACCTTGAAGTTGTTCGCGGACAGATCTTTCTCGGCGATCAGCGCGGTTTTCACACGCCCTTCGAGATACGTATCGTTCGTGCGCGAAGAGAAATCGGTGGGTTGGCCAACCGTCAGTTCGTTGACGATCGCATGCACGTTGTTGATGCCACGCACGATCGTTTCGGCTTTCTGCTTTGCGGCGTCGTCGGGCACTTCACCGGTCAGCAGCACGCGCCGGTTGAAGACCGTCACGTTGACATGCGATCCGTCGGCGAGGCCATCGTTGATCTGCGAGATCGCCTTCACCTGAATTTCGCGATCCTCGGTCTGCGCGCCAAGCGTGCGCCGGTCGGTCGCGACAAGCGCGCCGCCGCCCGCCGCGGCTCCGACCGCCAGCACGCAGCCTTGCAGCGTCGCGGCGAGGCCCGCAACCAGCCCCACCACGAGCGTGGTTCTCACAAGCGTACTTTTCACGCGATATGCGCTCATCAACTAGCTCTCCTTCGAAGTCACTCTTCGCCCAGCAACATCGCATCGATGCCGTCGCACAAACAGTGGATGGTCAACAGATGCACTTCCTGAATGCGCGCGGCCTCTTCGGACGGCACGCAGATTGAGATATCGATATCGGTCAGCACACCGTTCGCGTCGCCGCCGCCGTTGCCCGTCAACGCGACCACGACCATTTCGCGCTCGTGCGCGGCGTCGATCGCCGCGAGCACGTTGGCCGGGTTGCCGGACGTCATGATCGCGAGCAGCACGTCGCCGGGCTGGCCGAGCGCGCGGATCTGGCGCGCGAAAATCTCGTCATACGCGTAGTGATCGGCGAGCGAGGTGAGCACCGATGTGTCGGTTGTCAACGCAACCGCCGGGAGTCCCGGCCGTTCGCGTTCGAAGCGGCCGATCAGTCCGGCCGCGAAGTACTGCGCGGCGGCGGCCGACCCGCCGTTGCCGCACGCGAGAATGCGATTGCCGTTCGCAAGCGCGCCGAACATCGTGTCGACCCCGGCGGCGATCGGCAGCGCGAGGGTTTCCACTGCAGCGAGCTTCACCGCCGCGCTGTCGCGGAAGTGCTGTTGAATACGTTCGACTGACATCGACTCTCTATCTTGTATTGCGCGTTTTGTCCTACGCGAGTCTGGGCACCGCGTCGGCACCGTGCATCGGGCATCGTTGCGAGCCCCTGCAGCGAAGCGTTGCGATGGCGCATTCGCCTCGCGCGCAGATTGTCGTGCGCACCCTGCACTTGCGAGCATCAGACCGCTTTCGCGGCGCGGCGTTCGATGCCCGATGCGCGTGGCGCAAGTTTAACGTACTCGCGAGGCTTATCGCGCAGCCAAACTGCTTGTTGCGCAGCAAACGCTGTCGCGCGCGGCGTAGGCCGCTCGTTGCGCGACGCGGCGCGCTTCAGCTGTCGTCCGCGCGAAACGCATCGCGCAGCCAGACGAGACGCCCCGCTTCGAAAGCGATCACGTCGAAACGGCATGCGGCGGCCTCGTGCGGATGCGTCGCGAGGTAGTACTGCGCGGCGCGCACGAGCCGCTCGCGCTTATGCCGGCCGACACTCGCCGACGCACCGCCGTAGCCCGTCCGCGCGCGCGCCCGCACTTCGACGAACACGAGCGTGCCATCCGCATCGCGCATCACGAGATCGATCTCGCCGCCGCGGCACATGACGTTACGCGCGACGAAGCGCAAGCGCTGCCGCTGCAGATACGCGAGCGCGTGCGCTTCGAACTTCGCGCCGACGCTTGCCGTGGACGGTTTCGATCGCGCGATGTGTCCGGTACCCGCGCGCGGCGCGCTCGCCGCCTTCGCGCCGTCGGCGTGGTGGCACAATGTCGTGCTTCTTCCGTCAGTCTGCGTCTTCAGTCTCATGACCCCTCTCTCCGAACTCGCGCAGCAGCAGCACTATCCGCAAGGCGCGCTATACGTGGTCGCCACGCCGATCGGCAACAGCGCCGACATTACGTTGCGCGCGCTCCATGTGCTCGGACTCGCCGACCGTATCGCCGCGGAAGACACGCGCAACACCGGGCAGCTGCTCGCGCGCTACGGCATTTCGAAGCCTTTGATTGCCGTGCATCAGCACAACGAGCGCGCGGCAGGCTTGCGCATCGTCGAGCATCTGCAAGCGGGCGAGCGCGTCGCGTACGTATCGGACGCGGGCACGCCCGGCATTTCGGATCCGGGTGCAAAGCTTGTCGATGCCGTGCGGGAAGCGAACCTGCCCGTCGTGCCGCTGCCCGGCGCAAGCGCGCTCGCCACCGCACTCAGCGTGGCCGGCGACTGGGTCGCGACATTCTCGTTTCTCGGTTTCTTGCCGGCCAAAGCGAAGCAGCGCGCAGCGCAGCTTCAGCAACTGGCGGCACACCCGCACGCAATGGTGTTTTACGAAGCGCCGCATCGCATCGTCGAAACCGTCGACGCATTGGCGGCTGTATTCGGCGGCGCGCGACGTCTGCTGATTGCACGCGAACTGACGAAGTTACACGAGACGCTGCACGGCTGCACCCTGGCCGAAGGGCCAGCATGGATCGCGGAAGACGCAAACCGTCAACGCGGAGAATTCGTGCTCGTCGTGGAGGGCGCGGCGCCGCAGGCAGCAGCGGAAGACGAACACGACGCGCTGCTCGGCATTCTGCTCGAAGAGGTATCGGTGAGCAGTGCGGCAAAGATGGCGGCCGCCATTACGGGCGCGCCGCGCAACGCGCTTTACGCACGCGCGCTGGAACTCAAAAAAGACTGAAGGGCCGCACAGAGCGGCCCTTCGTCGGACGGTGCGCTCAGCCGGGCCGTGAGCGCAGGCCCCGCCAACTTACTTCTCGACGCTCGGATTGCCGTTCGCGGCGAGCATTTCCGCCTGTTCAACCTTCGCTTCGTGCTGCGTCAGCCCCGCGATCTGCACGCGTCCGGTGCCGGCGTGCTGCAGATGCAGAACCCGCGCGGCCGCATACGAGAGGTCGATCACGCGTCCACGTGCGTACGGTCCGCGGTCGTTGATCCTCACGACGACCGAATCGTTCGTCGCGGGATTCGTTACGCGCACGTACGAACCGAGCGGCAGCGTCCGGTGCGCGGCGGTCAGCGCATTCATATTGAAGCGTTCGCCATTCGCGGTACGGCGGCCGTGAAACAGCTTGCCGTACCACGACGCGCGGCCTGTCTGCCGGAAGTCCGCCACATCGGGGCCGTCGTCGCTCAGTGCGGACGCGTCGGCGAGCTTGCCGTCGGGATTCGAAGCGGGATTCGAAGCGTCGTCCGAAGCAGGCGCCGGCACATTGCTGGCGGAACCATAAGCTTGTGGGGCCGTTGCGGTCGCATGCTGCGTCGCTTTGGTGCTAAGCGGCGCGCTGCCGACCTGATCTCCCGAGCCCGGCGGCATTGCACAGCCTGCCAGGATCGAAAAGGCAAAAAGACCCCCAATACGTCGGGTGAGCCGAGTTTTCATAAGACAAACGATGTTACAAAGGCGAGCCGCATCACGCGAAGAACTGCGTGGATAGCGGCCCGGGCGGCAAAGACGAACTCGCGCGCCGCGCCCGAAGGCACGGAACATTGAAGCCCGTACACGGCCATCAGGCCGCTACCGCACGGTTAGTTTTCACGTCTGACACAACCTGTCCCCGCAGGCTTTGGCCAGACCCCACACGCCGCCATCGAACATGGCTACACGTTCTTGCACCCGAACAGCGGTACGTAGGAACGGCGGCGTAGGCCCCATCCAGCGTCACGGCAGCAAGGCCGTAGCAGGCGCATCGCGCCTGGCTGGACAAGACGTGTGCATCGAAGGTTTCGATGCTCGGATTTGCCGTCCGACAGCGACGGCACTTACTTGAAGGCAACGTTCATTCCGCTTTCTGACGACAAAACTACGGACGTCGAAACCGGGATGTGTCAACCGGTGAAGGTGCGCTCTTCCGCACGCAATGGGCGCATTATACCCAAAACGAAATTGCCGGTAGCCGAACCGCACTAATCTTTACACAATCTTTACCGAACTTGTAAAAATGCCCGAATGCGTGAGCGCCCGCGTGCCCAGTCGACGCGCGCCTGGAACAACTGCCAGCTCAAACGCAGAGGCACTGCGCGGCGTAAAGCAGGCGCCGGTACAATCGATTTTTCTTGCCCGCACGCTCTCCCCTCCGCTTTCATGAAAGTCACCCTGATCCCTGTCACGCCGTTTCAGCAGAACAGTTCGCTGCTCATTTGCGAGACGACGGGGCGCGCCGCCGTCGTCGATCCGGGCGGCGACCTCGACATCATTCAGCGAGAAGTTGCGCGCCAGAACGCGAGCGTCGAAAAGGTTCTGCTCACGCACGGCCACGTCGACCATTGCGCCGGCGCAAAGGCGCTCGCGTCGCACTATGGCGTACCGATCGAAGGCCCGCATCCGGACGAACGATTCTGGCTCGACAAACTGCCCGAGCAGAGCGTGCGCTTCGGTTTCCCGGCCGCCGAGACGTTCGAGCCCGACCGCTGGCTGCACGACGGCAACACTGCGCAGTTCGGCGCGCAAACGCTCGAGGTCTATCACTGCCCTGGGCATACGCCTGGCCACGTGGTGTTCTTTAGCCGTGCGCACCGTCTTGCGCTCGTCGGCGACGTGCTGTTCGCGGGATCGATCGGCCGGACCGACTTTCCGCGCGGCAATCACGATGATCTCGTGAACTCCATCCGCAGCAAGCTTTGGCCGCTCGGCGACGACGTCACGTTCGTGCCCGGCCACGGTCCGACTTCGACGTTCGGCGAAGAGCGCCGCACGAATCCCTATGTAGCCGACGGAGTCGGTGTATGAACGGTGAGATCTATGTGAGCACGGACGTCGAGGCGGACGGCCCGATTCCCGGACCGCATTCGATGCTGAGCTTCGCGTCCGCTGCGTACACACCCGACAAGCAGCTGATCGCCACGTTCTCGGCAAACCTCGAATTGCTCGAAGGCGCGGCGCCGCACCCGGTTCAGGAAGCGTGGTGGAAAACGCAGCCCGAAGCGTGGGCGGCCTGCCGCAAGGACTTGCGCCAGCCGGCCGAGGCGCTGGTCGCCTACGTCGAATGGGTCGAGGCGCTGCCAGGCAAGCCGGTGTTCGTCGCGATGCCGGCCGGCTTCGACTTCACCTTCATGTTCTGGTACATGATGCGGTTCGCGGGGCGCTGCCCGTTCTCATGGTCCGCGCTCGATATCAAGACGCTCGCATTCGCAATGACCGGCCTGCCGTATCGCAAGTGCATCAAGCCGCGGCTGCCGAAGCACTGGTTCGACGACCTGCCGCACACCCACGTCGCGCTCGACGACGCGATCGAGCAGGGCGCCCTCTTCTGCAATATGCTCGCGGAGCTTCGCGCAGCGCCCACTGTCACTGCCCTGGACGCCGGTGATGGGGACGGCTCAGGACGAAACGCCGCTGACTAACCCGCAAATTAGGCAATACGCCTCATAAACCGGCGTTTCGATTGCGTTTCGTTTTCGTGGCCTCTACCATGACGGAATACGGCGACGCCAACGGAGGCCGCAGTTGACACTCGATACGTTTTCTCAAAAGATCCTGCGCCTCTTGCAACTGGACGCCCGCCGTTCCGTGCAGGAAATCTCCGATCAGGTCGGCTTGTCCAGCACGCCGTGCTGGCGCCGCATCAAGGATATGGAGCAGTCGGGCATCATCCAGCGCTACACGGCTTTACTCGACCGGGAAAAACTCGGGCTGCACGTGTGCGCGCTCGCGCACATTCACCTTACGCGGCACACCGAAGGCGGCGTCGAACAGTTCGAACGGGAAATCGCCACCTGCCCGGAAGTGACCGAGTGCTACAGCACGACCGGCGAGTCAGACTACATCCTCAAGATCGTCGCGCCGGATATCAAGGCTTACGACACGTTTCTTCACGAACGCATCTTCAAGATCCCGGCGGTCGCCCAGGTTCGCACGAGCGTCGTGCTGCGCGAAATCAAGTTCGATACGCAATTGCCGCTTTGATTCGTGACGGCGTGCGGCTGTCGCAGGTCGGGCGCTGCGCGATTGCGGTTGCAGTTGCGTTGGGGTTGCGTTGGGTTGCTTCGGCGTTGGGTTGCTTCGGCGTCGGCATCGTCGGCGCGCGCGATCAGATCGCGTTGTGCTGTCGCCTGCTAATGTCCACTTTCGCGCCGCGCATCTCCAACGGCTGCGGCGTCCGTCACCCGCACATCGATCGCGCGCCGGGCATCGAGCGTGCGTGCGCCGAGCCTGCGCTGCAGAGCGGCGAGATCGATGCGCGCAAGACGCCGCGCCTCGTCGTCGTGTGCTTCGTCGGATGACGTAGCCGGCAACGTCACTTCGATGTCGAGCCCAGTACTCAGATAGTGAAGGTTGACGGCGACCGGTTTCAATCCGTGTTCGGCAAACGCCGTTTCGACTTCCGCGACCACGCGCTCGCGCGGCGGCATCCCCGCGGGCGGTTGCGCGATCGCATCGTTTTCCGGGTCGACGTGAATCAGCGCATCGAGCACGCGGTTGTCGGTCAGCACGCGCGTGCGCGCCGACTCCGCAATGTAGTGCCCCTCGGACACGGAAATAAGCGGGTCGACAAGGATATGCGCATCGACGAGCGCGAGATCGCCCATCTTGCGCGTGCGCAACTGATGCACGTCGCGCACGCCGGGCGTCGACAGCAGCAACGCGCGCACATCGGCGGCGGCCGGCTCGTCAAGCGCGCGGTCGGACAGATCCTGCAGCGCATCCCATCCGAACGACCAGCCCATCCGCGCCACCATGAAGCCGACGATTGCCGCCGCGATCGGATCGAGCAGACGCACACCACACAGGCTACCGACGATGCCCAGCGCTACCACGAGCGACGACGCCGCGTCCGAGCGCGCATGCCATGCGTTCGCGATCAGCATCGCCGAGCGCACGCGTTGCGCTTCGCGCAGCATGTAGCGGAACAGCCCTTCCTTCGAAACCAGCACGACAATCGCGACGACGAGCGCGCTCGCATGTACCGGTGGAATAGCTTGCAGATCGGTGAGCCGGATGCCGGCGCGCCACAGCATGCCAACGCCCACCGCGATCAGCAGGCCACCGAGAAAGAGTGAGGCGACCGTCTCGTAACGGCTATGGCCGTAATTGTGATCGGCGTCCGGCTCCGCGGCACTATGGCGGTTGGCGAACAGTACGACAAAATCGGAAATCAGATCGGCCAGCGAATGGACACCGTCCGCGATCAACGCTTGAGAATGGGCGAACACACCGATCGCAATTTGCGCAGTCATCAAAACGATATTGAGCACGATGCTGACGAACGTGCTTTTGCGTGCGACGCGGTGTTTCTCTGCGGGATGAACGGCAGTGCTCGACGACATACGAATAGGGCAGGATTCAACCCCTTCATTCTACGCGCCGGCTCGTTTGGCGTCAGTTAAGCCAACAAAATTTTCTTTTTGAATCAGGTGGTTATCTGAACGCGAAGCATTCGTATCGCGCTACATGCGGATCGCGGCGCACACCGTCGTGCCGCACGCGTCGCGAATTATCCCGATTTGTTTCGCTTTATAAGTGCGCGCAAACGCGCGTGCACAAACCGTTCAAGCAAAGAAGACAGACAAGCGAAGCAGACAAGCGAAGCAGACGCCCCACAAACAGAAAACCGCGCCCGGTTCCGGCAGCGCGGTTTTGTCGGCAGCGCACCAACGATTCGGTTACGCGCAGATTCGTATTTATTTCTGGATCAGAAATTTTTCACGATCCTGACCGGCGATCCAGCGCGGCGGCTTGCCGCGGCCCGACCATGTATTGCCGCTATCCGGATCGCGATACTTCGGCGCGACGCCCGTGCGAACCCGTCCGACTTTCGCATGCTTCGCGCCGCGGCCGCCACCCAGTTCCGCGAGCGTAATACCGTAGTCGGCCATCTTTTGCTTGATTTCGTTCAGCACTTCGGCATATTCACGTGCCTTCGCCTCTTCGATCTGCTTTTCAAGCTTCTCGCGCTGCGCGAGGAGTTCCTTGTAGGAAGACATAGGTTCCCTTGTCATTTGAAAAATGGACTGCCGGTCTTCAGCCGATTTAGTCCTTTGAAGGTGATCATGCCTCGGAATTTGCAGGCGAGATTAACACAGAAGATAAAGCCCCGAATAGGTGTCGCTCAAATTAATTAATTGCTATTTCCTAAATTTTCACCGAAGTGTCGAAAGAGGGTCGGGCAACACCGCACACTGATTGTTAATTTGTCAGAAAAGTTGCGTCTCCAATGAATGGATTCTGAATCGACTCTCGAATCATGAAACGAATTCGCTCAGGTAGTACGAAATCATTTCATTTTGTGAAAACTTTCCCAGTAACGATGGGATCACTTAAGCATTCCGCCGTAAATTGACTTAACCGGTAAGCACTGCAACGGTACAAATCTCGAATGCCGCATCGAGCGTTGCGGCGTCAGCCGCCGGCGACTCAAAAGCGCGGCGCGTGCGCGCGCCGTTGAGTCGAAAGTCCGCTCCGTAGCGGTCGACACCGAGCAATTCCACTTCGCTCGCGCGCCGGGGCCGCGCGTCGAAGCGCTCGATCAATGCGGCTTCGTCTTCGAATGCGAGCGGTTCGAGCGGATCGAGTTCACTGCCGTCGAGCCAGCCCATCATGCCGAAGCCGCCTATAAAGCGGAGCCGCTCCAGCGACAACGTCCAGAATGCGAAGTCGCCCAGCGCGAGATAGCGTCCGGCGTCCGGTTGATAGCGCAGATAGCGGCGCACGAAGAGCGGCGTCGCGTCGATCGGCTCGAACGTCCCGAGCAAGGTCACGCGCTGTGCATCGAGCACGTTGCCGTCCGGCGCATCGGCGACCAGAAAGCCCGCGCGCGCGTCTCCTTCGAGATTGCGCGTATGTTCGGCAAGACGGCTCACGAGAATGGTCGGCCGATGCCGCGCGTCGGGCGCGAAAGGGAGCATGGTCGGGTACGGAAAGCCTTGCGGCCGACGCGAATGTGTCGCAAGGGTGCCGACCGCGACGCGATGCAGCAGATCGAGCGGAGCGTGAGCGGGAATCTTCAAGGCGGCCTCGGATTTTCCTCAAGCATTCGTACGCAAATACCGCATACAAAGAGACGGCTGATAACCGTCCTCGCACGCATTGGTGACGCAAACGCGACGCAAACGCGACGCCAGCACGTGGCGCGCGCGAAGTGATGTAGACAACCGACCGACATATTAGTGCAGCGACGTGTCAGCGCGGTACCGCTCGCTTCGCTAGAATCGGGACTTTGCTTTCACCGCGCTTTCCTCTTCCCTCTACGACGAGACCGCCTGTGTCCGATCGACCACCCGACGTCGCGATGCTTCCCGCCGCCCATCGCGACCTGCCCGTGGCCGCGCGCAACCGCGCACGCTACGCGACGATGGCCCTGTTCTTTATCGCCGGCATGATGTACGGCACGTGGGGTATTCATGTGCCCACCGTGCGCGATCGCTTCGAGTTGAATCCGGCGCTGCTGTCGCTCGCGCTCTTCGCGGTGGCGGGCGGTTCGATTGCCGCGATGACCGCGAACGGTCCATGGATTGCCCGCGTCGGCACACGCCGCGCGTGCCTCGCCGGCGGTCTGACCATGTCGGTTTGCGCGGCGCTGATGCTGCTCGTGCCCGCGTACTGGATGCTGCTCGTTGTGCTTGCCTTCTTCGGCGCCGGCATGGCAACGCTCGATGTCGCGATGAACGCCGAAGCGAGCGCGGTCGAACAGGCGCTCGGGCGGCCGATCATGTCCGCGCTGCACGGCATGTTCAGCGTCGGCGGCATGGCGGGCGCCGCGGCCGGCGGCGCACTGCTCGCACACGGCATGACGTCGGTCGTCCATATGCTGCTCGCCGCCGCGGTCAGCGCCGCCGTGCTGCTGATCGCCTGCCCGTCCGTGCTGCCGCATGTACCGCATGCGGAGCATCCGGACGCGCACACGCCGCGCGCGAACCGCTGGCGCTCGCCGGCGTTGTGGGCGCTCGGCATCGTCGCGCTGATCGCATTGATCGCGGAAGGCGCGATGTACGACTGGGCGACTATCTATATGCGCGACGTCGTGCTCGCCACGCCGGCTGTCGCCAGTGCGGCCTATGCCGCGTTTTCCGGCGGCATGGCCGCGGCGCGTTTTGCCGGCGACGCGGTGCGCGCGCGATTCGGCGCCCCGCAACTCGTGATGACAAGCGCGTCGATCGCGTGCGTCGGAATGATCGGCGCACTGCTGCTGCCGCACACGATCACCGCAATGGCAGGCTTTACGCTGATGGGGCTGGGTCTTGCGAACATGATGCCGGTGCTGTTCGCGGCGGCGGCTCGCGTCAAGGGCATTCACGCGGCCGAAGGGCTGGCGCACGTCGCGGGGCTGGCCTACTTCGGCTTGCTGCTCGGGCCGGTGATTATCGGCGGTGTGGCGCAGGTAACCAGTCTGCCGATCGGTCTTTCCGTCGTTGCGCTCTGTGCGGCGCTGATCGCGTTCGCGGGACCGAAGGTTCTGCGGCGCCTCGGTATCTGATTACATTGCGCGAAACGTCGCGGCATTGCCGCGTCGCGAAGGCCGCTCAATAAAAAAGGCACGCGAGCCCAAAGCTGCGTGCCTTGCATACGCCGTTCGCGCAAACGAACTGACGATTCGTCGATTCGACGATTCGACGGAATGGCGAAACTGCCGCGGGCAGCCCGCCATCCATCGTCTCTCTGCTCTTACATCTTGACGACGTCGAGCAGCGTCTTCTTGCCGGACTTGTAGTTGTACAGCGAGATCACGCCGTGCTTGAGGTCGCCCTTCGAGTCGAACGTGGTTTCGCCGATCACACCCTTGTAGTCGGTGTTCGGCATCACGGCGAGAATCTTCGCCGGATCGGTCGAGTTCGCGCGCTTCATTGCGTCGACGATGATGTACACAGCGTCATACGTGAACGGTGCGTAGATCTGGATCGGCTGGCCGAAACGCTTCTCGTACTTCGCTTCGAACGCCTTGCCGCCTTCCATCTTCTCGAGCGCCATACCGGCTTCCGAGCACACGATATTGTCGGTCGCGTCGCCGGCGAGGTCGGCCAGCTTGTCGGTACACACGCCGTCGCCGGCCAGCACCTTCGCGCGCAAGCCGAGTTGCTTCGCCTGCTTGGCGAACGGGCCGCCCGTGGCGTCCATGCCGCCGTACATGATCGCGTCCGGGTTCTCACCCTTGATCTTCGTCAGAATCGCGCGGAAGTCGACGGCCTTGTCGTTCGTGGCGTCGTGCGACATCACGTTCAGGCCGAGCGACTTCGCGGTCTTCTCGAATTCGTTTGCGAGGCCCTGACCGTAAGCGGTCGAGTCGTCGACGATCGCGACGCTCTTCACTTTCAGGCCCTTCGCTGCATAGTTCGCGAGTGCCGGGCCTTGCTGCGCATCGGTCGCGACCACGCGGTACGTGGTCTTGAAGCCTTGCTGCGTGTAGGCCGGGTTCGTCGACGACGGCGAGATCTGCACGATGCCCGCATCGCTATAGATTTTCGAAGCGGGGATCGACGTACCGGAGTTCAGGTGGCCCACCACGGCGACGACCTTGTCGTCGACGAGCTTCTGCGCAACCTGCGTTGCCGTACGCGGGTCAGCCGCGTCGTCCTGCGGGTCGAGCACCAGCGTGATCTTCTGACCGCCGATCGTGAGCCCCTTCGCGTTGATTTCCTCAACCGCGAGACGGGCGCCGTTCTCGTTGTCCTTGCCCAGGTGTGCAATGCCGCCCGTCAGCGGAGCGACGTGGCCGATCTTGACGGTCTGGTCCGCCACCGCGCCCGTCGCCAACGTCGCAAACAGCATCGCCGCAGCGCTAATCGGCAACAGCTTTTGAATCTTGATGTTCATGTAAGTCTCCAGTTTCGGTCCCAAATCAACGTAATCGCCCTTGTGCCCCGCGTCCTTCACGTGTCGCTCAAATCCCGTGGACGACTGCGCCGGATGCATCGTTATGCACTTGGCAAGCACGTCAACCAGCCTGTTTGTGGCAGGTGGTCTTCGTACCAGCGCGCAAGTGTAGGCCATCAAATTAATTTGTGGGGTTTTTTTGAGTAAGTGGGATCACTACCAATAGCGTTTATCCCACATCATCGACAATGCACCGCTTTAGACCGCGCCAAAGCGCCCGCCGGTACGCGGTTTCGACGGGCTTTTCTAAAGATGCGCTTCAAAACGCCGTTAATACACAATCGCCTCGACGATGCCGCAACCGATGTCAGATCGCCGCGTCCGGACTGTAGGACGCAATCCGAAACATTGAGCGATTGATGACATAAGCAGCGACGCCTGTCATCCGATAATCGATACCCGGTCTGTTTCAATCCGCTTACGGGAAAACCCGCTTTCGCTGCAGTACGCCGCTGCAGTGCGCCCCTGCAGTGCGCCCCTGCAGTGCGCCCCTGCAGTGCGTCCCTGCAGTGCGTCCCTGCAGTGCGTCCCTGCAGTACGTCCCTTTTGGTGGCAAACTGGGCGCCGCTTTTCGGCCAAGCCTTTGGCCCACCGCTTCATAGAGGAGAATGAACGTGAGCGTGACTTCCCGTTGGATCGATATTCCCGCCGGCACCGACAGTTTCGGCGCCTATCTGGCGTTGCCCAAGAGCGGCAAAGGGCCTGCCGTCATCATCATTCAGGAAATCTTCGGCGTGAACGGCCATATTCGCGCCGTCGCCGAACAGTATGCGCAGGACGGCTACGTCGCCATCGCGCCGGATATCTTCTGGCGCACGCAGCCGCGCGTCGAACTGACCTACGCCGGCGCGGATCGCGACAAGGGCATCGAACTGCTGCAAAAGACCAACGTCGATCTCGCGGTGGCCGATGTCGGCGCGACCGCGGCCGCGCTGCGCGCGATGCCCGAAGTGACAGGCAAGATCGCGGCGATCGGCTACTGCTTCGGCGGCCGGCTCGCGTATCTGGCGGCCGCGCGGGGTACGGTGGACGGCGCGGTGGCGTACTACGGCGGCGGCATCCAGAACCAGCTCGACCTCGCGCCGAAAATCAAGGTGCCGATGCAGTTCCACTACGGCGAGCTCGACTCGGGCATCCCGATGTCGGCAGTCGGCGAAGTCAAGGAACGCTTCGCCGGCCGCGACGATGTCGAATTCCATATCTATCCGAATGCCGATCACGGCTTCAACTGCACCGATCGCGCAAGCTATCACCAGCATTCGGCCGCGCTCGCGCATGGCCGCACGCTTACGTTCCTCGGCGAACATCTGTAAACAGCTTCCTTCCGCTAAGCTTGTCGTCGCGGTGCGCACCACGCGCGCCGCTCATCGGGAGACGCTCAAGCCGTGCAATCCGACTATCTTGCCCACGACGCCATCGGCCTTGCCGAGCTCGTCAACAAGCGCGAAGTCAGCGCGCGCGAGCTGATCGACGCCGCGATTGCACGCGCCGAAGCCGCGAACCCCGCGATCAATGCGATCGTGCTGAAGGACTACGATGCGGCACGCCGCCGCGCATCGCGCGAGCGCGCCGACGGCGGCAGTCCCGATCATCTCGGCGCCGGACCGCTCGCGGGCGTTCCTTATCTGATCAAAGACCTGTTCACACCGGTAGCCGGGCTGCGCATGTCGCTCGGCAGCCGCCATTACCGGCACTTCGTGCCTGCCGAAGACGCGCCGCTCATTGCGCGTACGCGTGCGGCCGGCCTCAATATCTTCGGCAAGACGAATACGCCCGAGATCGGGCTGATGCCTTATACGGAACCCGAACTGTTCGGGCCGTGCCGCAATCCGTGGAGTCTCGATCACACGCCAGGCGGTTCGAGCGGCGGCGCGGCCGCGGCGGTCGCCGCCGGCATCGTGCCGCTTGCGCATGCAAGCGACGGCGGCGGCTCGATCCGCATTCCGGCATCGTGCTGCGGGCTTTTCGGGCTCAAGCCGTCGCGCGGCCGCCAGCCGCTCGCGGGCGAACCGGCGCCCGGCGACATGGGCGTCGAGCACGCCGTCTCGCGCAGCGTGCGCGACAGCGCGTTGCTGCTCGATCTGACCTCTGGCCATGCGGACGTGCCGCCCGGCGCGCCGGGCACGTTCCTCGGCGCGCTTGCCGAACCGCACGGCAAACCGCTGCATATCGCCTACGTGACGGACCCGATGTTCGCGCACACGCTGTCGGCCGACGCGCGCGCCGCGCTCGACGATGCCGCGCAACTCGCGCAATCGCTCGGTCACCGGATCGAACCGGTCTCGCTCGGCATCGACTTCGGCACGGTGCGCAGCGCGTTCCTCGCGATGTATTCGGTCAGCGCCGAGTCCGTCGTGTTCGACGCCGATCGCATCACCGGGCGCAAGCCCGCGCGCGACGAATTCGAAGTCTCGACCTGGACGATGGCGCATATCGGCCGCAAGTTCGGCGAGCGCCTGTTGCCGGGCGCGCTCGAAGAACAGCGCAAGCTGACGGCGAAACTCGCCGATCTGCTGAACCGCTTCGACGTGCTGTTGTGCGCGACGCTCGCGTCGGCGCCGATCAAGATCGGCGAGATGCAGCCGACCGCGTTCGAGAGAATGCAGATGCGCCTCGTCACGACGCTGCGCATCGAAGCGCTGATGAAGCGGCTGCTGGCCGAAGCGTCGGACAAAGCGTTCGCGTGGGCCGGATGCACGGAAGTGTTCAATATGACGGGGCAGCCCGCGATGTCGGTGCCGCTTTACTGGAATGCGCGCGGACTGCCGATCGGCACGCAGTTCGCGACGCGCAACGGCGGCGAAGCGACCTTGTTCCGGCTCGCCGCGCAACTCGAAGCGGCGCGCCCATGGTTCAACAAGCGTCCGCCGCTGATGCCGGCAAGCGAGTAGCTCGTGGCGCAACCACTCGCTTCTGGCGTCATGCCGGCTCGCGCATCGCGTCGAGGTCCGCATGACGTCCGGCCGGCATGCACGCCACCGAGACGATCGACAGCGCGAGACCGGCCATCACGTAATACGTCGGTGCGAGCGGCGAACCCGTTTCCTTGATGAGCCAGGTCACGACGAACTGCCCGAATCCGCCGAACAGCATGACCGCCACGTTGTAGGCAAGCGAGAGGCCGATCGAGCGCACGTTCGCCGGAAACAGCTCGGCCATCATCGCGCCGAACGGCCCGTAGTAACCGGACAGCGTGACGGACAGCATCGCTTGCACCAGAATCAGCTTCGATACGCTCGGTGCGCCTTCGAGCCACACGAAAAGCGGATAGATGAGCACGAGCGTGAGGACCAGCGACCACAACGACAAACCCTTGCGTCCGATTCTGTCGGACCATGCGCCGGCCACCGGCGCAAGCACCATCAGCAGCAGATTGCCGACGATCACCGCGGTGAACGATTCGCCATAAGGCAGCTTCAGTTGCTTGACCGCGAATGTCGGCAGATAGCTGATCAACACATAGATCGTAACCGTCAGCGCGATCACGGAGCCGAGCCCGCAGATCACATCGCGGCTGTGATGCGTGAACAGTTCGCCGAGCGTTGCGCGCCGCGCGTACTGCTTCGCGTGCAAAAACGCTTCTGAATCGGCGAGGTGACGGCGGATATAAAAGCCGATCGGCCCGATCACGAGGCCGAGTATGAACGGCACACGCCAGCCCCACGAAATCAGCGCATCATGCGGCAGCCCGCGCGTCACCGCTGAGCCGACCACGGCGCCGAGCAGCAGCGCGGCCGCCTGACTCGACATCTGCCAGCTGCCGTAGAAGCCGCGCTTCGAAAACGGCGCGGCCTCGATCAGCAACGCTGTCGAGCTGCCGAATTCACCGCCCGCGGAGAAGCCCTGCAGCAAGCGTCCGACCACGATCATTATCGGCGCGCCAATGCCGATCGCCGAATAAGGCGGCGCGATCGCGAGCAGCAGAATGCCGAGCGTCATCAAGGCGATCACGGTGGAGAGCGCGGCTTTCCGGCCCGCGCGGTCCGCATGGAGCCCGAGCACGATGCCACCGACCGGCCGCATGCAGAATGCGACGCCGAAGCTCGCGGTCGTGAGCAGGATCGACGAATAGTCGTTGCTGGTCGGGAAGAAAAGCTCGGCGATGACCACCGTCAGAAGGCCGAACACGGTGAAGTCGTACCACTCGAGCGCGTTGCCGATGACGGCAGCCGTGACCGCCCGGGCATTGAGCTTTGTGGATGCTGGTGCCATCGAGACTCTCCGGCCTGCATGTTTGAAGTTTGGACGCGAGTGTAAAGAGCGCTTCATGCGCTTTCAAGCAAAAAAACGTCCGTCGCGCGGTACGCAACGGACGTTTTTTCGGATATTGGCCGGTAAGCCGGTAACCGTCTCGCAAGCGCCGGCGTCGGCGCTCACCGCATGAGGCGCGCTGCTGCCGACGCTCAAGCCTTCTTGTTGTATGCGCTGCACCAGCCTTTTGCCGCGACCTGCTTGCCCGCGAACATCGGGCACGGCGCGAACGCGTCGGTCGGCTTGCCCTGGTAGAAGCTGCAGTTGCCGCAGTCTTCGCCGGCTGCGTATTTCGCGTATTTGGCCTTGTCGACTTGCGACGCATCCGCCTTGTAGCCAAGCGCCTGGGCGGTCGGGTCGCTTTCAGCGACCTTCGGCGCGTCGGCCAGCGCCTCGCGCGACAACGCGAGCGCCGACACGGCACCGATACTCGTAATCAGAAACGTACGACGGGATGATTTCATGGGGACTCGCTCCGTTATGTCTTGATCCTTGATCCAGGACTGGTCCGCCGTTCTTGTCGACAGCGGTATCCAAGCATAGCAATGAAGCGGGCGCATGGGAGGCTCGAATGTCCGTCATAAGCCTGTCGACAGCGCGGATTCCATGGCGCGGAACACGCAGCGGCACATGCGGGCAAACGCGCAGCCGCAGATGTGTAGCGGCGTGCGAGCGGAAGATAGACACCGGTGTCGCGCGTGCCTGCGACAGATGGACGCAGACACGCGAGCCTTGCTAGGCGCGCCCGGCCAGTTCGCAGACGCGCTGCGCAATCGCGAGCGATGCGGTGAGCCCCGGCGACTCTATGCCGAACAGATTCACGAGCCCGCGCACGCCATGCGCGGCCGCGCCCTGAATGAGGAAATCGGCGGCAGGCTCGCCGGGGCCGGACAGCTTGGGCCGTATGCCCGCATACGCGGGTTGCAAGGCGTGATCGGGCAACGCCGGCCAGTACGCGCGAATCGCCGCGTAAAACGAATCGGCGCGGCGCGGGTCGACATCGTAGTTGACCGAATCGACCCATTCGACGTCCGGGCCGAAACGCGCCTGGCCGCCGAGGTCGATCGTCAGATGCACGCCGAGGCCCGCGTCGTTCGGCATCGGGTAGATGAGCCGGCTGAAGGGCGCACGCCCCGACATGCTGAAGTAGTTGCCGCGCGCGAAATAAAGCGGCGGTACATAACGCGGATTCAGGCCGCGAATCTTCCGCGCCAGCGCATTCGCGTAGAGGCCCGCGCTGTTGATCACGCAGGCCGCGCCGATCGTCGTCGGCGCCGCGCCGCCGACCGTGACGATAAAGCGTCCGCTCGATGCCTCGATTGATTCGACCGGCGCATGAAACGCGATCACGGCGCCATCGCGCTCGGCATCGCCCTGGAACGCGAGCATCAATTGATGGCTATCGACGATGCCCGTCTGCGGCGAGAACACGGCATCGACGCATTCGAGCGCGGGCTCGAGTTCCTGCGCTTCGGCGCCGCTGATACGCATGAGGTCGAGCACGCCGTTTTCCCGGCCGCGCGCGAGGATGCTTTCGAGTTGCGGAATCTGGTTGCGCGCGGTCGCGACGAGCAGCTTGCCGCAGCGCTGATGCGGCACGCCCCGCGCCGCGCAGTATTCATAGAGAAGCTCGCGGCCGCGCACGCACAGCGCGGCTTTTTGCGAGCCGCGCGGATAGTAGATGCCCGCGTGAATGACCTCGCTATTGCGCGAGCTCGTTCCGACGCCAATCGCCTCGGCCGCTTCGAGCACGATCACCTCGCGCCCGCGCGCGGCAAGCGCGCGCGCGACGGCGAGACCGATCGCGCCGGCGCCGATCACCACACATTCGATTTGATCCATATTCGTTGACGCGGCCATTCATGCGCCGCGTTTTGCCTCGTCCACCCGGTGAAGATGAAGATCGCGTACGGTCACGGCAAAATTGTACGACGGCTCCAGAGACGCAAAAGCCCGAAGCCGGATACGGCTGCGGGCATGGCGATCTTCAACGCACTATCACACTACACCAGCGTTGACGGAGTGTACGCCGTCAACGCCCCGCATGTGTGGTTTAGCCGACCAATCCGATGATTTGCGCTTCGCGCTCCTGCAGGTGTCCGACGCACGAACATCAACGGCAATCGTTTGCGCGAACGCGCGCTTGCCCTTTTTCGTCGATGGCGAAGGGGCGGCGTCAGCGCGAATCGCTTTGCTATCGCGGTTCACACGTCAATAAACGGAATTAACCGGGGTCACGCATAACTCACTCGCTGCCCGCCCGGCGCGCGCCGCTTCCCGCCGCACCGGCGTTCGCTTTTACGATCGACGCTTCGCCATGCATTCGCGTCAACCGCGGTCCCGAAAGCCGATCGGCTTGCGCCGTGTCCGATGATCGAGCCGGATGTCGCCCGCTTCGATCTCGTCACGTCCGTCAATGCGCGCGGCGCCGAAGCCGTTCAGAATCGCGCGCCGCATCTCGCGCGGCGACGCGCGCTGCAATTGCTCGAGCGCCGCATCGGCAAGACACGCGGGAAAGCGCTGACCCCAGCCGTGTGCGCCGCGTATCTCGTCGTAGATCGATTGCGCGATACGTCGTGCGCCGGCGCAATCGGGCGCCGGAATTTCGTACACGTTCATCCGGTTCAGAATCGGCTCCGGAATCGCGCGCGCGTCGTTTGCGGTCGCAATCCAGATCACATGCCCCGCGTTGATCGGAACCTCCGCGAACTCGTCGATAAAGCTCTGCGCGGTATCGTGCTCGAGCAGCGCATAGAGCGCGCCGAGCGGATCGTATTGCGAATCGCCGCTCGCCTTGTCGATTTCGTCGACGGCGATCACCGGGTTGGCGTAGCTGCCGTGCACGAGCGCATCGAACACCTTGCCCGGCTTCGCGTTTTTCCATTGCGACGAGGCGCCGGACAGAATCCACCCGGCCGTCAGCGCGCCCATCGCAACATAGTGATAAGACGTGCCGAGCATGCGCGCGAGTTGCTTCGCGAAATGCGTCTTGCCGATGCCCGGATCGCCGAGCAGCAGGATCGGCATCAGTTCGAGCCGGTCGTCGGTTTCGATGCACAGCGCGACCTGCTTGCGTACATCGTCGAGCGGTTCGGCGAAGTTCGGCAAGGTGCCGATCAGATCGTCGATCGACGGCATGCGGTTCGGCTTCACGCAAAAGCGCAGGTTGCCGATCTTCAGCATTTTTTCGTAAGTTGCGCGCAGGGCTTCGTTCGCGCTGTCGTTCAGATCGTTGAGCGCGGTTTCGACCTGCTCGAGGTCGTACACCTTGCTGAAGGACGCTACCGCGATCTCCTGTTTGACCATCGCCGTTGTCATCGCTCACCCCGTTGTGCAAATGTTGCTCGTGGATCTTGCTCGTTGTGCGCACGGCGCCCGCCGGCGCCGTCCCGATTTCAGTGTAACGATGTGCGACGGGCTTGCAAGCCAGCAGCGGCGCGGGGTTGCTGCTAATACCGCTTGAACGCGCGGGACTACGTCACAATTTGCAGGATATTGTTGCTGAACCCTGGCCGCGGATCGGGGGTCAGAGAGGTTCCCGCCATCAGGCGTAAGATGATCGGCTGTCGGACAAAGCGCGGCCGCAACGATTCCGGAGACCCCATTCATGTGGAAAACCCGCATCGCCGCCGTATGGGTCTGCATGCCCCTGATTGCTTTTGCGCAGCAGCCCGCCACAAGCGCGCCGGTCGTGCAATGGCAGTTGCAGGTCATGCAGAACGGGCAGCAAATCGATGCATTCGAAGGCACGACGACAGTCGGCCAGGCGCGCACGGATACGCACCATCATGTCGTGCAGCACAGCGTCGGCTGCAAGGATCAGCCGGCTGGCGATATCGATCTGCAGCGCACGCTAACCGTCTCGCCGATCGCGGCGGACGCGAGTGGCGCGACGCTTGCGATCGACGCGCAGGAAACGCTCGAAGACACGACCACGCAGCGCACCTCGGCATCGGGATGCAAGATCCCGCCGCAGCCGCGTCAGGTGAGTGCGAGTCACCCGGGCCTCAAGGCGACAGGCAGCGACTGGACTGCCTGGACGCTCGTCGACAAAGACCCGCAGCTCGTCTATCGCGTACGCGCGAGCATCGCCGGCAGCCCGGCACAGCAATGAACAAAGTGGACAACGCGGAATGCGAAACCCCGAAGAACTGATACGCGACCCCGCGCGGCAGAACGGTTCCGGCCTCGACAACCTGGAGCGCAATGCGCCCGGACCGGACATCGCGCTGCGCGACGAACCGAACCGCGACTTCATCGCGGTGAGCTGGAACCTGCACAAAGGCCGCTCGCCGCTTGGCTTTCAGGCATGGCAGGCGATGCAGCGCTGGGTGCAGTCGACGCACGCCGACGCCTACTTTCTGCAGGAAGCAATGGCGCGGAGGATGCCGGCGCCGGTGCTCGCGAGCAATTTCGGCGCGCCCCTGGGCGAACCCACCGACGATATCTGGCATTGCCAGGCGACTGAAATCGCGCGCGCGCTCGAATTGCAGATCGCGCTTGGAACCAACGTGTTCAAACCGTCGTGGCGTCACGGCAATGCGATCCTGTCGCCGCATCCGCTCGATCTCGGCGGACGCTGGGACATTTCCGCGCACCGTTTCGAACGGCGCGGCCTGCTCGTCGCGCGCGCAACCTTCGCGGGCCACTCGGTCACCCTGTTGTGCGCGCACCTTGCGCTCACGCGCCAGGCGCGCCTGCGTCAGATGAACTGGATCGCGCACTGGATCGCCAAGGAAGCGGCCGAAGGCCCGCTTGTGCTCGCCGGCGACTTCAACGACTGGCGCAACGATTCGGTGCCGCTCTTCGCCGAACTCGGGATGAGCGAGGTCGCCACCTTGCTCGGCGAATCGGGACGAACGTTTCCCGCGTTTTCGCCGGCGCTCGCGCTCGACAAGATGTTCGTGCGCGGCATGAAGCCGATCGAATGGATCCAGCCGGCGCAGGAAACCGCGTGGCTCTCCGATCATTTGCCTTATATGGCGCGTCTGCGAGTCGAATAGATGCAAGGCCATTCCTGCCTTCCGGTCCTGCTGCAGATCGCGGCCGTCTATCTCGTCGCCCTGGTGAGCCCGGGTCCGAACTTTTTTATGATCACGCAGTTGTCGCTCGCGGGCAGGCGGCGTCTGGGCGCGGCATCGGCGCTGGGCGTCGGCATGGGCTCGACGGTCTGGGCAATGCTCGCGATGCTCGGCCTCGCCGCGGTGCTGCAGCAAATCGATTGGGTTTACAACGGAATTCGCGTCGCCGGCGCGCTGTATCTGATCTATTTCGGGTTCAAGCTGCTGCGCTCGGGCATGAAGCGCACGGTGGGCGCGAAACACGGGAATGGCGCAATCGGCGCGATCGATATGAGCCGCGCGACGGGCGACACCGGCGTAACCGCTTCGGCGCGAGCGGATGGGCCGCCGCCCGCGGACGATGCTGGCGCTCACTTGCGTGCGTGGCGCCGCGGGCTCGTCACGAGCCTGACGAATCCGAAGTCGTGCGCCTTCTGGACCAGCGTATTCGCGACCATGATGCCGACGCACGCGCCGCTGTGGTTCTGCGGCATCGTGCTTGCGACGATCTCGCTGATGTCGGCCAGCTGGTACGGCAGCGTCGCCTTGATGTTCGCGACCGAGCGCACGCAGCGCGGCTACCGCAAGCTGCGCCGGCCGATCGATGCGCTATGCGGTGCGGCGCTGATCGGCCTTGGCGCAAAGATCGCCGCGGAGCGCTAGACGAAAAACGGTCGCGCGCGGCGTGGTAAAAACTGCGCCGCACCGGATCCGGGTTCCAGCTTCGCGAGCAGGGTCAATGCTGCGATGCGTGCCGCGTTTCGGTATCATCGCCGGTCTCTGGTTGGCCATCCCGCGCATCGATTGCTGCGCTTTGCGCGTCATGGCGTCGCCGTCGCCTCAACGCAGAACAGCGCCCACGCGATTGCAGCATCGAAGCTGCAGGCAAATGCTGCGGCCAGATTCGGGCGGCCGCGGCAAGCCCGCGCGCGTCCACCGGTCCGCGAACCGGTATCGCGGTAAAATAGCGGATTCCGCAGCATTTTTTTCCGCGCGGTATGCCTCGTTAGGGTCGTGTCAGGAATGGCGCATCGCCGTGCCGGCCCCCCAGCCGTCATCGAGGCCGCCCTTGTTTTCGCCTCATCCAAAGAAGCCATGAGCAACCTGAATTCACAAACCGTCCTGAGCGTCCACCACTGGACCGATACGCTTTTCAGCTTCACCTGCACGCGCGACGCGTCGTTTCGTTTCGAGAATGGCCAATTCACGATGGTCGGCCTCGAGGTCGACGGCAAGCCGCTGATCCGCGCCTACAGCATGGCGAGCGCGAACTACGAAGAGAACCTCGAATTCCTCAGCATCAAGGTGCAGGACGGCCCGCTCACGTCGCGGCTGCAGCATCTGAAGGTGGGCGACCAGGTGCTGATCGGCAAGAAGCCGACCGGTACGCTCGTGGCCGACAACCTGCTGCCCGGCAAAACGCTGTGGCTGCTGTCGACGGGCACGGGCCTCGCGCCCTTCATGTCCATCATCAAAGACCCGGACGTGTACGACCGCTACGAGCGCGTCGTGCTCACGCATACATGCCGTTTCGTCGACGAACTCGCGTACAAGGAATACATCACGGACCACCTGCCGGCGCACGAGCACATCGGCGAACTGATCCGCGACAAGCTCGTCTACTACCCGACGGTCACGCGCGAAGCGTTCCAGAATCGCGGCCGCATCACCGAACTCATCGAAACGCAGAAGCTGTTCGCGGACCTCGACCTGCCGCATTTCTCGAAAGAGAACGATCGCATCATGCTGTGCGGCAGCCCGCACATGCTGCGCGACACGCGCGAACTGCTCGACAGCATGGGCTTCGAAGAAGGCAGCAACAACTCGCCGGGTCACTACGTGATCGAAAAGGCCTTCGTCGGCTAATGCCAATGCCGATTGGCTGCTGATCGGCCGCGTCGGCCGCGGCATTGCGCCGCGCAATCGGCGTAAAAACAACAAGACCGGGACATATCCCGGTCTTTTTTTGCCTCTACGATCTCACTTTCATTCAACCTTCAACATCCTTTCGGTCCGCAGGGAGCGAATGCGCGCGATGCCCGTGCGCATCGAGAGGCCAGGCCAAACGTTACAAATTGACACACAGAAACGTCTGCGGCGCGTAAGCATTTTTCCTACAAACCAGGACAGAAAAAGGCGCGTCCAATAGGTGAATTTTACGCGCCGAGCCTTGCTCTACCTGCATTATTTTCTTTTTTTAGGATATCATCGCGGCGCAGTACCCCCTACGCGGCCCAAGGTTCAAGGTGTCGCCGGGTTGTTACCGAATGTAAATTTCGTTACGCCTTCGCGTAGCGATTGTCCGTCAAGGCGTCGACTGCGGCGGACACGTCTGGGAGGCCAAGGGTTCGCATGCGTTTTTCCATGATTGCGCTGTCGACGCACAGCCGGTTTGCCGGCCACGCAACTTTCTGACAGGGGCGCAATGGATACGTCGACCGTGGTACCGATCGGCGCACACGCCGAACACGCCGAGATCGCACGCCTGCGCGAACGCGTACGCGAACTCGCAGCCGAGGTCGTGCATGCGCAGGAAGCCGTGCGCCGCCATCTTGCGCAGGAATTGCACGATAGCACCGGCGCCGAGCTGACTGGAGCGCGCTTCGCGCTCGCCAACGTCCAAACGTGGTTGCCGACCGATGCGCCGCCGCAATGCACGGCCGCGCTCGCCGTCGCGGGCCGCTCGCTTGACGCGGTGTCCGACGCGACGCGCCATGCAATCGACGAACTCCATGCGCCGTCGCTCGAAAGCGGTATCGTGCACGCGCTATCGCAATGGACCGGCAGTTTCGCGGCCCGCACCGGCCTGCGCACGAGCTTCGTCTGCGCCGCCGACGCACGTTTGACGCGCCTGCCAGGCGACGCCGCGCTCGCGGTGTTCCGCGTCGCGCAGGAGGCCTTGAACAACGTCGCGAAGCACGCCCGCGCGTCGGGCGCCGATGTACGCATCGAGACCGACGCCGAGCACCTGATTCTCGTCGTCGCCGACGACGGCATCGGCCTCTCGCGGGCCGCCGGCAAGCTCACGTCGAACCTCGCAGCAAACCGGCGCGAGCGTCGCTTCGGCCTGTCCGGGATGCGCGCGCGCTGCGAAGCATTCGACGGCGAATTTGTCATCGCCACCCCCTTGCGGCCGAAGAAACCCAAGAAACACGCGCGCGGTGCGCTGCCCGGCACCGCGCTGCACGCGCGATTTGCGTGGCGCGCGTTGCTGGCTACCAACCAACCCGACGCGCGGCGCCACGCCGCGCGCTCATGACCCGATAGCCGACAAGCACGATGAACCTGCGCATCCTCCTCGCCGAAGATCACGCCGTGGTTCGCCAGGGCGTGCGCCAGTTGCTGCTCGACCGCGGCGTCGCCAACGAAGTGGCGGAAGCCCAGACCGGCGCCGAAGCGCTGATGGCAGCGGGCCGGCACGCGTACGACGTGATCCTGCTCGATATCTCGTTGCCGGACCTGAACGGCGTCGAAGTGCTCAAGCGCCTCAAGCGCAAAGTGCCGCGCGTGCCGGTGCTGATGTTCTCGATGTATCGCGAAGACCAGTACGCGGTGCGCGCGCTCAAGGCGGGCGCGGCCGGCTATCTGTCGAAAACCGTCGACGCCGCGCAGATGATCACCGCAATCCAGCAGGTCGCGGCCGGCCGCAAATACGTGAGCCCGGCGATGGCCGAGGCGCTCGCGAACTACGTATCGTTCGACGGCGAACAGATGCCGCATGAAAAGCTGTCGGACCGCGAGTACCAGACGCTTTGCATGCTCGCGTCGGGCAAGCGGCTCACCGATATCGCGCTCGCGCTGTCGCTGTCGGTGAAGACGGTCAGCGTGTACCGCACGCGGCTCCTCGAAAAGATGAAGCTGCGCAATAACGCGGAACTCACGTTCTACGTGATGACGAACCGGCTCGTCGATCTGAATCCGGCTATGACGGCCTGATTCGCAAGAAGCTGCATCCAGCACCCGCCAAAGTCGCCCCTCGGGGATCGGCTAAAATTGAAGGTTTCCTGCACCCGGCATGCAACGCACGCATGCCGCTTTTGAGACCTTCTGGCAATGTCCGTATTCCGAAAGAAAAACGTCGAACACATGATCGCCGGCGCGCAAGCCGCCGGCCTCAAGAAGGCGCTCGGCGCGCTCGATCTGACGTTTCTCGGCGTCGGCGCCATCATCGGCACCGGCATTTTCGTTCTTACCGGCACCGGCGCGGTTCAGGCCGGCCCGGCGCTCACCATTTCGTTTGTTATCGCCGCCATCGCGTGCGGCTTCGCGGCGCTCGCGTATGCGGAGTTCGCGTCGACCATTCCCGTCGCCGGCTCGATTTACACCTACTCGTACGCGACGCTCGGCGAGCTTGCCGCGTGGATCATCGGCTGGGACCTGATGCTCGAATACGGGCTGGCGACGTCGGCGGTATCGGTCGGCTGGTCCGGTTATCTGCAATCGTTGCTCTCGGGTTTCGGCATTTCGCTGCCCGTTGCGCTGACCGCCGCGCCCGGCGCATTGCCGGGCCACACCACGTTTTTCAACCTGCCCGCCTTCCTCGTGATGATGGCCATCACGACGCTGCTGTCGATCGGCGTGCGCGAATCGACGCGCATCAATAATCTGATGGTTGCGATCAAGGTGATCGTCGTGCTGCTCGTGATTGCGGTCGGCGTATTTCACGTGACGCCGGCGAACTGGCAGCCGTTCATGCCGAACGGCTGGTCGGGCGTGTTCGGCGCGGCCGCCGTGATGTTCTTTGCGTTTATCGGCTTCGATTCGGTCTCGTCGGCAGCCGAGGAAGTCAAGAATCCAAAGCGCGATCTGCCGATCGGCATCATCGCGTCGCTCGTCGTTTGCGCGGTGCTCTATATCGCGGTCGCCGCGATCGTGACCGGCATCGTGCCGTACGCACAGTTCGCGCATACCTCGCATCCGGTTTCGTATGCGTTGCAGGTGGCGGGTCAGACCTGGGTGGCCGGCCTGATCGATCTCGGCGCCGTACTCGGCATGCTGACGGTGATTCTCGTGATGGCATACGGCCAGACACGCGTGATCTTCGCGATGTCGCGCGACGGCCTGCTGCCCGCCGCGTTGTCGCGCGTGCATCCGCGCTTCGCGACGCCGTTCCTCACGACCTGGCTATGCGGTATCTTCTTCGGCCTGATCGGCGCGCTCGTGCCGCTCGACGTGCTCGCCGAGCTGATCAACATCGGCACGCTCGCCGCGTTCTCGATGGTGTCGATCGCGGTGCTGATCCTGCGCCGCACGCATCCCGAACTGGCGCGCGCGTTCCGCTGCCCCGGCGTGCCTGTCGTGCCGGTGCTCGCGGTCGCATCGTGCGTATTCCTGATGGTGAATCTCGCGGGCGTCACGTGGGTCGCGTTCGTTGTCTGGCTCGCGCTCGGCATGGCGATCTATTTCGGTTACTCGCGCCGGCGCTCGAAGCTCGCGCATGGTGTGCATCCGCACTGATCACGCAAGGGCGCGCATGAAAGCAGCGCGCGTGTCCGGCTCTTTCAGTCCAATTCCATCCCATTTCGAACGGCGCGTCCCGCTGCAAGCGGCGCGCTTGAATCCCGCTTGAATCCCGCTTGAATCCCGCTTGAATCCCGCTTGAATCCCGCCTTAATCCCGCTTCCGGCGCTGCCGCGACGATTTCCCCCGATAGCCGCCCCCGCCGATTTGTGCTTTACTGTCCGGCACAAATCACCAACAGCACCAACCGAGCCGGACCCTCACAGCAGGCAGGCGGTAGGTAGTGAAAGTGGGCCCGAGCCGGTCTCTATCCCCGCAAGAGCGAAGGAGACAAGTTCATGGCGATCAGCATCAGTCTGACGGTGAACGGCGCGCCCGTCACCGCGAACGTCGAGCCCAATACCCTGCTTGTTCAATTTTTGCGCGATCAGCTGCGGCTGACCGGCACGCATATCGGCTGCGATACCGCACAGTGCGGCGCATGCACGATTCATCTGAACGGGCGCGCGATCAAGTCGTGCAACATGCTCGCGGTGCAGGCCGATAGCGCGGAAATCACCACGATCGAAGGACTATCCGCGAACGGCGAGCTGCATCCGATGCAAGCCGCGTTCAAGGAGTGCCACGGGCTCCAGTGCGGCTTCTGCACGCCCGGCATGGTGATGAGCGCGGCGGCGCTGGTCGCGACCCATCCGCAGCCCACCGAAGCGGACGTACGCGCGCAACTCGACGGCAACCTGTGCCGCTGCACGGGCTATCACAACATCGTCAAGGCGATCGTGGAGGGCGCGGCTGCGATGCGCTCGGGCGCGGGTTCGGGTTTGGCTTCCACGCCAGCGCAAAGCCAGACCGCCGCGAAGGTCACCGCCTGATCGACGCCCGAGGAGCCCAACCCATGAACGCACCCGAAACCCATCGCATCATTGGCGCTTCCGTCAAACGCAAGGAAGACGCCCGTTTCCTCACCGGCACCGGCCAGTATACGGACGACGTGGTGCTGCCTCGCCAGTCGTACGCGGTGTTTCTACGCTCGCCGCACGCGCACGCGCGCATCAAGAGCATCGACACGACCGCGGCGAAGCAATCGCCGGGCGTGGTCGCGATCTTCACCGGCGCGGACCTCGCGGCGGACAACGTCGGCGGGCTGCCGTGCGGCTGGCTGATCCACAGTATCGATGGCACGCCGATGCATGAGCCGCCGCATCCGGTGATCGCGCATACGAAGGTGCGGCACGTCGGCGACCAGGTTGCGCTCGTGATCGCCGATTCGGTCAACGCGGCGAAGAATGCGCTCGAACTGATCGAAGTCGACTACGACGAGCTGCCTGCGACCGTCGATACCGCGCATGCCGCCGACGCCGGTCAGCCTGCCGTGCACGACGAAGTGCCCGACAACACATGCTTCACGTGGGGCCACGGCGACAAGGCCGCGACCGACGCCGCATTCGCCAACGCCGCGCATGTGACGACACTCGACATCGTCAACAACCGGCTCATACCGAATGCGATCGAGCCGCGCGCCGCAAACGCCGCCTGGTCGCCCCACGACGACAGCTACACGGTCTATGTCTCGAACCAGAATCCGCACGTCGAACGGCTGCTGATGGCCGCGTTCGTGCTCGCGCTCCCCGAATCGAAAGTGCGCGTGATCGCACCGGACGTAGGCGGCGGGTTCGGCTCGAAGATCTTCCTGTACCCCGAAGATGTCGCCGTGACATGGGCGTCAAGGAAGGTGCGGCGCCCCGTCAAATGGACCGCCGAGCGCTCCGAATCCTTCCTCTGCGATGCGCACGGCCGCGACCACGTGACGAAGGCCGAACTCGCGATCGACAAGGACGGCAAGTTCCTCGCGATGCGCGTCCATACGATCGCGAATATGGGCGCATATCTGTCGACGTTCGCGTCGAGCGTGCCGACCGTGCTGTACGCGACGCTGCTCGCCGGCCAATACGCGACGCCCGCGATCTACGCGGAAGTCAAAGCGGTCTTCACGAACACGGTGCCCGTCGATGCGTATCGCGGCGCCGGGCGCCCCGAAGCGACCTACGTGGTCGAGCGTCTCGTCGAGACCGCGGCGCGCGAATTGAACCTTCACCCGGCCGAACTGCGCCGCCGCAACTTCATCCATTCGTTCCCGTACGCCACGCCGGTCGGCCTCACGTACGATACTGGCGACTACGAAACGATTCTCGCGCGCGCCATGGAGATCGCCGACGTCGAAGGATTCGCCGCGCGTAGACAGGCGTCGGAGCAGAAGGGCAAGCGGCGCGGCCTGGGCTACTCGTGCTACATCGAAGCATGCGGACTCGCGCCATCGAATGTCGCGGGCGCGCTCGGCGCGCGCGCCGGCCTCTTCGAAGCCGGCGAAATCCGCGTGCATCCGACCGGCTCGGTCACCGTGTTCACGGGTTCGCACAGCCACGGCCAGGGCCACGAGACGACCTTCGCGCAAGTCGTGGCGGACCGGCTCGGCGTACCGATCGAAAACGTCGAGATCGTGCACGGCGACACCGGACGCATTCCGTTCGGCATGGGCACGTACGGCTCGCGCTCGATCGCGGTCGGCGGCTCGGCGATCGTGAAGGCGCTCGACAAGATCGAAGCGAAAGCGAAGAAGATCGCCGCGCATCTGCTCGAAGCGTCGCCGGACGATATCGAGTTCAAGGACGGCACGTTCCGCGTCGCCGGCACCGACCGGACGAAAACCTTCACCGACGTGTCGCTCGCCGCTTACGTGCCGCACAACTATCCGCTCGACAAGCTCGAACCGGGCCTCGACGAAAGCGCGTTCTACGATCCGACCAACTTCACGTATCCGGCCGGCGCGTATATCTGCGAAGTCGAAGTCGACGTCGACACGGGCGAGACGCGCATCGAACACTTTACCGCCGTCGACGACTTCGGCAATGTGATCAACCCGATGATCGTCGAAGGGCAGGTGCATGGCGGGCTGGGCCAGGGGATCGGCCAGGCGATGCTCGAGCGTTGCGTGTACGACAACGAGAGCGGCCAGTTGCTGTCGGGCTCGTACATGGACTACGCGATGCCGCATGCGTCGGATCTGCCGGCCTTCACGGTCGAAACGGCCAAGGGCACACCGTGCACGCACAATCCGCTCGGCGTGAAAGGCTGCGGCGAGGCCGGTGCGATCGGTTCGCCGCCCGCGGTGATCAATGCGATCGTCGACGCGCTCGCGCCGCTTGGCGTCACCGACCTGCAGATGCCGGCCACACCGCATCGGATCTGGTCGGCGATGCGCGCCGCGGGGGCATCGCAATCCACGTCGCAATCTACGTCGCAATCTACGTCATCCGGACAGGCCTGAGCGGAGGAGCCCACATGTACACGTTCGACTATCAACGTGCGGCCGATCCGAAGGCCGCAGTATCGGCGCTCGCCGCGGACGGCGAAGCGAAATTCCTGGCCGGCGGCCAGAGCCTGCTGCCGACGATGCGTCTGCGCCTCGCGCAGCCTTCGAAGCTCATCGACGTCACGCGCATTCCCGAGCTCAAGCAGATTCGCGCGGACGGCAAGGCGCTGTCGATCGGCGCCGCGGTCTGCCACGCAGACGTCGCGGCAAATGCCGACGTGCGCCGCGTGCTGCCCGCACTCGCCGATCTCGCCGCGCATATCGGCGATCGTCAGGTGCGCGCGCTCGGCACGATCGGCGGCTCGCTGGCGAACGACGATCCGGCCGCGTGCTATCCCGCCGGCGTGCTGGGCCTTGGCGCGACGGTGGTCACCGACCGCCGCCGGATCGCGGCCGACGACTTTTTCGTCGGCATGTACGAGACCGCGCTCGCACCGGACGAGCTGATCGTGTCGGTCGAGTTTCCGCTTGCGGAGCGCGCCGCGTACGAGAAGTTCAGGAATCCCGCGTCGCATTTCGCGCTCGTCGGCGTGTTCGTCGCGAAGCAGGCGGGCGGCGTGCGCGTCGCGGTGACAGGCGCGGCGCCGTCGGTGTTCCGTGTGCCCGAGCTCGAACAGGCGCTATCGGCCGACTTCTCGCCGGCGGCCGCCCGCGCCGTGACGGTTTCGGCCGACGGTCTCAATACGGATCTGCACGCGAGCGCGGAATATCGTGCCCATCTGATTCCGATCCTCGCGGCGCGCGCGGTCGAGCGCGCGAAGGCCTAGCAGCGGATCGACGCGGCATGCAACCCGCCTCCATCGACGACACGCTCGCGCAACTGACCGAACAGGACTACTTCGCCAGCCGCGAGCTTGCGACCGCGCTCTTTCTCGCGCTGCGGATGGAGCGGCCGCTCTTCGTCGAAGGCGAGCCCGGTGTCGGCAAAACCGAGCTCGCGAAGGCCGCGGCCGGCATGCTCGGCACCTCGCTGCTGCGGCTGCAGTGCTACGAAGGACTCGATACGGCAAGCGCGCTGTACGAGTGGGACTATCCGCGGCAAATCATGGCGCTGCGCGTCGCGGAAGCGTCCGGCGAGACGCCCGGCAACGACACGCTCTATCGCAGCGAGTTTCTGCTCAAACGTCCGCTGCTGCAGGCGTTGATGCCCGATGAACAAAATCCGGGCGCGCGCCGCGTGCTGCTGATCGATGAAATCGACCGCGCCGACGAGCCGTTCGAAGCGTTCCTGCTCGAACTGCTGTCCGACTTTCAGGTGTCGATTCCCGAGTACGGCACCGTGCGCGCCCAGCAGCGGCCGCTCGTCGTGATGACGTCGAACCGCACGCGCGAAGTGCACGATGCGTTGAAGCGGCGCTGTTTGTATCAATGGATCGGCTATCCGGAACGCGAGCGCGAGCTCGCGATCGTCGCCGCGCGCGCACCCGAGACGAGCGCGGCGTTGCAGCGGCATGCGGTCGGCTTCGTGCATCAGCTGCGCGGGATGGATCTGTTCAAGGCGCCGGGCATCGCCGAAACGATCGACTGGTGCCGCGCGCTCAACGCGCTCAGCGTGACCGAGCTCGATCCGCAATCGGTGCAGGATACGTTGGGCGTGCTGCTCAAGTATCAGGACGATCTCGCGCGCATGGATGCGCAGCAGATCGCCGCGTGCATCGCCGCGGCGGAGTGACCGAAGATGGATACGCCGCCGGATACAGACGCGACGCCGCACGCTTTCCCGACCCTTGCGCGCAATGTGGTGCACTTCGTGCGGCTGTTGCGCGCGGCCGGCCTGCCGATGTCGCCGGCGCAAGCAGTCGACGCACTCGACGCGTTGCACTGCGTCGGCCTCGCGCGCCGCGATGACGCGCACGCCGCGCTCGCCGCGCTTCTCGTGCGCGCGCCCGACGAACGCGAACTGTTCGACGCGGCCTTCGAGCTCTTCTGGCGCGACCCCGACTGGGCCGGCAAAATGCGCGCGCTGCTGCTGCCGAAAGTGGGCAACACGATCCCGCCGCCCAAACGCAACAACCGCCTCGCCGATGCGCTCGCCGCCCGTCCGCCGGCCACGCGCAACGCGCCCCGCGCGCCGCGAATGGAGCAGCACGAACTGCATGCGCACGTCACCTTCAGCGCCGAAGAACGGCTGCGCCACCGCGACTTCGATACGCTCACCGCCGACGAATGGCGCACGCTGCGCCATGTCATCCGCAGCCACCGCCTGCCGCTCGCGATGGAGCCGACGCGCCGCCTGAAAGCCGCCTCGCGCGGCACGCATGCGGACCTGCGCGCGAGCGCGCGCCATGCGGTGCGCGCGGGCGGCGACTGGACGGTCTGGAAATACCGCGCGGCCGTCGAACGCAAACCGCCGCTCGTCTTGCTGCTCGATATCTCCGGCTCGATGAGCAGCTATTCGCGCGCGGTGCTGTACTTCTGCCATGCGCTGCTGCAATCGCGCGAGCGGCTGCAGGTGTTCCTGTTCGGCACGCGTCTGACGAATGCGACGCGCGCGCTGCGCGAGCGCGATCCGGACGTGGCGATCGCGGCCCTCGCGGAGCAGGTGGTCGACTGGTCCGGCGGCACGCGCATCGGCGCGGCGCTCGCCGAATTCAACCGGCGCTGGGCACGGCGCGTGCTGACCGGCAGGGCAACCGTGCTGCTCGTCACCGATGGCCTCGATCACGAAGCGATCGATCTGCTCGCCGCCGAAATGGTCCGCCTGCGGCGTTTCGCGCACCGTATCGTCTGGCTCAATCCGTTGCTGCGCTACAGCGAATTCGCGCCGAGAGCGCGCGGCGTACAGGCGATCCTGCCGCATGTGGACGCGCACCGGCCGGTCCATAATCTCGACAGCCTCAGTGCATTCGCCCGCGATCTCGCGCAACTCGCGCACACGTCGCAGCCGGCTCGTGCACCACGGCCGGCGCCCCCGGCGGCTGCGCCCAACGCCGCCCGCTCCCCGATGCCAGCAGGAGACACACGATGGAACTGACCGAAAGCTATAAGCTTCCCGTTTCGCAACAGCGCGCGTGGGAAGCGCTGAACGACACCGACGTTCTGCGCGCCTCGATACCGGGCTGCGAAAGCATCGACGCGGACGGCGAGAATGCGTACGCGCTGTCGATGAGCGCATCGGTCGGCCCTGTTAAGGCGCGCTTCAAAGGGCGTATGCTGCTGACCGACATCGACGCGCCGCATACGTATACGATTGTGTTTGAAGGCCAGGGCGGCGCAGCGGGCTTCGGCAAGGGCAACGCGCAGGTGACGCTCGAACCGGACGGGGACGACGCCACCACGCTCTCGTACACGGCGAGCGCGCAGGTCGGCGGCAAGCTTGCGCAGATCGGTTCGCGGCTCGTCGATGGCGCCGCGCGCAAGATCGCGGGCGAGTTTTTCAAGCGCTTCAGCGCGCAGGTGACGGGCGGCAGCGAAGACGCGGCCGGCGACGAAGGCGCCCCGCCCGCGGCTGACAACCAGACAGAACAGACCGGCGCAACGGAATCCACCACCGAAGGCGCCGAACCGAAGAGGAAGAAATCATGGACAGCGTGGATCTCGAAGTCCTGAAATCCAGTGCACGCTGGCTCGACGAAGGTCACCGTGCGTTACTGGTCACCGTCGTGCGGACCTGGGGCTCGTCGCCCAGGCCCGAAGGCGCGATGCTCGCGGTGCGCGACGATGGGCTCGTGGTCGGCTCGGTCTCGGGCGGCTGCATCGAAGACGATCTGATCGACCGCGTACGCAAGCGCGGCATCGAACAAACCCACCCGGAAGCGGTGAAATACGGCATCAGCGCCGAAGAGGCGCACCGTTTCGGCCTGCCGTGCGGCGGCACGATCCAGCTTGTGCTCGAACCGCTCAGCAAGGCAAGCGGCATCGCCGAACTGTGCCGATCTGTGGAAGACGGCAAGCTCGTGGCGCGTACGCTGGATATGGCGAGCGGCGCGGTTCGCTATGGTGCCGCGCAAGCCACCGATGGCGTCGACTTCAACGAACGGCGCCTGCTCACCATCCACGGCCCGCGTTATCGCATGCTCGTGATCGGCGCCGGGCAGCTCTCGCGGTATCTCTGCAATATCGCGGTCGGCCTCGACTATCAGGTCACCGTCTGCGATCCGCGCGAAGAGTACACCGACGAGTGGAATCTGCCCGGCACGAAAATCGTGCGCACGATGCCCGACGACACGGTGCTCGAGATGAAGCTCGACGAGCGCTGCGCGGTCATCGCGCTCACGCATGATCCGAAGCTTGACGACCTCGCGCTGATGGAAGCGCTGAAGACGCCGGCGTTCTACGTCGGCGCGCTGGGGTCGCGCCGCAACAATGCGGCGCGTCGCGAACGCCTGAAGGAATTCGATCTGACCGACACAGAGCTTGCGCGCCTGCACGGGCCCGTTGGTATCTATATCGGCAGCCGCACGCCGCCTGAGATCGCGGTGTCGATTCTCGCGGAAGTGACGGCGGCGAAAAACGGCGTGTCGCTGCCCACACTGCTGCAGGTCGAAGGCGCGAAGGCCGCGCGCGAGATCGCCGCCAATGCGGGCACGGTCTGCGGCATTCCTGACGAAGTCAGCGATCGGCACGCGTAGCGCGTGTGATTGATTGCCCCGCGAGCGGCCGCCGCGCGCCGCTCGCCGTTCCTTCGCGTCCCTTCGCGTCCCTTCGCGTCCCTTCCCATTCCTTCTGCGTTCCTCAGCGTTAGCCATTTGGCTGACTGCCGCTTTTGTCCCGATCTCCCTAGCATGAGCCTCTGTGTCGCGGTGTTGTCGCGCACTGACATTCCGACAATTTATTCCATTGACGGAATATTCTTTGGAGGTTATATTGCTTATGAACTGGGACGTCGAATACACCAGCGCTTTCGGCGGCTGGTGGGAAGTGTTGAACGAAGCAGAACAGGAGTCGGTCGCGGCATCGGTGCGGCTGCTTGAAGAATACGGCCCGTATTTACGTCATCCGCATTCGAGCCATATCAACGGCTCGCGTTGCGGCCACATGCGCGAGTTGCGCATCCAGCACGAAGGGCAGACGTACCGGGTGCTGTATGCGTTCGACCCGTCGCGCACCGCCGTCTTGCTGCTCGGTGGCAACAAGGGCGGGGACGACCGCTGGTATCAGCGGAATGTCCCGCGCGCAGGGACGCTATATGACGAGCATACCGAGCAATTGAAACAGGAGGAAACCGAATATGGTCAAGAAGTTTGCTGAACTGCGGGCGAAAATGTCGCCCGACTCGCGCGCGCGCTCCGAAGACAAAGCGCGCCGTCTGATGACGGAAATGGCGCTGCATGAACTGCGCCGGGCGCGCGGCATGTCTCAGGAAGACCTCGCCCTTGTGCTGCACGTGAAGCAGCCGAGCATTGCGAAGTTCGAGCAGCGTGCGGACACGTATATCTCCACGTTGCGCGACCATATTCGTGGCCTCGGCGGAGAACTGGAGATCATCGCGGTCTTTCCCGAAGGCGACGTGAAGATCACCAACTTCGAGGTGGTGGAAAGCGAGGCGTAGCACATAGCGCGATGCACGCCGCTTGCATGGCACAACGGCATGCATCGCTTAACGCAGGGCATCGAACGCCGCACCTGCTTGGCTCACTGCGTGCGGTCTCCGCTTGACAACACATTTGTGGGCCTTTTAAGTGTGAAGTCCTGCGTAAAAGTCCTGTGCAAAACCCGCCTGTGCAAAACGCACCTTAACGCTCAACCCGACATCGCGCGTGCCCGACCTCATGCGTTCTCTTGTGCCCGTCTTTATCGCGGCTGCGTTCTGGTCCGGCCACGTCAGTGCTGCCGGCGCTGCGGCGAATGACGTCCCGGTCATCGCAAACGACCCCACCCCGAGTGCTACCGTCAGCCCGGCTCATCCTGCCGAACCGTACGTCAACGAGCAGGAAACACAAACTTTCACCGTCAACGCAGATGGCTCGTTCACGAAGCTCGACGAGATGACGTTGCGCGTGAATACCGAGGCCGGCGTCGCGCGCGTGGCGCAGCACTACATCTGGTTCAATCGCAATATGGCGAAGGTCGATGTGCTCGAGGCGTACACAACGGGCGTCGACGGCGTGCGGCACGACGTGCAGCCTGGCGAAATTCGCGACGTGCAGGAAGCGCGTTCATTCGACGCGCCGATGTTCCAGGACATCCTCGAAAAGGTCATTGTTTTTCCCGCGGTGGAACCGGGCGCGCGCATTCATTTGAAGTACCGGAAAACACAGCAGGTTCCGATCGTGCCCGGCTATTTCAGCGATTTCACGCCGCCCGACCTCGCACCGACTCACCACTTCCGCCTCATTTACGATTTGCCCGCCGAGATGCCGCTTTATGCCGACGCGCGCGGCTTCACCGCCGCGCCGCCCGTCTCGCAGAATGGCCGCACGCGCTACGAGTTCCGCTACGACAAGGCGCGCTTCGGGCGCCTCGAATACGGTTCGATCTCGTACGTGAGCTATGGCGACCGGCTGATGGTGTCGACGTATCGCGACTACGCAGCCTTTGCGGCGACGTATAAGACATCGGCAGTCGACCCGAGCGGGTCGGACCCGGCGATCGTCCGTCTCGCGGGCACGTTGACCGAAGCGGACCGCACGCCGCGAGAGAAAGCGAAAACGCTTTACGACTGGGTACGCAAGAACATCCGCTACGTTGCGGTGAATGTCGGGCGCGGCGCCGTCGTGCCGCATCGCGCGGCCGAGATCCTCGCGTTGCGCTACGGCGACTGTAAAGACCATGTCGCGCTTTACGGCGCGCTGCTCGACGCCGTCGGCATCCGCAACGAACCCGCCTTGATCAGCAGCGGCACGGTCTATTCATTGCCGTCGGTGCCGGGTTACGGCGTGTTGAATCACGTCATCACATATCTGCCCGATTTACAGCTGTATGCGGATTCCACCGCGCCGAACGTCGAATTCGGCTATCTGCCGTCAACCGACATGGACCGGCCCACCGTTCTCGTCGACCAAGGCGTGCTCGGCCATACACCGGCCACCGCATCGATGGCGCGCACGAGCGATCTCACGATCACCGTCGCGCCGGACGGCTCGGCTCACTTCGTCTACCGTTTGCAGGCAACGGGCTGGGCCGCCGAGCAGGGCCGCACGATGCTGAGGCTGCAAACGCCCGCGCAGCGCGAAGAAGCGATTCAGGGCGAACTGCGCGCGGCCAGTCTGACCGGCAGCGCGACGCTTTCGACGAACGCGCTCGATGCTTCCGCCGGTCCGCTGATCGTCACGATGAAAGGCACGCTCGACGATTTCGTGCTGCCGGGCGCGGCCGCATCGATTCCTGCCCTCACGAGCTTTGTCGGCGGCTTCCAGTCGGATGTACGTTACTGGCTCGGCGAGCGGCAGCGCACACAGCCGTTTGTCTGCCGCAACGTCGAACTGCACGAGCGCGCGCGTATCGTGCTGCCTGCGAATTTCCGCGTGCTCGATATGCCTGAAGCCGCGCAGGCCGAAGACCGTTTTATCGATTTCCGCTCGACGTATCAGTACGATCCGAACAGCAACGTCGTGACGCTGACGCGCGACGGCAACACGCGTTTCAGCAGCGAAGTGTGCTCCCCCGATGAATTTGCGCAGATGCGCGCGGGCATCGAGACAATCGGGCGCGACGTGCGCGCCCAGGTGATCGTCAAATCGACGCTGCCGGGTATGGCGCGCGCGGGAGAAAGCGGAAGTGCGGCGAGCAGTGCGGCGCGCCGCGTGCAGAGAGTCATCGCTGAAACGCCTTGAGCGGGCCCTCCCGCCAGGCAAAAGCCGACAAAAGCCACGCACAAACCCATCGCTCGAGCCAGCCGCTCAAACCATCATCAAACCGGCCACAGCGGCCCTTCCTGCATCGCGCCGATCTGTTCGCGCAGCTCGAGAATGCGGTCTTCCCAATAGCGCTGGGTATTGAACCACGGAAACGCAACCGGAAACGCGGGGTCGTCCCAACGCCGCGCGAGCCACGCCGAATAGTGAATGAGCCGCAGCGTGCGAAGGGCCTCGATCAGATGCAGTTCGCGCGGCTCGAAGTCGCAGAAGTCTTCGTAACCGGCCAGCAAATCGGTCAACGCGCGCGAAGCATCGCCGCGTTCGCCCGGCAGCAGCAGCCACAAATCCTGCACCGCGGGCCCCATACGGCTGTCGTCGAAATCGACGAAATGCGGACCTCCATCGGTCCATAGCACGTTGCTCGGATGGCAATCGCCGTGCATGCGCAACGCTGCGATATCGCCTGCGCGCTCGAACGCGCGCTCGACGCCTTCAAGCGCAAGATTCACGACCGTGAGCCACGCTTCGCGCAGATCGCCGGGCACAAAGTTTTGCGCTAGAAGAAAATCGCGCGACTCGTAGCCGAACGTGCCGATGTCGAGCGTCGGCCGCTCCGTGTAGCGTTGCGTTTGGCCCACTGCGTGGATGCGCCCGATAAAGCGCCCGAGCCATTCCAGCGTGTCGCGCTGTTCGAGTTCGGGCGCGCGGCCGCCGCGCCGTTCGAAAAGCGCCAAGCGGAATCCGTCGAACGCGTGCAGCGTGCGGCCTGCGAAGGCGCGTGCCGGCACCGCGGGAATCTCGCGTGCGGCGAGTTCTGCCACGAAGGCGTGCTCTTCGAGAATGGCCGCATCCGACCAGCGCGCTGGCCGATAGAACTTCGCGACGATAGGCGCGCTGTCTTCAACGCCGATCTGGTAGACGCGGTTCTCATAGCTGTTGAGCGGCAACATGCGCCCGTCGGTGCGCAAGCCGGCGCTTGCCAGCACGCTGTCAATCGCGTCAAGCACGCGTTCCGGCGTGAGCCGGGCGAAGGGGACGGCGGCGCCGTCTCCCAGGTCCTGAGTGTCTTCGTTCATGCCCGCATTGTGCGCCGTGCCGCCGTCAAAGACGAGCGTTTGCAGCGCAGCATGCGCGCGTGAGAACCGACCGCTGAAAACCGCGCCGCGTTTTAGTGCAGCGGCGCGCCCGCCGGACGCACGAGTTCGCCCGTATCGATCAGGTCTTCAAGGAAAAAGGGTTCCGTGTTGAGCTGCTGCGTGCTGCCGGGCTCACCGGCGTACCACGCCACCATGGCCATGTCGCCCAGAATGCGCATGACGATCCCGCGTGCGCCCGCGGGCACAGCGATATGAACGGATCGGACAATAGAACCGACTTGCATGATATTTCCCCGTTCTGCGTCTGCCGGCTTGGGAGGATTGCGCCGGTCAATGTGACGATTGAAAAACGTCGCGTCGACAGAAAAAAGTTGCGTACGCACCTGATCTGATCAGCGACGCACGCATGACTACCACGCCATTGTTACCACATTGAGTGCCCGCGCAATAGCGAAAAAAGAGGCACATGTACCGCTGTTTCTATCGATTTGACTTACGAAACGCTAACTGTAACGTGCAGTAAACAGCCCATCATAAACCGTTCGGCGACGAACCCAACAAATTGGACATGTAGACTACGATACGCGTTATATTCCTGTCGCGCGCGACGCTTACCTTTCAGGTTTCAGCCGTCACGCATGCGCGCACGCCCGCTGCCTCGGCGGCGCTGTCCCCTTCGGCCCTCATCGGACCGCACTGTACATGTGGATTGTTCGCCTCGCGCTGCGGCGCCCATATACCTTTGTCGTTCTAGCTCTGCTGCTGCTAATCGTTGGGCCGCTGACGATCCTGCGCACTCCGACAGATATCTTCCCGAACATCGATATTCCAGTGCTGTCGGTTATCTGGACCTTCCAGGGTTTGCCCGCCGACGAGATGGAAAAGCGCATTGTGCTCAACTACGAGCGCGGGCTGTCGACAACGGTCAACGATATCGAGCACATCGAATCGACTTCGCTGTACGGCGTGGCGGTGGTCAAGATCTTTTTCCAGCCGCACGCGAACATTCAGGAAGCGCTCGCGCAAGTCACCGCGCTTTCACAATCGCAATTGCGCTCGCTGCCGCCGAGCATCACGCCGCCGAGCATCCTGCGCTATAACGCGTCGACCGTGCCGATTCTGCGGCTGGCCCTGTCTTCGCCGTCGCTCACCGAGCAGGAGCTGTACGACTTCGGTAATAACTTCCTGAAGACGCAGCTCGCCACGGTGCCCGGCGCATCGGTGCCGCTACCGTACGGCGGCAAGCAGCGCCAGATCATGATCGATATCGATACGCGCAAGCTGCAGGAGCGCAATCTGTCGCCGACCGACGTCGTGAACGCGATCACCGCGCAAAACCTGATCGTGCCGACCGGCACTGCGAAAATCGGCTCAACCGAATATGCGGTGGAAATGAATGCGAGCCCCGATTCGCTCGCAGGCCTGAACAACATCCCGGTCAAGACCACCGCGAACGGCACGATCTATATTCGCGACGTCGCGCACGTGCGCGACGGCTTCCAGCCGCAGACCAACATCGTGCGCGTGAACGGCCAGCGCGCGTCGCTGCTCACCATCAATAAAAGCGGCAATACGTCGACGCTCGAGATCGTCAACGACATCAAGAACATGATGCCGACGCTGCGCAATCTCGTCCCCGCGTCGCTGAAAATCGACCCCGTTGCGGACCAGTCGCTGTTCGTGCGCGCCTCCGTGCAGGGCGTGCTGCGCGAAGCGCTGATCGCCGCGTGCCTGACGGGCCTCATGATCCTGCTCTTTCTCGGCAACTGGCGCGCCACGCTGATCATCGCGGTGTCGATTCCGCTCTCGATGATCACGTCGATCATTGCGTTATCGGCGCTCGGCGAGACGATCAACATCATGACGCTTGGCGGCCTCGCGCTCGCGGTCGGCATATTGGTCGACGATGCGACGGTCGCGATCGAAAACATCAGCCATCAGCTCGAACAGGGCAAGAATCTCGAGCAGGCGATTCTCGACGGCGCACACCAGATCGCGGTGCCGACGCTCGTGTCGACGCTGTCGATCTGTATCGTGTTCGTGCCGATGTTCCTGCTTTCCGGCGTCGCGCACTATCTGTTCATTCCGCTTGCCGAAGCGGTCGTGTTCGCGATGCTCGCGTCGTACTTCTTCTCGCGTACGCTCGTGCCGACGCTCGCGAAGTATCTGTTGCGCCATCACCATCGGGCTGGGGATTCGCATCACGCGCCGGCACAAACGCGCAATCCGTTCATGCGTGTGCATTTCGCGTTCGAACGCGGCTTTGCGAGCCTGCGCGAGCGTTACCGCCGGTTCCTCGTTGCACGCGTCGCCAAACCCGGCCTGTTCTCGGCGGGTTTTCTCGTTTGCTGTCTGCTGTCGTTGCTGTTGACGCCGTTTCTCGGGCGCGACTTCTTCCCATCGGTCGACGCGGGCACCATCGCGCTGCATCTGCGCGCAAAGACGGGCACGCGTGTCGAAGAAACAGCCGTGATCACCGATCGCGTCGATTCGAGAATTCGCCAGCTGATTCCGCCGGACGAGCTGCATTCGATCATCGACAACATCGGCCTGCCGGTGTCGGGCATCAACCTCTCGTACAGCAGCACCGGCACGGTTGGCACGTCGGATGCGGACGTGCTGATCACGCTCAATGAAGACCATCATCCGACCGCCGACTACGTGCGCAAACTGCGCCGCACGCTAAGCGATGAATTCCCCGGTGTCCAGTTTTCGTTCCTGCCCGCCGATATCGTGAGCCAGACGCTGAACTTCGGCATGCCGTCGCCGATCGACATCCAGATTGTCGGGCGCAACGTGCAGGCGAACCGGATCTATGCGGCGCAGCTCCTGAGCAAGCTGCGCAGCGTGCCGGGCCTGGCCGACGCGCGCATCCAGCAGCCGGCGGACCTGCCGCGCATCTTTATCGACGTCGACCGCACGCGCGCGCAGCAGGCGGGCTTCACGCAAAGCGACGTCGCGCGCAACCTGCTGATTACGCTGTCCGGCAGCCAGCAGACCACACCGACGTTCTGGCTCAATCCGCGCAACGGCGTAAGCTACAACGTGATTACCGAAGCGCCGCAGTACACGATGGACTCGCTGCAATCGCTCGCCAATATTCCGCTCAACGCGAACGGCCACACGAACATTCTCGGCGCGCTGTCGACGATGCGCCGCGAAGCCGGCAACGCGGTGCTCACGCACTACAACGCGCAAACTACGATCGACATCTACGGCACCGCCGACGGCCGCGATCTCGGCGCCGTATCGGACGACATCAACAAGATCATCGAGGAATCGAAGGCCGACCTGCCGCAGGCATCGACCGTCAAGGTACGCGGCCAGGTGCAGACGATGAACGACTCGTTCAGCGGCCTGTTCGCGGGCCTGATCTTTGCGATCGTGCTGGTGTATCTGCTGATTGTCGTGAACTTCCAGTCGTGGCTCGATCCGTTCATCATCATCGCCGCGCTGCCCGGCGCGCTCGCGGGCATCGTCTGGATACTGTTCCTCACGCACACGACGCTGTCGATCCCGGCGCTGACGGGCGCGATCATGTGTATCGGCATTGCGACCGCGAACTCGATTCTGGTGGTGAGCTTCGCACGCGAGCAGTTGCTCGAGCACGGCGACCCGGTGCGCGCGGCGATCGACGCGGGCTTCACGCGTTTCCGCCCGGTGCTGATGACGGCGCTGGCGATGGTGATCGGCATGGTGCCCATGGCGATCGGCCTTGGCGAAGGCGGCGAACAGAACGCGCCGCTCGGCCGCGCGGTGATCGGCGGCCTCATGATCGGCACGCTCGCCACGCTGGTGTTCGTGCCGGTGCTGTTCTCGATGATTTACCGGCGGCTTGCCGACCGGCGGCATCGCGCCGCCGAACATGTCGTGCTCAAGCCGTAGTGACAGGAAGCGCGTTGCGCGCAAGGTCGTTCGATATGGAGCGTTGATGGAAGGGAAGCCTCTTGATGAATCCGCGGTCAGCCGCGGCGCCCCGCCCGCGGCAGCTACGAAACGCGGGCGCTGGATTGCCGTGCTCGCGGTCATCGTCGTGCTGGCGCTGGCGGCGCAAGGCATCTGGTCGCGCCGCGACGCGCATGCGACGCTCGAACGCGAGGCCGAGCACACGGCGCAGTTCAGCGTCGAGGTCGTGCATCCGCAAAAGTCGAATGCCGCGCTCGACCTCGTGCTGCCGGGCAATGTGCAGGCTTACCTCGACACCCCGATCTACGCGCGCACGAACGGCTACCTGAAGAAGTGGTACGCCGATATCGGCAGCCATGTGAAGGCCGGCCAGCTGCTCGCCGAAATCGATACGCCGGAAGTCGACGACCAGTTGCGCGCGGCACGCGCGGACGTCACCAACGCGCAGGCGAACTACGCGCTCGCGAAAACCACCGCGGACCGTTGGACCGACATGCTGAAAAACAAGTCGGTGTCGAAGCAGGAAACCGACGAGAAGGTCGGCGACATGCTCGCGAAGAAGGGCACGCTCGACGCGGCGCGTTTCAACGTCGCGCGGCTCGAAAAGATGCAGTCGTTCCAGAGGGTCTATGCGCCGTTCGACGGCATCGTGACCGCGCGCAATGTCGACGTCGGCGCGCTGATCGATGCGGGCAGCGCAGGCGGGCCCGCAAAGGAACTGTTCCATGTCGCGCAGGCGGACCGGCTGCGCGTGTACGTGAATGTGCCGCAGGCCTATTCGCAGCAGATCCACGCGAACGAGGCCGCGTATCTGACGCTCACCGAAACGCCGGGCAAGCATTATCCGGGCACCGTCGCGCGCACCTCGGGCGCGGTCGACCCGACGCAGCGCACGATGCTCGTCGAAGTCGCGGTCGACAACCGCGACGGCGCACTGCTGCCGGGCGCGTATGCGCAGGTGCATTTCGCGCTGAGCGCGCAAAGCACACCGTACACGCTGCCCGGTAACGCGCTGCTGTTCCGTCCGAACGGCGTGAACGTCGCAACCGTCGACGACCAGCAACGCGTGAAGCTTGTGAAGGTGCAGCTCGGCACCGACTATGGCACGCGTGTCGCAATCGCGTCGGGCCTGAGCGGCAACGAGCAGGTCATTCTGAATCCGCAGGATTCGATCGTCGATGGCGCGCCGGTGCGCATCGTGGAATCGAAGGCAGGCGCCGCGAAGCCCGCGAGCGGCGCGAGCGACCCGGCCGGCGCGAGCGCGGCAAGCGGCACCGCAAACGCGCAAGCGGCGGCGGGGTAGTGCGGATGCGTCATCACGCCCGTCTGCGCCGGCGCGCGCTTGCCACGCTTGCCGCAGCGACCGCGGCGGCGCTCCTCACCGCATGCACGGTCGGACCTGACTACGTGCGGCCGTCCGCGCCGACGCCCGCCACCTACAAGGAACTCGAAGGCACGGGCTGGAAAACCGCCCAGCCCGCCGACGAAAAATTGCGCGGCGCGTGGTGGGAGGTTTATCAGGATCCCGCACTGAATGCGCTCGAAGAGCAGGTCGCGACCGCGAACCAGAACGTGAAGGCCGCCGAAGCGCGCTTCCGTTCGGCGCGCGCGGCCGTTGCGCAGTTCCGCTCGCAATTCTTCCCGCTTATCGCGTACTCGGGCGCCTACTCGCGCGCGCGCTCGTCACGCAATATCGAATTCCGCTCGACCGCGGGCAAGACGCTGAACGACTATTCGATCGGCGCGGACGCGACATGGGAGCCCGACCTGTGGGGCCGCATATCGCGGAGCGTCGAGGGCGCGAAGGCGAACGCCCAGGCGAGCGCCGCCGACGAGCAGAGCGTGCTGCTGTCGATGCAGGCCGAACTCGCCACCGACTACTTCGAACTGCGCGGCATCGATCGCGAACAGCAACTGCTCGACGACACGATCCGTGCGTACAAGGACGCCGTCGAGCTGACGCAGAACCGGCTCAACGGCGGCATCGCGACCGATGCCGATGTGGCGCAAGCGCAAACGCAATTGCGCACGACCGAGGCGCAGCAGATCGATCTGGGCGTACAGCGTGCGCAGCTCGAACACGCCATCGCGATCCTGACGGGCCAGCCGCCCGCGGGCTTCTCGCTGCCCGTCATTCCGCTCAACGCGGTGGCGGTCGTCGCGCCGGCCGGCGTGCCTTCCGCCTTGCTCGAACGGCGCCCCGATATCGCGTCGGCCGAACGGCAAATGGTCAATACGAACGCGCAGATCGGCGTCGCAACCGCGGCGTTTTTTCCGGATCTGATCCTGTCCGTGACGGGCGGCCTCGAAGCGACCAACTATAGCCAGTGGCTGCTTGCGCCGAGCCGCTTCTGGTCGCTCGGGCCGTCGCTCGCGGGCACGCTGCTCGACTTCGGCGGCCGCAGCGCGCAAAAGGAGGAGGCGCAGGCGAACTACGACGAGAGCGTCGCACAGTACCGGCAAACGGTGCTCGACGCGTTCGGCCAGGTCGAAGACAACCTCGCGGCGCTGCGCGTGCTCGAACATGAAGCGAAGGCGCAGGACGAAGCGGTGTCCGCCGCCGAGCGCTCGCTCGCAATCCTGAACGACCGGTACAAGAACGGTGCGATCACCTATCTCGATGTCGTCGTGGCGCAAACCACGGCGTTGAACAACGAGGTGCAGGCGGTATCGATCGCGCGCCGCCGGATGGCCGCGAGCGTCGCGCTGATCAAGGCGCTTGGCGGCGGCTGGGATGTGTCGCAACTGCCGACCGGCGAGCAGATCGTCCATCCTCCCGAAGGCGACGACAAACCGGCGAGCGCGGTGCAAGCGCCGCGCGGGTAGCGGCGCTGATCTGCCTGCGGCCGCGAGTTTGCCGGCGCGGCGTAACGCAAGTTCCCCCCAGTGTGCAATGAGGCCTTGGGCGCGCCCATTCGGAAAGGTTGGCGTAAGTATTCGACACGCTTTTAAAAAGCTGCCGGAAACCCGCCGAAAGCGCGGGAAGCCCCGACTGACGGGGATTGGGCCGTGACAGCGTGATGCTTTCGATGCGAAGTCACCCCTCTCGGTATCTGCATCGTCACCTATACTCAAATCGAGCGTCGCAGCCGCATCATAAGAATCAGAACGACCGCGCGGCCGCTCGACAAGTAATAGAGAAGGAGACAAACATGGGCTACTTCACCATCAGCGACTTCATCCTGGTCATTCCGATGGCGCTGGCCGGCGCGCTTTTTCTTAGCGCCCTACCATGCAATACGGCTCTAAAGCGAAACTCGCTACGCGTCATGGGCGCGCTGCTAGGTGTGGTATGCGCGGTGGCGCTCGTCGAGGGACTGCCCGCGCTCGTGTAGCGACGCAAACCTTCGTGGTCCCCAGCAGTCGATAAAAAAGCCGCAATGCATCGCGATGCATTGCGGCGGCTCCGACGATCCATTCGATCTTGCGGATCCTGCAGGTCTTGCGCGTCTTGCGGCAGGTATCGCTCAGACTCGCTGATCGGTCGACGGCTTCTCCCACAGATTGACCCCGCCTTCGGTCGCATGGCGATCGATCTCCGCCAGTTCATCCTTCGTGAACGACAGATTACGCAACGCACCGACGTTCTCGCGCACCTGCTCGGGCTTGCTTGCGCCGATCAGCACCGACGTCACGCGCGGATCGCGCAGCGCCCACGCAAGCGCCATCTGTGCGAGGCTTTGACCGCGGCGCTGTGCGATGTCGTTGAGCTTGCGCACGTGCTCGATGTTTTGCGCGCTCAAATGCTCTTCCTTAAACGAATCGCCGCCCGCCTTGTTCATACGCGCATCCGCCGGCACGCCGGTCAGATACTTGCCGGTTAGCAGCCCTTGCGCGAGCGGCGTAAACGCGATCGTACCGGCGCCCGCTTCCTCGAGCGCATCGAGCAGTTCATGCTCGATCCAGCGGTTCAGCATGTTGTACGCGGGCTGATGGATCAGGAGCGGCACCTTGTATTCGCGCAGCAGCTTGACCATCTCTCGCGTCTTGCCGGCCGAATACGACGAGATGCCGATATAGAGCGCCTTGCCCTGCTGCACTGCCGTCGCGAGTGCGCCGGCCGTTTCTTCGAGCGGCGTATCCGGGTCGAAGCGGTGCGAGTAGAAGATATCGACGTAGTCGAGACCCATGCGCTTCAAACTCTGATCGAGACTTGCGAGCACGTATTTGCGGGAGCCGCCGCCCTGGCCGTATGGCCCCGGCCACATATCGTAGCCAGCCTTCGACGAGATCAGCAGTTCGTCGCGATAAGGCTTGAAGTCTTCCTTGAACAGACGGCCGAAGTTGGTTTCGGCGCTGCCATACGGCGGCCCGTAGTTGTTCGCGAGGTCGAAATGCGTGATGCCCAGGTCGAACGCCGTGCGCAGGATGTCACGTTGCGTGGAGAGCGGCGTCGTGTCGCCGAAGTTGTGCCACAGACCGAGCGACAGCGCCGGCAGCTTGAGGCCGGTCTTGCCGCAAACGCGGTACTGCATGTCGGAATAGCGTGCTGAAGCTGCTTCGTAAGCCATGGCTCGAATCCTTGATTCTCGATGGAAACCGCGGGGGACTGCTGGGAAGAGAACGCGGCATCGCATGTGCGATGCGCTACAGGTATTCGTACGAAAGTTCGTACGACGAATACGTTATGTTAGCCAATCGGCGTGTACGCTGCACAGGCATCCCGCGGCAGCCCACACTGCGGGATCGGGCAGAATGGCACGTCTGCCGGGATCTCGGGCGCCGCTTTTTTAGCGCAGCGCCCATTCATGCCATCGCGGCCGTCAAGAACGGCCATCACCGGACATCAGGGAGGATTGTGTAATGACCAGGGCGGTATCCATTGCATTGCTCGTCGGCGGCATCGTGCTGCTGTATTTCGGCGGACAGTCGTTTCACTCGTTCAGCAACGACGTATCGCGCGTGTTCACCGGCGCGCCGACCAACAAGACGATCTATCTGCTTGCCGGCGGCGCGATTGCGACGATTGCGGGGTTGATCGGACTGACGCTGGGAGGCAGACGCTAGGTCGCGCCGGCCGCGCACACGCCGCCGCGTCGGCATGTCGCGGCGAAGCGCAACGTTGGAACGCGCGGCTTCAGAACGCCACTTCGGGCTTCGATGCCGAACGCGAGCCCGGCAGCGGGACATTGCTCGCGCCGTGATACGTGAACACGAGCGAGAATTTGACGTCGTCCGTCAGATTCTTGCCGGCCGAATGCAGCGTGTTGCAGTGGAAAAAGACGACGTCGCCCACATCCAGTTCCGGCGACACCGCGGCTTGAATCAACGCCTGATTCTCCGGCAGATCGGAGCGGAAGAATTTCGCGTCGTCGAAACGCCCGGACGTGAGCGCTGCCGTATGCGAGCCGGGCACCAGCCACAGCGCGCCGTTATCGACAGTCTCGCGGCCCAGCGCGAACCACACGGAAACCAGATCGTCGCGCTCGAAGGACCAGTAGCGCACGTCACGATGCCAGCCCGTCAGGCTGCCGTACGCGGGGTGCTTGGTCATCATGCAATTGTGATGCGCGCGCGAAAGTCGCGGCTCTTCACCGAAATACAGTTCCATCCAGCTGCGAATGTCGGATGACGTGGCCGCCTCGCGAAACAGCGCGTGACGCGCGTACGCATCGAGCAGGCGCCGCACCGTATGTCCGCCCGGCGCGTGCTTCGAATCCGGCGCGCCCGGATAGCGCAAGTCGGCTTCGAACTCGAGCGGCGCCGCCGCTTCCCGCAGCTGCTGTTGCGCGACCTGCTTCAGCTCGCCGCAGCGAGCGGGCGACATCAAACCCGGCACGACGACGAATCCCTGCTCGCGCAGCACCTCTACCTGCTCTTTCTTCGAATGGACGGACATGGACATTTCCGATGGCGTTCGACTGCTAAATCACGATTGTAAAACGCTGCCGATCACATGGGGCAGTATCGGATGAGGGCACGCCGCACGCTGCCGATGCAACAATGCACATCGTTGACTCGACTGGAACCTGACAGACGTAAGGGTGCAATCGATATGCAGCATGCCGTATCAACAGCCGCTTTCGCATCGGTTGAACAATGACCGCAAGGGTAAAAACCCGACTTCCTCGCGTCATCGATCGCGTGTAGCCTGCATGCATGTCGATTTCGACCATCCGTTGTTTCTTGCGCGCGCGGCCCTCCGCGGCTCTCCGCGCGGTCTTTCGTCATTCGTCAGGCTTTTGCGATCAAGGCACCGGTGCCGTCTGCATGCACCATGCCCGCGATTTTTACGCGTGCACTGACACGCCTGTTCGCAAGCGCATGCTCCAGCACGTCTTCGAATCAAAGCTGGCACGGTTGCTGCACCTCCCGTGCGCGCATCACGTCGCCTGAAAAAACACACGCCATGCATACCTTCCTGAGTACTGGTCTTACGCGCGTCGCATTCAATGCCGCGCGTCCCGCGCGCCGCCGTGTCGTGCGCGCCCTGCGTCACCATTCCGCGCGCACGCGCGCGCTCGCCGAACAGTGGCGCGACGCGAGCCCCGTCGATAGCGTTCGCATGTGGTTTCGCACGTTCTTCTCGACGCTGAAAATACAGCGCACATCGCGTCATTTTTCGCTGCGCACGCTGCTGCTGCGCCGGCCGCCGCCGTTGCGCGTCGCGGGCATCGCGGGCGGGCTCAATGTCGTGCGCGGATTCAACGCGGCAGCACGCGCGAAGATCGGCACGAGCCGCACGCCGCGCCGCACGTCGACCACAAGCACGGGCTGGTTCGTGTTCGCTCGCTAGCCGTTCGCCCGCCAGCGCCTTCCGTGCGTAAACGAAAGCACCCTGCACGCGCGAGGCGCGTGCAGGGTGCGGGAAACTACCTTCTACCGGACTCTATTTACGCGATCGCAACGACCGGCTCCGTGCCGGCCGCTTCAGCCAGCGCGAGCGCCTTGTCCGTCGCTTCCCATGTGAATTCCGGCTCTTCGCGGCCGAAGTGGCCATACGCCGCCGTCTTCTCGTAGATCGGACGCAGCAGGTCGAGCATCTGGACGATGCCCTTCGGACGCAGGTCGAAGTGCTCGAGCACGAGACGCTGGATCGTCGCATCCGACACACGGCCCGTGCCGTACGTATTGACCATCACGGAAGTGGGTTGCGCCACGCCGATCGCGTAGGAAACCTGAATCAGCGCACGCGATGCGAGGCCCGCCGCGACGATGTTCTTCGCGACATAACGGCCCGCGTACGCAGCCGAGCGGTCGACCTTCGACGGATCCTTGCCCGAGAATGCGCCGCCGCCGTGCGGAGCCGCGCCGCCATACGTATCGACGATGATCTTGCGGCCCGTCAAACCGCAATCGCCCTGCGGACCACCGATCACGAAACGGCCGGTCGGGTTCACGAGGAACTTGATGTCGCCTTTGATCAGATCGGCCGGCAGCGTCGGCTTGATGATTTCTTCGATCACCGCTTCGCGCAGCGTCGACAGTTCGATTTCCGGCGCATGTTGCGTGGACAGCACGACGGTGTCGATCGAATGCGGCTTGCCGTCGACGTAACGGATCGTGACCTGCGACTTCGCATCGGGACGCAGCCAGGGCAGACGGCCGTCACGGCGCAGATTCGCCTGACGCTCGACGAGGCGGTGCGACAGGTGGATCGGCAGCGGCATCAGTTCCGGCGTTTCGTCGCAGGCATAGCCGAACATCAGGCCCTGGTCGCCGGCACCCTGATCGAGGTTGTTGTCGTGTGCGCGATCGACGCCTTGCGCGATATCCGGCGACTGCTTGTCGTACGCGACGAGCACGGCGCAGCCGCGATAGTCGATACCGTAATCGGTGTTGTCGTAGCCGATGCGCTTGATGGTTTCGCGCGCGACCTGGATGTAGTCGACGTTGGCCGTGGTCGTGATTTCACCTGCCAGCACGACGAGACCGGTGTTGCACAGCGTTTCAGCGGCTACGCGCGAGTATTTGTCCTGCGTGAAGATCGCATCGAGAATCGCGTCGGAGATTTGGTCCGCGACTTTGTCCGGATGGCCTTCGGAAACGGATTCGGAGGTAAAGAGAAAGTCGTTTGCCACGTTGCAGACTCCTTGTTATGTGGTTACGGGTTTGAGTTTCACGTAGCCAACTTCTAGAGCCTGAAGCGGCGACGCTTTAGCGGATTTCTTTACCGGCCGCGCTCTTCGAAAACCCTTTCCGGCCTTTTCAGCCAGATGGTTGACGAAAACAGAACGCTTTCGGCTTCGCCCCGCAAGTTGTCTATTAACTCGGCGAAGCCCTTATTATAGCGACTTCTTCTAATCGTCACAGAGTAACCACGCGTGCCGCATTCCTATCCGCTCCTGGTTCACCCGCGCCCCTGCCATTACGCCGCGCCGCGCCGCGCGGGCTTTTCCGCCCATCCGAGTCGAGTATCTGCATGCTGAGCCGCTTCGGGCCGAAGCTGGCCATTGGGCTCCTCAAGTTCTTCGCGATCTTGCCTTACGGGTTCGTGGCACGGCTCGGCGACGGCCTCGGCTGGCTGCTCTACCAGATTCCGAGCCGGCGCCGCCGCATCGTCCATATCAACCTGAAGCTGTGCTTTCCCGAATGGAGCGACGAGGTTCGCGAAGACGTCGCGCAGAAGCACTTCCGGCATGCGATCCGCAGCTATCTGGAGCGCAGCGTCCAGTGGTTCGGCTCGGCGAAAAAGCTCGAAAAGCTCGTGCAACTCGAGAGCGAGATCGATCTGACCGACCCGAACCTGCCGCCCACGCTCTTTCTCGGCTTTCATTTTGTCGGCATCGAGGCCGGCTCGATCTTCCTCAATTACTCGCTGCGGCGGCCGTGCGGGTCGCTTTATCAGCCGATGTCGAATCCGGAGCTCGAAGCGGTGGCAAAAGCCGCGCGCGGCCGCTTCGACGCCGAAATGGCAAGCCGTGCGGACAGCGCGCGCATCGTGCTGCGCTGGCTGCGCGACCGCAAGCCCGTCATGCTCGGCGCCGATATGGACTACGGCATGCGCAACTCGACTTTCGTGCCGTTCTTCGGCGTGCCGACCTGCACACTGACCGCGGTCGGGCGTCTCGCGAAGGTCGGGCATGCGCAGGTCGTGCCGTTTATCGGCGAAGTGCTGCCGGACTACAAGGGTTATAAGCTGCGGGTCTTCAAGCCGTGGGACAACTATCCGACCGGCGACGACGAAGCCGACGCGCGCCGCATGAACGCGTTTCTCGAGGAACAGATTCCGCGCATTCCCGAGCAGTATTACTGGGTGCACAAGCGGTTCAAGACGCGCCCGCCGGGTCAGCCGGGATTTTATTGATGCGGGCCACGCGCACGCGCCGCACGGCGGCGGTTCCGCGTCACTTACAATAGCGGCATGAAACTCAAATTCACCAAGATGCACGGCGCGGGCAACGACTTCGTCGTGCTCGACGGCTTCACGCGGCCCATCGAGCTGACGGCCGCGCACGTGCGCGCGCTCGCGAACCGGCATTTCGGCATCGGCGCGGATCAGTTGCTGCTCGTCGAGAAGCCGACCATCGACGGGGTCGATTTCCGCTATCGCATCTTCAACTGCGACGGCGGCGAGGTCGAGCATTGCGGCAACGGCGCGCGCTGCTTCGTCAAGTTCGTGCGCGACACGGGTCTCACCGATGCGCGCAGCGTACGCGTGCAGGTGCCGAATGGCGTCATCACGCTGACGATGCAGGACGACGGCGAGGTCACCGTCGATATGGGCGCGCCGGTTTTCGAGCCGGCACGCGTGCCGTTCGATGCGAGCGGACTCGACGGTGAACATAAGGGACGCCGCGAGGGCGCCGATACGCTGTGGCCGCTCGACGTGAACGGCACGACGCGCTGGGTGTCGGTGGTGTCGATGGGCAATCCGCACGCGGTGCAGGTCGTCGACGATGTCGAGGCGTTTCCGGTTACCGCCGACGGCCCGGTCATCGAATCGCATCCGCGTTTTCCGCAACGCGTGAACGCGGGCTTCATGCAGATCGTCTCGCGCAACGAGATCAGGCTGCGCGTCTACGAGCGCGGCGCCGGCGAGACGCTCGCGTGCGGCACGGGCGCATGCGCGGCGGTGGCCGCGGGCGTGCGGCGTGGCTTGCTGGACTCGCCCGTCACTGTGCACACTCACGGCGGCGTGCTGACCATCTCGTGGACAGGCGGCGATGCGCCGCTGCTGATGGCGGGCCCGGCAGCAACGGTGTTCGAGGGCGAGATCGAGCTCGCCGACTGATTACCTTGACCGCCGCGCGGCGTGTTGCCTGCGCGGCTTTATGGCTGAAAACATGAACGATCGCGAAGTCGCCGACTACCTGCTCGCCAACCCCGAATTCTTCGCGGACCACGCCGAACTGCTCGCGACCATCCGTCTTGCGAACCCGCACGGCAAAGCGGCGGTGTCGTTGCAGGAACGGCAGATGGAAATGCTGCGCGACAAGAACAAGCTGCTCGAGCGGCGCCTCGCCGAACTGCTGCGCTACGGCCACGAAAACGACAGCATCTCGGCGAAGTTCAATCGCTGGACCGCGCGCGTGATGGCCGAGCGCGATCCGTACGCGCTGCCGCGCACGATCTCGCACGGCTTGCGCGAGGTGTTCGATGTGCCGCAAACCGCGCTGCGCGTGTGGGACGTCGCCGAGCCGTATCTGCAGGCGGACTTTACGCGCCAGGTCGGCGAGGAAGTGCGCATTTTCGCAGGCAGCCTCGCTACACCGTACTGCGGCGCGAACACCGGGTTCGAGGCCGCGCAATGGCTCGCGCCGGCTGTGTCGGCCGCGCCGCCGGGTGAAGGGCCGGGCGCGCCCGACGCGGCGAACGGGGCGAATGGGGCGAATGGGGCGAACGGAGCCCATGGCGCGAACGGCGCCGGCAGCGACGCAATCGAATCGATCTCGCTGATCGCGCTGCGCGACCCGGAGCGCGACGAAACCGCCAACGTGTTCGGCCTGCTCGTGATGGGCTCGGCCGACCCGCGGCGCTTTCACGACGGCATGGCGACCGACTTCCTCACGCAGATCGGCACGCTCGCCAGCGCCGCATTGAGCCGGCTGCTGCCGCGCTGATCATGCGGCGCCGCTCCGTTCACCGGGCACGAACAAGCCGCCGCTCGCGCGCTGACGGAGCATTCCCATCGTGACGCCCGCCGATCCGATCGCCGACTATCTGTCGAGTCTCGAGCACGAGCGGCGGCTGTCCGCGCATACGTTGCGCGGCTATACGCACGAACTCGACGAGCTGAAGAAGCTGGCGAACGGCCGCCCTCTGGAAAGCCTGACCGCGACCGACATTCGCGGCGCGGTGGCGCGCGCGCATGCGGGCGGCCTGACGGCACGCTCGATTGCGCACCGGCTGTCGGCATGGCGCGCGTTCTATCGCTGGCTCGCGGGGCGCGTCGAACTGCTGGCCAACCCGGTCGCGACGGTGCGCGCGCCGAAGCAGGCGAAAACGCTGCCGAAGGCGCTATCGGTCGACGATACGCACAAGCTCATGGAAGCGCCGGTCGCCGACAGCACCGAAAGCCTGCGCGATCACGCGATGCTCGAGCTGTTCTATTCGTCGGGCTTGCGGCTCGCCGAACTGGTCGGCCTCGACATCCACTTCGCCCATGCCGATGGCTATCGCTCCGCCGGCTGGCTCAAGCTCGATGCGGCGGAAGTCGAAGTGCTCGGCAAGGGTAACCGCCGGCGCGTCGTGCCGGTCGGCAGCAAGGCGCTCGTTGCGTTGCGCGCGTGGCTCGCCGTGCGCGGCGAGTTCGTCAAGCTCGATCCGCATCCGCTCTTTCTCAGCGCGCGCGGCAAGCGGATGTCGCCCAATGTCGTGCGCGAGCGCGTCAAGCGCGCGGCGCTCATGGCCGGCATTCCGGCCAATGTGCACCCGCACGTGCTGCGCCATTCGTTCGCGACGCACGTGCTGCAGTCGAGCGGCGATCTGCGCGCGGTGCAGGAACTGCTCGGCCACGCGAGCATTACGGCGACGCAGGTCTACACCGCGCTCGATTTTCAACACCTCGCGCGGGTCTACGATCAGGCGCATCCGCGCGCGAAAAAACGCGGATAGCGCGGCTGTGCGAATGCCGCCACGCCGGGAAGGCGCGGCCGCCCGCTCGTCACGGCCCGACTGGCCTCGATCGGGCGGCCGGCACGCAGGACGCGCAGCGCTCATCGTCAACCGTCCCAACGCACATTGTTCTGCTGAATACACCCAACATTCATGAATACCGTCACGCTAAAACCGTCGAAGGAAAAATCGCTGCTGCGCCGCCATCCATGGGTCTACGCGAACGCGATCGACCGGGTCGACGGCAAGCCGGGCGCCGGTGCGACCGTGCTGGTGCGCGCGCACGACGGCCGCTTTCTCGCGCGTGCCGCGTGGAGCCCGCATTCGCAGATCCGCGCACGCGTCTGGAGCTTCGATGAAGCCGAACCGATCGACCACGCGTTCTTCAAGCGCCGCGTGCAGCGCGCGCTGGCGCACCGGCAGGCGATGGTGCGCGACACCGGCGCCGTGCGGCTGATTTTCGGCGAAGCGGATGGCTTGCCGGGCCTGATCGTCGACTACTACCTCGCCGATGATGAAACCGCGCGCGGCCAGCTCGTCTGCCAGTTCATGGCGGCGGGCGTCGAGGCGTGGAAAGAGGCGATCGTGGCCGCGCTGACGGGCGCGACCGGCTGCCCGAACGTATATGAGCGCTCCGACGTGTCGATTCGCGACAAGGAAGGACTCGAGCCCATCACCGGCGTAATGGCCGGCGACGCCCCGCCCGGGACGCTGATTGCGAGCGAAAACGGCGTGCGCTACCACGTCGACGTCCGCAACGGCCACAAGACGGGCTTTTATGTCGACCAGCGCGACAACCGCGCGCTGGTCCAGCAGTTCGCGCGCGATCGCGAGGTGCTGAACTGCTTCTGCTATACGGGCGGCTTTTCGCTGGCGGCGCTCAAAGGCGGCGCGAAGCGCGTCGTGTCGATCGATTCGTCGGGCGAAGCACTCGCGCTTGCGCAGCAAAACGTCATAGCAAATGGTTTCGACGCCGCGCGCGCGACATGGCTCGACGCCGATGCGTTCAAGACGCTGCGGCGCCTTGCCGACGAAGGCGAGCGCTTCGACCTCATCGTGCTGGACCCGCCGAAGTTCGCGCCGTCGCGCGAGCATGTCGACCGAGCCGCGCGCGCGTACAAGGACATCAACCTGAGCGGCTTCAGGCTGCTGCGTCCGGGCGGCCTGTTGTTCACCTATTCGTGCTCGGGCGCGATCGATGCTGATCTGTTCCAGAAGATCGTCGCGGGTGCGGCGGCCGATGCGCGTGTCGATGCGCGAATTCTCAAGCGCCTCGGGGCCGGTGTCGACCATCCGCTGCTCACGGCCTTCCCGGAAGGGGAGTACCTGAAGGGCCTATTGTTGCAAATTGCGTGATCGCCCATAGTTCTGGCTGTTTCCCGGGGGGCGAACGGCACCGGTGTAACGGGTGCTGACCCGGCGTCCGGAGCCGGCATCCGGCAGCGCGCTCGCAGATATGTTTCAATATCCGGCTCGAACCGCCGGCTTAAGGCATAAAAAACCCTGATGCCGGCGCTTCCCGCCCCCGATTCACGCGTGGGTCTTATTTAGTCCGCTCATTGAGACTACTCATTGAATGTGCTCATTGAGACCGCTCATCGAGACTGATCAGATTCACCATACACAGCAGGCGACACGATATGGCGACCAACATGATTCCCGTGACCATCCTCACCGGCTTTCTGGGCAGCGGCAAGACCACGCTGCTCAAGCGCATCCTGAACGAGCAGCACGGCATGAAGATCGCCGTGATCGAAAACGAGTTCGGCGAAGAGAACATCGACAACGAGATCCTCGTGCAGGAGTCGGACGAGCAGATCATCCAGATGAGCAACGGCTGCATCTGCTGCACGATCCGCGGCGACCTCGCGCGCGTGCTGGCCGATCTCGCGGCGCAAAAGCAGGCGGGCAAGCTCGATTTCGACCGCGTCGTGATCGAGACCACGGGTCTTGCGAACCCGGGCCCGGTCGCGCAGACGTTCTTCATGGACGACAGCATCGCCGACGAATTCCTGCTCGACGCGATCATCACGCTCGTCGATGCGAAGCACGCAAACCATCAGCTCGACGAACACGAAGTCGTGCAGCGCCAGGTCGGCTTCGCGGACCGGCTGTTCGTCACGAAGTCGGATCTCGTCGACGAAGCGACGCTCGGCGATTTGCGGCATCGGCTGCTGCATATGAACCCGAAGGCGGCGATCAAGGTCGTGAACTTCGGCGACGCCGATATCAAGGAGATCTTCGATCTGCGCGGCTTCAACCTCAACGCGAAGCTCGAAATCGACCCGGACTTCCTCGCCGAAGACGAACACGACCACGCGCACGATCATGACCATGATCACGCTCATGATCACGATCACGCCAACTGTGATCACGAGCACGGCCATTGCGATCACGAAGGCCACGACCACGCGCATCACAACCATCATCACGCGCACCACGACGACAAGATCAAATCGTTCGTGTATCGCAGCGACAGACCGTTCGATCCGAACAGGCTCGAAGACTTCCTCGGCGGTATTCTGCAGATCTACGGCGAACGGCTGTTGCGCTACAAGGGCGTGCTGTACATGAAGGGCGTCGATCGCAAGGTGGTGTTCCAGGGCGTCCATCAGATGATGGGCAGCGATCTCGCGGCGAAGTGGCAGCCGGCTGAGAAGAAGACCAACAAGATGGTCTTTATCGGCATCGAGCTGCCGCAGGATCTGATCACCGACGGCCTCGACGCGTGTCTTGCCTGAGGCTGCATGCGCCCCGCTTGCGCGGATCGCGCCGCAGCCGCGAGCAACTGCCGTTGCAATCGCGCGAAACACGGGGAAATCCTGCGGTCTAACGTACGTAGGACCATCGCTTTTTAAGAGTTGGCGCGTTATATTTTGTCGATATCCGGGGTCGTGACAGGGATTGCCCCCGATTGCGGGGCTGTAGCGTGATTCAGTTACAATACAGCCCCGCTGGAGAATGAGAACCAATCGCCCGGTCAGCGCGCAACGGTGCCGGGCAAGCAACGGCGCCGGAAAACCTTATCCGGGCAATACGCCGATATGCCGGCCCCCAGTTTTGTCAGCCGGCTCATTACGCGCGCTGCCAGGGAAGCATTGCCTCGGGAGTAGCTGTATCTGTAGATCGGTTTCCAGAGGAGTTCGGCCCCGCATCGGCGCTTCGGCGTCACGACAGCCCACCGTCCGTGTTCGCCGGCGCGAGATTTGAGCGTCTTCAACGCGTCTTTGAAGCGCCTTTGCGGGCAACACGAAAGTGCGGGCAAATCTCACCGTTTGCCTCACATTGAAGAAGCAAGCCAGATGACGACGAAACGACTCTTGACTGAAGCCGAAATCCTGAAGATGAGCGACAAGGATTACATGAACGAGGATCAGCTCGCTTTCTTCAAGAACCGGCTTGAGCAGTTGCAGGCGGAGATTCTCCGCAATGCCGGCCAAACCACCGAAAATCTGCGCGAAACCGTGATCGTGCCGGACCCGGCCGATCGCGCCACGATCGAGGAAGAGCATGCGCTCGAACTGCGCACGCGCGATCGCGAGCGCAAGCTGCTGAAGAAAGTGCAGCAGTCGCTCGCGCGGATCGAATCGGGTGAGTACGGCTGGTGCGAAGAAACCGGCGAGCCGATCGGCATTCCGCGCCTTATCGCGCGGCCGACCGCCACGCTGTCGCTCGAAGCGCAGGAGCGCCGCGAGCTGCGCCAGAAGCTGTTCGGCGACTGAACGTCTGTCAGGCGCGGCGCGGGGTCCGCGTCCTTATCGCTGCTTCCTTGTGAGGCGCACGGGTTCGTGCGCCTCTTTTGTTTTGTGGCTTCGCGATCGCAACCGCATCGACAGGTAAGCTTCACCCGCATCGGTGATCGAAATCGCGCACGATTTACCGGCCATTTCAGATTCTTCTGTCGAAATTCCTAGCAATTGCACGCGGCATTTTCTCGGCGTGCCCATCGCCGCGACCCTTGATATGGGCTCGCAAGCCCTAAAATAAACCGAATGCGTCGAACGCGCGCGCTGAACCGGCGTCGCGCGGTCCGCTGCCATGGATTTCCGCGGTGACGCAAACGCCGGCACCGCGCACCACCTGTTTTGCACAATGAAGGAACGCATATGGAGCAATTTCACGGCACGACGATCGTCTCCGTGCGCCGCGGCGACAAGGTCGCGCTTGGCGGAGACGGCCAGGTCACACTCGGCAACATCGTCATGAAGGGCGGCGCGAAGAAAGTCCGGCGCATCTATAACGGCAACGTGCTGGTCGGATTCGCCGGCGGCACGGCCGACGCCTTTTCGCTGCTCGATCGCTTCGAAGCGAAGCTGGAAAAACACCAGGGCAACCTCACCCGCGCCGCCGTCGAGCTCGCGAAAGACTGGCGCACCGACCGCATGCTGCGCCGGCTCGAAGCGATGCTGATCGCCGCCGACGCACAGGCGACGCTCGTCATCACGGGCAACGGCGATGTGCTCGACCCCGAAGGCGGCATCTGCGCGATCGGCTCCGGCGGCGCGTACGCGCAGGCCGCGGCAAAGGCGCTGGCGGACAACACCGACCTGTCGCCGCGCGAGATCGTCGAAAAGTCGCTCGAGATTGCCGGCGACATGTGCATCTACACGAACCACAATCGCGTCATCGAAACGATCGAGTAAGGACCCACGATGAGCACCATGACTCCCGCCGAGATCGTCTCGGAACTCGACAAGCACATCATCGGCCAGGACCGCGCGAAAAAGGCCGTCGCCGTCGCGCTGCGCAATCGCTGGCGCCGTCAGCAGGTCGCCGACCCGCTCAGGCAGGAAATCACGCCGAAGAACATTCTGATGATCGGACCGACCGGCGTCGGCAAGACCGAAATCGCGCGGCGTCTCGCGAAGCTCGCGGACGCGCCGTTCATCAAGATCGAAGCCACCAAGTTCACCGAAGTCGGTTACGTGGGGCGCGACGTCGACAGCATCGTGCGCGACCTGATGGAGATCTCGGTCAAGCAGACGCGCGAGACCGAAATGCGCAAGGTGCGCTCGAAGGCGCAGGACCAGGCCGAAGACCGCATCCTCGATATCCTGCTGCCGGGCGCGCGGCCGGTCGGCTTCGGTTCGGGCGGCTCCGAGCATCACGACGAACCGAGCTCGACGCGCCAGACGTTCCGCAAGCGCCTGCGCGAAGGCCAGCTCGACGATAAGGAAATCGAACTGGATATTGAAGCGCCCGCGACCGGCATGGACATCATGGGCCCGCCCGGAATGGAGGACATGACCGAGCAGATCCGTTCGATGTTCGCGAATCTGGGCGGCGGCAAGAAGACGCGCCGCAAGCTCAAGGTGAAGGAAGCGCTGAAGCTGCTGACCGACGAGGAAGCCGCGAAGATGCTCAACGACGAGGAAATCAAGACGCGCTCGGTGCAGAACGTCGAGCAGAACGGCATCGTATTCCTCGACGAAATCGACAAGATTGCGTCGCGCAACGAAGCGGGCGGTGGCGAGGTGTCGCGCCAGGGCGTGCAGCGCGATTTGCTGCCGCTCGTCGAAGGCACGACGATCAACACGAAGTACGGGATGGTAAAGACCGATCACATCCTGTTTATCGCGAGCGGCGCGTTCCATCTGGCCAAGCCGAGCGATCTGATTCCGGAACTGCAAGGCCGCTTTCCGATTCGCGTGGAACTCGATTCGCTGTCGGTGAAGGACTTCGAAGCGATTCTCGTCGCAACCGACGCGAGCCTCGTCAAGCAATACCAGGCGTTGCTCGAAACCGAAGACGTGCACCTCGAGTTCGCCGATGACGGGATCCGGCGTCTCGCGGAAATTGCATTCTCGGTGAACGAGAAGACCGAGAATATCGGTGCGCGCCGGCTTTATACCGTGATCGAAAAGCTGCTCGAGGAAGTATCGTTCTCGGCGGGCAACCATGCGGGTACGAACGTCGTGATCGACGGCGCGTATGTCGACCGCGCGCTCAACGAAGTGGCCGACGACGAAGATCTCTCGCGCTACGTGCTGTAGTTTTCAGCGCGTTATCGGCGCGTTATCGGCGCGTCGGCGGCGGAACGTCGGCGCGACGGCGCGCAGTTCAGCGAAGTTAAACGGGCGGCTTCTCACGAAGCCGCCCGTTTTTCTTTGGCACGCGCGTCCATGGAGGCCCACCGCCCGCGCCGGCTCCGTTCGCAACTGCTTGCGACTGCTTGCGACTGCTTGCGACTGCGCGCTACTGCTTGACCGGCCGCTTCGCGAGCTTGCGCTGCAAGGTGCGCCGATGCATGTTCAACGCGCGCGCGGTCGCCGAGATATTGCCGTTGTTTTCCGCAAGCACGCGCTGGATATGCTCCCACTCGAGCCGCGCGACCGACAGCGGCGTCGGGTGCTCGATCGCTTCTTCCGCCTGCACCGCACTCGCTTCGCTCTGCAGTGCCGCGAGTATCGTCTCCACATTGGCGGGCTTCGCCAGATAGTTGTCCGCACCGTCCTTCACCGCCTGCACGGCGGTCGCGATGCTCGCGTAGCCGGTCAGGACGAGCATCCGCGCATTCGGCTGCAGTTCGCGCAGCGGCGCGACGAGATTGAGCCCCGAGTCCTTGCCCAGATGCAGATCGACCGTGATCTGCCCGAACTTCTGCTGGTTCGCGAGGCGAATCGCGTCGTCGGCGTTATGCGCCTCGGCCACCGTGTAGCCGCGCCGCGTCAGACCGCGGGCGAGAATGCCGGAGAACACCTCGTCATCGTCGATCACGAGGAAATTCATGTCGCTCATGCTTGTTTCTCCTTGTTGGACGACGCCAGGCCTTTATCGGCCGCGCCGGATAAATCGTAAGCCGCGACCGGCAGCCGCAGCACCGCGCGCGTGCCGCGCGGCGCGACTTCGCGCGGCCTCGTGTCGCGCGCGTCGGTCAGCTCGATCGAGCCGCCGAGGCGCGCCGCCGCGGAAAACGCGAGATACAGGCCAACCCCGTGGCCGCCCTGCGTGCTATCGACGGGCGCCGTACCGAGCGACGCACGCAGCGAGGCGGGAATGCCGGGCCCGGCGTCGCACACCTCGAATTCGATCGCGCTGCCGTGCTCGACGAGCGACGCCTTCAGCGTGACGTGATCGCGGCTCGCGCGCGCCGCGTTGTCGAGCAGGATGGTCAGGATCTGGCTGACGGCGACCGTGTCGTCGACCACCGCACCGGCCGGCGCCGCAGCGAGCGTATCGAGTTCGACATGCGGGTGACGCAATCGCCATTGCTGCACGAACGAATCGAGCCACTCGCCGACCGACTGGCGGCTGCCCGGCGCCGACGCGCGGCTGCGCAACCGCGCGAGCGCCGAGGTGCACATCGACATCTGCTGCTCGAGCAGATCGAGGTCGGCTGCATACGGTTTGAGCCCGGCATCGGCGCGCGCCGCATCGCGCAATTCTTCGGTGAGCATCGCAATGGTGGACAGCGGCGTGCCGATCTCGTGCGCGACGGTCGCCGCCTGGACACCCAGCGCGACCGCGCGCTCGTCGCGCAACAGCCGCTGCTGCGCGTCGCCGAGCGCCGCATCGCGCTGGCGCAGCGCCTGCGACATCCGCGCGACGAACCACGCGATCAACCCGACGCTGACCGTGAAGTTCACCCACATGCCGGCGCGGTAGTAGTCGAACAGGTTCGCTGGGTTATCCAGATTGAGCGGCACCGATTCGAAACCGAGCACTGCGTAGCATGCGACCGCGAAGGCGGCGAGCCAGATCATCAGGTGCCACGGCAGCACGGCTGCCGCGATCGCGAGCGATGGCAGGTACAGCGAAACGAATGGGTTGGTCGTGCCGCCCGACAGAAACAGCAGCGCCGACAGTGCACCGAGATCGACCCACAGTTGCCCGAACAGTTCGAGGTTCGACTCGGGCCGTTGCAGGGAGACGCGCAGCCACGTAAAGCCGTTGAAGATCACTTCGAGGCCGATCACGAGCAGCATCGCGGGCAGCGGCAGCGTGACGCCGACGAAGGTCTGGACGAACGCGATGGTCAGCAACTGGCCGATGATGGCGAGGCTGCGCAGCCAGAAAAGATGCTCGAGATTGACCCGACCGGTGTTCATGATGCGGTGCATCGTGTCAGTTTAACCGCTGAAAGGGCCGGTTCGGGTCACCGGCAGCGCGCCGCGTCATTGTGTCACTGGCGCAACAGATGAGGCCCGGAGAAGTCTGGGCGGCAGCGCTC
>NZ_BAAILL010000065.1:298051-327981 GCF_054589215.1 Paraburkholderia sp. 2C | reverse complement strand
CGTTAATCGTCCGCGGCCGCGGCGGCCGCCGGATCGTTTTGCGCGCGCGCGATTTCCTCCGCGAGGCACTCGGGGCACAGACAGCGACTGCCCGCCTTGAGCCTGTCGGCGGGCAACGGCGGCATGGCGCGGCACCAGCAGTCGGCGGTTCGCGCTTCCTGTCCGCAGTCGAATGCGCGGCCGCAGCGCGGGCAACGCCCGCTTTTCGGGTCGCGCGATCCGATCCCGCGGGACGAGGCGGACGGTCGGGAAACGGGCGGATTCATAAACGGCGTGAGGAAACCGTTGGGGGACGCGGAAATAATGCCACGTCTGGCCGGTCAGCAGAACCGGCGGCGAAGACGTGGCGTCGATTTCGTATGGAGCATGCGACAGCGCGCAATATGCGCGTTTTTGCGCTGCAACCAGAGCGCGCGCCGGCACGGCAAAACGACCGCCGCAAAGCGCATCGCGCACCTCGAAAACACGTGTCGCCGGCATGCTGCGAGCACCGCGAAGGTGCTTGCCAAAAACGCTGTTGCAACGCGCCACTCCTGTACAATTCGCCCTTGTTTTCACTTGTCCCCGTTGAGCCGCCGCCATGTCCGAGCTTTCCGACCTCTCCCAGATCGCGCCCACGCTGAAGGCCGAAATTCTGGCCGAAGCGTTGCCGTACATCCGTCAGTACCACGGCAAGACCGTGGTCATCAAATACGGCGGCAACGCGATGACCGAAGAACGTCTGAAGCAGGGCTTCGCCCGCGACGTGATTCTGCTGAAGCTGGTCGGCATCAACCCGGTGATCGTGCACGGCGGCGGCCCGCAGATCGACCAGGCGCTGAAGAAAATCGGCAAGCAGGGCACTTTCATCCAGGGCATGCGCGTCACCGACGAGGAAACCATGGAAGTCGTCGAATGGGTGCTCGGCGGCGAAGTGCAGCAGGATATCGTCACGCTGATCAATCACTTCGGCGGCCACGCGGTGGGCCTGACCGGCAAGGACGGCGGCCTCATCCACGCGCGCAAGCTGATGATGCCGGATCGGGACAATCCGGGGCAGTACATCGACATCGGCCAGGTCGGCGAGGTGGAAGCGATCAATCCGGCGGTCGTCAAGGCATTGCAGGACGACGCGTTCATCCCGGTCATTTCGCCGATCGGTTTCGGTGAAGACGGCCTCTCGTACAACATCAATGCCGATCTCGTCGCGGGCAAGCTGGCGGTCGTGCTGAACGCCGAGAAGCTCGTCATGATGACGAATATCCCCGGCGTGATGGACAAGGAAGGCACGCTGCTCACCGATCTTTCCGCGCGCGAGATCGACGCGCTGTTCGCGGACGGCACGATTTCGGGCGGCATGCTGCCGAAAATCTCGTCGGCGCTAGACGCGGCGAAAAGCGGCGTGCGCTCGGTGCACATCATCGACGGGCGCATCGAGCACTCGGTGCTGCTCGAAATCCTGACCGAGCAACCGTTCGGCACGATGATCCGCTCGCATTGAGCGACGGCTGCGAATCTCGCGACAGCCTGGCCTCGCTGCAAAAGCCGCTTACCGAACCCGACAGCAAACCCGGGCGGCCCTCGCCCGGGCAGCATCATCGGGAGAACACGCAAATCTGGACATCCCCCGTGCCGCAACGCGGACAATAAGGGGCATACTGATAACTTCGGTCGTCTGACCTCGTTTAAACGGCGCACCGTTCGAGGGTTCGCCGCCGGGCCATGAACCCGCAAACCCGCGGTGCACGCTGGCCGCGTCCCACGCGTCCGGCCGGCGCCGACCGCCCGTTCCCCTCTATTCCAACAATGCGCCACGCTCAAAAGAGACGCCGCCCGAAGATCGAAGCCGGCAACCCGGTCTGGCTCTTCGACCTCGACAACACCTTGCACCGCGCGTCGCACGCCATTTTCCCCGCCATCAATACCGCGATGACGCAGTACATCATCGATGCGCTGCAAGTCGAACACGAAGAAGCCGACCGCCTGCGCGTCGGCTACACGCAACGCTATGGCGCAACGTTGCTCGGCCTCGCGCGCCATCATCCGATCGATCCTCACGACTTTCTGAAAGTCGTCCACACGTTCCCCGGCGATCTGCGCTCGATGCTGCGCAGCGAACGCGGCCTTGCGCGCCTGATCGCCGCGCTGCCGGGCCGCAAGATCGTGCTGACGAACGGCCCGCAGGCCTACGCGCGCGCGGTGCTCGCCGAGTTGCACATCGAGCGTCTGTTCGAGCGCGTGATCGCCGTCGAGCATATGCGCGACCGGCGCGGCTGGCGCGCGAAGCCCGACCCGGCGATGCTGCGCAAGGCGATGCGCGATGCGCATGTGCGCGCCGCCGACGCGATCCTCGTCGAAGACACGCGCGGCCACCTGAAAAGCTATAAGCGGCTTGGCCTGCGCACCGTCTGGATTGTCGGGCACCTGCCGCGCCGCCCGGGCGCGGACGGCGTTCCCGCGCGCTTGCCGGGCACGGGGCGCCCGCATTATGTCGACCGCCGCATTCGTTCGTTAAAATCGCTACGACTGGGCAACCGCTCGGCGCGACTGAAGGGACGACAGACATGCAGCCGATCCGCAAGCATGACGAGGCCGTAACCGAAGGACAGCCGGACCAACCTGGAACGCACAGCATCGCCGCCGACGCCAATGGCAACGGCAACGGCGGCCGCGCCGCGCGCCTGAAGCCCGGCGAGCGCCGCGTGCACATTCTGCAGACGCTCGCGGCGATGCTCGAAGCGCCGAAAAACGAAAAAATCACCACCGCCGCGCTGGCCGCGCGGCTAGGCGTCTCCGAAGCCGCGCTGTATCGGCACTTCGCCAGCAAGGCGCAAATGTTCGAGGGGCTGATCGAATTTATCGAGCAAACGCTCTTCGGCCTGATCAACCAGATCGTCGCGAAGGAGCCGAACGGTGTGCTGCAGGCGCGCGCGATCGCGCTCACGCTGCTCAACTTCTCCGCGAAGAATCCCGGCATGACGCGCGTGCTGACCTGCGAGGCGCTCGTCGGCGAGCACGAACGGCTCACCGAGCGCGTGAACCAGATCCTGGAACGGATCGAGACGTCGCTGAAGCAATGCCTGCGCGTGGGCTTGACGGAGGCAAGCGCGGTGAGCGCGATCGAACAAGAAGGTGTCGATGGTATGGACGGCGAGCGCGCCGCACCCTCCGGGCAACCGGCCGCTTCGGTGGATACCGCGACGGCCGTGCCTGACATCACCGTCCCGCTGCCCGCCGGCTACGATCCGGCCGTGCGCGCCAATCTGCTGCTCAGCTACATCATCGGCCGCTGGCACCGCTATGTGCGAAGCGGCTTCGCGCGCGCGCCCGGCGAGCACGCGGACGCGCAACTGCTGCTGATCCTGCAATAAGCCGCGTGCAAGGAACAGCGTGCAGCGACCGGGCGACGGGCGTAGCCGCCCCGCCGGCGCTGCCGCTACGGATTTTCCGCTATACTCTTCGCCTGATTGTTGCAGCGGCCGACGCATCGACGTTGCAACGAATCCCCCCTGCATTACCCTGAAAACACGTTGTAGCGCGCCGATTTGCTGACTCGATTGCGGGCGCGCGAACCTGCCGGACTCATGGTCCACGGTTCACATAAATGCGGCTAAAGAGGTCGTCAGCGCGAAATCGCCTCTCTTGCGCGTCGCCGACACCGTTTAGCCGCCCAGCAATCGTCACAGGCGGACATAAATGGAATCGATCGGGATCGTCGCTCCACAAAAAATGCATTTCTCCGAGCCGTTGCCACTGCAAAGCGGCAGTTCGCTCGCCGACTACGACCTGATGGTCGAAACCTACGGCACGCTCAACAGCGCACGCAGCAACGCGGTGCTCGTCTGCCATGCGCTTAACGCGTCGCATCATGTGGCGGGCGTCTACGCCGACAATCCGAAGGACGTCGGCTGGTGGGACAACATGGTCGGCCCCGGCAAGCCGCTCGATACGAACCGCTTCTTCGTGATCGGCGTGAACAACCTCGGCTCGTGCTTCGGCTCGACCGGACCGATGAGCATCGATCCGTCGACAGGGCGTCCTTACGGCGCGAGCTTTCCGGTCGTGACCGTCGAAGACTGGGTGAACGCGCAGGCGCGCGTGGCGGACGTGTTCGGCATCGAGCGCTTTGCCGCGGTGATGGGCGGCAGCCTCGGCGGCATGCAGGCGCTCGCATGGAGCACGATGTACCCGGACCGCGTCGCACACTGCATCGTGGTGGCATCCACGCCGAAGCTGTCCGCGCAGAACATCGCGTTCAACGAAGTCGCACGGTCGGCGATCCTGTCGGACCCGGACTTCCACGGCGGCGACTACTACGCGCATGGCGTAAAGCCGAAGCGCGGCTTGCGCGTGGCGCGGATGATCGGCCACATCACCTATCTGTCGGACGACGATATGGCCGCGAAATTCGGCCGCGCATTGCGCCGCGCCGAGGGCGCGCTCGACGTATACAACTTCAGTTTCGACGTCGAATTCGAAGTGGAGTCCTATCTGCGCTACCAGGGCGACAAGTTCGCCGACTATTTCGACGCCAACACGTATCTGCTGATCACGCGCGCGCTCGACTACTTCGATCCGGCCAAGGCATTCGACGGCGACCTCACCGCCGCGCTCGCCCACACGAAAGCGAAATACCTGATCGCGAGCTTCACGACCGACTGGCGCTTCGCGCCGGCGCGCTCGCGCGAGCTCGTCAAGGCGCTGCTCGATCACAAGCGCCAGGTGACGTATGGCGAAATCGACGCGCCGCATGGTCACGACGCATTTCTGCTCGACGACGCGCGTTATCACAACCTGATGCGCGCGTACTACGAACGCATCGCGCTCGAGGTGAACGCATGAACCAGCAAGCCTTCGATCTCCTCTCGACGCGCGCGGACTTCCGCGCGATCGCACGCTGGGTCGAGCCGCGCGCGACGGTGCTCGACCTCGGCTGCGGCGACGGCTCGCTGCTGTCGCTGCTGGCCGAAGAACTCGAAGTGCAGGGCTACGGCATCGAGATCAACGACGCGGGCGTGCTGGCCTCCGCGAAAAACGGCGTCAACGTGATCCAGCAGAATCTCGAAGACGGGCTGCGTCTCTTCGAAGACGGCAGCTTCGATTTCGCGATCCTCTCGCAGACCCTGCAGACCATTCATCAGACCGCGGCGATCCTGCGCGAGACGGTGCGCGTCGGCAAGGAGTGCATCGTGTCGTTCCCGAACTTCGGCTACTGGCCGCATCGGCTGGCCGTCGTACAGGGTCGGATGCCGGTGTCGAAGTCGCTGCCTTATCAATGGCACAACACGCCGAACGTGCGTGTGCTGACCATCAAGGATTTCGAAGCGCTCGCCCCCGAAGTGGGCATCGAAATCCTCGATCGCGTCGTGCTGCACGGCGGCCAGACCGTACGTTGGGGCGTGAACTGGCGTGGTAGTCTTGCTGTCTATCGCGTCAAGAAAATCTAACGCCACCGCACATGTCGAACCCGCCACACGAGGCGCCCGCACTTAACGCTCACGAAGAACATACCGGCTGGCGCGCGTTCCTGAACACGCGCATGCTGATCTGCGTCTTTCTCGGCTTTACGTCGGGTCTGCCGCTATTCACGCTCGTCTACCTGGTGCAGGCGTGGCTGCGCTCCGAAGGCGTCAATCTGAAGGAAATCGGCCTCTTCGCGCTGATTCAATTTCCCTATACGTGGAAATTCGTCTGGGCGCCGCTGATGGACCGCTTCGTCCCGCGGCTGCCCGGCTGGCGGCCGGGACGGCGGCGCGGCTGGATGCTCGTCACGCAAATTCTCGTGGCCGGCGCAATTGCATCGCTTGGCATCGTGTCGCCGCGCGATTCGATCTGGAGCGTCGCCGCGCTCACCGCGCTCGTTGCGTTTTTCGGCGCGAGCCAGGACATCGTGATCGACGCGTACCGGCGCGAACTGCTGCACGACACGGAGCAAGGACTCGGCAACGCGGTCCATGTGAACGCGTACAAGATCGCGGCGCTCGTGCCCGGTTCGCTGGCGCTGATTCTGTCGGACCATCTGCCGTGGGCCACCGTTTTTGCTTTCACCGCGGCCTTCATGCTGCCGGGCATGATCATGACGCTCGTCGTGCGCGAGCCCGAAGTGCACGGCGCGCCGCCGAAGAATCTGCGCGAAGCCGTGGTCGAGCCGTTCCGCGAATTCATTCTGCGCGACGGCTGGCTCGGCGCGCTGTTCGTGCTCGGCTTTATCTTTCTCTACAAGCTCGGCGATGTGATGGCGACCACGCTGTCCACGTCGTTCTTCCTCGACATCGGTTTCTCGCGCACCGAAATCGGCGTGATCGCGAAAACGACCGCATTCGGCGCGAGCCTCGCGGGCGGCATTATCGGCGGCATCTGGCTCATGAAGATCGGCATCGGCCGCGGGCTGTGGATCTTCGGATTCCTGCAGATGGTGTCGACACTCGGCTTCGCGTGGCTCGCGCAATTCGGGCACGGCGCGCCTGATGCACCGATGTATCACGTCGTAGCATCGATCAGCCAGACCGTGACGCAACTGATGTCGTCGCTCGGCACTAACGGGAGCGTGCAGCTCGATCCGAAGCTCTTTGCGCTGGCAATCGTCTACGGGTTCGAGACCTTTGCGACCGGGCTGACGCTCGCGGCATTCACGGCGTATATCGCGAGCACGACGGATCCGCGTTATACGGCCACGCAGTTCGCGCTCTTCACGAGCCTCGCTTCGGTGCCGCGCACGCTCGCGTCGGCGGCGAGCGGCTATGTCGTCGCGCAGTTCGGCTGGTTCCATTACTTCATTGCATGCACCCTCCTCGCCGTGCCCGGTATGCTACTTTTGTTCCGGATTGCGCCGTGGAGGAGACCGTCGTGACGGACAAGGTTCGGCGATGCGTGAAGGGCCGGCTGCATCGGCCCGATGGGCTGCGTGAACGTGTGAAGCCCTGGAGTGACGCGCGCCGAAGCCGTTTTCGTCTGATGCATCTGGTGCGATTGATGCTCGCGCTGGCGAGCGTGAGCGGGGCGTGTGCAGTCTCCACCCACGCGTGTGCGACCGAAGCGGGCGGCGCCGGGCCCGCCGCAAGCGCGGCAGCGAGTCCAGGTGCGGGCGCGGCGCCTGCTAACGCCGCTCCGAATGCGGCTGCACCTGGTACAACGCCAAGCGCGGCAGCGGGATCGACGCCGAATGCGTCTTCGGGTTCGACTACCGCGAAGCCGCCGAATGCGCCGAATTATCCTGCCTTAAGCGCCACCTCAAGCGCCGCCGGCAGCGCGACAGGCGGCACTCCAAACACCCCGCCCGCGAACGCGCCCGGCAGCGCGGCAAGCAGCGCCAACGCGCCGGCGACACCGAGGTCGGAAGCCGCTGCAGCGACCTCAAGCGCATCCGCGCCCGCAAGCGCCGCTGCGACGCCTGCCGCTTCCGGCGCGGCCCCCCTGTCGACGCCTATCCAGCCGAACCAGCAACTGCGCTACGGCAACGCCGCGGTATTTCGCAATCTGATTCCATCGTCGATGCTCGAAGGCCAGGCCGCCGAGGAATTCGATCAGATCGTGCGCGGCGCCGACCACGCGCACCGTCTGTATCCGCCGACCGATCCGCGCGTGATACGCGTGCGTACGATCACCGACAAACTCATCCCGTACTCGCTCAAATGGAGCGACCGAACGAAACACTGGAAGTGGGATGTCGCGGTGCTCCGCTCACCCGATATCCGGATGTACTGTTTGCCGGGCGGGAAACTCATCGTGTATAGCGGCATGCTCGATCGCGTCAAACTCAACGATAACGAGCTTGGCATGCTGATTGGCCATGAAATCGCGCACGCGCTGCGCGAGCATGCGCGCGAACGTCTTGGCGAACAACAGGCCGCGCAACTGGGCTCGGGCCCGATCCCGCAACTGTTCGGACTCGCGGATCTCGGCGCATCGCCGCTTGGTATCGGCTCGCAGCTGCTCGAGATGAAGTACGAACGCGCCGACGAAACCGAAGCGGACGTGATCGGCAGCGAAATCGCCTCGCGCGGCGGATACGATCCGCGCGCCGCCGTCACGCTATGGGACAAGCTGGCGGTCGCGACGCGCAATAACCGCGACCAGGGCTTTATCTATGTGCACCCGTACACGACCGCGCGCCGCCAGGACATCATCAAGCGGCTGTCCGACATGCTGCCGCTCTACGCCAAGGCGATCGGCAAGACCGTCGATACGTTGCCCGACTATCAGGGAGCCGGGCGTTCGCGCCGGACGGCGGCGCGCGAATAGCCGACGCGCGGCGCGCCATACTTCAGGCCCACGCGCGCGCCCGCCATCAGCTCGCGAGCGTGTGATCGTAATCGATCGTCAGCGGCGCGTGATCGCTGAACTTGATGTCGCGGAAGATATCGACGCGCTTCGCCTTCGACGCAATATCCGGCGTCGCAATCTGATAATCGATGCGCCACCCGACGTTCTTCGCATACGCTTGGCCGCGATTGCTCCACCATGTGTACTGCTCGGGCCGCTGGTCGAGCGTGCGAAACACGTCGACGTAGCCGACTTCGTCGAAGAGCTTCGTGAGCCACGCGCGCTCCTCGGGCAGGCAGCCCGAGTTCTTCTGGTTGCTCTTCCAGTTCTTGATGTCGATCTCTTTGTGCACGATGTTCACATCGCCGCACAAAATCACTTCGCGCTTTTTGCGCAGCGCGTCGAGGTGCGGCATAAAGAGCTCCATGAAACGGTACTTCGCCTGCTGCCGGTCTTCGCCGCTCGACCCCGAGGGCACATAGACCGACACCACCGATAATTTCCCGAACCGCAGTTCGACGTAACGCCCTTCCGCGTCGAACTCCTCGCTGCCGAAGCCGATCACGACTTCATCGGGTTCATGCCGCGTATAGACGCCCGCGCCGCTGTAGCCTTTCTTCACCGCATGCTGGAAATAGCCGGTGAAATCGTGCGGCGCGAGGAACTCGGGCGTCATATCGTCCTGCGAGCATTTGATTTCCTGTACGCACAGCACGTCGGCATTCTGCTCGCCGAACCAGTTGAAAAAGCCTTTGCTCGACGCAGAGCGGATGCCGTTCAGATTGGCGGTGATCACGCGCAACATGTCATTCCTTTTTTGTCGATTCGGTGTGTGTTTTTATGCCGTGGAAGCGCACGCTTATTCGATTATTACGCCCTTCAGCGAATCCTTCGGCGGCGGAAATTCGAGCTTCAGCGACTCCATCGTGCGCGCCAGCAACGAAGCCACCATCACATTCCGATGCGACTTCGAATCCGCGGGAATCACGTACCACGGCGCGTAGTCGGTCGACGTCGCGGCGAGCGCATCGCTATACGCGTCCTGATACTTGTCCCAGAGTTTGCGTGCGTCGAGGTCGGACACGTCGAACTTCCAGTGCTTGCTCGGATCGTCGATACGCGCCTGTAACCGCTCGCGCTGCTCGTCCTTCGAAATGTGCAGCATGCATTTGACGATCGTCGTGCCCGAGTCGGCGAGCATCGCTTCGAAATCGCGGATGTGACGGTAACGGCGTTCGCGCTGCGTTTTGTTCAGTTGACCGAGCACCGTCGGCACGAGCACATCTTCGTAGTGGCTACGGTTGAAGATCGTCAGTTCGCCCGCCATCGGCGCCTGCGCATGCACTCGCCAGAGAAAGTCGTGCGCCGTTTCGCTCGGCGTCGGCGCCTTGAACGGCACGATGCGCAGCCCGAGCGGATCGACTTCGTGAAACACCGCGCGAATCGTGCCGTCCTTGCCGCTCGTGTCCATGCCTTGCAGAACCACCAACACGCGTTGCCGGCGCTGCGCGTGCAGACGCTCCTGCTGCGCATCGAGTTTCGTGCCGAACTCGAGCAGCAGCTCGCGATCGGATTCTTTCGAGCCGCTCGAGAACGGTTTCGCGCCCGCATCGAAGTCGGACAGCTTGAACGTGCTCTTCTTGCCTTCTTCAAAAAAGGGCACGCGAAAATCGTCAAGTTCCGGCTTCTTGGCCATCAGCCCGTCTCCTCGTTAAGAATTGACCCGATTCCCGCACCAATGAAAAAGGGCTGTTGCCCAGTCCTTTCGATCCGGCAACAGCCCATCATGACCGAAGCGCGCCGTTTGTGCAGCGCATGCGAAACATCGAGCTTCGCGATGTTCCGCCGCTTCGCGCGTTCTCAGGACAGCTTCTTCTTCAGCAGTTCGTTGACCTGCTGCGGATTGGCCTTGCCCTTCGTCGCCTTCATCGCCTGACCGATCAGCGCGTTGAATGCCTTCTCCTTGCCGGCGCGATATTCGTCGACCGACTTCTGGTTTGCCGCGAGCACTTCGTCGATGATCGCTTCGAGCGCACCGGTGTCCGAGATCTGCTTCAGGCCCTTCGCTTCGATGATGCGATCGGCGGCGGCTTCGTCGGTGGCTTTCTCTTCCCAGATCGCGATGAAGATTTCCTTCGCGATCTTGTTCGAGATCGTGCCGTCGGCAATGCGCTGCAGGACTAGCGCAAGCTGTGCGGCGCTGACCGGGCTTGCCTCGATGGCAAGGTCTTCGCGGTTCAGTTGGGCGGAAACCTCGCCCATGATCCAGTTCGCAACGCCCTTCGCTTGCATAGCGCCGGCATCGCGAACATCGCTCATTTTCGAGACCACAGTCTCGAAATAGGCGGCCATAGCCTTGCTAGAAGTCAACGCACCCGCGTCATAGCGCGTGAGCCCGTACTGATCGACAAAGCGCTGCTGCATCGCTTCCGGCAGTTCGGGCATCTCGCCCTTCACACGCTCGATCCACGCCGGTTCGATCACGAGCGGCATCAGGTCCGGATCGGGGAAATAGCGGTAATCGTGCGCGTCTTCCTTCGAGCGCATCGAGCGCGTTTCGCGCTTGTCCGGATCGTACAGACGCGTTTCCTGAACCACGGTGCCGCCGTCTTCGATCAACTCGATCTGGCGACGCACTTCGTACTGGATCGCTTCTTCAAGGAAGCGGAACGAGTTCAGGTTCTTGATCTCGGCGCGTGTACCGAATTCCTTCTGCCCGACCGGCCGCACCGACACGTTCGCATCGCAGCGGAACGAGCCTTCCTGCATATTGCCATCGCATATGCCGAGCCAGACGACGAGGCCATGCAGCGCCTTCGCATACGCGACCGCTTCCGCGGCGCTGCGCATTTCCGGCTCGGTGACGATTTCGAGCAGCGGCGTGCCCGCGCGATTCAGATCGATGCCGGTCATGCCCGCAAAGTCTTCGTGCAGCGACTTGCCTGCGTCTTCTTCGAGGTGTGCGCGCGTCAGGTTGATGGTCTTTTCGTACGCGTCCTTGCCGGCCTTCTCATTGGCGGGCACCTGGATCGTGACCTTGCCGCCCTGCACGACCGGAATCTCGTACTGGCTGATCTGGTAGCCCTTCGGCAGGTCCGGATAGAAGTAGTTCTTGCGGGCGAAGATGCTGCGCGGCGCAATCGTCGCGCCGATCGCAAGACCGAAGCGGATCGCGCGCTCGACAGCACCGCGGTTCGCAACCGGCAGCACGCCGGGCAAGGCGAGGTCGACCGGGCAGGCTTGTGTGTTCGGTTCGGCGCCGAACTGCGTCGCGGCGCCGGAGAAGATCTTCGAGACCGTCGACAGTTGCGCGTGCGTCTCGAGACCGATAACCACTTCCCATTCTTTGCGCATTTCCATCATGCCTCCCGCCGAGCCGCCTCAAGGGAGGCATGCGCCCCCCCGGGGGGCGGCGAACGAAGTGAGCGTGGGGGCTCACCGTTCTCCACTGGCGACCTGCGATGCCAGTCGGTGACGCGCTGGAACGCGTCCGCAACTTGCAGCATGCGTGCTTCGTTGAAATAGTTGCCGACGATTTGCAAGCCGACCGGCCGCTTTGCATTCGCGCCCGCGCCAAAGCCGCACGGCACGCTCATGCCGGGCAGACCCGCGAGGCTCACCGACAGCGTGTAAATATCCGCGAGATACATCTGCACCGGATCGTCGCCCTTCGCGCCGATATCCCACGCGACCGTCGGCGAAACCGGCCCCATGATCACGTCGCACTGCTTGAACGCCTGCTGGAAGTCTTGCGCGATGATGCGGCGGATTTTCTGCGCCTGCAGGTAGTACGCGTCGTAATAGCCGTGCGACAGCACGTACGTGCCCACCAGAATGCGGCGCTTCACTTCGGGCCCGAAGCCTTCAGCGCGCGATTTCTTGTACATGTCGAGCAGATCGCCGTATTGCGCCGCGCGATGACCGTAGCGCACGCCATCGAAACGCGACAGATTCGACGAGGCTTCGGCCGGTGCGATCACGTAATAGACCGGAATCGACAGCTCGGTTTTCGGCAGCGACACGCTGACCAGTGTCGCGCCGAGCGACTCGCAGGTTTTGAGCGCGGCATCGATCGAGGCGCGCACATCGTCGGCGAGACCGTCGCCGAAGTATTCCTTCGGCAAGCCGATGCGCAGTCCGGCGAGCGGCTTATCGGCACCGCTCGCACCGCTCGCGCCGCCTTGCCACGTCTGTCCAACATAACGCGTGAAGTCTTCGTCGTCGCGCGTGAGGCTCGTCGAATCGCGTTCGTCGAAACCGGCCATTGCGTTGAGCAGCAGCGCGCAATCGGCCGCGCTTTGCGCAAACGGACCGCCCTGGTCCAGCGAGGAAGCGAACGCAATCATCCCGTAACGCGACACGCGGCCGTACGTCGGCTTGATACCGGTGATGCCGGAAAACGACGCGGGCTGACGGATCGAGCCGCCCGTGTCGGTGCCGGTTGCGGCGGGCGCAAGGCGCGCGGCCACTGCCGCGGCCGAGCCGCCCGACGAACCGCCGGGCACCGCCGCCGTATCCCACGGGTTGTGCACGGGACCGAAATGGGAGTTCTCATTGGACGAACCCATCGCGAATTCGTCCATGTTCGTCTTGCCGACACACACCATGCCCGCGCGCGCCAGACGGTCGACGACGGTCGCATCGAACGGGCTCGTGTAGTTTTCGAGCATCTTCGAGCCGGCGGTCGCGCGCCAGCCGCGCGTGACAAACACGTCCTTGTGCGCAATCGGCAGGCCCGTCAGCGGGCCGGCGTCGCCGCTCGCGAGGCGCGCATCGGCGGCCTTCGCTTCTTCGAGCGTGCGCGCTTCGTCGACATGCACGAACGCGTTCAGGCTTTTGCTTGCCGCGATACGCTTCAGGTACAGGTCCGCGAGTTCGACCGCGGAGCATTGCTTCGCGTCGAGTGCGGCACGCAGTTCAGTCAGGCTTTTCTCATGCATTGCGGTGTTCCTGTACGGACAATTACTCGATAACCTTCGGCACCAGATACAGGCCGTCCTGCACCGCGGGCGCCGGGCGCTGGAAGTCTTCGCGGCACACCGTTTCCGTCACCGCATCTGCGCGCAATCGCAACGCGACATCCTCGATCTGCTCGATCGGGTGCGCGAGCGGCGCAACGCCGGTGGTGTCCACCGCCTGCATCTGCTCGACGAGACCGAAGAATTCATTGAGTTGCACAAGCGTATGTTCGGCATCGGCATCGGGTAATTCGAGCCGTGCGAGATGTGCGATGCGTTTCACATCGGTCAGGGTCAAAGCCATACGTTTCACCGGAATTGAACGCGGACTGCCGCAACGAGGAAAAACGATGTTGCAACAGCGGGTTAAATCATGGAGTGGCCCCTCGAAAAAGGGCCGCGCGGCAGCAAAAAGTGCCACTCGTTTCCTTCAAATACAGCAAAATTATAAGGTATCATTACGCGTTCGACCCAAACCCGGACCGACTTACCAAGGCCTTTCTGGGCATGCGCTGAAGCAAAGCGCAGAAGTGAAGCTGAAACAGCCTTGTGATCAAGTCTCCGGCAGTGACGGGTTCGTTGCACAGTAGATTCCCCAGCAGCTTCAGTTTTCCGCGTGATTTCCAGTGGTTTCCGTACGTCGACGCACTGCGTCTGTCGGCGTCAACGCGAAGCCCGGTCGTGTCACCCCGAATGTGAAGCCGTTAATTTTTCCGCTGCCGCCCTCCCGCGTACGGTGCGAGGCCCGGCCCCAAGCGAGACAGGATTTTGAATGTTTGGTTTTTTGCGCAGCTATTTCTCCAACGACCTGGCCATTGACCTCGGCACCGCCAACACGCTGATCTACATGCGTGGCAAAGGCATCGTTCTCGACGAACCCTCCGTTGTCTCGATCCGCCAGGAAGGCGGTCCGAACGGCAAGAAAACCATCCAGGCCGTCGGCCGCGAAGCAAAGCAGATGCTCGGCAAGGTGCCGGGCAACATCGAAGCGATCCGCCCGATGAAGGACGGCGTGATCGCCGACTTCACCGTCACCGAGCAGATGATCAAGCAGTTCATCAAGACTGCACACGAATCGCGCATGTTCTCGCCGTCGCCGCGCATCATCATCTGCGTGCCGTGCGGTTCGACGCAGGTCGAACGCCGTGCGATCAAGGAAGCCGCGCACGGCGCCGGCGCATCGCAGGTGTACCTGATCGAAGAACCGATGGCAGCGGCCATCGGCGCGGGCCTGCCGGTGTCGGAAGCAACGGGTTCGATGGTCGTCGATATCGGCGGCGGCACGACGGAAGTCGGCGTGATCTCGCTGGGCGGCATCGTTTATAAAGGCTCGGTGCGCGTCGGCGGCGACAAGTTCGATGAGGCGATCGTCAACTACATCCGCCGCAACTACGGCATGTTGATCGGCGAGCAAACCGCCGAAGCCATCAAGAAGGAAATCGGCTCCGCGTTCCCGGGCTCCGAAGTCAAGGAAATGGAAGTGAAGGGCCGGAACCTGTCGGAGGGCATCCCGCGCAGCTTCACGATCTCGAGCAACGAAATCCTCGAAGCGCTGACCGATCCGCTGAACCAGATCGTGTCGTCGGTAAAAATCGCGCTCGAGCAAACGCCGCCGGAACTCGGCGCCGATATCGCCGAACGCGGCATGATGCTCACGGGCGGCGGCGCGTTGCTGCGCGACCTCGACCGCCTGCTCGCGGAAGAAACCGGACTGCCGGTGCTCGTCGCCGAAGACCCGCTCACGTGCGTCGTGCGCGGGTCGGGCATGGCGCTCGAGCGCATGGACAAGCTCGGCAGCATCTTCTCCTACGAGTAAGCGGGTCTCCATGTCAGTGGCGCGGATCGTACGGCTGGCTTCTCCAGCCGCCGCGCGCTGGGTGTGCGGCTTTTTTGGCCGCACCGCGCGCCCTGTCGGGCGTCAAAGTTTCATCTAACCGCTCACGTCCACGGCGCCGACCATGGAATACAGTCCGCCGCCCCTATTCAAGCAAGGCCCGTCGGCACTTGCACGGCTGATCATTTTCGTCGTGCTCGCGCTTGCACTGCTGATCTCCGACGCGCGCTTCAGGACGCTTGAAATCGTTCGCGGCGTGCTCGGCGCGGGGCTTTATCCGCTGCAGCGCGCCGCCCTCGTGCCGCGCGACATCTTTATGGGCGCGGCCGATCTCGCCGTGACGAGCGCCACGTTGCGCACCGACAACGCGCAATTGCGCGCACGCAACTTGCGGCTTTCGCAACAGGCGAACGAATCCGCGCAGCTTGCGGCCGAAAACGCGCATCTGCGCGCGCTGCTGCAGTTGTCGCAACGCTCGACCATTCAGTCGACGCCCGCCGAAATCCAGTACGACACGCGCGATCCGTTCACGCAAAAGGTGGTGATCGGGCGCGGTTCGCAGCAAGACATTCAGGACGGTTCGCCGGTCGTCAACGAAGACGGCGTGGTCGGTCAGGTCACGCGCGTGTTCCCGATGCAGGCGGAAGTCACGCTGCTCACCGATAAAGACCAGGCCGTGCCCGTGCAGATCGTGCGAACCGGCTTGCGCAGCGTGATCTACGGCACGCCGAAGGGCGACACGCTCGACTTGCGCTTCGTGCCGATCAGCGCCGATGTGCTCGCGGGCGACGAACTCGTGACGAGCGGGCTCGACGGCGTCTATCCGCCGGGCCTGCCGGTTGCGAAGGTCGTGCGCGTCGACAAGCAGGCCGATACCGCGTTCGCGCACGTCGTCTGCCTGCCGATCGCCCAGGTGCGCGGCGCGCGGCAACTGCTCGTGCTGCACTATCAGAACGAAGTGCCGCCGCGGCCCGCCGACGAGCCCGACGCGGCCAGCGCGGCGAAAGACGCGAAGAAGAAGGGCGCGAAGGCGGCGGATAAAGCGGCTGCTTCCGAGAAGGACAAGGGCGGCGCGAAAGCGGACGACCGCAATGCGACCGGCGCGGCGGCGGCGAAGCCGCCGGCTTCAGCACCGGCGGCCGCAGCCACCGCGAACGCGGCGGCCTCGAAGCAGGCGTCGTCAACCGAAAAGAAACCGGCTGCCGAGCCCACCGCCAGGCCGGCGACGAAATCGACCGCCAAGCCGCAAGCGGCGGCCCAGGGGACCCGACAGTGAACCGTCCGCAATACATCCTGCAGCCGGTCAACCCGTATTTCATCGCGTTCAGCCTCGCGGCCGCGTTCCTGCTGAACATGATGCCGTGGGGGCGTCTCGCGGGCGTGCCCGACTTTGTCGCGCTCGTGCTGCTGTTCTGGAACGTCCATCAGCCGCGCAAGGTCGGCATGGGCATCGCGTTCATGCTCGGCCTGCTGATGGACGTGCACAACGCGAGCCTGCTCGGCGAACACGCGCTCGCTTATACGCTGCTGTCGTACGGCGCGATCACGATCCACCGCCGCGTGCTGTGGATGACGCTGCCCGTGCAGATCTTCGCGGTCATGCCGTTGCTGGTGGTCGCGCAGGTCGTGCCGTTCGTGATCCGCTTGCTGACCGGCGCGGCCTTCCCCGGCTGGGGCTATCTGATCGACGGTTTCGTCGAAGCCGCGCTGTGGCCGCTTGCGAGCGTGCTGCTGCTGATGCCGCAGCGCCGTCCGGCCGATCCGGACGACACCCGGCCTATCTGACGTCGAGGCCGCGGGCATGAAACAGGGCCGACGCACAACCGCATGACCGAATTCAAAGACACCCAGCAGCAACTGAACCGATTCCGTTTGCGCGTCGCCGCGGCGGGGCTGTTCGTGTTCGTCTGCTTCGGGCTGATCGCGTTCCGCTTCCTGTTCCTGCAGGTGTGGCACTACAGCAAGTATTCGCTGCAAGCGGACGAAAACCGCATCTCGGTGGCGCCGATCGTGCCGAACCGCGGCATCATCACCGATCGCAACGGCGTCGTGCTCGCCAAGAACTACTCGGCGTACACGCTCGAAATCACGCCGTCGAAGCTCAACGACACGCTCGAAAACGTCATCGACAAACTGTCGACGGTGATTACGATCGATGCGCGCGACCGGCGCCGCTTCAAGAAGCTGCAGGAAGACTCGAAGAACTTCGAAAGCCTGCCGATCCGCACGCGCCTGACCGACGACGAAGTCGCGCGCTTTACCGCGCAGCGCTTCCGCTTTCCCGGCGTCGAAGTGCGCGCGCGGCTGTTCCGCCAATATCCGCTCGGGCCGACTGCCGCGCACGTGATCGGCTATATCGGCCGGATTTCGCAGCGCGACCAGGAACGGCTCGACGATATCTCCGACCAGAACAACAGCGACCCCGATCACTACGATCCGCGCCTCGACGCAAACAACTACAAGGGCACCGACTATATCGGCAAGATCGGCGTCGAACAGAGCTACGAAACCGAGTTGCACGGGCTGACCGGCTTCGAGGAAGTCGAAGTGACGGCGGGCGGCCGCCCTGTGCGCACGCTGTCGCGCACCCAGGCGACGCCCGGCAACAATCTTGTGCTGTCGATCGATATCGGCTTGCAGCAAGTCGCCGAGCAGGCGTTCGCGGGCAGGCGCGGCGCGCTCGTCGCCATCGAACCGTCGACCGGCGACGTGCTCGCGTTCGTTTCCGCGCCGAGCTTCGACCCGAATTCGTTCGTCGACGGCATCGACCAGCAGACGTGGGACGAGCTCAACAATTCGCCCGATCACCCGCTCCTGAACCGTCCGCTGCACGGCACGTATCCGCCGGGCTCGACCTACAAGCCGTTCATGGCGCTCGCCGCGCTGACGCTGCACAAGCGCACGCCGCAATGGGGCTTCCAGGATCCGGGCTCGTACACGTTCGGCGGCCACACGTTCCGCAACGACGTGCCGCAGGGTCAGGGCTGGATCGACATGAACCGCGCGATCATGGTGTCGAACGACACCTACTTCTATATGCTTGCGCACGATCTCGGCGTCAACGCGATCGCGAACTTCATGAAGCCGTGGGGCTTCGGCCAGATCACCGGCATCGACATCGCCGGCGAGGCGCGCGGCATCCTGCCGTCGACCGACTGGAAGCGCAAGGCGTATCGCAAGCCCGAGCAGCAGAAATGGTACGAGGGCGAGACGATCAGCCTCGGCATCGGCCAGGGCTACAACTCGTTCACGATCCTGCAGCTCGCGCACGCGACCGCGACGCTCGCGAACAACGGCGTGCTGATGAAGCCGCACCTCGTGAAGGAAATCGAAAACCCGATCTCGCACCAGACGCGCCTCACGGTGCCGCGCGACGAAGGGCGCATCAATGTCTCGCAGACCGATATCGACGTGGTCAAGCGCGGGATGGAAAACGTCACGTCGAATCCGTCGGGCACCGCGTATCAGATTTTCCGTAACTCGACGTATCTCGTCGCGGGCAAGACGGGTACCGCGCAGGTGTTTTCGCTGCAGGGGCAGAAGTACCACGGCCATGCGCTTGCCGAAAAACTGCGCGACCACGCGCTCTTTATCGCGTTTGCACCGGCCGAGAATCCGAAGATCGCGGTCGCGCTGATCGTCGAAAACGGCGGCTGGGGCGCGCAGGCGGCCGGCCCGATCGCGAAACGCGTGCTCGACTACTATCTGATCGACCGGCTGAAGCCCGGTGTCCAGGAAGCCGCGGTGAGCGCGGCGGCATCGGCGACCGAAGGGGCGTCCGAGCCGTCGATCGGCGATGTGCCGGCGTCGGCGCCGGCAGCGACGTCGGCAGCCGCGTCGGCTCCTGTTGGCGTGAGTACGCCGGACGCCGTGCAGCCGGTGACCATCGCGGCCGGCTATACGCCGTTGCCGCCGCCGCCCGGCGCGGCGAAGCCGGCTGCCGCGCCCGAAGCAGCGTCGGATTTACAGGCCGCAAGCGGGGTTGCGGGTGCGTCGGCAGCGGCGCCGGCCGGCGCTTCGGGTGCACGCGCTGCTGCCGCGGCCTCCGCCCCGGTCAGAACCCAGCATCCCTCCGGTCCGCATCCGCGGCGTCCGGCCAGCGACGCCGCACCGGTCGCCGTGGCGCCGTCGCGTGAAGAAGGCGCGTCGCACGCGCCGCCTCCCGCGCCCGCCACCGGCGGCATCGACGAATAAAGGAGAGAGGCATGCAATTCGACAAGCGCGCCTGGCTCGATCGCATCAAGAAGATGTTCGCGGGCTTCGACAAGCCGCTCGCGCTCATCGTGTTTCTGCTGCTGTGCGTCGGCATCGTCACGCTGTACAGCGCGAGCCTCGACGTGCCCGGACGCGTCGAGGATCAACTGCGCAACATCATGCTGACGTTCGTGCTGATGTGGATTCTCGCGAACGTGCCGCCGAATACGCTGATGCGCTTCGCGGTGCCGGCCTATACCTTCGGCGTCGCATTACTGATCGCGGTCGCGCTATTCGGGCTCACGCGCAAGGGCGCAAAACGCTGGATCAATGTCGGCGTCGTGATCCAGCCGTCCGAGATTCTGAAGATCGCGACGCCGCTGATGCTCGCGTGGTACTACCAGCGGCGCGAAGGCGTGATGCGCTGGTACGACTACCTCGTCGGGCTCGTGATTCTCGCGATACCGGTTGGGCTGATCGCGAAGCAGCCGGACCTCGGCACGGCCGTGCTCGTGTTCGCGTCGGGTCTTTTCGTGATCTATTTCGCGGGCTTGAGCTTCAAGCTGATCGTGCCGGTGCTGATCGCGGGCGTGATCGCGGTGGCATCGATCGCGACGTTTCAGGACAAGATCTGCCAGCCCGAAGTGCAGTGGCCGCTGATGCACGACTATCAGAAGCACCGCATCTGCACGCTGCTCGACCCGACGTCCGACCCGCTCGGCAAGGGCTTCCACACCATTCAGGCGGTGATCGCGATCGGCTCGGGCGGGCCGCTCGGCAAAGGCTGGCTGAAGGGCACGCAGGCGCACCTCGAGTTCATTCCGGAAAAACACACCGACTTCATCTTCGCGGTGTTCGCCGAAGAATTCGGCCTCGCGGGTGGGCTCGTGCTGCTCACGCTCTATATGGCGCTGATCGCGCGCGGGCTCTTTATCGCGGCGAACGGCGCGACGCTTTTCGGACGCCTGCTGGCCGGCTCGCTGACGATGGCGTTCTTTACGTACGCATTCGTCAACATCGGCATGGTGAGCGGGATTCTGCCGGTGGTCGGCGTGCCGTTGCCGTTCATGAGTTATGGCGGCACCGCGCTGACCACCCTCGGCGTCGCGATCGGGCTCATCATGAGCGTGTCGCGGCAGAAGCGCTTGATGCAAAGCTAGGCGCGTACGACGCTCATTGCGGCTTTATTGCGGCGCTATTGCGGCTTCGCCTCATGGGACTCGCGCAACTGCGTGCTCAATTGCTGATACTTGAGCCGCGCCGCCGGATCGCCTTGCGCCGCCGCAGCCGCGTAGTACGCGCGCGCCACGTTCAGATTCTGCTTGACGCCATCGCCGCCGCGCTCATAGAACGAGCCCGTCACATACTGCGCGGTCATGTCGCCGCCTTCGGCCGCCTTCTTGTACCAGACGAACGCCTGCTGGTTATCGCGCGTCGTGCCGCGGCCGTCGAGAAACTGATTCGCCAGCGCGAGCTCCGCCTGGACATGCCCTTGCTTCGCGGCCTTCATAAACCACTGGTGCGCTTCCGCCGGATCGCGGCCCACGAATTCGCCATCGTCGTACATCTTGCCGTACACGTACTGCGCATGCGACATGTTCGCGTCCGCGGCCTTGCGCAGCCATTTCTTCCCTTCGTCGACGTTGGGCGGGCCGCCCTCGCCGTTCAGCAGCATCATCGCGTAGTTGAATTCCGCGAGCCGGTTGCCGCGCTGCGCGGCCTTGCGGAATTCAGTAAGCGCCGAGGTCAGATTGCCGGCGTTGTAGTCGGCGACCGCGGTTTGCGTTTCCACGTCCGCGGGCTTCGGGTCGAACGCCTGGGCATCGGCCGCGTGTGCGTCGGGTGCCGTGAGGCCCGTGGCCACGATTAACGCGACTGACGCTGTCAGCGCAAACAAGGCACCGGCGCGCGCGCAGTGCAGCGAAATCTTCTTCATGACCTGACCTCCTGCAACGACTGCCGCGTCACACGCAACAGCCACATCACGTCCGCGGCGAGCGAGATAAAGCGGAAACCCGCCTCGCGAGACTGCCGCGCATTCACGACGTCCATCGCGAAGATGCCTGCGGCGATGTGCGCATTCTTCGCAACTTGCACGATATGTGCCATTGCTTCCTGTACTTCCGGATGCTTCGGATCGCCGAGGTGTCCGAGGCTCGCCGCCAGATCGGCCGGCCCGACAAACAGGCAATCGATGCCCGGCACCGCCGCAATCTGTTCGACCTGCGCCAGCGCGCGCGCCGATTCGATCTGCACGATCGTCGCGATCTGCGCGTTTGCATTCTGCAGATAATCGCGGCGCATGCCGTACGCGGCCGCGCGCACCGCGCCCGCCACGCCGCGCAACCCTTCGGACGATTCCGCGGTCGGGTATTGCGTGAGCCGCACCGCATACGCGGCCTCTTCGGCGGATTCGATATTCGGGAACATCAGCGTACGCGCGCCCGCATCGAGCACGCGCTTGACGATCCACGGCTCGGCCGCCGGCACGCGCACGACCGGCTCGCTCGGCAGGTGCGCGGCAGCGATCGCGCGCAGCTGCTCGGTGACGTCGACGCTATCGTTCGGCGAATGCTCCATGTCGATCAGCAGCCAATCGAAGCCCGCATGCGCGAGCGCTTCGGCCGCGCTCGCGCTGCCTAGCGACAGCCACAGGCCATACAGCGGATCGGGGTCTTTGAGGCGCAGCTTGAGCGGATTCGTGAACGTGCTCATCAGCGCGCCTCCGCGCGGCACGTTGCGCCGCAAGATGGCCGGGAACCGGCGCACGAATGGCGCGAGCGGCGTGTACCGCGCAGCGTCTGCTGCGCGACGAAGGGTGTTGCGGACACTGCGACAGTGGGCGTTGTGGTGGCCGGCATGGTCTCGCTCCGGTGGCTACTGCAACGTGATGGCACGCAATGAGGGCACGCAATGAGGGCACACAAAACGGTGCGCGTGATTGGCGCGCGTCAGCACGCGCCGGCACGATCATACCGTGACAATAACGCTTGTATCGGCTACCAAGCGCACGCTATTCGCGCACGAAATCGGCCCAGCAATTCGGCGTCTCGTACAGACGCACGCGCTGCAGCCGCAGGTTCACGCCGTAGTGCGCGTCGTAGACGTTCGCGAGTATGCCGAACGCAACCGCCGCGAGATTTTCGACGGTCGGAATGCGGTCGAGCACGACCGTCTTGTGGCCCGGCATCGAATCGAGAAAGCGGCGCACCTGCGTATCGCCTTCGTAGACGATAAACGCGTGGTCCCACTTTTCGACGAGATGCTCCATCGCGAGCGACTTCACGTCGGCGAAGTCCATCACCATGCCGCGATCCGGCGCGCCTTCCGTTTCGACCAGATCGCCGTGCAGCGTGATCTCGAGCACATAGCGATGCCCATGCAGATTGCGGCACTGGCTGCGGTGGTCGGGAATGCGGTGGCCCGCGTCGAATTCGAGTTTTCGGGTAATGGTCAGCACGGCGATCAGGGGATGTTCAGGTACTTATGGGTTTGCATCGACAGACGCCAGCGCGGATGGCGCTTGCACCAGTCGATGGCGAGCTTGGTATTGATATCGCGCGACGGGCCGTCCATCGGCTGCACGAGGAAGTAGTCGAAGTCGAGCTTCTCGTACTCGGACAGACGCTGATTATCCTGCGGGATCACCACCTTGAGCTCATTGCCCTTCGTCACGACGAGCGGCGCGTCGGCCTTCGGGCTTACGCAGATCCAGTCGATGGTGTCGAGCACCGGCAGCGAGCCGTTCGTCTCGATCGCGATTTCGAAGCCGGCCGCGTGCAACGCATCGACGAACGGTTGATCGATCTGCAGCATCGGCTCGCCACCCGTGCAGACGACGAAGCGCCGGCCTTCGTCCGCGGGCCACAACGACGCGATCGTCGCGACGAGTTCGCCGGCGCTGGGGTACTTGCCGCCGTTTTCGCCATCGGTGCCGACGAAGTCGGTGTCGCAGAAACGGCAGACCGCATCGGCGCGGTCTTCTTCACGGCCGGACCAGAGGTTGCAGCCGGCAAACCGGCAGAACACGGCCGGGCGTCCGGCATTCGCGCCCTCGCCCTGCAACGTGTAGAAGATTTCCTTGACCGCGTACGTCATGCTGGTTCTGCCTGATGCGCTGTAATGAAGGTTGCCGTCGACGTCTCGCTCACACCGGCTCGCTGACCTGCTCGCCCGCGAGATACGCCTCGTATCCCCGCTTGCGCAAGCGGCATGCGGGGCACTCGCCGCAACCGAAGCCCCAGTCGTGCAGTTCCGCGCGCTCGCCGACATAGCACGTATGCGTCTCGACGCGAATCAGCTCGACGAGCGCATCGCCGCCGAGTTCATGCGCAAGACGCCACGTATCGGCCTTATCGAGCCACATCAACGGCGTCTCGACGGCGAAGCGGCTGTCCATGCCCAGATTCAACGCGACCTGCAGCGCCTTTATCGTATCGTCGCGGCAATCGGGGTAGCCCGAGAAATCCGTCTCGCACATGCCGCCCACGAGCACCTGCAAACCGCGCCGATATGCGATCGCCGCGGCGATCGTCATGAACATCAGGTTGCGGCCCGGCACGAACGTATTCGGCAATCCGCTCGCGGCCGTTTCGATTTCGATGTCGCGCGTCATCGCGGTGTCGCTGATCGCGCCGAGCACCGACAGATCGACCGTGTGATCGTCGGCGAGGCGCATGCCCCACTCGGGAAATGCGCTGGCAATCGCCGTGCGAAAGCCGGCGCGGCATTCGAGTTCGACGCGGTGCCGCTGCCCGTAATCGAAGCCGAGCGTTTCGACCGTGTCGTAGCGATCGAGCGCCCAGGCAAGGCACGTGGCCGAATCCTGGCCGCCGGAAAACAGCACCAGCGCGCTGCGCTTCGCGTGTTGACGGGACACCGTGTTACTCCGTGAGGACTCAAATGATCAACTTCGGATCAATTTCGGACGTATTCGCGCCGGCAAGGGACGCTGGCTCAAGCAGCTGGCTCAAGCAGTATAGGCACGTGCGTCGCTGCGTGACGCGGGTCTGCCTGATGCCGATATTCATGCCGATATTGATGCCGACATTCGCCCGATGATCGGCGCACCAAACAAGGCGCACCAAACAAAAAAGGACTTGCGACCGGACAGTGCAAGTCCTTGAATATTTGAAATTTTATCACGGGGCACCGTGCACTGCCGACGGCGCCCCCGGGTCGCTCCGTTCGACGACGAGCATGACCGCGTTACGCTCAGCCGCATCAAACAACAGAAGGGCAGATAGAACAAGCCCCAGGAATCTTGCGATGTCCTGGGGCCGAATTCTGGTGGCCTGGGGCGGAATCGAACCACCGACACGCGGATTTTCAATCCGCTGCTCTACCAACTGAGCTACCGGGCCAACGAAGAAGCGAGAGTATAACAAAGCATGCCGTACGCCTCAAGCCCCCTCCTGAAATTTGCCGGCAGCGTCGATCATTCGCTCTTGTTCTTGCCGAGATCGACACCGAGTTGCTTGAGCTTGCGATACAGGTGCGTGCGCTCGAGCCCGGTCTTTTCCGCGACACGCGTCATGCTGCCGTTCTCGCGCGCGAGGTGATACTCGAAGTACGCGCGCTCGAATGCATCGCGCGCATCGCGCAGCGGAATATCGAACGAAATCGACGTGGTTTGCGCGGGCACCGCGCCGCCGCTCACGTTATCGGCCGCAAGCATCGGCAATGCCGCCGCCGACGCGACCGCGGATGCATTCGCGGGCAACGCGGGCTTCGCCGCTGCGCCGCCCGACGCCGGCGCCGCGCTGCCGCGCGCGAGCCCCTGTTCGACGGCCTTCAGCAGCTTTTGCAGCGCAATCGGCTTTTCGAGGAAGTTCAGCGCGCCGATCTTCGTCGCTTCGACAGCCGTGTCGATGGTCGCGTGGCCCGACATCATGATGACGGGCATGGTCAGTTGCCCTTGCGCGGCCCACTCTTTCAGCAAGGTGACGCCATCGGTGTCGGGCATCCAGATGTCGAGCAGCACCAGGTCAGGTGCTGCTCGTAAGCGGGACTCGCGCGCGTCCTGCGCGTTCTCCGCCGTTTCGACAACGTGCCCTTCGTCGCTGAGGATCTCCGAGAGCAATTCCCGGATGCCCATTTCATCATCTACCACCAGGATGGTTGCCATTTACGCTGCCCTTGTCTGCACTGTTGCTTTTGTCGTTCCCTGCGACGCATTGCTACGCGCCGTCTGCGATCCGGTCGCCGGTCCTGCATGGGTTCCACTGCCGGGCGCCGCGTTGTCTGCAAGTTGAAGAAAGAGAATCGAGATCTGCGCGCCTTCGATCACATCGCCCGCTTTGAGGCGGTTGCGAATGTCGATACGCGCGCCGTGTTCGTCGACGATCTTCTTGACCATCGCCAGCCCAAGCCCTGTTCCTTTGGCTTTGGTCGTCACATAAGGTTCGAATGCGCGTGTGAGAATGCGCGCGGGAAAGCCGGGTCCATTGTCCGATACAGTGAGGCGCACGGCGATGCGTGTTTTACCTTCCGCATCGGGATCGCCATATTCTACTGTCCGCGTCTCGAGCACCACCCGCGGATGCGGCGCTTCGGAGACCGCGTCCTGCGCATTCTGCAGCAGGTTGTGGATCACCTGGCGAAGTTGCGTCGCATCGCCGCGGATCACGGGCAAATCGCCCATCTCGACGGCGATCGCGCTCTTGCCTTCCTCGATGCCGTACAGCGTCAACACTTCGCTTACGAGTTCATTAAGCTGCAAATTGGCGAGCACGGCAGGCGGCGTGCGCGCATAGTCGCGGAAATCGTCGACCATCTGCTTCATCGCCGCAACCTGATTCACGATGGTCGTCGCGCCGCGTTTCAACACATCGGCATCGTGCGGTGAGAGCTTGTCGGACAGCTTCATCTGCAGACGCTCGGCGGAAAGCTGGATCGGCGTGAGCGGATTCTTGATCTCATGCGCGAGACGCCGTGCGACTTCGCCCCATGCAATCGAGCGCTGCGCCGAGATCACATCGGAGATGTCGTCGAACACGACGACATAGCCGGACGTCTGCAGGTCGTTCGCGTCCTCGGCCAATGCGCTTGCCGAGAGCAGCCGCGCGCCCCGCACGAGCAAAGTGAGCGGGTCGGCTTCGCCGGGCACCTGCATCGAAAACTGCTGCTGCCAGTGGCCATCGTCGTGCTGGTTGTCGCTGCTTGCCGCCTCGCGATCCGCGAACGCCTTGCGGATCATCGCGCCGAACTCGCTCAATACCGCGATCCGCTCGAGCGGCGAACCGAGCGCCGTCACGAACGGCTGACGGAAGATACGCTCGGCGCCGCGGTTCGCGGTGGTGAGCCTGAACTGCCGGTCGAATACGAAGACGCCCGCCGTGAGGTTCGCGAGAATGCTCTCAAGATACGTCTTCGAATGCTCGAGCGCGATGCGATTGTTCTCGACCGCCGCACGCGCTTCCGAAAGCTGCCGCGTCATCGCGTTGAACGACTGCGTGAGAAAGCCCAGTTCGTCGCGCGACTTGATTTCGCGCTTCGGGGTGTAGTCGCCTTCGGTCACTTCCTTCGTGCCCTGCGCAAGCAGAAACAGCGGCCGCGCGAGCTGGTTGCCGAGCGCGAGCGCGAGCATCATCGCGATGAAGGTGGCGAGGAACAGCGCGAGCGTCAGCGTGCCGATGTACATCTTGCGCAAGCCCGTGCGGCCAAGCGCCTTCTCCTGATACTCGCGGTACGCGCGCTGCACGGCATCGGCATTGCGCGCGAGCGACGCCGACACCGGTTGCGTGAGTTGCAGGAAGCGGTCGGCCGGTTGCAGCTGCGTGGCGTTGGCGTCCGGAATGCGCTGGACGATGCGCAGACGCAGCACACCCTTGCTGCCTAGCGCGTGCGGATCGCCGTCCACTTCGCCTTCGATTGCCGCGAAACCGCGGCCGCGCGCCTGCTCGATCATCAGCGGCGTGGGCAGGTCGTTCGGCACGAGCGACGCGTAATTGCCGGTCGCCTGCGCCACGACGTGCATCTCGGGCGACGCGCCCGACATGCTGCGCACGGGCTCGACGATGGTCGCTTCCTGGACGCCGAACTGGTCGCGCAGACGCAAAAGCGTGAGCGTCGTGCCGGCTGAATCCGCGTTCGCGAGCTGCTCGGCCATCAGCCGGCCCTTCGTCTGCAAATCGGATAACGACGCGTCGAGCATGCCGCGGCCGAGACTCAGGCCCGACGTCAGCGCGGTCTCGACATTGACGTCGAACCACGATTCGATACTGCGCGACACGAACTGATACGACACGATGTAGATAATGCCGCCCGGCACGACGCCGACCAGCGCGAAGAAGAACGCGAGCTTCGCGAGCAGCCGTGTGCCGAACTTGCCCTTGCGCAAGCGCGTGATGATCACGACGACGAGCACCGCCACGATGCCCATGAAGATCAGCGCGACCGCGATGTTGGCCGTGTAGAGCCACTGATAATAGCGGTCGAAGAATTCGGTATTCGCGCTCGCGGCTGCAAGCAGCACGAGCAGCAGGACGGCCGTGACCGCCACCGTCGACACCAGCAAACGAACGACGATGCTGCTGACACTGGTGGCGCGGCGCACTTTATTTAGCACGATCGCTCACCGTGAAGGTAAAACGCTTCCAGTCGGAAGCAAGATTCCAGTCGCGGTTATTGACCGCGTCGATCTGGAACGGCTTGGGCATCAGTGCGATATCGAGCTGCATGCGCACCGATGCGGTGTACGTCTCCCCGGTGTGAACCTGATTGCGATCGATCACGTGCCACGAGGTCACGTGCTTGATCACCGACAGCGCCTCGTTCAGCGAGCTGAAACCGAGTTGCAGGCCGCCTGTCGATACGCGGTATTCGCGCGTGAGCGGCTGGAACGACAGGCGAATGCTCTGCGACACGCTGACCGGCTGCTCGTCGAACCAGTACCAGCGCGGACGGCTCAGCTCGAAGTCGGTCGTGAAGTAAAGCGGAATCCCTTTATTGACCGCGTCCTCCAGGTTGCTGTTCAGGTCGAACTCGAAGCGCGCATCGAGGCTCCATCCATTGCTGTCCGATTGCAGCGACGCCCGCTGGACCGCGATCGAATCGGCGCGCGCCGGTCCGGCTGCGGTCAGGCAAAGGGCCAGCGCCATCCAGAGCGCGACCGCGAGCCGTAGCGGAAATAGGCGTTTGATGATCACCGTTTCTGGAAGCGCGCGTAGAAGAATCCGTCGTGGTCTGGGTTCGAGCCGGTGGTCCCTCCGGCGCGAAAACCGGCCGATGTATCGGCGGGCGCGCGAGCGACTGCGGGCAGCAGTTGCCCCGGCGCGTCCAATCGTACCGCATCCTGATGGTTGTTTCCAAACCACAGTGCCTGCAACTCACCCTCATCCGGCAGGATCGAGCACGTGACATACAGCAATTCGCCGCCAGGTTTCACGAGCGGCCACAGCGCGGCGAGAATGCGCCGCTGCTCGGCGACAAGCGCGGCAATGTCGGCCGCGCGGCGCAGCCAGCGGATGTCCGGATGGCGGCGCACGATGCCCGACGCGGAACACGGCACGTCCGCGAGAATGCGATCGAACAGCGGCTCGGCCGCGCCATGCCAGGCGGATGGGTTGCCCGCGTCGCCGATCCGGACGTCCGCGGTGAGGCCCAGCCGCTGCAGGTTTTCGCCGATGCGTTGCGCGCGGGCCCGGTCGCTTTCGAGCGCGACGAGATCGATATCGGCGAGTTCGAGCAGATGGCCGGTTTTGCCGCCGGGCGCGGCGCATGCGTCGAGCACGCGCATGCCGTTCGCGACGCCGAGCGATTGCGCCGCGAGCTGCGCGCCAGCGTCCTGCACCGAGACGACGCCGTCGCGAAAACCGGGGATGCGGTCGACATGCATCGGCGTCTCGAGACGCACGGCTTGCGGGCCGATCTGCGTCGCGGCGATCTGATGGTCGTGTAACGTTTGCACATAAGCGTCGACGTTCGAGCGGCGGACATTCACGCGCAAGGTCAGCGGGCCTTGCGTGTTACCGGCTTCGAGAACGGCTTGCCAGGTATCGGGCCACGCCTTTCGCACGGCATCGATCCACCACTTCGGATAGTTCCAGCGCGCGACTTCGTCGTTCTTCGATTCGGCCAGTAACGCGCTGCGCTCGCGCAGGAATGTGCGCAATACCGCGTTGGTGAGGCCCTTCGCAAATTCGAACTCGCGGCGCGCGCCGATCGCGCTGACCGCCTGGTCGACGACGGTGAACGGCGTGTAGGCGGCCGATTCTTCTTCGTCGATCAGCAGCGCAAACGCACAGGCGAGTAGATGCGCGACATGCGGAGGAGGCGGCTTGCGGACCCGCTTCGTTACGAGCCACTCGGCGAGCCCGAGGCGCCGCATCGTGCGATACGCGATGTCCTGCACCGCGCCATGCGATGCGGCCGCGCTGCCTTCAGGCAATGACGCGAAGACCGTGCCGAGCGCGGCAGGCAACGCGGCGCCAAGACGCACTGCGCCGACTGCCTGCGCAGCACAGTCGAGCGCGAAACCGAGCGACTCGGGGGCAAGCGGCAGCGTGGAAAGGCGCGGCTCATGAGTGCGCACTGCAGGCTGAACGGCGCGCGGGGACGGCTTTCGGGTCATGAACGGGGGCTGGTAGCACGTGGCGTGCAAGCGGTCTAAACGGCACATTGTAGCGTGGCATGGTCGCTGGACTGACCGGTGGGAGCGCAGGTGTGCGGGACAGCAACAGTGGGGTTGTGCGGCTTGCGTT
>NZ_BAAILL010000065.1:158397-297911 GCF_054589215.1 Paraburkholderia sp. 2C | reverse complement strand
GGCGAGCCCCGGTGGGGCTCGCCCGGTCCTGTTTGCCGGTCCTGTTTGCCGGTCCTGTTTGCCGGTCCTGTTTGCCGGTCTTGTTTGCATCGGCGTTAGCCGGCATCGGCGTCGGTATCGATAGCGGTTGCAGCAGGTCCGCCTCGATCGCGAAACGCTGATTCCGCGCGGCCTCTATCAGTCGAAGCGGCCCGTGCGCGCCATCTCCATCAGACGCGCGATGCGCTCCTCGGTCGACGGGTGAGTCGAGAACAGATTCGCGATACCGCCACCGGACAGCGGATTCATGATCATCATCTGCGCGGTAGCCGGATGCGCTTCCGCCGTCGGGAACGGAATGCCGCTCGCGTAACGATGGATCTTGTCGAGCGCCGACGCGAGCGCTTGCGGGTCGCCCGAAATCTGCGCGCCGCCCCGGTCCGCTTCGAATTCCCGCGCGCGCGAGATGGCCATCTGGATCATCGCACCCGCGATCGGCGCAAGCAGCGCGACGGCAATGCCCGCGATCGGATTCGCCGGACGGCCATTTTCGTCACGGCCGCCAAAGAACATCGCGAAATTTGCCAAAGCGGAAATCGCGCCTGCCATGGTTGCCGAGATGGTCGAGATCAGAATGTCGCGATGCTTCACGTGTGCGAGTTCGTGCGCCATCACGCCACGCATTTCGCGCTCCGACAGCGCACGCAGAATGCCGGTGGTTGCCGCAACCGCCGCGTGTTCCGGATTGCGGCCCGTTGCGAACGCGTTCGGCTGGTCTTCGTCGATCAGATAGACGCGCGGCATGGGCAGGCTGGCGCGCGTGGCCAGCTCGCGCACCATGCGGTAGAACTGCGGCGCGGTGGTTTCGTCGACTTCCTGCGCGTTGTACATGCGTAGGACCATCTTGTCCGAGAACCAATACGAAAAGAAGTTCATGCCGAGCGCGAACAGCAGCGCGATGAACATGCCGCGCTGCCCGCCGATCATGCCCCCGATCACGATGAAAAGCGCCGTGATCGCGGCCATCAACATCGCGGTTTTAACCCAGTTGAACATATCCAGTACTCCTTGCCCGGAACGCGGGCCCTTGCGGGACCCATTTCATGCCGAATAACGGCGAATGATTGTAAGCGAACTGTTAGATTTGGGCATACCGGAAAAATTCAATCAGCGCGACGCCGTGGCAAGCTTTACGCCAAGTCCGACAAACGCGCTGCCGACCACGCGATCGAGCCACTTCTTGACGCCCGGCTTGCCGGAAAAGCGACGCGTGACGCTGCCGGCCACCCACGCGACAAAGCTGTTCCACACGGTGCTCATCAGCACGAAGACGACGCCGAGCGCGAGAAACGCGACTACCTTGTGATCGGTGCCGGCGCTGACGAACTGCGGAAAAAACGACACAAAGAACAGCACCACTTTCGGGTTCAGCACGTTGGTCATGAAGCCTTGAAGGAACAGTTGCCGCATCGACTTCGGTGCCGCCGACGCGCGCGACGTGCCGGCCGGGCCCGCTGCGCCGGGGGACGGCTCGGCCGCCGCCTGTTTCGCGAAGACAAGCCGCACGCCGAGATAAATCAGATAGATCGCGCCAACGAACTTGATCACCGTGAACTCGGTAGCCGACGCGGCCAGCACCGCCGTCAAGCCGAACGCGCAAGCAAGCGCATGCACACAGCAGCCGGCCGAGATGCCGAGTGCCGACATCAGCCCCGCCGCGCGACCTTGCGCGACACTGCGGCCGACGATGTACGCGGTGTCGGGGCCCGGCGTGACATTCAGCAGGAACACGGCGACGAGGAAGAATCCGAAATGGGTGATGCCGAACATGAAAGCCTCGAAAATTGGCACGTTGCGTCGATGATTCTATCGCGCGCCAAGCGGGCCGCGCGACTCGGCCAAACGGACGATGGCAGCGCGCGTCGCCGCCTGTTATTAATGTTGGCCGGGTGCGCCGGGTTCGCCTGGCTGTTCGAAGCGCTGACCAGCGGCGAGCGTCGAGCCGGTCAGGAATTCGCGCGCCGGCAGACGTTTGCCGCCGGGCTTTTGCAGCTGTGTGACGCGCAGCGCACCGTCGCCGCATGCGATGACAACGCCTTCCGGCGAGACATCGATGATGGTGCCGGGTGGTACGGCAGCGCGCGGTGAGGGCACCGCTGTGGCGGACCAGATCTTGAGCTGCGTGCCGTCCATTGTCGCCGCACCGCCGGGGAACGGATCGAACGCGCGCACCTGGCGTGCGAGTTCGGCCGCCGTGCGCCGCCAGTCGAGCGCGGCTTCGTGCTTGCCGATTTTTTCCGCGTAGGTTGTGCCGTCTTCGGGCTGCGGCGTCGCGGGTAACGTGCCGTCGCGCTCGAGCGTCGCGAGCGCTTCGACGATCAGTTGCGCACCCGCGCCGGCGAGCTTGTCGTGCAGCGTCGCGGTGGTGTCATCGTCGCGAATCGCGGTGCGCGCGTCGGCGATCATCGGCCCGGTGTCGAGGCCGGCGTCCATCTGCATCAGCGTGATGCCGGTTGCCGTGTCGCCGGCTTCGATCGCGCGATGGATCGGCGCCGCACCGCGCCAGCGCGGCAACAGCGAAGCGTGAATGTTGATGCAGCCATGCGGCGGTATGTCGAGCACTTCCTGCGGCAACAAAAGGCCGTACGCGGCCACCACCATGACATCGTGCGGCGTCGCGCGCAGCAGATCGATCGCCGCCGCGGCTTCGGCGGGAAACTTGCCGTTACGGCGCAGCGACGGCGGCTGCGCTACCGCGAGACCGTGCTCCTGCGCATAGCGCTTCACCGGACTCGCCTGCAGTTTCATGCCGCGACCGGCAGGCCGATCCGGTTGCGTCAACACCAGCGGCACAGCAAAGCCGGCCCGATGGATCGCGGCCAGCGCCGCAGCCGCGAACTCGGGCGTGCCGGCGAAAATAACGCGCAACGAATGGCTCATGAGCGAAAGCGTCCTGACGAAACGGCGCGAAACAGACGAACAGGCGAAACAGCAAAGTCGAAACGATCAACATCGGCACGCGCGTCACATCGCGTGCGCGAGCTTCTTCATCTTCGACTTGATGCGCGTCTGCTTGAGCGGCGACAGATACTCGACGAACACGCGTCCCATCAGGTGATCCATCTCGTGCTGGATGCAAACCGCGAGCAGGTCTTCGCAATCGATCTCGTACGTTTCGCCCTTTTCGTTGAGCGCGCGCACGCGCACTTTCTCCGCGCGCTCGACGCTGTCGTAAATACCGGGCACCGACAGGCAGCCCTCTTCGGAAGTCTTCCTCTCGTTGCTCGACCAGACGATTTCCGGGTTGATGAAGACGCGCAGTTCATCGTGCGTGTCGGACACGTCAATCACGATCACACGCTCATGCACATCGACCTGCGTCGCCGCGAGGCCGACGCCCGGCGCGGCGTACATCGTTTCCGCCATATCGGCGACGAGCTTGCGGATGCGGTCGTTCACGACCTCGACGGGCTTCGCGACCTTGTGCAAGCGCTTGTCCGGGTAATTGAGGATGTTCAGTAAAGCCATGGTCATCAGGTTCAGTGAAGCGCCGCCACGGACGCGGAAGTCACGCAATTGGCCGTTTGGCTAGCTTGTCAGCCTCCCGGCATGCGCAGAGGATAGATAGCGACAGGAGCCTTTCGATTCAACGAGCGAGGGGCCGAAACGACAAGCGAACGACAGCCGAAATGCGGCCCCGAATCGACAGGTTCATGCGCGAAAACGCGGCGTCACCGTTTGTTTGCGTCGAATTATTTCGGATCATGAAAATTTTAGCATGGCGACCGCGCACGGTGGCCGCGCTGGAGGTTTGACGTTTCAATGCAATCCATAGCGAAAACCGATCGCGAAATTGCCGCCTGGCTGCGACTCACGACGGCGCCAGGCCTCAAACCCGCGGCGCTGCGCACGCTGCTGGCGAGCTTCGGCCTGCCCGAGGCCGTGCTCGGCCAGACATTCGAGTTGCTTGCGCGCGAGACCAACGAAGCGTCGGCGCGCGCCGTGCTCGCCGCGCCCGGCGCCGGCTTCACCGCGCAACTGGATGCGGTGCTCGCATGGCGCGACGCGCCCGGCAACGCGCTGCTCGCGCTCGACGACCCCGCCTACCCGCCCATGCTGCTGACCATGCCCGACCCGCCGCCGCTGCTATATGTAAAGGGACAGCTCGCGCTGCTGCATACGCGCAGCGTCGCTGTGGTCGGCAGCCGCGGCGCGACGCCGCAAGGCGCGGACGACGCGAAGCGCTTTTCCCGCGCGTTTTCGGATGCGGGCCTCGCCGTCGTGTCGGGGCTCGCGCTCGGTATCGATGCGGCCGCGCATGGCGGCGCGCTGGCGGGGCGCACAGGCACGGTCGCCGTGATCGGAACGGGCGCGGACGTCGTTTATCCGCCGGCACACGAACCGCTCGCGCGCGACATCGCGGCGAACGGCGCCATCCTGTCCGAATGGCCGCTTGGCACACCGGCGCGGTCCGCGCACTTTCCGCAACGAAACCGGCTGATTGCGGGGCTGGTCAATGGCGTGCTGATCGTGGAGGCCGCCATGCGGTCCGGTTCGCTGATCACGGCGAGACTGGCGAACGAAATGGGGCGAGATGTGTTCGCGTTGCCCGGTTCGATCCATGCGCCGTTGTCGCGCGGTTGCCATCGCATGATCAAACAGGGCGCGAAGCTCGTTGAGACGCCCGAAGATGTGCTCGAGGAACTCGGCATGCCGACGGCGACGGCGCCGCCCCAAGCGACACGAGCCAGCGAGACGGCAAAGGCGAAGTCCGCCATGCAGCCGCGCCAGGTCAGCCTCCCGCTTGCGTTACCGGCACAAGATGACGCCACGCCACCGCCAGCAGCACGGCCTGCGCCGCCGTCCGCACCGCCGCCCGCATTGGCTCCCGACGCGCAACGGCTGCTCGACGCGCTCGGTCATGCGCCCACCACGCTTGAAATCCTTGCCGCGCGCACCGAAATGGACGATTCGGCGCTCCAGGGCACGCTGCTGCGGCTAGAACTGTCGGGCTATCTGACGGCGCTGCCAGGCGGGCGGTACGTTCGCGCGAGCTTCGGCCGCCCCGACAGCCAGTGACGCGCCATGCTACATTCGCGCCAAATCGCTTACGAAAACACGAGCCTCAAGGAATACCCATGCCCGCGCTGAACCTCGATACCGACTCGGACCGGATCGCAGAGCGTGTCAACGACCGCGAAACGTTGTTCGTTGCGTGTCTGTGCGCGCAGTGGTGCGGAACGTGCCGGGACTATCAGGCGGCATTCGATGCGCTCGCCGACAGGCATCCCGACATCTGTTTCGCATGGATCGACATCGAAACGCATGCGGACCGCTTTGACGATCTCGACGTGGAGAATTTCCCGACCATCCTGATCGAAGACGCGGTGACAACGCGCTTTTTCGGCACCGTGCTGCCGCAGCCGGGCATCGTCGAACGCATGCTCGTCGATCTGACCGCGCTGCCGGGTGTGACCGGTGCGCCGAAGCTAAGGCCGGCGCTCGCTGATGCGTGACTACGGCGCGCGTGGCGTGCGTGGCGTGCCCGACGCGCGGCACGGCGGCATGCGAATTGCGAAAAGCGCGGGACCGGCTTGTGCGATGCTTGCCCAGGGCACGGGCACGCAATTATGATGGGCCGCTTTTTTCAGGCACTGGTTGCCGCCGCGTCGGCGTGTGCTATAAAGCGGTCGTTAATAGGTACGTAACCGCAGGTACGACATCACCGCAGGTACGCATCGAAGGTAGGCAACCGGAAAAGCGAACGAGCGTCAAATAAAAGCAGCGTGCGCCGAGGTTGCACCCGAATTCACCCACTCACAATAGTCATGTCCAAAGCACTGATCATCGCCGAAAAGCCATCCGTCGCGAACGACATCGCGCGCGCTTTGGGCGGTTTTACCAAGCATGACGAGTATTTCGAAAGCGACGACTACGTCATTTCGTCGGCGGTCGGCCATCTGGTCGAGATCGCCGCACCCGAAGAATACGAAGTCAAGCGCGGCAAGTGGAGCTTCGCTCACCTGCCCGTCATCCCGCCGCATTTCGACCTGAACCCGATCGTAAAAAGCGAGTCGCGGCTCAAGGTGCTCACAAGGCTGCTCAAGCGCAAAGACGTCGACCGCCTGATCAACGCATGCGACGCGGGACGCGAAGGCGAGCTGATTTTCCGCCTGATCACGCAGTACGCGAAAGCGAAGCAGCCTGTGCAGCGCCTGTGGCTGCAATCGATGACGCCCGCGGCAATCCGCGACGGCTTTGCTCATCTGCGCAGCGACGGCGAAATGCAGCCGCTCGCCGACGCCGCCCGCTGCCGCTCGGAAGCCGACTGGCTGGTCGGCATCAACGGTACACGCGCAATGACCGCGTTCAACAGCAAGGGCGGCGGCTTCTTCCTGACCACGGTCGGGCGGGTGCAAACGCCTACGCTATCGATCGTCGTCGAACGCGAAGAGAAGATTCGCCGCTTCGTGCCGCGCGATTACTGGGAAGTGAAGGCGGAGTTCGTCTGCGCGTCGGGCTTCTACGAGGGCCGCTGGTTCGACCCGAAGTTCAAGCGCGACGAATTCGATCCGGAGAAGCGCGATTCGCGGCTCTGGAGCCTGCCGGCTGCCGAAACGATCGTTGCGGCGTGCCGCGGCCAGATCGGCACGGTCAGCGAAGAATCGAAGCCGTCGACGCAGCTTTCGCCCGCGCTCTTCGACTTGACGAGCCTGCAGCGCGAGGCGAACGGCCGCTTCGGCTTCTCGGCGAAAAACACGCTCGGGCTCGCCCAAGCGCTGTACGAACGGCACAAGGTGCTGACTTACCCGCGTACCGACGCGCGCGCGCTGCCCGAAGACTATCTGGAGACGGTCAAGAGCACGCTCGATATGCTCAAGGAGAGCAACAACTATCTGCCGTTCGCGAAGCAGGTGCTCGACAAGGGCTGGGTGAAGCCGAACAAGCGCATCTTCGACAACTCGAAGATCAGCGATCACTTCGCCATCATCCCAACGCTGCAAGCGCCGAAGTCGCTGTCGGAGCCCGAGCAGAAGCTGTACGACCTCGTCGTCAAGCGCTTCCTCGCGGTGTTCTTCCCGGCCGCCGAATACAAGGTCACGACGCGTATCACGGAAGTCGTCGGCCATCATTTCAAGACCGAAGGCAAGGTGCTCGTCGAACCGGGCTGGCTGCAGATCTACGGCCGCGAATCGACCGGCGAAGACGCCAATCTCGTCCCGGTGCAGAAAGACGAGAAGGTGAAGACGGACAAGATCGCCGCGCAGCAACTCGTGACGAAGCCGCCCGCGCGCTATAACGAAGCGACGCTGCTGTCGGCAATGGAAGGCGCGGGCAAGCTCGTCGACGACGAGGAGCTGCGCGAGGCGATGGCCGCGAAAGGCCTCGGCACGCCGGCCACGCGCGCGGCGATCATCGAAGGCCTGCTCGGCGAAAAGTATCTGGTCCGCGAGGGCCGCGAACTGATTCCGACGGCGAAGGCATTCCAGCTGATGACGCTGTTGCGCGGCCTCGACGTCAAGGAACTGACCGCGCCCGAGCTGACCGGCGAATGGGAATACAAGCTGTCGCAGATGGAGCGCGGCAATCTGCAACGCGACGCGTTCATGCAGGAAATCGCGCGCATGACGCAAACCATCGTCAAGCGTGCGAAAGAATACGATTCGGACACGATCCCCGGCGACTACGCGACGCTCGAAACGCCGTGTCCGCACTGCGGCGGCCAGGTAAAGGAAAACTACCGCCGCTTCGCCTGCACGAAGTGCGAGTTCTCAATCTCGAAGATTCCGGGCGGCCGGCAATTCGAGATTCCGGAAGTCGAAGAGCTCTTGCAGAAGAAGGAAATCGGACCGCTGTCAGGATTCCGCAGCAAGATGGGCCGTCCGTTCTCGGCCATTCTCAAGCTGTCGTTCGACGACGAGATCAAGAACTTCAAGCTCGAGTTCGACTTCGGCCAGGATCAGGGTGGCGAAGACGGCGAAGCGCCGGACTTCTCGGCGCAGGAACCGGTCGGCGCGTGTCCGAAGTGCCACGCACGCGTGTACGAGCACGGTATGAGCTACGTCTGCGAGAACTCCGTCGCGAATCCGAAGACTTGTGACTTCCGTTCGGGCAAGGTGATCCTGCAGCAGGAAATCGCGCGCGAACAGATGGCGAAGCTGCTCGAAGGCGGCCGCACCGATCTGCTGACGAACTTCAAGTCGTCGCGCACGGGTCGCAATTTCAAGGCGTTCCTCGTCAAGCAGAGCGACGGCAAGATCGGCTTCGAGTTCGAGAAGAAGGAGCCGAAGGAGCCGTCGGCAAAGGCCGCGGCGAAGTCGGCGGGAGCCAGAGCGGCGGCGGGCGGCAATGCCGACGCGGCGAACGACGAAGGCGGAGACACGGAAGTCGCAACGGCCGAAAAGCCGTCGGCAAAAACCGCCGCGAAGGGGGCCGCGGTCAAGACCGCTGCTGCCAAGAAAGCGCCGGCTAAGAAAACCGCAACCAAGCCGGCGGCGAAATCGACGTCACGGAAAACGGGATCGTAAGGTAAGGTCGCCGCCGCACCCGGCGCGACCCTCGACCGCGCCTCGCCTGAGCGCATAGCGCACCGCAACAAAAAAAAGCGCAGCCGCTAATCCCGGCTGCGCTTTTTCATACAATTACCCTACAAAATCCGCTATACAGGGTGCGTCAACATGTCGCACCCTGCAGGCACCATCCGCGTACGATTAGCGCACCAACCGCGACGGCAACGCACCACGCGCGCGGTGATGCACGCCCGGCGGCTGCTTCTTCGGCCCGAGCTCACCATCGAGCAAGGCCGACAGCGGCTCCGCACCGTCAAACGCTTCGGGCGCCACGACCGTCGCACCCGCGTCGTGCATCGCCGACGATAGCGGCACCGGCTCGAGTCCGTCCTTGATCCACTGCTCGCCAAGCAGGCTGTTCGGCGTCTGGCTGAAGTGCTCGACGAGATGGTCGATAAACGTCCGCACCTTGGCCGGCAAATGGCGGCGGCTCGGATACGCGATATTGATCTCGACTTGCGGCAACCGGTAGTCGGAGAGAAGCCGCACGAGCTTGCCACGCGTCGTGTCGCGACCGATCAGATAACTTGGCAGGATCGCGATGCCCATGCCGAGCAGCGCGAACTGCCGCAGCATTTCGGTATTGTTCGCGACGATCACATTGGTCGGACGCACGCGCACTTCGCCGTCCGGGCCCGTGAACACGCGCTCGTCGCCCCAGTACTCGGACGGCAGCGACAGACACGGATGCTCGAGCAGTTGCTCCGGCCGAGTCGGCGTGCCGTGCTTTTCGAGGTACGCCGGCGTCGCGCAGACGGTCATGCAGCCGGTGGTCAGACGCCGCGTCACGATGCTTGCGCTGCGAAGATTGCGAGCGATCACGACACCGACATCGAAGCCTTCTTCGACGAGATCGACCTGGCGGTCGACCAGCGTCACGTCGGGGATAACCTTCGGGTACCGTTCCGCATAGCTTTGCAGCACCGGCGCGAGGTTATGCAGCCCGAATACAACCGGCGCGACGATCCTTAGCGTGCCGACCGGCTCGTGGTTGCGCGCCACGACCATCTGCTCGACGTCTTCGAGCTCGTCCAGAATCTGGCGGGCGCGCTCCAGGTAGACCTGACCCGACTCGGTCAGCGACAGGCTGCGCGTCGTGCGGTTGAGCAGCCGGGTGCCTAGACGGCCTTCGAGATCCGCGACATGACGGGTGGCGACTGCGTTCGAAATATCCATCGCGCTAGCCGCGCGAGCGAAACTGCCGAGATCCGCCACTCTGACGAATACTCTCATCGACTGCAAATGATCCATTGACGACTCTCCTGCTGTGTTGCCGCTTCCATCCGAAGGTGAGGCCGGAAGCACATTTGGAATTCTCCTACGACTAGGGAAAACGTGCAGAAGTTGCCCAACTTCGACCATTTTTAATGAAAATTCGCACCATCTTATTCGTAAGCGGAATGCAGGCTGACCAATTGTTCCGCAACTCGAAACAATGTGCTGCAATGCATCGAAGCGGGCTGTACACACGTGAACAGCGAAAGCGGCCGCTTTCTTCCACGAAAGCGCAAAGAAAACAGAGAAATTTCGCGGAGGCGAAAAAAGCCGCCCGAAGGCGGCTTTCGTGACTGAAAGTCACGCTTGATGCACCAAAACGATCACCAGTCGATCGCGCTCCCTACGCAGCGAATTTTCGCTCGAGCGCCGATCGCGTGTCCTGCAATGCCGCCGGCAGCCCATGTTGCAGCGTGTCAAACAGGTCCGAGTGCAGCGCCAGTTCCGCTTTCCACGCCGCATCGTCGACCGAAATCACCTGTTCGAACTGCGCGCGCGTGAAATCGAGACCGCTCCAGTCGATGTCCTCGTAACGCGGCGAGAAACCGAACGCGTGCTCGACGCCGGCCGCGGTGCCGTCGATGCGGCCCACCATCCATTGCAGCACGCGCATGTTTTCTCCGAAGCCCGGCCAGACGAACTTGCCGTCCGGTCCCTTGCGGAACCAGTTCACGCAGAAGATCTTCGGCATCGGCGTATTGAGCTTCGCGAGGCGCGCGCCGGTTTTGAGCCAATGGCCGAAGTAGTCGCTCATGTTGTAGCCGCAGAACGGCAGCATCGCGAACGGATCGCGCCGCACCACGCCCTGCTTGCCCGCCGCGGCCGCGGTCGTCTCCGAGCCCATCGTCGCGGCCATATAGACGCCTTCGACCCAGTCGCGCGCTTCGGTCACGAGCGGCACCGTCGTCGAGCGCCGGCCGCCGAATACGAACGCATCGATCGGCACGCCCGCCGGATTCTCCCAATCGGCATCGACCGAAGGACACTGCGATGCGGGCGCGGTGAAGCGCGCATTCGGATGCGCGGCCTTGCGGCCGGTTTCCTTTGCGATTTCAGGCGTCCAGTCGTTGCCTTGCCAGTCGATCAGATGCGCGGGCGGCGTATCGGTCATGCCTTCCCACCAGACGTCGCCGTCGTCAGTCAACGCAACATTCGTGAAAATGACGTTTTCCTTGAGCGTTGCCATCGCATTGAAATTCGTCTTCTCGCTCGTGCCCGGCGCGACGCCGAAATAGCCGGCCTCCGGGTTGATCGCGTAGAGGCGTCCGTCGTTGCCGGGCTTGATCCATGCGATGTCGTCGCCGATCGTCGAGATCTTCCAGCCGTCGAGTCCTTCGGGCGGAATCAGCATCGCGAAGTTGGTCTTGCCGCACGCGGACGGAAACGCGGCCGCGACGTAATGCTTGCGGCCTTGCGGCGACGTGACGCCGAGAATCAGCATGTGCTCGGCAAGCCAGCCTTCGTCGCGGCCCATCGTCGAAGCAATGCGCAATGCAAAACATTTCTTGCCGAGCAACGCATTGCCGCCGTAACCGGAGCCATAGCTCCAGATTTCGCGTGCTTCAGGGAAATGCACGATGTACTTCGTATCGTTGCAGGGCCAGCGCACGTCTTTCGCGCCATCCGCGAGCGGCGCGCCGACCGAATGCACGCACGGCACGAAATCGCCGTCTTCGCCGAGCACGTCGTAAACCTTGCGTCCCATGCGCGTCATGATGCGCATATTGGTTACGACGTACGGACTATCGCTGAGTTCGACGCCGATGTGCGCGATCGGCGAGCCGAGCGGTCCCATCGAAAACGGCACGACGTACATGGTGCGGCCGCGCATCGCGCCATCGAACAGACCGTCGAGCGTCGTGCGCATCTCGCGCGGGTCGATCCAGTTGTTGGTCGGGCCCGCCTCTTCGCGATGCTTCGAACAGATAAACGTGCGATCTTCGACACGCGCGACATCCGACGGATCAGAGCACGCGAGATAGGAGTTCGGGCGTTTCGCCGGGTTGAGCTTGCGCAGCATGCCCGCTTCGACCATCTGCGCGCATAGCCGGTCGTTTTCCGCCTGCGAGCCGTCGCACCATTCGATGCGCGCGGGCTTCGTCAACGTAGCGATGCGCTGCACCCATTCGATCAGTTTGCGGTTTTTCACCCATGCAGGCGCATGCACGTCGATGTCGCTGGATGGGCCTGCCTTGAACGCGGGATGATTCATCGAGCTGTCTCCGTTTTAGAAAAGTAGTTGAAAACGGTACAAGCCCAGCGACGCCGCATTTCGCCGCGTTCGACACGGGCGCAATACCGCAATACCAACGCGCGATCGACGCATCGGCGACGCATGGCACCGCGTATCAGCGCGTCATGCGCGGCGAGCGATCCCGCAGGTCGCGTAGGCCATCAGCGTGTTGCGCCGCATGCGGTCCACTGTCGCTCCGCCATCGCTTCGCCGCGATGAAACGGGTTGTAAAGCGGCTTGCGCGGACATGCAACAAACTGTTAAAAACGAGGTCAGTTATGTTTTACGTCGTATGTTGCCGCCACTGGGAATGTCAGAGATGTGCTGACACGTTCCTGCGACGGGCGGCCTCTGTACGGTAAAGCATCTATCAAGCCCGGCATGTTCCCTACTGCACATGTGGGACACGCAAGCCCCGGTTTCCGTTCCGCACCCCGATGGTGCGCCGCAAAACACTCTCGCCATGAAGATTGCCATCCTCGACGATTACCAGGACGCTGTCCGTAAACTCGATTGTTTTCAATTGCTCGCCGACCACGATGTCAAGGTCTTCAACAACACCGTGCGTGGGCTCGGTCAGCTCGCGAGCCGTCTCGCGGAAGTCGACGCGCTCGTGCTGATTCGCGAACGCACGCGCGTCAACTCGCAACTGCTCGACAAGCTGCCGCATCTGCGCATGATCAGCCAGACGGGCAAAGTGTCGAACCATATCGATCTCGATGCCTGTACCGAACGCGGGATCCCGGTGCTCGAAGGCGTCGGTTCGCCGATCGCACCGGCGGAACTGACGTGGGCGCTGATCATGGCGGCGCAGCGCCGCATTCCGCAGTACGTCGCGAACCTGAAGCAGGGCGCATGGCAGCAGTCGGGCCTGAAAACGTCGGCCATGCCGCCGAACTTCGGCCTGGGCCAGGTGCTGCGCGGACAGACGCTGGGCATCTGGGGCTACGGGAAGATCGGGCGGCTCGTAGCCGGTTACGGCAAGGCGTTCGGGATGAACGTGCTGATCTGGGGCCGCGAGCATACGCGCGAGGCTGCGAAAGCCGATGGCTACAACGTCGCGGAAAGCCGCGAAGCGTTCTTCGAGCAAAGCGATGTGCTGTCGCTGCATCTGCGTCTGCATGACGAGACGCGCGGCATCGTCAAGCAGGAAGATCTGATGCGGATGAAGCCGACGTCGCTGCTCGTCAACACGAGCCGCTCCGAGCTGCTCGAAGAAAATGCGCTCGTGGGCGCGCTGGCGCATAACCGGCCGGGGATGGTCGCGATCGACGTCTACGAAAGCGAGCCCATCTTGCAGGGCTATAGCCTGCTGCGCATGGAAAACGTGATCTGCTCGCCGCACATCGGCTACGTGGAACGCGAAAGCTATGAGCTGTACTTCAGCGCGGCTTTCAAGAACATTCTCGCGTTCGACCAGGGCGACACGTCGAGTGTCGCGAACCCGGAAGCGTTGCAGCTCGTGCGGCGCAAGTAAGCTGCTTCAATCGTGCGCTGCGGCGTCGAGCAGTTGCGGCATGTGCTGCAGGAACTGCTCGCCGTCCGCACGCCCCTGGTTGTACGCGTGCCGCATCTGCGACGGGCTCGTGTAATCCCAACTCGAAATCGGCACCTTGCGCGACGGCTGCACATAGAGCCGCCGCTGGTTGCCATGCGGCACGACGAACATCCGCGGGCGCGGATAGAGACGCGTCACCATCACGAGAACATGACCTGGCGCTGCGTCGAGCGCGCCGACCGGCACGTTGTCGACCATGCCGCCGTCGAGCACCGGCCGCCCATCGCGCCGCAGAACCGGCGTGAACGGCGGTGTGCATGACGATTGCAGAATCAGGTCGGCCAGATCGTCGACCGTCGCGCAATCTTGTACGCGCACGAATTCCGGATGAAAGCCGAGCGTCTGACCGAGCGTCGGATGCAGCGTCTTACGCACGTACTTCTCGATGTTGTACGCGATGAGTCCCGCGGCGACGGCGCTGCGTGCACCGAGCCAGCGCGGCAGATGCGACACGCCGACACGAATCTCGGGCGCATGCGCGAGCTTGTCGAATTTATCGCCGTAGATGTCGAGCAGCGCCTGCCGATAGATGCGGTAGTGGGGGAACACCGATTCGCCGCGCAGCAGATTGCCCCAATAGGCGTTCTTCGTGTTGTCGCGCAGGGCGTGTTCGTAGTAGCGCATGACCCATTCGGCGTCGCGCGTGTATAGCATGCACGCGGTGGCCGCGCCCGCGGAAATGCCCGCGATCACACGCGGACGGATGTTCAGCTCGGGTTGGACGATGTCCCAGAATCCGGCTTGCCACCAGCAGCGGTTGCCGCCGCCCGCGAATACGACTTGATCGAACATCGGTCTGCTTGGTTTGCTCGTTGCGTTGAACGTGGTTTCAATGAGTGACTTCAGTCGAGCAACGCGTAGGTCGTCGTTGCATGGACCGCCATTTTGCCATCTTCGTCGGCGAGTTCGACCTCGCCGAACACGAGACTGCGGCTGAATTTGAGCACGCGCGCGGTGACGAGCACATCGCCCTTGCGGACTGCGCGCATGAAGCTGATATTGAGCGATACGGTGGTCATCGGCTTGAAGCCGCCGAGCGCCGCCGAAATGGCGACCACCATCGCGGTATCGGCGGCCGCCATGAAAACCTGTCCGCAGATCACGCCGCCGCTGTGACGCAATTCGCCGGAGAACGGCAGGCGCAGAGTCGCGCTTTCGTCATTGGCTTCCACGGGAGAGAGGCCGAGTGCGCGCACCCAAGGCGCAAGCACGCGGTTGAGCAATTCCTGAACTGCGCTTTCGTCCATCTTTCGTCCTTGGTCGGGCCCTCGAGATACGCAGTGCGTGCGGCGCGGCGCAACGCGAGTGGCAAATGATACCGGGACGATTCTGGACCCGCGTTTTTAAGAGCCGAGCCCGCTTCGGACGGGGCTCGGGTGCCGCGAAGGGCGTGGAATCGCCGCTTTTTTTCGCCCGTTCGCGATAGGGGCTAGGCAAGTACGGAAAAATGCTGCATAATTTCGCTCTTCGTTGGGGCGTTAGCTCAGTTGGTAGAGCAGCGGACTCTTAATCCGTAGGTCGAGTGTTCGAGTCACTCACGCCCCACCAATAAATTCAAGCAAAAAGCCCGGTCAATTGGCCGGGCTTTTTGCTTTTACGCGGCTACCGGCCATAGCCTGGTGCGGTGCCGCCTTAGCGGCACCGCACATCCAACGCTTAGCGCACGGTTACCTCAGCGGGCATTTCAATCACCCGCTGTCCGTTCGGCACACCCACGCTGCTCGCTGCCTGAGGCTTGAGCGTCGCCGAGCCAACCGTTATCGGAATCGATATCGCATCGCCGCCGCGGCTCGTCTTGACGAATACGTTGAGGAAATACGCGCCCGTCAAATTTGCCTGCACAACGACCTTATCGTGCGAAACGCCATTGCTGTCCGGACTCAACTGCTTGCGCGCCGGACTCTTGAGCGCCAGGCTGCCCTCGGTCGCGTACGCGACTTCGATGGCGCCGCTCGCGTGCGACGCGATGTAGTCGATCTGAACCTCGACCGGGTTTCCAGGTGCGCCCTGCACAAACGACGGCGTGCGCACCTCGATGCCCGCATAGCCCTTACCGAAGATTGAGACCCTTTCGGCCGAAGCGTGCTGGAAACCGAGCATCATGGCGACACCGAGCATAAGCGTAGTGAATTTCATCGGATGCTCCTTATTACTGGCTAATGGCCCGCATCAAAACGGCGACGCATTGAGGTGCCGAGCCAGGCTTGGCGGTTGCGTCGAGATTCGTGGCTGGCATGACGTCGGCGACGTAATCGCCTGCTGTGGGGAATTCGACGATCTGTGCGTCCTTCCTATCCGACATATCCGGCAACTCCTTGCCGAAGCCTAAAATCTGCACGACGTAGCTGCTCACATCGACGCCCGGCTGGCTCGTCAAGGTGAACTCGTACTTGCCCGGAGACGGAACCCTAAGACGCAGATGCCCATAGTTGCCGAGTTTGTTCCCCGCCCCGGCCTGCGTCGTCGAACACGAGGTTGCCTTAGCGTCCGGCACCAGCGGCACATAGATCGGAAAGATCGCAGGGTTGATGTCCGCGGGATCGAAGAACCGGGTTTGGGTGCCCCATGCGTCCAGTTCAGGGCCCGCCTGCACGTTGATGGCGGTCAGTAGCTCATCGAGCTGTGTCTTGCCTGCGTCGTTCAACGTGGGACGCATTGCCGCCGCGAACGAAAAGACGCTAGTCAGCGCCGGCGTGCGCTTCTGGCCGGTGAGCATCGTCTGGTAGATCGCGTCGAAGCCTATGTCCGGCGAGGTGTAAAGCGTATAGAGCAGGTGCCCCACGGCTAATTCATCAAACCACGCCTTATTCGCACCATTTTCGAGCTCGTCGAGCTTCATGACAACGCCGGCCTGAGCTTGCAGTGGCCCTTGCGTGTCGGCGTAATCGGGCGTGTCACGGACCATCGACGAGAACGCATTGCCCCACGCCTCCCCGAACGCCACGCGCATGTCAAGCTTATCGCCGACGGCGTGGTTGCCGCCAACGCTGTCCGAGCGTGAAACCTTCGCCTCCAGATAGTGGCCGTACTCGTGAACGACGACGCTTGCGTCGTATTCGTCGGTGTCGACGTTTTGCGCTCCGAGGATGTACAACCCGCTTGCCTTATCGGCAGGATCGAAGTGGCTCGTCCTGATCATCCCATTGGCAACCTCGCCTTCAGCCGGTCGATTGTTGATGCTCCAGAACACGTTGAGCGCCGGCAACTTCACGGCCGGCGCAGCACGCTGCAGCTTTTGAGATGCGGTCACGATCTGGTCGAGAATCGCGAAAGGCGCGGCCGCGCGCATTGCGCCATAGCCGCCGCCCGTCCATCCGGAAGGCGCGTTCATATCCATCCGCATTCCAGCGGCCTTCGTCAAGATCACGCTGCCGCGCATCGCGTAAAGCGGCGCCGAGTCCGCCGACGCTCTGAATTCGGGCGCCGTATTGTCGCGTACATGGACCAGATAATCGGGAGCGCCAGCAGGGCCCTCGGAAACCTGCGACATCACGCGAATATAGACACGTACGCCGACAGGCAGACTGAGTGAATACGCGCCGGAGTCGTCGGTGACGCTTGTGCCGATTACCGATTTACTTTCGTCCGATACGGCTTCGACGAGCGCGCGCCGCACCGGGCGCTTTTCGGTCCTCGCGTAATCGAGGCCGGCCGATCGCGTTCCGTCAGCACGGGTGCTCCACGCCGTCGGCACGTAGTCGTAGGTGACCTTTCCAGAAATGCCGGACACCGTGCTCGGCGCCGGACCGCCGCCATCGCTGCTTCCGCCGCCGCATGCGGCAAGCATGACGATGGATAGCGTCGCAATCCCTACGCCGATTACGCTTCGTGATCCGAACCGATGTTTTCTATTTTGAACCATTCGCCTCTCGCCCTGACCGGATAGAGGCGCGATGCTAATCGCCGCTTCGATACTGAAATATCGGAAATTTCCGAATCAACAACATGTCAGGGATCGTTCAGAGAATCGAATCGGGCGCGCTGCAGCGGCGGAGTTTCAATTGCGCTTGAGATCGCGCTTCGCTAATGTAAAAACAGGTAACGTCCATCAGCGGTCATTTCCGTTGCACACAGAAACAGGACATTAACGATGCGCGCTTTAATCCCTTCTTTCGTCGTCACGACGTTTCTGCTCGCGAGCCACTCCGTGTTCGCCGCCCAACCCGATTGCGCAAACGCAACCGATCAGGCCACGCTGACCCAATGCGCGAGCAACAGCCTGAAAGCGTCGGACGCGAAGCTCAACCAGACCTTCCGCGCATTGCAGGCGAAGGTCAGCAAGCCGGGTAAGGACAAGCTGCAAAAAGCGCAACGCGCGTGGCTTTCATGGCGCGACGCGCAGTGCGATTTCGATACGTCGGGATCGAGCGGCGGAAGTGTTCATGCCATGGTCCTCGCGTCGTGCCTCGACGACCTCACGAAGGCCCAAACGAAACTGCTCGATAGCCAGTTGCACTGCCAGGAAGGCGACACCGCTTGCGGTGGTCAATAGCGCAGTCAAGCGGCTTGGCAAGGCTCGCCAAGACACGCGGGGCGATTCGACCGGCGTGACCGCGCACCTGAAGCGCCGACCGCGGCACGCGCTCGCCAAACGCGGACCCACCACAAGGCCGGTCCGCGGAAGTCGCCCATCAAACAATCAAGCTTTACTTATCAATCGGCAACGGCGCATTCTCCGCCACGAGCTTTTCCTGCCGCATCTCGCGCCAGAAATCAGCCGGAATGACTTCATTGACCGCAGCCTGATCTTCAGCGATCCGCTCGGGCTTGCTCGCCCCCGGAATCACCGCGGCGACCACCGGATTCGCCAGCGCAAACTGCACCGCGGCCGCCTTTACGCTGATGCCATGACGTTTGGCGATCGCCTTGATCTTCTCGACCTTCGCGACGATCTCCGGCGACGCCTTCTGATATTCGAAGTGCGCGCCGCCGGCCAGAATGCCCGAGCTATACGGACCGCCGACCACGATCTCCGCGCCATGCTTCGCCGCGGACGGCATCAAACGCTGCAACGCACGCTCGTGATCGAGCAGCGTATAACGCCCCGCAAGCAGAAATCCATCGGGCTTCGTTTCGCTCAGATCGAGCGCCAGCTCGCACGGCTCGACGCGATTCACGCCGACGCCCCATGCCTTGATCACGCCTTCTTCGCGCAGCCGCGTCAGCGCGCGAAACGCGCCCTTGCGCGCCGTTTCGAACACCGACAGCCAGTCGTCGCCGTAAAAATCCTGCGCGATGTCGTGCACCCACACAATTTCGATGTGGTCGGTCTTCAACCGCTTCAGGCTATCTTCGATCGAACGCATCGTGCCGTCGGCAGAATAGTCGTTGACGATCTTGTTCGGGCGCCCATGCGCGAACACGCCGCCCTTCTCGCCCTGGTCGCGCGCGTTGACGTCTTCGATTTCATCGAGAATCACGCGGCCGACCTTCGAGCTCAGCACATACTCGCTGCGCTTGTGCTTCGCGAGAATATCGCCGAGGCGAATCTCGGCCAGGCCGGCGCCATAGAACGGCGCGGTGTCGAAGTAGCGGATGCCGTGCTGCCACGCCGCCTCGACGGTCGCGGCCGCTTCCTCTTCAGGAATCGCACGGAACATGTTGCCTAGCGGCGCGGTGCCAAACCCGAGCTTCGTTCCGGCCGGCAGTTTGTCCTTGATGCTCATTGCTTGCTCCAATCGGTAAAGGTCATTGGCACGAGTGTAGGGCGTTCAGTTGACGCCGTCCAAGACGGAATCCGACATAGATCAGTCGCTCAAGGTCTGACGCTAGCAATACACGCGGAACAAGCGGGAAACAAGCGGGAACCAGCGGGAATACACAGGAACACGCGCTCGCACCCGCCTCGCACTAAACAAGCATATGCCCGCCGTCGACGACAATGACTTGCCCCGTGCTGTATCCCTGCTGCATCAGATACAGATACGCGTTGGCCACCTCGCTCGCTTCACCGACCCGCTGCACCGGCAGCTTGTTCCCCACGCCTTCATACAAACCGTTGCGGTCGTCCTCGGTCATGTTGCTCCACAGGTTCGTGCGCAACACGCCCGGTTTCACGGCGTTCACGCGCAGCGGCGCGAGTTCGACGGCGAGCGAGCGCGTCAGCGACTCCATCGCGCCAAGAATGCTCGACGGAATCGCCCACGCCGACATCGGCCGCGACGACGCAACGCCGCTTGTCAGCGTGATCGAGCCGCCCGTGCGCAGATACGGCGCCGCATATTTGACCGTGGTCACCGCGCCCCAGTAGCGCACATCGAAAGCCTTGCGCGCCGCTTCGATGCTGAGTTCGGCGAGCGTCTGCAGAAACAGCGATTCACCTGCCGTATAGACGAGATGGTCGAATGCGCCGACGCGCTCGAAGAAGGCACTCACGCGTGTTTCGTCGGTGAAGTCGACGGCCTCGCCGCGCGTGCCCTTCGGCAGCAGCTCGAGCGCATCCTGTACGCGCCGCAAGTTGCTCGACGCGATCGTCACTTCCGCGCCGGCGCGCGCCGCCGCCTGTGCCACGGCGAGGCCGATGCCCGAGGTACCGCCGGCCACGACGACGCGGCTATTCTGCAGAGAAATATCAGTAACGTGAGTGGTCTTCATGGGGAATCTGTGGAGTCTGCTAGTGATGGGGAATCGCTAAATCAAATAAAGCGACAGGCTCGCGAGTGTACCCGGAGAATATTTTCTATTTCCCGCAATAAGCTATTACCCGTTTTCCGACATACGGCTGATATTGTTTACCCGACAATTTCTTTTTGATCGACGCAGACTCACGTCGATACTTTCTCGCTCTGCACGAAAGACGTCTCGAACTTCAGAAACTCCGATTGATCGACGCTGCCGTCATGGTTGCTGTCCATCAATCCGAGCAGCGTCTGGGCCGCGGGACTCGCGCTGTCGCTCGACAGACCGCCCAACGCATTGAGCAACTCGCTGTTCGTGATCGACCCGCTCTGATCGCCGTCGAATGCGGCAAAAAGCTGATCGGCTTGTGCCTTGGTTCCGCCGAACTGCTGCTCGACCAGGTTATCGAAGTCCCCCTGTGACACCGCGCCGCCTTGCTTCGGTGTGTCGCCCGCGTTTTGCATTTTCTTCGCGACGTCCGCCATCAGGGCCGCAACCTGATCCGGCGTCTTGGCCTGGGCGATCTGATCGGGCGTAATGCCCAGACTCGACAGGCTGACCTCGGTCACGGTAACGCCTTTCGACGCGAGTTCCGAAAACGCCTGCGCCTGCGGACTCAGCGTCACGACCGACGAAGGCGACGACGCTGCCGCAGACGACGCCGATGCGGAGTCCGCACTGCCTGCGCCTTGCGAACCGGCGGCATTTTGCGCGCCAGTGGAACCGGAAGCGCCGGCCGAACCGCGTTGTGTATGGCGATGCTGATCGGCGGCGGTGTTGATCGATGAAACCGACATGGCAAACTCCAGATATTTACCCGTTACTTTCAATTAATCGACAAAAATCGCACGATCGTCAAACGCCCCAATTACATCAACCGCATCCGGCATCTGAGCAGGCGATTTTCAAATAAATAACGGCCACCCCAAAGGCGATCTTGAATCGCATGGGACAAAAACGAAAAAAGCCGACCAGCTCACGCCGATCGGCTTTATATCGATAAGCAAAGCAGCCTATCGAACCATCTTCACCCGCGCATTCAACCTGCGGTCGACCCGGTCAATTGCGCATAAACATCATGCGCAAGCTGCAGCATCACATTGCGATCGAGCCCGCCCGACACCGCGTATCCGAAATTGCCGTCCACCCAATAAAACACATTCACCGGGCCGTCCTGATACAGCTTGAACGCGGTCGTATTCGAGCTTGTATTCCGATGCGAGATCACGAGCGTCACGCGCTCGCCCTGCGCATTGCGATACATGAACTGCGCCATCGGACCGTCCTTGCCCGGCAGCATGCGGCCGCCGTCGAGCTGGAAGCCGCTTTTCGTCAGCATCGGCGGATGCACGTCGGTGCCGAGCCGGCTCGCGAGGATCTGCACGAAGTCTTCCTCGTGGTTTTGCCCCATCAGGTCCGACGGCCGCGTCACCGCAGGCATGTACACGACATGCGCGACCGCCACCTTGCGCGCAAACATTTCCGTGCTGTCCGCGCTGACCGGCCGCGTATCCGAGGTCGACGCGCTCATCCCCATCCAGCCGCCGCCGGGCACGCTCCGGCCCATATTCGTGCCGACGCCGATCCCGACACCGAGCACCAGCGCCGCAGCCATGCCGGCGAATTGCGGCCAGTTCATCGCCTCGCGCCAGCTGCGCGTCTTGCGCGGACGCAGACGCGCCGGCACCGGCTCGTTGAGCACGCGGTCATAGCGATCGTGGAACATGCTGTTCAGCGAGAAGTAATCGCTGACTTTCGACGCGAGCGCCGGGTTCTGCTCGAGCGCGCGCTCCACCTGCTCGCGACGCGCTTCGGAAAGCGCGCCGTCCACGTAGGCGTGGAGATCTTCTTCGCTGATCGGAGTTTGTTGTTCGCTCATCGCACCACCTGTAATTTCGCGCCGGGCTGCGCACCCGCCATCAATGCCCTGAGCCGCTCGCGGCCGCGCGACAGACGCGACATCACGGTACCAACCGGAATGTCCAGCGCAAGCGCGACCTCCGTGTAGCTCATCTCCTCGAGACCGACCAGCAGCACGACTTCTCGCTGCTCCGCCGGCAAACGCTGCAGCGCGTAGTCGAGATCGCGCACCTCGAGCGACTGGGTCTGGTTCGCCGACACCGCGAATTCACTCTCGACAACGCTTTCGTCATCGACCGACACGTGCACCGCCCGGGTCGACGCCTTGCGAACCTGGTTGATGAACACGTTGTGCATGATCGTGAAGAGCCACGCGCGCAGGTCGCTGCCTTCCTTGAACTTCTCGGTGCGCGACAGCGCCCGTTCGAGCGTGTCCTGGACGAGGTCGTCCGATAAATCCCGATTGTTGACCAACGCCCGCGCATAGCGGCGCAGACGCGGTACGTGTTCCATCAGTTCGTCACGGATGTCCATTGTTTATACCGGTCAGGGATCGCGGGCCGCGCACCAGCCCGGCGCACCACGGTTCTACCACTGCGAACAATATTCCAGCGATTCTATTCCCGCGGCGATGTAATTTTCGTAAAAGGGGAGGATTCGTGCCGGGGCAAACGCGGGCAAAGGCGGGCCGCGGCCGGCAAGCGCCGGCGCGAACGCCAGGCAGCAGGCCCCGCGCTCAGCGGAGCGTCGCCGCGTCGGCCGCCCGCATCAGGCCGCGAGTGTCGGCCCGGGCCGCCAGCACGTAGCGCACGCCATTTTCGCTCCACGTGAGCAATCGCCATTCGCCGACGCGGTGACCCACCCAGCGCGGCCGGTCGAAGACGAACGGCGCGCGCGTCGTCAGCAGCACGACCGGCTGGCCGTCCGCATTGCGGTAGTCGAATTCCTGCGCCTCGGCGATCAGGCCGAGCCGCTGCGTTTTCACCGATTCGAGCCGCCATCCAAGCTGCGCGAACTCGGTCGAAAACGGATCGCGATCGGCGGGAACCGGCGGCTGCGTGGCTGTCTGGTCCGACGTCGCAGCCCACTGTGCGTAGCTCATTACCGCCGCGGCATTCAACTGATGATCCGAAACGAACGCGGTGGCGGCCCAGCCGCACAGGGCCAGCACGAGCAAGGCGATGCGCTGCGCGACCGAGCCCGTCATGGCCCGCCACGCGTCACGCAGCTTTCCCCGCCACCCGCGCGGCGCGCTCTGGCGCCGGCCGAACTGCGTCGAACTGCCCGCGGCAGCGGAAGCAGTCGCGTGCGGCATGAACGAGCGCTGCATCTGACCGTTCAGCCGACGATAGAACGCGATCCGGCTCGCTTCGCCCGGCATCGCGCCCAGGTAACGTTGCACGCGCGCGGCACGCTCAGGCGACAGCGACCCATCGGCAAACGCCTGGATGTCCGCTTCGGTCAGCAGTGGGTCGGTGGTGAAATCGCTGTACGCCATGGTCTGAGTGTGGAAAAAGTTGCCTCTTCCCTTGCGCAAACACCATCGCCACCCGCTTTATTCCCGATCCTGACGGCTGGCGAACGCCACTATTGCAAACGGCAACGCGGGCGCGCCATCGAGGCCCGGCTTATTTCGCCGACACGTCGATAGTGCCGAAATACTTCCGCGCCAGCGCCTTCACGGTGCCGTCCGCCTGCACTTTGGCGATCGCCGCATTCAATTGCTCGCGCAGCGCGTCGTCGCCTTTGCGGATGCCGAACGCGATGCCGCTGCCGAGAATCTTGTCGTCGCGAACCGGCTGGCCGACGAACGCGAAGTCCTTGCCTTCATGCCGCGACAAAAAGCCCGTCAGGCCGGCGGGCGCGAGCACGAGCGTCGCATCGAGCCGCCCCGAGCGGAGGTCCGCGTACACCTGGTTCTGATCCTGATACGGCACGACCATGACGCCCGCGGGCTCCCAGTGCACCTTCGCGAAGGTCTCCTGAATCGACGCCTGCAGCACCCCGACGCGCTTGCCCTTCAGCGATTCAGGCGTCGGCAGCAGGCCGCTGTCCTTGCGCGCGATCAGCACGCTCGGCACGCGGTAGATGATATTCGTGAAGTCGATCGCCTCGCGGCGCTTGTCGGTCGCGTTCATCGCCGAGTTGATCGCATCGAACTTGCGGCCCTGCAGCGCGGGAATCAGACCGTCGAACGACGTCTCGACCCAACTGCACCTGAGCTTCGCCGCCTTGCAGACCGCGTCGCCGATTTCGATATCGAAGCCCTGCAGTTCTCCATTCGCGCCTTTCGATTCGAACGGCGGATATTGCGCTTCGAGGCCGTAGCGCAGCGTCGTGGCGTCGGCGGCTGGCGCGGGCAGTGGGGCAAGGGCGGCGATTAGCAATGCGAATGCACACGCCGGCATCAACCCGCCCGGCAACCGGCTTTTGAGCAGCTTCATGTCGATCTCTCCCTGTTGATATTGATTTATTCAGACGAGACAGCAGAAAGTCGATGCGTCAGATCGCGCACAAACGCCGCGCGCCTTCCAGCAGCGTCGCGTCGTCTTTCGAAAAGCTTAGGCGGATTAGCCCCGAATCGGTACCGTCCGTGTAGAACGCGGACAGTGGGATGGTCGCAACCTGTGCGTCGCGGATCAGGCGCAGCACGAAGTCGTTGTCGCTTTCGTCGGAGAAATCGCGAAAGCGCGCGAGCATAAAGAAGCTGCCTTCGCTCGGCAGCAGTTCGAAACGCGAATCGCGCAGCGCGTTGGCGAGCAGATCGCGCTTGTGCTGATAGAACGCGGCAAGGCCCAGGTAGCTTTGCGGTTGCGCGAGCGCGGCGGCAAACGCGTATTGCATCGGCGTATCGGCCGAAAACATCATGAACTGGTGCACCTTGCGGATCTCGTCCATCAGCGCCGCGGGCGCGACGCAGTAGCCGACGCGCCAGCCCGTCACGTGATACGACTTGCCGAACGACGACACGATCACGCTGCGTTCCGCGAGTTCCTGATCGCAGGCCATGCTCAGGTGTGTCGCGCCGTCGAATATGACGTGTTCGTACACCTCGTCGGACAGGATCACGATGTCCGTATTGCGTGTAACCGCCTTCAGGCGTTCGATGTCGTGGTCCTTGAAAACCGTCGCCGTCGGATTGTGCGGCGTATTGACGATGATCATCCGCGTGTTCGGTGTGATCGCCGCGGACACTTCGTCCCAGTTCACGCGAAAGCCGGGCAACGACAGCTTGATCGGAACCGGCGTTGCGCCTTGCAGGCGAACGATCGGCGCGTAGCTGTCGAACGACGGCTCGAAGTAGATCACTTCGTCGCCGGCGTGCACGAGCGCGCTGATCGTCGAATAGAGCCCTTCGCTCGCACTTGCGATAACCGTGACTTCCGACGATTCGTCATACCGCGCGCCGTACAGCGTCTCGACCTTGCGCGCGAGCGCTTCGCGCAGGCTGCCGATGCCGGTCATCGGCGCGTACTGGTTGTGACCGTCGCGCATCGCTTGCGCGACGTCTTCGATCAGCATGGCGTCCGGCATAAAGTTCGGCGCGCCCTGCGACAGGTTCAACGCATGGTGTTCGGCGGCCAGCTGGGCGATCACCGTGAAAATCGTGGTGCCGACATCGGGTAGTTTCGAGCGGGTTTGCAGCGCGCTTTGCATGGGGTGTCTCCGCTTTGCTTGTCGGCTTTGCTTGTCGGCTTTGCTTGTCGGCGTTGCTTGTCCGCCTTATTCGTCCATTTTATTCGTCCATCAGCCGGACCTTGACCTTCTTCCCCTTCAGCTTACCGGCATTGAGCTTGCGTAGCGCCTCGCGCGCAATGCCACGCTCCACCGCGACATACGTCGAGAACTCGGTCACATTGATCTTGCCGATCTGCGCGCCGTCAAACCCGGCATCGCCGGTCAGCGCACCAAGCACGTCGCCGGGACGAATTTTCTCCTTGCGGCCGCCGAGAATCTGCAGCGTTTCCATCGGCGGCAGCAAATGCTCCGAATTGCCGTTCGGGCCGGTCGGCTTCAGCTCCGCCAGCGGATGCCATTCCACTTCGCGCCCCTGTGCTTTCTCGATGCTGCCGACGCGGCCCATTTCGTCCATGCTCGCGAGGCTCAAAGCCCAGCCATCCTGATCGGCGCGGCCCGTGCGGCCGATGCGGTGCACGTGCACTTCCGGGTCGGGCGTCACGTCGACGTTGATGACCGCTTCCAGCTGCGCGATATCGAGCCCTCGCGCGGCGACATCGGTTGCGACGAGCACCGAGCAGCTGCGGTTCGCGAACTGGATCAGCACCTGATCGCGTTCGCGCTGGTCGAGCTCACCATGCAGCGCGAGCGCATGAAAGCCCTGCGCGCGCAGCACGTCGAGCAGATCGCGGCACTGCTGCTTCGTGTTGCAGAACGCGAGCGTGCTGACGGGGCGATAGTGATCGAGCAGCAGGCCGACCGCGTGCAGCCGCTCGTCTTCGGTCACCTCATAGAAGCGCTGGCGGATCTTGCTGTCGTCGTGGCGCTCTTCGAGCGTCACCTGCTTCGGGTTGCGCAGGAACTGCTGGCTCAGCTTCGCGATACCGTCGGGGTAAGTCGCCGAAAAAAGCAGCGTCTGGCGTTCCTTCGGGCATTGGCGCGCAACGGTCGCGATATCGTCGAAAAAACCCATGTCGAGCATGCGATCGGCCTCGTCGAGCACGAGCGTGTTCAGCGCCTGCAAAGGCAGGCTGCCGCGCTCGAGGTGGTCCATGATGCGCCCCGGCGTGCCGACCACAATATGCGCGCCATGTTCGAGGCTCGCGATTTGCGGACGCATCGGCGTGCCGCCGCACAGCGTCAGCACCTTGATGTTTTCTTCGGCGCGCGCAAGGCGCCGGATTTCCTGCGCGACCTGATCGGCGAGTTCGCGAGTCGGGCACAGCACCATCGCCTGCACGTCGAATTTGCGTGTATCGAGCCGCGCGAGCAGCGCAAGCGCGAATGCCGCGGTCTTGCCGCTGCCAGTTTTCGCCTGCGCGATCAGATCGTGGCCGGCCAGCGCGAGCGGCAAGCTGGCCGCCTGGATCGGCGTCATGTCGACATAGCCGAGCTGCGCGAGATTCGCGAGCGCGGCAGGCGACAGCGGCAGCGTGCTGAAGGGCGTGGCGGACGTCGGGCTATTCATGTTCAATCCTTCAATCCTGGTAGGGACGGCCTTCGAGCTGTTCGTAGACGACGGTGCCGTCGTCCGCCTCGAAGCGTTCGACGTAATTGCGCGCGCCGCACATCGGACAGCGGAACAGAAGCCCCTGGCCCTCGTTCTTGATGACGACGTCGGATAGCGCCCACTGCGCGCCGCAGGACTGGTTTCTGCAGGTAAACACGGTGATTCCTCAGGTAGATGCGTTGGATACCGGGCGATTCTAGCGGATGGGAGATCGCGGACCGCGCATGCCGTGAGGAAAAGTTTCGGCAACCACTTCAAGCGGGCGCCGGAAACAGCCTTGCGCAGCGCGGCGCGAGGTGAGCGGGGCGTCAGTGGGCCAGGCGGAATTCGCCGCGAAGCGTCTGTGCGGCCTTGAGCGTGTCCGACGGTCGCATGCCGAACAGTTTTCTGTAGTCGGCCGCAAACTGGCTCAGATGCCAGAAGCCCCATGCGGCGGCGACATCCTGCACGGAAAGCGCGCCGCCGCGCGATGCGTCGCAGAGATCGCGGCGCGCGCCGTTCAGCCGGATCACGCGCAGATAGCTCGCGGGCGCCATGCCGAGCACGTCCTCGAAGCAGTACTGCAGCGTGCGGCGGCTCACATGCAGATGCTCGCACAGTTCGGGCACGCTCACCGGCCGGTCGCGGTTCGCCAGCACATAATCGCGCGATTCGCTGACGACGCGGCGCCGGCGCGGCCGCAATGACGCCGCCTGCGCGGGCTCGCAATCCGTCGTCATGCCGCATGCGCCGAGCAGCACGTCGAGCACCGATGCATGGAGCTGGGGCCGCGCGCACGTCGCAAGCGCGGCGTCGCCTTCGGCCAGAATCTGCGCGAGGCGCGCGCAAAGCTGCGCCTTGCGCACCGGATCGATCTGCAGCACGCCCGGAAGCGCCGCGCGATCGACCAGCGCATCCCCGTGTCCCGCCAACGCCGCATGTCGACGCAAGATGCCGCCATGCACGACCACACCGAAAATTTCATAGCCGGCCGGCGTCACCAGTTCGAACTCGATGCCGCCAGGTCTCAACGCAACGGCATCGCCATCGATCGCGTTACCGTCGATGCGCCCCGTCGCGTCGCGATGCACCGGAATGCCGAACCAGTACGCGTCCGATTGCACCTCGCATGTCTGGCGCAGCGTCTCGCTCGTCGTTTCGCGGAACACGTGCATATCGTCGACGTGCAAGCCGGTGAGCTGTCCGGTAAATCGCCCGGACGTCAGTTGATCGTACGTCTGCCGCCAGCCGTGGAGATTGCGCGCCTGCTCGTCGGCATCGTGTGCGATGCGCGTTTGCACGCGATACAGCTCGCGGTGCTGCGGTGACATGGCTGTTTCGCTCGCAGCGGCATCGGGAACGTCGGTGTCGATTGTCATGGGGATCACCGGGCGGCAAATGTCGGGCAATGGATGCCCTCGCTACTTTAGCCGCTCAAAAAAACGCTGTGGGCAAGCTGTTACCGCTCATGCATGCGCCGCGGCGGCTGCTGTTCAGATCGTGAACAACGGCCGCGACACTGTTCAATATCGAAGCGCCTCGCGAAGCGAACGTGCAGGTATGCGAAACAACTATGCATTGCAACGGTGCCCGATGCACCGCGATCAATCCTGGCTTGCGTCGATTGGCATGGTTCTGGCGTGACGAGCGCGCGGCTAACGCTGTAAGGCTGCCGCCCCAAACAATCGACACATGTGAGGAGCATTCAGATGAATCATGCGGAAATGCAGTTTCTGAGCACCGATTACCCGTACAAAAAGCAGTACGCGAATTTTATCGGCGGCCAATGGGTGAAGCCGGCCGGTGGCGAGTACTTCGACAATATTTCGCCGATCACCGGCGAAGCGTTCACGTCGATTCCGCGCTCGCGCGAAGCGGACATCGAGCTCGCACTCGACGCCGCGCATCGCGCGAAAGCGAGCTGGGGCAAAACCTCCGCCACCGAGCGCGCGAATATCCTGAGCAAGATTGCCGACCGCATGGAAGCCAATCTGGCCCGTCTCGCCGTGGCGGAGACGATCGACAACGGCAAGCCGCTGCGCGAATCGATGGCCGCCGATATCCCGCTGGCGATCGACCACTTCCGCTATTTCGCGAGCTGCATCCGCGCGCAGGAAGGCTCGATCTCGCAGATCGATGAAGACACCGTCGCCTATCACTTTCACGAGCCGCTTGGCGTAGTCGGGCAGATCATTCCGTGGAATTTCCCGATCCTGATGGCGGTGTGGAAGCTCGCGCCCGCGCTTGCCGCCGGCAATTGCGTGGTGCTGAAGCCCGCCGAGCAGACACCGGCTTCGGTGCTCGTGCTGATGGAGCTGATTCAGGACTTGCTGCCGCCTGGCGTCATCAACGTGGTGAACGGCTTCGGTCTCGAAGCGGGCAAGCCGCTCGCGTCCAACAAACGCATCGCGAAGATCGCGTTCACCGGCGAGACGACGACCGGCCGGCTCATCATGCAGTACGCGAGCCAGAACATCATTCCGGTCACGCTCGAACTGGGCGGCAAGAGCCCGAATATTTTCTTTGCCGATGTGATGGATCACGACGACAGCTTCTTCGACAAGGCACTCGAAGGCTTCGCGATGTTCGCGCTGAATCAGGGCGAGGTCTGCACGTGTCCGTCGCGCGTGCTGATCGAAGAGAAGATTTACGACAAATTCATCGAGCGCGCGGTGAAGCGCGTCGCGGCCATTTCGCAAGGACATCCGCTCGACGCGAAGACGATGATCGGCGCGCAAGCGTCGCAGGAACAGCTCGAGAAAATCCTCTCGTATATCGACCTCGGCAAACAGGAAGGCGCGCAATGCCTGATCGGCGGCGAGCGCAACACGCTCGACGGCGAGCTTAGCAAAGGCTATTACGTCAAGCCGACCGTGTTCCGCGGCAGCAACAAGATGCGCATCTTCCAGGAAGAGATCTTTGGGCCGGTTGTTTCGGTAACCACATTCAAGAACGAAGATGAGGCACTCGACATCGCGAACGACACGCTGTACGGACTCGGCGCCGGTGTGTGGACGCGCGACGGCACGCGCGCGTATCGCTTCGGCCGGCAGATTCAGGCTGGACGTGTGTGGACCAATTGCTATCACGCTTACCCGGCGCACGCGGCATTCGGCGGCTACAAGCAATCGGGTATCGGCCGCGAAACGCACAAGATGATGCTCGACCACTATCAGCAGACGAAGAACCTGCTCGTCAGCTATAGCGACAAGGCGTTGGGATTCTTTTAAGCGCTGATCGCTTCTCTCGCTGATCGTCTTGTTGTCCGCTTTAGTTGCCCCCTTTGTTTGTCCGCTTTGTTTGTCCGCCTTATTTGTCCATAGGCAGGCCGCCGCGGCGGTGGCCTGCTTCTTTTTACCGGGGAAACGAATGTCTGTTGAACGTGTAGTCGCGACGGATCCCGCCATTTCGCTGATTCAAAAGCTGGCCGCTGAACACGGTTCGATTCTGTTTCATCAATCGGGCGGATGCTGCGACGGCAGCGCGCCGATGTGTTTTCCGACGAGCGAATTCCTGGTGGGCGCGTCCGATGTGAAGCTGGGCGCGATCGCCGGCGTGCCGTTTTATATGAGCGAATCGCAGTTCGAGTACTGGCAGCACACGCAGTTGATTATCGACGTGGTGCCCGGTAACGGCGGGATGTTTTCGCTCGAACGGCCCACGGGCCTGAGATTTCTGACGCGCTCGCGGCTCTATGACGATGCGGAAAATGGCTTGCCACGCATCCGGTGGAACGAGCCGACGCTTGAACGAGATTTTTTTTAGTGCGCGTTGAGCGTGTTGGGTGTGTCGCCACCGCTGCCGGCAAGAGGCATTGCATCGCCGGCCGTCGGTGCGTCTTCAAGCAGTGCATCGCTTTCGTCTTTTAGTCCGACACCGGTCAATTCAAGGCGACGCGCGTGCGTGAGCAGATAGTGCAGCTTATGCGCGGCGGCGTCGAACTTCAGCCCCTCAGGGCGCACGTTGGAAATGCAGTTGCGCTGCGCATCACTGCAGCCGACTTTCGGCGCGTAGGTCAGATAGATGCCAAGGCTGTCCGGCGAGCTCAGGCCGGGCCGCTCGCCGATCAGCATCACCACGATGCGCGCGCGCAGTAATTCGCCGATTTCATCGCCTAAGGCGACGCGCGACTGACGGGCCACGACGATCGGACCGATTGTCCAATCCTGCTCAAGCCTCGCGTGAATCGCCTGCAGCATTGGAATCGATTGCTTCGATGCCGCGAATGCGGAGAGCCCGTCGGCAATCACAAACACGACATCGGGCTCTTCGGACGTCGCCTTCGATAACACCTCGCGGCTTTCATCGGACAGCCTACGCCCGAGATCGGGCCGCCGCAAATAGTGTTCGCGGTCCGGCGCCGCGCTATGAACATCGAGCGTCGCGGCAAATCCATGTGCGCGCAGTCGCTCATGCAGCGCGTCTGCGTCGAGCGGATGATGGACTGCATCGCGCGCTTGCGCGTGCGACAGGTTGAACGCAAGCAGTGGAGCCGTCGGCACGCTGTTGCCCGCGCGCCCCAGTGCAATGCGTGCGTGGGTGAAAGCGCGCAACGCATCCCACGGATTTTTCTCGACGGAATCGCTCATGGCACCGCTCCGACCCATTCGCGTGCGCCTTCGAGCAGCGGTTGCCGCGCGGCCGCGCTGTTCAGCAGCGCGCCGCGCTGATCGGTGATCCTCATCGATTCGAGCCATGCTTCGAACTCCGGCGCGCGCCGCAAGCCAAGCACTTCGCGCAGGTACAGCGAATCGTGAAACGACGTGCTCTGGTAGTTGAGCATCACGTCGTCGGCGCCCGGCACGCCCATGACGAAGTTGACGCCGGCGGCGCCGAGCAGCGTCAACAGGTTATCCATGTCGTCCTGATCGGCTTGAGCGTGGTTCGTGTAGCAGATGTCGCAACCCATCGGCACGCCGAGCAGCTTGCCGCAGAAGTGGTCTTCGAGGCCCGCGCGCGTGATCTGCTTGCCGTCGTACAGATACTCGGGCCCGATAAAGCCGACCACGGTGTTCGTCAAAAGCGGCTTGAACTGGCGCGCGACCGCGTACGCGCGCACTTCGCAGGTCTGCTGGTCGACGCCGTGATGCGCGTTCGCGGAAAGCGCACTGCCCTGTCCGGTTTCGAAATACATCACGTTATCGCCGACGGTGCCGCGCTTGAGCGACAGCGCCGCTTCGTACGCTTCCTGCAGCAGTGCAAGCGAAATGCCGAAGCTCGCATTGGCTTGTTCAGTGCCCGCAATCGACTGGAACACGAGGTCGACCGGCGCGCCCTTCTCGATCGCGGCAAGCGTGTTGGTCACGTGAGTCAGCACGCACGATTGCGTCGGTACCTGATAACGCTGGCGAAAGTCGTCGATCATCCGCAGCAGCTTCGTGATCGCGGCGAGACTGTCCGAGGCCGGATTGATGCCGATCACCGCATCGCCGCAGCCGTACATCAGACCGTCGAGCATCGAAGCGGCGATGCCTTTGACGTCGTCGGTCGGATGGTTCGGTTGCAGGCGCACCGACATATGGCCAGGCAAACCAATCGTGTTGCGAAAGCGCGTGACAACCGGACGCTTGCGTGCCGCGGCGATCAGATCCTGGTTGCGCATCAGCTTCGACACCGCCGCGACCATTTCGGGCGTAAGGCCCGCGGCAATGCGCTCGAGCGCGCGCGAATCCGCGCTCGCCGCGAGCAGCCAGTTGCGAAAATCGCCGACCGTCAGATGCGAGATTTCGGCGAAAGCGTCGGGCGAATGCGTATCGACGATCAGCCGCGTGACTTCGTCGCTTTCATAGGGAATCAGCGCTTCGTTGAGGAATGTGCGCAACGGCACGTCGGCGAGCGCCATTTTGGCGGCGACGCGTTCTTCTTCGCTCGCCGCCGCCACACCGGCGAGCTGGTCGCCGGAGCGCAGCGGGCTCGCTTTCGCGAGCAAGGTCTTCAGGTCGGCGAAGCGGTAGGTGCGCGCGCCGATCCTCTCCGTAAAGCTCATCGTTGCACTCCCTCTCTGGCATCGGCCGGCGCCGCGCAGTCTGTGCCGCCGCGCATGCCAGCGATGCTGCCACGATAGCGCCAAATACCGGGATCGTCACGCGGTTTGCTGGCAAGCCGCCGCGCGCGAACACAGCGCCCGTCGATACCGGCACGGCCGCGCATGGAAACCATGGGTAGCGGACATAGCCGACATAGCCGACGTAACCGACGTAACCGACGTAACCGACGTAACCGATGTAACCGATGTAACCGATGTAACCGATGTAACCGATGTTACGAGGGCGGCAGTATCCACGTTATCGAAATTCGGCAAATTTTCGGGTGAGCGTTTCCAGGATTTCAACGGATCGCGTGAGTCGCTTCGGTACGACGTATTCATTTTCCTGTCCTTGAAGTGTGCGAGCGTACGAGGGCTTTAGGCTGGAGGAACTCGTTTATCCGCCGGCCATAGCGACTACTCACAAGGAATGCGGCAAATGAATCGAACAAGATCAGCCCACGAGGCTGCTAAAGATGCATCGCCGGGCGGCCCGCCGTCCGGCGTCGGGGTTTCAGCCAATCTGGCTTTGATTGCGCTTGTCGTGCTCGCGATGGGCATCGAACTCGCCGGAATGGCGCTGCTGCTTCAGCACACGGGCACGGCCGCACTCGGCCTGATCGTGCCGGTCGTGCTGCTCACGCCCACGCACTGGGGTCTCATTCATGAGTCGATTCATGGTCAATTGCTGCCGCGGCACACGGCCAACGAAAACGTCGGACGCCTGCTTTCCATTTTGCTTGCACTGCCTTTCGATGCCGTTCGCTTCGGACATCTGATGCATCACCGCTTCACGCGCGAACCGTACGATCAGCCCGATATCCACCACGCCGGCGAGCGGCGCTGGCTTGCACGGCTTCGATATCTGGCAATGCTGTGCGGCGGGTTCTATCTGATCGAACTGCTGTCGCCCTGCATCGCGTTTCTGCCGGTCAAACTCGTCCAGCGTCTGTTACACGACGGGTTCAATGCGAACGGTGAGCAAGGCGACGAGATCCGTCGGCGCTTTGTCGACTTCGCGAGCGCCGAGCGTAGACGCAAACAGACGCGACTCGATTTCCTCGCGACGCTCGCGATTTACGGCGCGGCGTTCGCGTTATATGGCCGCTGGTGGCCCGTGCTGGTGTTGATCTGCTATTTGCGCGGCATATGGATCTCACTTGCCGACAACATGCCGCATTACGGCGTCGCGCTCGACCGTCCCGGCCGCGCGCACAATTTCAGGCTTGCGCGCGGATGGCGGATCGTGGTGATGAACCATCATCTGCACGGCCTGCATCATCTGCACCCGACGTTACCATGGTCGGCGCTGCCGCGGCTCGCGGCAGGTGCGGAAGATGCCAGTGCGATGGGTGATGGCGATGGGTATTTCAGCGCGTTGGGGCGGCAGTTTCGTTGGCCGAATCAGCGCGCGTCCGATGTATAGACAAAGGCGCGCGGCTCGTACGCTCTACCGTCATGACGGCGATGACATACGGTAGATATTTCCGCTCATCAACACAGCGCCGTCTCGCTGTAGTGAATCCAACTGCAAAAGAACCGCTTCCCGCAACTGGGCGCTTACCGTACCAAAGCCGAGGAGGCGGCCAACGGCTGAAGGCACTTCGTCCCGATGCCCACCCAGGTTTTCGCGTAAAACGGAACCAATCGCTTCCCTGATCTCTAACGGCGGCAGATACTCAGGCTTGCGCAATGTAGCCGATCCCACCTGCGTCCGGTCGCGCACACGTATTGGTCGCCCCGGTATATCGAGGAAGTGATTGTCCGTCGTCGCGGCCAAGTCAGTCACGAGAACTTGTCGCGCGCGGTCGAGCACTTCGCGGATACGGTTCCCCGCTCGCTGCAAGCCCCACAAGGTTCGGATTCGCGTAACGACCTCATCGAAATGAATAGGGCCTTCAACGTCTACCACCTGCCGCATCAACTCTGCCAGTCGTGTGATTGGCACCTCATGCAACTCCTGATGATTCGGCACATCAACGGCTGCTTCTTGGTAAGGAATGGTTGCACGACGCGTGGAGTCTATTTGCAGAAGCGAAGCATCCTCACGGTCAACGATAATTTGCATCGCGCCGGGTTTCGAGCGTTCCATGTCTTTGCGCGATTCGAGTTCCGCCTTTGCTGCAATGACTGCGGTCTTAACCTTTTCCAATTCGATTTTCGGCTGCCTGAACCAATCCGTACTCCAGATACGGTGAAGAATCCAGCCATGGTCTTCCAGCACCGATTGCCGCAGGCGGTCGCGATCGCGAGCAGACCGGGAAGCGTGATAGCTCGCCCCATCGCACTCGACCCCGAGTAAATACCGACCGGGGTTGTCTGCGTCGACAATGCCAAGGTCAATAAAGAATCCAGCTATGCCTACCTGCGGATGTACAGTCAGACCCTCCGCGCTCAAAGCCTGCAAGACTTCCTCTTCGAATACCGAGTCGAGATCGCGCCCGCTTTGAGTGGCGAGCGTAAGCCGCCCCGTTGCTGCGTAGCCGAGAAATACTTTTAAAGCGGCTACGCCCTTGCCCTTTGCACGTTCCAAGTCGATATCGTCCGCCGTGATCGAAGAGAAGACTTCGCAGCGAAGTTTGGCCCGTGAAATCAGTACATTCAGACGGCGTTCTCCCCCGTCGAGGCTCACTGGGCCAAACCGCATCGGCAAAGGCGCGCGTGAATCGCCAGCGGTGCTTCTTGCATACGCGACCGAAATGAAGATGACGTCTCGTTCGTCGCCTTGCACGTTTTCGAGGTTCTTGATAAAGAACGGTTCGTCCGGATGACCGGTAAAAAACGGTTCAACTTCCGGGTGCTGACGTCGTAAGAGTTCAAGTTCGTCCTGAATGGCGATCTTTTGCTGCAGCGAAAATGCCGCAACGCCCAAGCTCATCTGCGGCGCAGTTTTGGCGTGTCCAATGACTGCGCGGGCTATCGCGCGCGCCTCCTCACGATTGACACGCGCACCACCACTGTCAAATGTCCCGTTAGCAATGTGATTGAACCGCAGCCCCATTCCAGACGAAGACGTATGCGGGCTCGGCACGATGAAAAGCTGGTTTTTGTAGAACTCCTGGTTCGAAACAGCTATCAGCGATTGATGGCGGCTCCGATAATGCCAGCGCAGCATCATCTGCGGCATCCCTTTAGCGATACAGAGGCTAAGAATGCTCTCCACGTCCGCAGCATTGGCGAGATACGATTCTTCATCTTCGGAGGTCTCGACGTCCGAGGTCATCCGGGAGAAGAAGCGTGTCGGTGGCAACTGGCGGTCATCGCCGACCACAACGAGTTGCCTGCATCGCGCTATTGCGCCCAACGCGTCGACCGGCTCGATCTGACTCGCCTCGTCAACTACGAGGAGATCAAATTCGACAGCGCCCGGCTCCAAAAATTGAGCCACCGATAGCGGACTCATCATGAATACCGGTTTTATTGTCTGCACTGCAGCACCCGCCAGCTTGAAAAGACGCCGCAAAGGCATGTGGCCGCGCTTACGGGCAATTTCCCCATTCAGCGCGCCCATCGGACCGATACCACTATTTCCCCGCGGTATCTTCTCGTAATGCGCTAGCGCAGTCTCTGCGCGAGCCAGTTCGATGCGTCGCTTGTCGAGCGAACGGAAGGCTTCGACCGACTCGCTATGCAGGTCGCCGTCGAAGGTAGCGACAGTACTGTCATGTTGGCTCAGCGCGCGCAACATCTGTTCGTAATAGGCACGCTCGAAAAAACGTTCAAATCGGTCAAGCTCAATCACGCCGAGTTCAAATTGAGCGGCAAGTTCGGCCAGTCCTTCGGTTTGTGCTTTTGTGCGAACAGCGACGTATTGCACCCAATCAAAGAGCACTTCCGGCGATGCAGCCCAGCTTTGCAGGCGGTTCTGAAGCCCGTCGAATGTCACTGCGGTTAGATCAGAAACGCCGAAAGCTACCGGCAAGTCGAGTGCGTAGGCAGAGAAGAGTGCCGTCAGGCTGCCTTCGAGTGCCTTAAGCTTTCCACTCAGTGCTGTTCCCAGTTCCGCGCATTGCTCTGGCGAGGGAAGACTTGAATATAGAGTGCGGAAGGCTTCAGACAACCCCTTTCCATCTTGGCCCGACATCCATTTGACGACCGCAGCCAATTGCTGCCAATCGCTTGCCTCACCTTTCCACAGGCTCCCGAATGCGGCTTGGCCGTCCCGATCCCGATCTGCGATCGCCTTTCGATGTTCCTGGGATTGGATGATGTCGTCCAGAAGGGCGACCCGGTCGCGATACGATTTGGGTAACGGGGCCTTCGTGTGCGACTTGACCTTTGACATGGCATGTCGATAGGCACCCGAAAATACTCGGAAGATCGAATCGCCATGTGCCGCAATATGCCGGCGGCACGATTCGACATCCTCCTTCCAAGCGGACTCGGCAAACGTGGACTGTAGCTTCGCGTGAGATGCATCGAACTGCTTCCCGTGCTGAACGAGTTGCTCAAGTGCCGTTAACCCACTCGCCCAGATTCCTGACGCGACCGTGGCACGATCGAGGGTGGGTGCCGCACCGATTTGTCGACTGAGTTCGAGTTGCTCGATCAATTCGCCCATTGTTTTCGCTAGCGGCAAACCAAGTGACGTGGCAAATGCTGCGCTGTCAGCAAGCAGTAGCGACACATCTTTTTGTCTTAGCTGAACCTGACCGATCAGACGCTCGGCGTCCAGACGCAGCAGCGAGGTTAATCCGACACCACGCCAAGCGTGTCCGCCGACGCCACCGAGCTTCGCAGCCTTTATGACGAAGTCATGCACGAGAGCTTTACGCGCACGATAGGTGTCCTCAGCCCAGCTTTCCGGACTGTCGAGCAACACCGGCAAGCCTGACAAGCTCACATCGGCCAAGCGAACCAACTGACCGACGATCTGAAAGGGAGTCCTGCGGCACTCACCGAAGGAGGCATGCATTGCGGCCGCATAGCCATTCAATCGACGACGTATCGATTCAAGTTCACTAATGATCTCGTCGCGCGACGCGATCTTGGGTCGTCCAAGATCTCTTGTCGCCTTGATCTCCTCAAGCACGCGTCGTTTATTTGCGTGATGACTGTGCAACTCGAGACACGCCGGGCTCAACCCAATAGCAGTTAGTCGACGAAAAACCACCTCCAGCGCGGCCATCTTTTCGGACACGAAGAGCACGCGTTTCCCGTCGGCAATCGCTGAGGCAATGACATTGGTGATTGTTTGCGACTTACCTGTCCCTGGAGGTCCCTGGATAACCAGATGTCCTCCTCGACGCACCGCCTCAATGGCGAGCGACTGAGAACTGTCCGCGTCGACGACGTGCTTTTGCTCTGCCACGCTTACGACGTCGTCAACTACCGTATCCTCCGGAAACAGTTCGCCCGTCGCGGGAAATCCCTCGTGCATCGCGGCCACGATCAGTTCGTGCTCGTCGATTCGTTTGTGCGCCGGCCAGTTGGCAGGATCAAGATCTCGGTACATCAAGAACTTGGCGAAACTGAAAAAGCCGAGCGCCATCGCGTTCGGGCGGACTTCCCACGCCGACTGCGACGATATAACCGAAGCAACGCGGTCCAGATAAGCAACCGGATCGAAATCATCACCCGTTTGAAACTCCGGGAGGATGAGCCCAAAATCCGCCTTGAGCTTTGCAGCTAGAGATAGATTCTCTGCGGCGTCTTCCTGCAACCACTGAAGGTGGAAGCGCTCGGCCGCGCTCTTGCGCTCAAGCGACACTGGTAACAAAATGAGCGGCGCATAACGTTCGGTCTCCGGTGAATTGACGTCAAACCATTTCAATTGCCCGAGAGCCAGATAAAGGATGTTGACGCCTTGCTCTTCGATGAACGTACGAGCGTCGTAATACATTTCCAGCAGACGATGTTGAAGCTTGTCCGACGCGAGCTTCGTTTGAAGCCTGAGGTCGCGATGACGACTTGCTACGCCGGCTTCATCATCAGGATCGTCGGCCGGTTGAGGCAATGAAACGCCGCTTTCGTCGTCGCCAGGCTCGGACTCTGCTGTTCCATCCTCGCCGCTTCTTTCACTTGCTTTACCCGGCAGGAAGGTCATATTTCGACCTTCGGCGACAAGCAGACGATAAACCTCGGGGGTCAATTCGTCGTATATGTTGATTAGCTTGCTGGAAGCACGCTTTGGGAGGCTAAGCAAACGATTGCGTGTGGATAAATCGAGCAATGTCTGTCGGCTCTTTTCGAGTTTATTTGCGATGGTTTCGGCCATGATCATTCACACGAATGCGGGTGACGTTTGATTTGCACCCCGTATCGTATTATTTTTTTCGTGTAAAGAAACTAGTTATTGAGCGAATCTTACGAGATTCGACAACTTGCCTTATTTTTGACATGGAGCGATCGTCGCTCGCGGATTGGATCCGTTTGTAATCGTTTATGCGTAGTCGAGCCGACAAAGTCTTTAAGCTTGACGCGCTCGACATACGTTTTATGCAAATGTCATGATTTACATCGCTGGCTCAATGCGAATTCGATATCACCGACGCCGGTCACTGAGGGGCACGCGTCGCGCGACACAAGCATAAATCTCAGTGCTATCGAAATTGTCAAAGCTCAAGCCGCCGGCGCCACCGACGCGCCGTTAATCCCGTGACGCGCAAGCGCCGCCGCCACGAACCCACTGCGCTTCTGGTCCTCGACATAGGCGCGAAGGAAAGCGGCAGCCTCGTCGCCGCGGCTCTTCGGCACGCCCATGGCCTGCTGGATCACCATAAAGCGCTCGTTGAGCAACCGCAGTCCCGCGGTGCGCGCGGCGTCGGCTTCGAGTTGCTGCTTGACGCCCGCCGCCACGTCGAGCGCCTGATCGAGGAACGTCTGCACGACGGCCGGCGAACTCGGCGCGCGCACGATCGTCGCCTGCTTCAGTTCGCGCGTGAGGAACAGATCGTATGCACTACCGAGCCCTACCGCGACGCGATTCGTCGATACATCGACCTCGTCGTTTCGACGAATCGGCGAGGCGTCGCGCACAAGATAGTAGCCCTCGATCAGCACATAAGGCGCCGTGAATGCGATGCTCGCGCCGCGCAACGGATCGATCGCGAAGAAGCCGACATCGGCGCGTTCGTCCGATACCGCCTCGACGGACTTGCCCGCCGTATCGAATACGACGAGTTCGATCTCCACGCCAAGCCGCTCCGCAAGCGCGCGTGCGAGATCGACGGAGACGCCGCCGGGCTCGCCTGTCTGCGGGTTGCGATTCGCAAGAATCGGATTGCCGAGGTTAATCGACGCGCGCAGTTTTCCTTTGGGCGCGAAAGCGGAACGGACGGTATCTGGGTTCATGGGTCGAATGCGGTTCGTAAGGGAAGGTGGGCGCACCCAAGGTGCAACGGCAACGGCTTCGAGTACTACGCACACGCGATGTTACGTTACGCGCCCGCCCGCCGTGTTTAAGAAACGCTCGTTTCCAATTCGGCACCGTCGAATCTACGCGCCGCGGCGCCTCATGTGTTTGCACGTATCGCGGCATGCATGTGCATTTACGCACCACGCAAACTCCGCAGGATTTGTTAAATCGACTCGTGCTACCTTGCTTTCAACCCGATTACCGCTCGCGTGCCCTCATGAACGATCAGAGCCATCAGTCCCGCTATCTCGCGCGGCTGCAGCGCGTGCTGGACTACATCTACGACCATCTCGACGAACCGCTCGATATGGACCGGCTTGCGCGGATCGCGTGCTTATCGTCATACCACTGGCACCGCATCTATCAGGGTTTGTACGGCGAGACGATCGCAACGACGGTGCGGCGTCTGCGGCTTCATCATGCGGCGGGTCTGCTCGCGAACGGTACGCAACCGATCGCCGAAATCGCAACGCAGTCCGGTTATGGCAGCTTGCAGTCGTTCACGCGCACATTTCGCGCGGTGTATGGGATGCCGCCTGCGCGGTATCGGAAGGAAGGGAGTCATCGCCGGTTTCGGCCGGTCATTTCTGGAGGTGCTGAAATGGAACATCGAGACGTGGAGATACGCGACGTACCGGCGATGGAAGTCGTGTCGATCGAGCACGTGGGCGACTATATGCAGATCGGTAAGGCCTTCGATGCGCTCGCGGGCTGGCTCGCCGCGCGCGACCTGCTGACCGACGATATGCGGATGATCGGCATCTACTACGACGATCCGGGCGTCGTCGCGAAGGAGCAGTTGCGCGCGAAAGCGGGCGCGTGGCTGCCGCGGCCGGTCGAGGTGTCGGCGCCGTTCGGTATCACGCCGGTGCGCGGCGGCCGGTATGCGGTGCTGCGTCACAAAGGTCCGTATAGCGACATGCACGCGGCCTATGAGTGGCTGTTCGGCGAATGGCTCGTCAAGTCCGGGCACGAAGCGGATGACGCGCCGGTGTTCGAGGAGTATCTGAACGACCCGAAGCATACGGCCCCGGCCGATTTGCTGACGGAGATTTATGTGCCGCTGCGTTGAGGTGTGACCAAAGGCTAAGGGCCGCGGCTAAGGACCGCGGCCAACGCCAAGCGGTGCCGCCGGCCTCGACGATGGCTTATCCGCCGACGGGCCCAAGCCAGATTCCAAGCGCGCAGCCTGCCGCAATGATCGTCAGCACCGTCGCCGCGATCGCGACATATCGACGGTTTCGCTGCCGCGCGAAGACGACGAGCATCAGCGTGACGCGCAGAATCGGCAGCAGCACGAACAGGCCCACGCCCGCCGTGATCACGTTCGCGCCCCACGGCGCCTGTTTCGCTTGCAACATACCGGCGCCGGTCGCGGCATTCAGCACGAGACCGGCGCCGATCACCGCGCACGCCACCCACGTGCCGTATTGAAGCAGCGCCGCTAGCCAACGGTCCAGCTGCGGCAGAGAAAATCGCGGCGCGTTCATGGATGGACCGACGCGGTGAGATCGACCCCAAAGCCTTGCAGCAGCATCGTGCAGGCGACGAGCACGAGGACGCTCGTAAACAGCAGTCGCAGTTTTTCGTTCGACACCTTCATCAATACGCGTGCACCGATCACGGCGCCAATCACCGACCCCAGCGCGACCGGCCCCGCGATCGCACTGACGATCTCACCGCGCAGAAAGTAAGCGCCCGCACTCGCGGCCGCCGTCACGCCGATCATGAAGTTGGACGTGGCCGTGGACACCTTGATCGGCAAGCGCAGCGCGTGATCCATCGCGGGAATCTTGAGAATGCCGCTGCCGATGCCCAGCAGCGCGGACACGAGGCCCGCGACATACATCAACGAGAGACCGGCGGGAACGCGCCGCACTTCGTAGGCAACCTCGCACTTCAGACGCGGATCGCGATAACTCGAATGCAGATCGAGCGCCGCGGCAAGGCCGCCGCGCGAGACGGGCATCGCGCCCGCCACCGGATCCGTGCGGCGCAGATACATCTGCCATGCCGACACCAGCAGAACCACCGCGAACAGGAAATCGAGCGCGGCGACTGGAATCAGGCCCGCCACCAGCACGCCGGTCAGCGCGCCAAGTGTCGTGCCCGTTTCGAGCACCAGCGCGAGACGCACGTTGGTCAGGCCGTGCCGTAAAAAGTCGGCGGCGCCGCCGCAGGAGCACGCGATAACCGACACGATGCTTGCCCCGACCGCCGCATGCAGGTCGAAGTGAAACAGCACCACGAGCAGCGGCACGATAAACAGGCCGCTCGCCATGCCAAGCATGCCGCCGAGCGCGCTCGAGCCGAGGCCCGCGAAGAACAGCCAGAGTGTGGTGGTGAGACTCACGGTGCCCCGCGCTTGAAGTTCGATGTCATTATAACATGTTATAACAGGTCGAAAATCAAGCGCAACCCATGTTGACAGGTAACCGTCCGGCGGCTGAAACACCGATCGATTGCTATATCATCGCTACGCGACCACACCGCGCCAGCCACTTACCTTGCGACATTCGAAACCCACCACCGTAAAGAAGCGAGCCACGCGCGAAACCGGCGCGCCGGCGCCGCTTTACTCGCAGATCCGCGAGGCGCTGCGCGCCGAAATCGAACGCAAAGCGCTGGCGCCCGGTGCGCAGTTGCCGCCCGAAAGCGCATTGATGGAACAGTTCGGCGTCAGCCGCATCACCGTACGGCAAGCGCTCGCGCAATTGCAGACGGACGGCCTCGTGTTCAAGGTGCCCGGCAAAGGCACTTTCGTCAGCGAGCCGAACGCGACGCAGGAAATCAACCATCTGGAAGGGTTCGCCGAAGCGATGGGGCGGCAAGGGCGCGGCACGACCAACCGCGTGCTCTCGCATACGGTGACGCGTTGCAACGACATCGTCGCCGCGAAGCTCGGCATCGAGCCGGGCAGCTACGTGACCGAGATACGGCGCGTGCGCTATCTCGACAGACGACCGGTATCGCTCGATATCACGTATCTGTCAGTGGAAATAGGCGAGGTGCTCAGGGGCTCCGAAGCCCTTGTGACCCGCGACCTCTTTTCGATTCTCGAAGACGATATGAAAATCCGTCTGTGCTACGCAGATCTCGACATCGCCGCGATTTCCCCGGACGCGGCGATGCGCGAGATCCTCGAGATGCATGACGACAGCCCTTTGCTCAAGATCGAGCGCCTCACGCACAACGCGCAGAACGAGCCGGTCGATTTCGAGTACCTGTTCGTGCGCACTGACTATCTGCATTACACGTTACGGCTCGAGCGGAAGCGCAAAACTTAAGTGCGCTCAGTGCGCTCAGTGCGCTTACTGCGCTTACTGCGCTTACTGCGCTTAGTGTGCCTGGCGCACTCACGCCATCACGAACGCACGACGCTGCCTTCCTCGTGCGCATCCATCTCGCCGCTCATGGCCACCTCGAGCGCGCGATCGTGATGCAGCAGCAGCGCCGCGGCCATACCGACAAGCCCCGCGCCCGCAAGACAAATCAGGCCCGCGCCGAAACCGCCGGTACTGTCCTTGATCCAGCCCATTGCATACGGGCCGAAGAAGCCGGCGAGGTTGCCCAGCGAATTGATCGCGGCAATACCGCCGGCCGCGGCCGCGCCCGATAGAAACGCCGCGGGCAGTGTCCAGATAACGGGCAGACAGCCGAAAATCCCGAAGCCCGCAATCGACAGCGCGATCATCTTCAACACCGGACTATCGAGCCCCGCGGACGCCGCGATGCCGGCAGCCGCGACCAGCAGCGCGATACCGACGTGACGCTTGCGCTCGAGCTTGCGGTCCGAATGGCGTCCCCAGACGATCATGCTGATCACGCCGACGACATACGGCAGCGACGTGACGAAGCCGGTCTGCACGTTGCTGAGGCCAAACGACTTGACGATCTGCGGCAGAAAAAAGCTTAAGCCGTAGTTCGTCGCATTCGCACCGAAATAAATCAGCGCGATCGCGAGCACGCGCGGATTGAACAATGCCTGCTTCACGCTGAACGCGCGCACGGCCTCACGATGCTTGCGCTCATCCGCCTGGCGCGCGACGAGCCAATCGCGCTCGTCGGCGGCAAGCCAATGCGCGTCGGCCGGCTTGTCGGTCAGATAGAAGTACACAACAAACGCGAGCAGCAACGCGGGCAAGGCTTCGAGCAGATACAGCCATTGCCAGCCCGCCAGACCCGCGCGCCCGTCGAGCGACAGCAGCGCACCGGAAATCGGCGCGCCGATCACCGTGGACAGCGGAATCGCCGCCATGAAGTAACCGACCACGCGACCTCGATAGACCGCTGGAAACCACAACGTCAGCAGGAAAATAATGCCGGGAAAGAAACCCGCTTCGGCGATACCGAGTAAAACACGCAGTCCATAAAACACGTCTGTATGCGGCAGACCTGTATATTGGGAAATGTGTGGAATAAAGGCCATGGCCGCGGCGACGATACCCCACGTGAACATGATGCGTGCGATCCAGCGCCGCGCGCCGAAACGCTCGAGCAGCAGATTCGATGGGACTTCGAAGAAAAAGTAGGCAATGAAGAAAACGCCTGCGCCAAAGCCGAACTGCGACGCGGAGAAGCCGAGATCCTTGTTCATCTGCAGTGCTGCAAACCCGACGTTCACGCGATCCAGATACGCCACGAAATAGCAGACGATCAGGAACGGCACGAGCCGGGACATCACGCGCTTCATGGTGCGAGCTTCAAGATCCATCGGTGTCTCCTCCGAATTGGGATCGAGTGGGGATGCCTTTTAGCAGGAGACTACTCTTTGAAGGCTCGCGATAGAAGTGCGATTAGCGATTTCATGCGGGAAAACATGAGGGGCTATCTGTGACGCATGAATCTTGCTCGCGTGCACCGCACAGGCACTTTCAATCTGAAAGAAAGCGGCAAAGCGCGCACCACTATGACAGCTCCGGTTTAAGGCAGTGCACCGAGCACGCGCCACCAGAGAAGATCGAGCGGCAACACCGCGACGATCGTGATGGCCGCGAGTACGAGACACAGGCGTGCCCCCTCTTTCAACGACACGCCGCCCATATGCATCGCGATCATCATCGGCGGCGACTGATACGGCAGGATCACCGTCGAGAAAGCCGGTACCTGCAGCATCAGGACGGTGTACAGCGAAAGCCCGCTTGCGTGTGCGAGTTGGCCCGCCAGCGGCGTGAGCACCGCGGGTAGCGCCGGCAAGGTGGTGAGCATCGAAATCGCCATGCCGATCGCGACGATCAGCACAACGTTTTCGATCGGGTGCCCGGGTTCCATATGCGTCGCGTCAAGCAACAGATGCGCGGCCCACTGCCCTAACCCGCTTTCCGTAATCAAGGCGCCAAGGCCCAGAAAGCCCGCGACATAAATCAGCGGCGCGATATGCATGCCTTGATTGAAGTCTTGCGTCGACATGATGCGGGTTTGCGGCAGCAAGCACGCGACGCCCGCCGCAAGGCTGACCCACGCGGGTGAAATGCCGTGCCAGAAGTCTGTTGCATAGAACAGCAGCGACAACGCGAGCACCGCGGTCAGCATCTTTTCCGACGACGAAAACGGCTTGACGGTTCGTTCCGCGAGCGCCGTCTTGTCGATCCTGTCCGGATACAGCCAGCAGATCAGCACAATGATCAACACGGTTTTGAGCGCACCGAGCAGCGGAAAATGAAGCAGCAGATACGGCGCGTATTGCAGCTTGACACCGTAGAGTTGCTCGGCCGCGCCAAGCAATACCGAATTCGGCACGTTGGCGGGAAGCACCGACGTGGACGGCATATAACTGCCCGCCGCAACAGCCATCACGATGCCGGTGTGGCCGCGACGCCCGTGACTCAAGCCAAGGCGATCGGCCAGCACGAGTGCAATCGGCGTGAGGATCAGGATGCGGCCGGTCGTCGACGGCATGACGAATGCGAGCCCCACCGAAGCGAGCACGACGACAGCAACGTAATGGCGATACGTGTCGGCGCGCATCGACAATAGCTTGTCGCTCAGGCGCTGTGCGAGCCCGGTCGTGCGCACCGCAACGCCCGTAATGCTGCCGCCGAAAACGAGCCACCACGCCGGCGAAGTGAAGCCGCTAAACAGCGTTTCGGGCGGCGCGACGGCGAATAGCACGCCGAACAGAAAGAACAGCAGCGTCGTGACCGGTTCCTTGAAGAGGCCGAGCGCCCAGCTCGTCACCGTGAAGACCACGAGCACCGCGGCGCGAAACGTCGCGGGCGCAAAGCCGTGAACGGGCGACACGTAGCGGGTCGCCCCCAATGCCGCAATCAGAACGAGCAGCACGACGGCCGTGCCGATCTGCTCGCCGCTCCATCGCCTGTTTCCGACGACGGCTTTCCGCGCGTCGCTCATGGAGGTCTCCCACTTTCTGTTCGATCTGCTCATCGTAGACCGATTTAGAATGGCATCAAATCGTTTCCAGGCCAAAAACTTACGCTTTTATGCCACGCCAGCGAACTGCGTACGATCCCTATCCGAAGCACAAGCCGACGCCCGCCGAACCGGTCATCGTGCATCTACGGGTTCCGCCTGCGGACGGCGTGATCCCGTGGCACACGCACGCGTGGGGACAGCTTGTGTGTCCTCATCAAGGCAGCGTCCGGGTTAGCGTGCCAGGCATGATGTGGATCGTGCCGCGCTACCGCGCCGTGTGGATTCCGCCCGGCATCGAGCACGAAGTGGCGATGCTCGGCGAAGTGGACTTCCACGTGATGTATGTGGAGCCTCGCGCGCTTTCGCTGCCGCTCGACGCGTGCACGGTCATCGACGTGAGCCCGTTGATGCGCGAGCTCGTCAACGCGCTCGCAGACCATGCCATGCGCCAGGAAAGCCAGGAAAGCCAGCAAAGGCGGCGCCGCGCCGCGATGACGTTGCTGGTCGAAGAGATGCGCGAAGCGCGGACGTTGCCGCTCGGTTTGCCGTTACCGACGGAACGGCGGCTTAGAGCGCTATGCGTCGCGATGATGGAGGAGCCCGGCGCGGACAGGACGCTCGCTGAATGGGCACCGCATGTCGGCGCTAGCGCGCGGACGCTCGCGCGGTTATTTCATACCGAACTCCATACGAGCTTTGGAACATGGCGCCGGCAATTGCGGCTCGCGCGCGCCATCGATCTGATCAGTCGCGGCATGCCGCTCGCCGATGTAGCGATCGAAGTCGGCTATGCGAACCCGCCCGCATTCACGACGATGTTCAGGAATGCGCTGGGTTTTCCGCCGTCATATCTGGTGAATGCAGGGACAGCGGAGGACGCCTGATTCCGTCGCCCCCCCCACCACCGCATCACGGTTCACCTCGGCATCACAGATGCTGCACCTGCAAAACCGCATCGGCGAACGCCTTCGGCGCTTCCTGCGGCAGGTTGTGCCCGATGCCGCCGCTGATCGTACGGTGCTGATACTTGCCCGTGAACTTCTTCGCGTACGCCGACGGGTCCGGATGCGGCGCGCCGTTCGCGTCGCCTTCCATCGTGATGGTCGGCACCGAGATGGCCGGGAATGCCGCGAGTCGCTTTTCGAGGTCGTCGTATTTCGCCTCGCCCTGCGCGAGGCCCAGACGCCAGCGGTAGTTGTGAATCACGATCGCGACGTGGTCCGGGTTGTCGAATGCCTTCGCCGAGCGGTCGTACGTTGCATCGCTGAAGTGCCATTTCGGCGACGCAAGTTGCCAGATCAGCTTGTTGAAATCGTGCGTGTTCGCCGCGTAGCCCGCCTGGCCGCGCTCGGTTGCGAAGTAGAACTGATACCACCACGCGAGTTCGGCCTTCGGCGGAAGCGGCTTGCGGTTCGCTTCCTGGCTGCCGATCAGATAGCCGCTCACCGACACGAGCGCCTTGCAACGCTCCGGCCACAGCGCCGCGATGACGTCGCAGGTGCGACCGCCCCAGTCGTAGCCGGCAAACACGGCCTGATCGATTTTGAGCGCATCCATCAACGCGATGATGTCGACCGCGACGACCGCCTGCTGACCGTTGCGCGGCGTATCCGCCGACAGGAAGCGCGTCGTGCCGTAGCCGCGCAGATATGGAATGATCACGCGATAGCCGTGCGACGTCAGAATCGGCGCGACATCGACGAAGCTGTAAATGTCGTACGGCCACCCGTGCAGCAGGAAAACGACCGGACCGTCCTTCGGACCGGCGTCCACATAGCCGATGTTCAGCGTGCCTGCGTCGATCTGCTGGATCGAATCGAACGACGCATTGCTCGCGGCGGCATGCTTCGGGGCAGCGGCGTGAGCGAGATTGCCGAGGCCCAGTTCAAGCAGGCTCAAACCAGCGAGCGTGGTGCCGAGCAGCCGGCGACGGCGAACATTCACGGTATCGGACATGACCATTCCTCTTATCAGGTTTGTTAGAGAGACGCCGTGTGCATCGTGGCGGAAATGTTGCGTTATAGCCGAAAGAAACGCCCGGTTTATTTCCCAATGTATCCGCGCAATCTTCCGACACAAACAACCCGACACTGGCCGTCGCCGCTAGAGCATGCATCTTCGCCGTCAGACGTGCCGCTAGCAAGAGCAACAAAGTTCACATATCGTTGCCTGGCGAGCAACGCACAATGGCTGAAATTTGCCCCGGATTCGGAGAGGTTCGATGCGAGAGATCAACCAGCAACGGCTGCGCTATTTCAATGAGGTGCTGACGCACGGCACGATTCGCGGCGCGGCCGATAACCTGAACACGTCGCCGTCGGTCATCACGCGGCAGATCAGGCTGCTTGAAGAGGAACTCGGTGCGCTGCTGTTCGAACGGCAAGCGCGTGGCGTGCGGCCGACCGAAGCAGCGGCGCATCTGCTCGAGTTCTGGCACGGGTACCGGTCGCAACAGGAGAAGCTCGAAGATCAATTGCATGCGCTAAAAGGGCTGCAGACCGGCCACATCGAGATTGTCGTCAGCGAGGGGTTCGTCGATACGCTCGTCTCCGAAGTGCTGAGCCCGTTTTGCGCGCGCTATCCGAAGCTCGATATCGGCATGAATATGCTCGCCGTCGATGCGATTCTCGAAGAGGTCGCGGAAAGCCGCGCGCATATCGGGCTCGCCTACAATCCGCCGCCGCATCCGCAGATTGCGTATCGGGCGAGTTCGGCACAGCCGGTGGTGTTACTGCTGCGCAGCGACCATCCGCTGGCGCTGCAAAAGCGCGCGGCAACCGTCGACGATCTGCTTGCGTGGCCGCTTGCGGTGATGCCGTCGACGTTTGGCATCGGGCATGTCGTGAACATGCTGGAAGTCGCGGAAAACATCGAGCTTCGGCCGACGTTGGCGACCAATTCGTTGACCGCGTTGAAACGCGTGGTGATGGCCGGCGAGTTTGTCACCCTGATCGGCGAGTTCGCCGCGTATCGCGAGATGGCCAGCGGCGAACTGACCGCGCTGCCGATCATGCATCCGTTGTTTCAGGGAACGCACGCGCGATTGATCGTCAAGGAAGGACGGCCACTCGCGGCAGGGCCGTTGGAATTGATCAGGTGGATTGAGGAAAGGCTGCCGGTGTTTGCTGCTCAACAGGCCCCCAAGCCCGGCGGCCGGACGCGAACGCGCCGCCGTCCCGATCCGCACAGTCGTGCATAACGATCGGAACGGCGGCCGCTCACACCTCACCTGCACCTGTACCTGCTGTTACTCCGTCTGGCTACGCGGCTTCAGCTTGCCCTGGTAGCGCAGCAGCGGACGTTCTGCCTGCGGTTGCGCTTGCGGGACCTTCAGCATCAGGCTACGCGCCGTCGCGGTTGCCGGCGGCGTGATCGAACCGATTGTCGTCGCACGCGTCGGATTCGCGAGGCCCGAATTCACGAGCATCTTCGCTTCCATCTGCAGGTTGGTCAGCAGCACCGGGTCGGTCAACGCGCTGCTTTGCGCGAGCAACTGACTCCACGCGTTATCGCCATAGTTCGTCACGTAGTAGTCGAGCCCGCTCGGATCCGCAACGACGGCCGAGCAACCGTTCACGCGGACCTGCATCTGCGTGTCCTTCAACGCGACAGTCTTGCGACGCATGAGGCCGTCGCCATAGGCGAGCGTCAGCGGCACCGTCCATTGAATGCCCGGATACGGGTTCTTGTTCGGATACGGCGCCTGCTTGAGCGAGACGACCGTCTGATTGCTCGTCAGATCGCACTGCGTATCGAGCGTGATCAGCGGTACGCCCGTTTGACGGACGAAGCTGTCGCCGATGTCCGCCATCGACTGGCCGCTTGCCTTCGATAGCTCGTTCCACAGGCGCTTGGGCGTCGTGTTGCCGAACGAATAATCGGTCAGGTACGACTGCAGTCCCTTGCGCATCACGCCTTCGCCGAGATAATTCTCGAGCATCTTCAGCACGATGCCGCCCTTGTCGTACGTGAAGGGGCTCGCGCTCAGCACGAAGTCGTTCGAGGCCCAGTCGTTGAAGTTCGGCTGAACCGGGAACGCGTTGGCGCCAAGGTCGCGCGACATAACGGCGTACTTCGTCCTTACCTCGTCGACCCAGTTGAAGCGATCCGGGAAGAACAGGATCTTCGTCTTGTTCTCGAAGAACGTGGCGAACGATTCGTTCATCCAGACGTCGTCCCACCAGTCGAGCGTGACGAGGTCGCCGAACCACTGATGCGCGGCTTCGTGCGTAAGCACCGTCACGCCATAGTCCGACATCGGCGTGCCGGGGGGCGGCAGGATGTCGTCGGCGAATTCGAGAATGGCGCCCCAGTTCTCCATGCCGCCGAAGTTCAGGTCCTTCTGCTCCTTGAACGCGTCATTCGCGGCAACGGTGTCGAACTTGGTCAGCGGCAGCGAGATGCCCGTGTAGCGATAGTAGTAATCGAGCGCCTGCTTGGTCTGTTGCATCGCCGGCACGGCCCAGTCGCGCATGCCGGGCGGCGCGAAGATGCGCAAATGCAGGTTCTTGCCGTTCGCAAGCGGATTCGCGAAGTCGTCTTCGAGCACGTCGAACTGGCCGCCGCCGAAGAACAGCAGATACGACGGCATCGGCGGCGTCTTCTCGAACGACACGCGCTTGTAGCCTCTATCGACGTTCACGGACGGCAATTCCGCCGCATTCGATACGACGCGCCAGTTCTGCGGCACTTCCGCCGACACTTCGTAGGTCGGCCGGAACGCCGGCTCGTCCCAGCCGGGGAACCATTGGCGCGCGAGGTTGCTTTCGCCTTGCGTGAGGATGGCGCCGCTCGTCGTGCCGTCGGTCGCCTTGAGGTCGACGCGGAACACGCCTTCCGCTGCGGAGCAGCCGGGGTACTTGTCGTCGCCGCAGCTTCCGCCGGTTTGGGTGGCGGGGTCGTCGTAGGTCTTGAAGTTGATGATGCCCGTCCACTCCATATGCAGCGAGTATTCGCCGGCGGGAATCTGGCCGCTCGCGGGGCGCAGCTGGTAGAAGTCGCCGTCGTCCTGCGGCGTGGCGATCAGCTCGATATTGCCGGGCTGCAGCACGGTCTTGCCGTTGACGAACTTGATGCGATGGCCGGCCACTTCGATGTAATTGACCTTCTTCTTCACCTGGATGTCGACGTCCGCGCGGCCGTCGAAGGTGGACAGCGCGGGGTTCGGGCGGAACCAGAGCCGGTAGTTGACCGGCTGCACGGTGTCAGGCAGTTCGACCGGCTTCACGGTCTTCTTGATCGTTTTGTCGGCGGCGACGGGCGCGGCCGGCGTCGGTAGCGCGGGCTGTGAGGCGGCTGTCGAGGCCGCCGCTCCGCTGACCTGCGAGTTGTTCGACGCGATCCCGCCGGCATCGTCTCCACCACCACATGCGCTCAATGCCAGCGTGCCCGCCAGTAGCAGGCACTCTAGCCTTAACCGAAAATATGTACGCATTGTTCGTCCCTGTCCGGAAAGAGCTGCTTTGAAATGTGCGGTTGTTTGTTGTTTTTTTATTAAATAAAAATCGGAAAAAAGGTCTCCCCACGCGCCTGATCGCGAATGAAAAATCGGTATTAAAAGGCGAATTCCGGCCTCGACTTTAATTGCCGATATCAGTGCTTTTGAAACGTTGAAATCAAGAATCGCTACGACGTGACGGCTCAGCACGCGGCGAACGCCGCGTGCCTGTGGACTCTCGTATGCCGGTTATAAGCCCGCGCGAACCCTAACGAGCTTTCATCTGATAACTACCAGCTTACGATGGCGGTAGATTAGTTGGGCAAACGTTAGCGTGTCAACGTTCAGTTACAAATTATTTCTCTAATTCTTTTGGCTATGCGAGGTAAATCAATGTAATTCGGAGCGGATTTATTGAAATTGCATTGGGGAATGGCAAATGCAATTACGCATTGATTTGGGGGAATTGGTGTGATTGACGCGCACCGCCATCGCATCGTCGCGCGCCCGTGCGCCTTCTCCGAACAAACCACCCATCCCAAAAAAGTTCGTTGATATCCTTGGATTCGTATCTTCGTTAGCCGACACGCGGGACACGCCCGCCCGAGTCTACTTATGACGCTTGCAATGGAAGAGTTCTATCGGTCTAACGGAGTCGAGTTGGCGCGAATGCGCGCCAGCGTACATGCGTCCTTCCCGCTTCACACCCACGCCGAATATGTTGTCAGCGCAAATCTGTCGGGCTGCGAAAACATCTGCCTGGACGGCAAGAAGCTGCGCGCGACCGAACGCATGGTCACCGTCTATAACCCCGAGGCGATGCAGTCTTCGAGCTTCGATTCCAATGCGGGCGATGCCGAGTTCACAAATTTCAACTGATCCGCAGCTTCAAAACCGCAGTGGGCATGACGCCGGCCAGATACCATATGCAGCTTCGATTGATCGAAGCGCGAAGCCGGTTGCGTCGCGGTTTCACCGTACAAGACGTTGCGTTCGATCTGGGATTTTTCGATCAGAGTCACTTCATTAACGCCTTCAGGAAGGTGCTTGGCATGAGTCCGTTGCGGTTTGCCGAGCCCGGGCGCTTCCGTCAAACTGGCAATCCGAGAATAAGCGTGCGATAGCCCGAGGAAACGACCTGCCACGCAAAAAACGCAAAAAGCGCCGCGGATGCGAAGTAGCAGAACGACAACGCTTTGGCGCCGAAGGCTTTGCCTCCGAGCCTTGCAATAAGACATACCGCACACGTCCAGACGACGCCCGCGACAAAGAAGCCCGCGAGAAAACGGCCGGTCGCGTCCCATCCCTGAATGCCCGATTGCGCGATCAACGCGCCACCAACCGCAGCGAACCAGACTATCGCCGAGGGCGAAGACAGCGCTAGTAAAGCCCCTTTTAACAGTTGTTGAAAATGCGTCCCGCCCGCCTCGGCGCTGCCGCCGGATGATGAGTGAGCCGATCGGAGTGCGCTGATCGCCATTTTTGCCGCGAGCACGACAAGGACCACCGTCCCGCCGAGCCACATTCCCCATCTGACTGCGGAAAATTGCAATAACGCTGTCATCCCAGCCAAGGCGAGGATCGCGTAGATCAAATCGCCGATGCACGAACCCATTCCGAGCCAGAAGCCCGTCCAATAGCCGCGTTGCATTGCGACGGTCATCATCGCGATATTGACGATGCCGATGTCGAGGCATAGCGAGAGGGAGAGAAGGAAGCCGTTGGTTGCGGGGCTCATGCTGCGAGAAAATCCTGGTATTGGTAAATGGGTTGCACATAGTCGAGCGTATGGACTGATCTGCCAAGCAATGAGGCTATGCGGTCGTGGGCGCACCTATTGAGATGCGGACAGTATCGATTAGCAAAATCCATCACCGTCGCGAGATTCCCGGTAAGGACTGAACACGACAGCTGCTTTGCAAGAGCAGCCATACCGGCAATCATGTCCGCGCTCGATATGCCCATCTTGCCGTCGCTCGTCTCCACCTTCGCGTAGCCGAGCTCGATCAAAAACTGCAATTGAACGAACGCGGCGCCAGCATCCGGAAAATCTCTCGGCGCGCGGCGCAGGTATCTGAGCATTTCAAAGCAATAGACCTGACAGACCATTTCAGGATCGAGCCCCAGACCGTCGCACCACGTGTCGGTCACGCAAAGCAGGAACCCGAACACATCGGCAAGCGCCTCTTGAAGAACCATCGACGCCCATCGATCGGCCTTGCTAATGATTCGAAAATCGGTTTCAGGCCCGACGATGGAGTGGCCGATATCATGGCCCTTAAACCACGAGATAAGATGCGCACCCGCTTCCGATGCTCGCAGAACGCCATCGGTCACGCAGATGTGAGCCCTCGACTCCTCCAGAGAGATCAGGTTAAAAAGTGCGAGGTAGGTGTTTGCAAAAACAATCGTCCGCTTTCTGCTCGCATACTTGACTCCCTCGTCCTCCGGCAAGAAGTAGGCAAAGTGCTTTGGGTAGAAATTAGCCTCGCCCGCCGCGGCAACGAGATGCGTGATCTTGAATTCACTGACTGAGCCAAGGACCAACCGTTCGTCGAGCATGTCGCAGATCTCGGCAAACGCATCTGGTGATAGCTTGTGTGCCGCATCCGCAATATTCTGATGGCGCACATCAGGAGAAAGAGATTCTTTCGGACACGGCCCGCGTCGCTGTATCCGCGATCGGCTGCAAACCGCGAATCGCCTGAGTCAATTTAAGAATTGTCGTGACATGTCTTGCTATTTCATAGGTCATTCCTGCATCGTTCAGGTCAAGCGTCAGGGAACTAACCGTGTGCATTCGGTTGCGCGGCCAGAAGACGGAGATCTCGTTTTTCATGGTCGGTGTGCATGAGATAGAGAGTCCGGATGGTCGCGCCGACAGGGAAGAAAGGATTGGAAGAAATTGAGGAAGCGCTGGTCTGCGATTTCCCGGGCGTATGTCAGCACCTGAATCACAGCTTGTATCATTACCGACAAGCATCCGGACACCCTCTGTCCCCCTGCACCCCCAAAATACGCGGACAAGCCGTCCCTTTCGCCAACGCAACCGCATTCGCGACGACCGAGTACATGCCATCCTCGATGGAGCTTCGTTTGAGCTTGACACCCCAACCGCTACCGGCCGGACTGATGCTCGTGCATGGCAATCAGCCCGAGCGCTTGCGCGACCTGATGATCGAATGGATCAGGCAATATCCGCTCGCGCCGCTCGAAAACGAAGTGATCCTCGTGCAGAGCAACGGCATCGCGCAATGGCTGAAGCTCGCGTTCGCGGCCGATTCCGTCGATGGCGGCTGCGGCATTTCCGCCGCGCTCGATCTTTCATTGCCGGCGCGCTTTCTGTGGCAGGCCTATCGCGCCGTGCTCGGCGCCGACGCGGTGCCCGCGGTTTCGCCGTTCGACAAATCGCGCCTCGTCTGGCGGCTGACTCGCCTGTTGCCGGAACTGCTCGATCAGCCCGACTACGCGCCGCTCAAGCGCTTCATGGCGCACGACGACGATCAGCGCAAGCGCTTTCAACTCGCGCAGCGCGTCGCGGATCTGTTCGACCAATATCAGGTTTATCGCGCGGATTGGCTCGCGCGCTGGGCCGCCGGCGAGGACGTGATCATCGATGCGCGCGACAAGCAGGCGCCGCTGCCCGACGAGCATCGCTGGCAAGCCGCGCTTTGGCGCGCGCTGCTCGACGACGTAACCGTGAACGCGCCCGCGCGGAAAGGCGCCGATGCATCGACGGCCGGCCGCGCGGCCGTGCACGAAGCGTTCATCGAGCGTGCCGCCGCCCTGCCCGATGAAGACCGGCCCAAAGACTTGCCGCGACGCGTGATCGTGTTCGGCATCTCGAGTCTGCCGCACCAATCGCTCGAAGTGCTGGCCGCGCTCGCTCGCTTTACGCAGGTGCTGATGTGCGTGCATAACCCTTGCGCGCACTATTGGGCCGACATCGTCGCCGATCAGGATCTGTTGCGCGCCGAGCGTTCGCGTCAGCGGCGGCGTCAAGGCGCGCCGGCGATCGTCGACGAAGAACAACTGCACCTGTACGCGCATCCCTTGCTGGCCGCATGGGGCAAGCAGGGGCGCGACTTTATCGGCCTGCTCGACGAATTCGATAGCGATGCCGCACGCGACGCGTATTCGTCGCGCTTTGCGAATATCGGTCAACGCATCGATCTGTTCGAAGCCGAAAGCACCTCGACGATGCTGCAGCAGTTGCAGGACGACATTCGCGACTTGCGTCCGCGCAAAGAATCGCGCGAAATCTGGCCCGCGGTCAATCCGCGCATCGACCACTCGATCCGCTTTCACATCGCGCACAGTCCGCAGCGCGAGGTCGAGGTGCTGCACGACCAGTTGCTCGCCGCCTTCGCTGACGACCCTACCCTGCGACCGCGCGACGTGATCGTCATGGTGCCGGATATCGAAGCGTACGCGCCACATATTCAGGCCGTATTCGGTCTGCTCGACAAGGACGATCCGCGCTATATCCCGTTTAGCGTCGCGGACCGCGGGCAGCGTGACTTCGATCCGCTGCTCGGCGCGCTCGAGACGCTGCTCGCGCTGCCGCAATCGCGTGTGACCGTCAGCGACGTGCTCGATCTGCTCGAAGTGCCCGCGCTGCGCGCGCGCTTCGGCATCGCCGAAGACGATCTGCCGAAGCTGCATCACTGGATCGGCGGCGCGAATATCCGCTGGGGGCTGCACGGCGAACAGCGCGCGAGTCTCGACTTGCCGAAGGCCGGCAGCGACGATGCGCCGAATACGTGGGCATTCGGTTTGCGCCGGATGATGCTCGGCTATGCAGTCGGCGACAAATCGGACGCGTGGCGCGACATCGAGCCCTACGCTGAAATCGGCGGGCTCGATGCGGCGCTGCTCGGGCCGTTGACGCATCTGATCGATGCGCTCGAACACACGTGGACAACCTTGCGCGAGCCGGCCACCGTCGAGGCGTGGTGCGCGCGTCTGCGCGAGCTCAAGAACACGTTTTTCGCGCCCGTCGACAGCGACGATGCGTACACGCTCGGGCGTCTCGATACGGCGCTCGAAGCATGGCGCGACGCATGCGACGATGCGGCGTTGACCGGCGAATTGCCGCTCTCGATTGTCGCGGACCACTGGTTATCGCAGCTCGAAGAAGGCAGCCTGTCGCAGCGCTTTTTCGCGGGCGCCGTCACGTTTGCGACGCTGATGCCGATGCGCGCGATTCCGTTTCGCCGCGTCTGTCTGCTCGGCATGAACGATGGCGATTATCCGCGCACGCGCACACCGCTCGACTTCGATTTGATGCGGCAAAACTACCGGCCCGGCGACCGGTCGCGACGCGAAGACGATCGCTATCTGTTCCTCGAAGCGCTGTTGTCGGCGCGCGAGCATTTGCATGTGTCGTGGGTGGGACGCAGCGTCACGGACAATACGCCGCGGCCGCCGTCGGTGCTGGTCGGGCAATTGCTCGAACATCTCTCGGCCGGCTGGCGTCTTGCCGGCGACGAAAGCGGCGACCCGCATGCGCTGGGCGAGGCACTGACGATCGTTCACCGGCTCCAGCCTTTTAGCGCCGATTATTTCCCGGCCGGTGCGCATACGTCTTCGTCCCCTCTGTTCACGTTCGCGAGAGAGTGGCGCGCTTCAACGATGCCGGCGACCGTTGCAGACGCAAGCATCCATCGTTCGAGTTCGACACCTGAGAACGTGATGTTGCCCCCGCTCGAGCGCGACGAACCGCTATCCATACGCGAACTCGCCGACTTCTTGCGCGACCCGGTCAAGTCGTTCTTCCGGCAACGTCTGCGCGTCGCGTTCGAAACCGACGTGATGGCAAGCGAAAACGACGAACCGTTCGATCTCGACGGCCTCAGAGCGTGGCAATTGCAAAACGAGCTGATCCGCGCGCAAACCGAGGCGCTCAAGCGCGGCGACGATGATCTGCTTCCCGCGGCGCAAGCGCGGCTCGCGCGCATGCACCGCAGCGGCGACCTCGCGACAGGCGGATTCGGCGAACTGCTCGGCGACGAACTGATGGAGCCGATGCCCGATCTCTTCGAGCGTTACAGAATCGCCCTTGCGCGTTGGCCCCAGATGCTCGACGAACAGCAACATGAACTGAGCATCGAAGAAACGATCGATGGGCGAACCCGTTCAATCGACGACTGGATCAGCGACATTCGCACGAATACGGATCGCGAGCTGGGTCGTGTGATTCTCGATGCAAGCACGCTGATCAAAGACAACAAATACCGGCGCGACAGACTCATCGCACATTGGGTCGCGCATCTGGCGGCGCAGGTAGCGGTGGGTCCGCTCACCACGGTCGTGGTCAGCAAGATCGGCAGCGTCGAACTCGCGCCTTTAGCAGATGAAAAAGCCCGCGCACATCTGCTCGTCTTGCTGCGCGCGTGGGACGAAGGCATGCGCCGGCCGCTGCCGCTCGCGGTCAATGCGGCGTTTGCATGGCTAGGCAAATGGTCGCCCGAGACCGCGGCCGATCGGACACTGGCGCGCGACGCAGCACGCGCCGTGTACGACGGTACGTCGTGGCAAGCGGGCGAGCGCGACATGAACGCGTATTTGCAGCGTGTTTATCCCGACTTCGATGCGCTCGCGGCGAGCGGCGATTTCGAGCGGCTCGCGGTCGACCTGCTGCTGCCGCTGCATCTTGCGATTCCTTCGTCGACGAAGCAAAAGAACAGCGCAAAAGATGACGGAGACGCTCAATGAGTGAGCTTATGAACGCGACGCAATCATCAACGGCGGCCGCGGCGCTCGATCCGCTGCGGTTTCCTTTGCGCGGCAGCAGTCTTATCGAGGCAAGCGCGGGGACGGGCAAGACCTTCACGATCGCGATGCTCTATGTGCGTCTGGTGCTGGGGCACGGCGGTGGCGAAAGCGGTAACGATGCGCGCGCGTTGACGCCGCCGGAAATCCTTGTCGTGACCTTCACCGATGCGGCGACGAAGGAGTTACGCGAACGGATTCGCGCACGGCTTGTCGATGCAGCCGAATATTTTCGTGCGGACCCGGACGAGGTCGACGCCGCCGCTCCTCCGGCAGGCAAGGATTTGCTGCACGACTTGCGCGCTGAATACGATTCTAAAGACTGGCCCGGTTGCGCGCGTCGTCTGCAACTGGCGGCCGAATGGATGGACGAAGCCGCCGTTTCGACGATCCACGGCTGGTGCAACCGGATGCTCAGCGAACACGCTTTCGATAGCGACAGCCTGTTCTCGCAGACACTCGAAACCGATCAGAGCGCGCTGCAAGCCGAGGTGGTGCGCGACTACTGGCGAACATTTCTAACGCCGCTCGATGCCGAATCCGCGCACGACGTGCGTCAGTGGTTCGCGAGCCCGCTTGATTTGCAGCGTGTGGTGAGCAGATTGCTCGCCCATGCGGATTTGCTGCCGCAAGCCGAAGCACCGGAATCGACGCTAAGGGAAGCGCGCGACAAACAACGTGCGCATCTTGCGAAGCTAAAGAAGAACTGGACGTCATGGTGCGACGAGCTTCAGGCCATACTCGATGAGGCACGTGAAAAAAAGCAGTTCAACGCGCAGAAGCTGAATCGCGCGAACTGTCAGACCTGGCTCGAAAAATTGCGCGCGTGGGCGGCCGATCCGCTGATGGCCAGACCCGCGTTCGACGACAAGGCTGCGGTATGGACGCGCCTCACACGCGCCGGTCTCGCGGAAATCTGGAAGGTCGGCGATCCGCCCTCGCACCCGGCGCTCGACGCCATGGAAGCGCTGCGCGATGCACTCGCCGCGCAGCCGACCGCTTACTACGATCTGCTTTGCCACGCCGCGCATTGGGTCTCGCAACGCTTCGCCGCCGAGGAAAAAAAGCGCTCGCAGATGGGCTTCGACGATCTGCTGACGCGTCTTCGCGATGCGCTGCGTTCGCCGAACGGCGCGCGTCTCGCCGACATCATCCGCAAGCAGTATCCGGTCGCGCTGATCGACGAGTTTCAGGACACGGACCCGGTGCAGTACGCGATCTTCGATGCGGTCTACCGGATCGAGGAAAACGACAAGGACACGGCGATCATCCTGATCGGCGATCCGAAGCAGGCGATTTACGCGTTTCGCGGCGCCGACATTTATACATACCTCGCAGCACGCCGCGCGTGTGTGGGGCGGCTCTTTACGCTGAAAAAGAACTTCCGCTCGACGGTCGCGATGGTGCGTGCGGTCAACCGCTGCTTTGAAGCGGCCGAGGCGCGCACAGAGAGCCCCGGCGCCTTTCTGTTTCGCGATCCGCGCACGGGGGAGAATCCGCTGCCGTTTATCGCCGCCGAGGCAGCGGGTCGTCGCGACGCGTTGCAGATTGCGCACGGCGAATCGCCGGCGGCGCTGACTGCATGGTGGATGCCGCCGGTTGAAAGCGGCGTAGCGCTTTCGAAGGATGCCTACATGCGCGGCATGGCGGCGAGTTGTGCATCCGAGATGGTGCGTCTGTTGAACCTCGGCGAAGAGAAAAAAGCAGGCTTTGTTAGTGTTGGTGTTGGCGATGGCGACGGCGATGGCACGCCAGGGATCAGACCATTACAACCGGCCCATATGGCTGTGCTCGTCAACAACGGCGAAGAGGCGCGCGCGATTCGCACGGCGCTGGCCGAGCGCGGCGTGCGCAGCGTCTATCTGTCCGATCGCGATTCGGTGTTTCAGACCGAGCAGGCAATCGAGTTGCGACATTGGCTTGCCGCCTGCGCGGAGCCCGATGACGGAAGGCTCGTGCGTGCGGCGCTCGCAACCGCGACGCTCGGGCTCGACTTCGCCGATCTCGATGCGCTGACGCACGACGAGATCGCGTGGGAGACGCGTGTGATGCAGTTCCGCGGCTACCGCGACAGCTGGCGGATGAAGGGCGTGCTGCCGATGCTGCGTCAACTGCTGCACGATTTTCAGGTGCCGCAGCGGCTGATCGGGCGAACGGCGGGCGCGCCCGTAAACGGCGAACGGGTGCTGACCAATCTGCTGCATCTGGCCGAGCTGTTGCAACAGGCGAGCACGCAGCTCGACGGCGAACACGCGCTGATTCGCTATGTCGATGAAGAGCTTGCGGATCAGGCCGGCGGTGGCGCGGGCGGCGATGCGAGGCAGATCCGTCTCGAAAGCGATGCGGGCCTCGTGCAGGTCGTGACGATTCACAAGTCGAAGGGGCTTGAATATCCGCTCGTGTTTCTGCCGTTTGCGGGCAACTACCGGCCGGCGAAGGCGACCGATATGCCGCTGAAGTGGCATGACGACGGGGGCCGGTTGCGGGTGACGCTCGACGATGCGTCGGTGTTGCCGCAGGTCGATCGCGAGCGGCTCGGCGAAGACTTGCGCAAGCTTTATGTGGCCCTCACGCGCGCGCGGTACGCGACGTGGGTGGGGATTGCGCCGGTCGCCGGCATCGAGTTGAGCGCGTTTGGGTATCTGCTGTCCGGCGGCAAGGCGATCGCGCCGGACGAGCTGGGCCCGTTGCTCGAGCAACTGCGCCTCGATCATGCGGATATTCGCGTGGCCGAAGCACCGGTTGCGGGCAACGAGCGCTTCATATCGAGTGAATCACAGGCGGCGGGCGGCGCGGCGCGCACGTTGTCGCGCGCCGTGCGCGAGCATTGGTGGATTGCCAGCTATTCGAGCTTGCGCAAGGTCGACGGCGTGATCGGCGGTGTTACCGCGCATGAGGTTGCTGCAAGTCCACTCGCCGCTGTCGGCACGGGCGAGCAGCAGCCGGCGCCCGATACGCGCGGTCAGGATGTGTATCAGGAGCTCGCGGGCGCGCAAACGCCCGATGAGTTTGCCGACGCGGCGTGGCAGCGGACCGATGCGCCGGGCGACTATGCGGACGTGCAGGTCGATGCCACGCTGCATGGACTGCCGCGTGGTGCCGATGCCGGTACGTTTATCCACGAGTTGATGGAGTGGGCCGCGACTGAGGGCTTCGCCAAGGTGGTGAACGACCGTGATGCGATGCGCGATACGATCGCACGCCGCTGCAGCGTGCGCGGCTGGGCGCGCTGGATCGAGCCGCTGACCGAATGGCTGTTGCGGCTGCTGAAAGAGCCGCTGCGCATTCCGTCGATTCCGGCGTCCACGACGGGCGGCAAGGCGGTTGTTCCGCCCGTGATGCTATCCGCGTTGACCACCTATGTGCCCGAGATGGAGTTCTGGGTCGCGACGCATAACGTCAATGCGCAAGCGCTCGATCGTCTTGTCTGCGATATGACGCTCGATGGCGCGGTGCGTCCCGCGCTCGAGCCCGCGCAACTGAACGGGATGCTCAAAGGGTTTATCGATCTGGTGTTCGAGCACGATGGCCGCTTTTATGTGGCGGACTATAAATCGAACTGGCTCGGGCCCGACGATGCCGCCTACACGCCGGCGAGGATGCGCGCGCAGATCCTGCACTCGCGCTATGAGCTGCAATACGTGTTGTATCTGTTTGCGCTGCATCGCCTGTTGAAGGTGCGTCTGCCCGATTACGACTACGACCGCCATGTCGGCGGCGCGGTGTATCTGTTTCTGCGCGGCAGTCATGCGGAAAGCCAGGGCGTGTTTGTCGACCGTCCGCCGCGCGAATTGATCGAGCAGCTCGATGTGCTGTTTGCGAAGCGTGTCGGCGGAGAGGAAATGGCGGGAGATATTGCATGACGAAGCGGCGTGTCACTGACTCCCAAACCGGCGATTTATTCGCGGACTTGCCGCCGACGGGCACGCATCGTGAGGACGATGCCGTTGCGGCTGTCCGTGGTGTCCCTGCTGTCCCTGCCAGTGTCGCGAGTGCCACGGGTGCCGCGGTTGTTGCGCTTACCGCGGTTTCCGATACTGCATCGATGCTTGGCGTGCTCGACGAATGGGTCAAGCGCGGCTGGCTGCGTCCGCTCGACGCGGCGTTTGCGCGATTTCTTGCCCGCGAGGCGTCCTCCGATGCCGCGCCGTTGCTGATTCTTGCGGCGGCGCTGGCGAGCCATCAGCTGGGCCGTGGTCACGCGTGCCTCGATTTGCAAGCCGCGCTTGACGATCCGACCTTCGTGCTGTCGCTGCCGCCTGACGATGCGATCGATCGGATGATCGAAGCGCCGACCCATGCGCCTACCGATCTGCTCAAGGGCGTGACGCTCGGACAATGGCTCGAGTCGCTCGATCATGCCGCGCTTGTGAATGCGGGCGCGGGCAATACGCCGCTTGTGCTGGTCGGCACGCGCCTTTATTTGCGGCGCTATTGGCAATACGAGCAGGATGTTTGCGCCGGTATTGAACGGCGACTGCATGCGTCGTTGCGGCATGCGGCCGCGCTCGATATCGAGGCGGTGCGGGCTACGCTCGATGTCCTGTTTCCGCCTGCGAATCGTGACGCGGAACAGCGTGACGCGGAAAAGCGCGGCGCCGACTGGCAGAAGCTCGCGTGCGCGCTCGCGGCGCGCAGTGCGTTCAGCATCGTGACCGGCGGACCGGGGACGGGCAAGACGACGACAGTCGTTAAGTTGCTGGCTTTGCTGCAGGCCATTGCGTTGAGTCACGGCGATAGCGGCGGCGCTGGTGCCGCTGGACGACGTGCCCGGCCTTTAAGAATCAAGCTTGCCGCGCCGACCGGAAAGGCCGCGGCCCGGCTGAACGAATCGATTGCGGGCGCAGTGGCGAGTTTGCCGGTCGACAACCTTGCGCATGGTGCGCAAGTGTTGAAGGCCATTCCGACTGTCGTGACCACCCTGCATCGCGTACTTGGCACGCGCCCCGACAGCCGGCGCTTTCGACACGACGCGAGCAATCCGCTACCGGTCGACGTGCTCGTGATCGACGAAGCATCGATGGTCGATCTCGAGATGATGGCCGCGGTGCTCGACGCGTTGCCGTCGTCGGCACGGCTCGTTCTGCTCGGCGACAAGGATCAGCTTGCGTCCGTCGAGGCGGGCGCCGTGCTCGGCGAATTGTGCGAACGGGCCGCGCGTGGACATTACACGCCGCAGACGCGCGAGTGGTTGCAGGCAGCGACGGGCGAGCGTGTCGACGACGCGATGATCGACGAGAACGGCACCGCGCTGGATCAGGCGATTGCGATGCTGCGCGAAAGTCACCGGTTTTCGTCGGCAAGCGGGATCGGGGAGCTGGCGCTGCGCGTGAACGAAGGGGATGCGGCCGCGGTTGAGCGCGTGTTGAGCGAGGCACGCGCGGATCTTGCGTTACTGAATTGCTCAGCGGGTCATGATGCGTCGTTCAAGGCGCTGATTGTCGATGGGGATGTGGGTGGCGATGGCGCTGAAACGTCGGCAGGTCGGCGGCATGGCTATCGGCACTATCTCGAGACGATGCATGCACGGCAGCCTGCGCGTGATGCCGGCTCTGCTGCACTGGATAGATGGGCTGGCGAGGTACTCGACGCGCACGATGCGTTCCAGTTGCTATGTGCAGTGCGGCGCGGGCCTTGGGGTGTCGATGGGCTCAATAGGCGCATCGCGCGGCTACTGCACGAAGAAGGTTTGATCGACGCGCGCAACGAGTGGTATGCGGGACGGCCGGTGCTTGTCACGCGGAACGACTACGAACTCGGGCTCATGAATGGCGATATCGGCATTACGCTGGCTTATCCGGGGAGCGCCGATGGGCGCGGCGCGATGCGCGTGGCGTTTCCGGCTGCGGACGGGTCGGGTGGCATCAAATGGGTGCTGCCGAGCCGCCTGCAAGCGGTGGAAACCGTGTTTGCGTTGACCGTGCATAAGTCACAAGGGTCGGAATTTATGCATGCGGCGCTGGTGCTGCCGGATCGCTTTAGTCCGATTTTGACGCGCGAGCTCGTTTATACGGGGGTGACGCGGGCAAGGGCTTATTTGACGCTGGCGGTGCCGGAAGGAAAGACGGTGCTCGAGGAGGCGGTGACGGCGAAGGTGCAGCGGGCGAGTGGGCTGCTCGCGGCGTTCAGCGTGGGGATGGAAGCGGACTGAACAGGATTGATACCGCTACTCTCCACATGTGCTACGGGGAATAAAATTGGACGTCATGCGCTCGCGCATTCGAAGCACTTGTGAAAGCTTCGCTCACGCTCGCGTCGAGCAAAAGGAGGATGGCATGGAGATGATCCTGGTGAGATCGAGGGCAATTCGTGCAGTCGGTTACGATGCCCGCACCATGCAAATGCGAATCCGTTTTCAGCAAGGACACACCTACGACTTTTGCCGCGTTCCCGCTGACATCTATCAAGGGCTGATGGATGCGACGTCGAAGGGTACTTACTACAACGAGTACATCAGGGATAAGTACCCGTGCTAGCTTGACGAGGCAGGCGATGCTTCATTGCCGCTCGCCCGCATTTCGATGCGCCTTCCACGCTTCCACATAGCGCAGCGCCTGCTCGCACTGATCGAGGGTGAATGCATGGAGACTCGACGGCACGGGATCGAATCCGAGCTCTTGTGCGACCCATCGAACGGCCTTGGCGCGGGCCTCGAAAACGCTGACCTTATCGCGCCGCGCCTTCGCTTCCGCTAACGGTTCGAGCCTATCGTGCAGGCGGCTTTTCGCTTCGCGTAACGGCGCGTCGGCGAGGCGGCCGAGCGGCACGTTGTGCTTGCTGCGCGGGCGCACGCCGATCCACGCTGCGCACGATGTGCAAATCCACACGGCGGCGTGGTCGTCGCGGTACGGATAGTCCGCGTCGCCGAATTGCGCAAGTTGCGCACGTGCACCGCAGTAGTCGCAGTGCGGTTGGGGGAGAGCTTTGACGGGGCGGCCGACTCGCACGGGGGTTCCTCCTTCTTCGCAAGAAGAGATGCTGAAGGATAGCAAGTTCGGACGGTACGACGGAACGTGCGCGCGAGACGTGACGGCATCAACTCGCGGGCGGGCGGCGCCGACGGCCGGAACCCGGCTGCTGCCTTTACCATAACGATATCTCTTAACAACCTACCCGAATGAAACGTGTATCTCTAAAGGCATATCGGGTTTAATCGTCGCTGCTTCAGCGTTCACATACGCCTTCGTCACGATTAACGGAAGCAGACAAGGGTCTCCGCCCCTACGGAATCCTACAAAAATCCTAGTTTTCCTAAAGTATGTCGGCGCGGACCGCAGGTCTATCAGACCTGTCCATTCCGGCGCTGCATCGTTTGCATCCACACAGATAAAACAGGGCAGGTGGCTCGGCTTCGCATCTGACGGCCTCGTCGCCCCCGCTCCGTCGGAGATAGACACGATGTTCGCCAGACTACGCGCAGACTTTTCGGCATCCGCAGCCATCGCGGGACTGATCGCCCTTGTCGCAACGTATAGCGGTCCGGTTCTGATCGTCGTGCAGGCGGCCCAGGCGGGGCATCTGTCACACGATCTGCTCTCCACGTGGATATGGGCGGTTTCCATCGGCGCCGGCGCGCTTGGCCTTTGGCTTAGTCTGCGGCACAGAATGCCTGTGATCGGCGCGTGGTCGACGCCCGGTGTCGCTCTGCTGATCACCGGACTCGCGCATTATCCGTTCAGCGATGTGATCGGCTGCTATCTCGTGGTTTCGATCATTGTTGCGGCGCTGGGTCTATCCGGTCTTTTCACGCGGCTGATCCAGCATCTGCCGGCACATCTGCTATCTGCGATGATCGCCGGTGTGCTCTTCGAATTTTGCGCCGGCATATTTCGATCGCTCGAGTCGACGCCCGGCGTCGTCTTGCCCATCGTCGTGGTGTACGTCGTCTGTCGGCGCGTCATTCCGCGCTATGCCGTCGCGCTGGCGCTGCTCGCTGGCGTGATTGTCGCGCTTCCGGGCGCGAATCTCAGCCGTGATGGGCTTAATCTCAGTATCGTCAAGCCCGAACTGACGGTTCCCAGTTTTTCCATGGCGTCGCTGGTCGGCTTGGGCCTGCCTTTGCTTCTGCTCGCGCTCACCCAATACGCGACGTCAATCCACATTCTGCGTAGTGCCGGATACGTGATTTCGCCGCGATCGGTGGTCGGCGCGAGCGGGCTGATGTCGATTCCGCTGTCTCTGTTCGGCAACTCCGGCATTAATCCGGCGGCGATCGTCGGCGCCATGTGCGCGAGTCGGGAATGCCACGAGGACCCGCGGCGCCGATATATCTCGGGCGTCGTCTGCGGCGTCGGTTACCTGGGCATCGGCGCGTTCGGTGCGTCGGTTGTCGCACTGTTTGCGCGCTTGCCCGACGGCCTCACCAGCACGCTTGCAGGCCTCGCGCTACTCGGCACGCTCGTGTCGAGTCTCGCGTCCGCGCTGGCGAACGAAACGCATCGCGAATCGTCGGTCATCACGTTCGTCGTCACGATCTCGGGCATGTCGTTCTTTGGTCTGGGGTCCGCGCTGTGGGGGCTCGTCGCCGGCGTCGTGTTCTCGCTTGCGCTATCGAAAAGGCGGCCTTCGGCTCCTGCAAAGCAATCGGAAAGCGTAGCCGCGACGGCGGCACGCGCGTCAGTTCAGACAGAACGCACCTGATCGTTCTACGGCGCAAACCGGATCGATGCAGATGGCTGCGCGGGTGCCGCGCGGCTGAATGCTTACGTGTTCGAGTGGGTGAATCACGAAAACATCGTTTTGGACCCTTACAACTGGGAGGATATTTGACCATTACGGCTCACGGACGCGCGGCGCTCGACTGGCTGCTGAGCGTCCAGCGATCGCCGCGGTGGGAAGAAGTCCGGTGGAGTCGGTATGGCACGTAGGCAGGGTGCGGGCGGACCGCGCTTAAGCTTATGGTGCCGCCACGTCAAGCCGAGCGTTTTGAGGAAACATCTCGCGACGCGCTGCTTCGTCCATTTCGGCCTTGAATGCGTGGCGCGTTTTCAATGCGCCGGCTCGTTGCGCGGCCGGCCGCGCGTTGATTTCATCGAACAGGCGCTTCACGTGCGGCAGCTTGTCCCATGCATCGGCGTCTCCCGTCAGGAAAGGCACGACACCGGCCCAACCCCATACCGCCATATCCACCAGCGTGTAGGTGTCGCCAAGCATATAGCGGCGCTGCGAGAGGCGATCGTTAATGATGTTCCAGTGACGCCAGGCCTCGAAGTCGTAGCGGTTAAGCGCGTAAGCCTTCGGCTCCGGCGCGAAATGCCTGAAGTGAACGGATTGCCCGGAGTACGGACCAACGCCGGTTGCAACGAACATCAGCCATGAATACATCTCGGCGCGTGCGGCAGGCTTGTTCTCGGGGAGAAACCGTCCCGTCTTCTCGGCGAGATAAAGAAGAATGGCATTGCTGTCAAAAATCACCGCGTCGCCATCCACGAGCGCCGGCGTCTTTCCGTTCGGGTTGACGGCTCGGAAGGCGTCTGTGTGCTGCTCGCCCTTACGGGTGTCGACCGGCACTACTTCGTACGGCAATTCTGCCTCTTCGAGAAAGAGCGCGACCTTCGCCGGATTCGGCGATGGGTGGTAGAAAAATTTGATCACGAGGTCTCCTCTTTGCGATGAACAACATACCAACGAGGTTGCCAATGTATCGCAGCGAATAGGACAATAAGTGACCAATAGTCCTGATGTTTAAACCATCCGTCCCATGATCGATCGTCTGTCCAGCTTGCTGAGCCGCTTCGAATTGCGTGCCCGCGTATTTCGTGGCGGCGGTCTGTGCGGCACCGAAAGCTTCGAAAGCAATGGCGACGAATGCCATCTGCATCTCGTGCGCGGTGGGTCGATGGTACTGACGAGCACGCCGCTCGGCCGACACGTTATTGCGAAGCCCGGTGCGGTGTTCCTGCGTCGCCCGGCTTCCTATCGGCTCGATTCAAGCACGGGCGACGCTGCGGAAGTGGTTTCTGCCGCTTTCGAGTTGGGGCTGGGAGACGAAAACCCGCTACTGCGCAGTTTGCCCGAGATGCTTTCGATTCCATTTACCTGCGTACCCTCGCTCGAAGCGGTGCAGGAGGCGCTTTTCACGGAGTGCCACGAGCGCGCGTGCGGCCACGCGGCCGTGGTCGACAGACTGGCTGAGGTGCTGGTGATTCAGCTGCTGCGTTTCGCGATCAGACGGCAGCTCGTCGAGAGCGGCTCGCTCGCCGGCCTGGCTGATACGAAGCTCGCCAAAGCGTTGACTGCGATGCACTCGGATCCATCACAGGAGTGGACGCTGGAACTGATGGCCAGCATTGCGGGCATGTCGCGCTCGCGGTTCGCGGCATCCTTCACGGACACTGTGGGGATTCCGCCTGGCGAATACCTTGCGCAATGGCGCATCGGGTTGGCGAAGACGCTGTTACGGCGAGGGCTGCCGGTGAAGCAGGTCGCGCTGGACGTCGGTTACGGCAGCGCAAGTGCGTTGACGAGAGCGTTTGCGCATGGCGTGGGTCTTACTCCAACGCAATGGTTAGCCGGACAAGAGAGCGTAACCGGTGTGCGGCTGGGCGACTGAGACGGAATGGGGCTTTCGCAGGGATGTTGAAGATCGGTTTGTTTGAACGTGATTTTTGACAACTGTTCAACCCGGCCGTAAGCGGTTACCAAACTGAGTGGAAAAGCGCGGGCATCACGACGCCGGCAGCACCGACAAGATTGAACCGCGCGACGTCATCGAGCGACGTCGGATTCGGGTTGACTTGTACGACCGTCGCCTGGCGTCTCGCCGCTAGGAGCGGCAGACCCGCGGCGGGTTGCACGAGCGACGACGTGCCGACGCTGAACAGCACATCACACGCCTCGCATGCCTTGACCGCAGCTTCCCATTCGCGCTCCGGCAGCATCTCGCCGAACCAGACGACGCCCGGGCGTATGTATCCATTGCACCGGTCGCATCGCGGCGGCGCGAGGCGTCGACCGCCCTCGGGTTCGTCGGGTGCCTGAGACGGCAAGGCATAGGGATGACGGCAAGTAAAACAGAACGGGCGATTCAATCGGCCATGAAGATGCAGCACGTTGCTGCTGCCTGCGCGTTCGTGCAGGTCGTCGACGTTCTGGGTGATGACGTCGACGCGTGCGACCTTTGACGCGATAGCGGCGATGGCCTGATGCGCTGCGTTCGGGGCGGCCTTCATCACCTGCACGCGGCGCCACTCGTACCAGCCCCAGACGAGATCGCGATCGCGCGTGAAGGCGTCGGCGGTTGCCAGTTGCTCGGCGTTGTAGCGCTCCCAGAGGCCGGTTAGCGCGTCGCGGAAGGTGGGGATGCCGCTTTCGGCGGAGACGCCGGCGCCGGTTACAAAGACGACGTGCTTGGCGGCGTGTAGGGCAGTGATCAGGTCGGGTGGGATGGTGGTGGTCATGGTGGTTCGCGAGATCAACGATGAAACGCAGACGCGTGTGCTCACGCGTCGAGACGTTGAGCAATGATAGCGAGCAGATCGCGCCGCATACCGAATCGACCCCGAGCATCGTTTCCCGCCGAAGCACCGATCATGTATGCGAGCGCGTGAAGCGCCGTATGTGCAGGCAAATCGCCTGCGACAGCCCAAAAGCCCGCGCGGCGCTGCGGAAGCTGCGTTGCGTCACCGGCGAATAGTACGATTTCGGGGCGTGTGCTTTCCCATGCACAGACCATTGCGTGATTCGCGCCCACGCAGTTCCAGCAGAATGCATCTTGCGCGCGCGGCGACGGTTTGACCACATGCACGACAAGCACAGCGTTTTCGGCGATACGGTCGCGTGCGATGGTCCAGCTCAGCATGCCGTCCAACGAAGGCAAACCGTCGAGCCATGAGTGCACTTCATGTTCATCGAATCCCCACGGGCGCAACGCAACATGCAACGTTGGTTGGCTGTTGCGATCGGCGCCCGGATCGAATGCCTGTTCGCGCGGGAGGCTGTCCGTAGATTTGGTCATGTGGCTAGTGTGGTTGTTTAGCGAGCCTCCATCTTGAATCGCACTTGAGACAAACGCTGTCCGATCAATCGAGCACTGCATCGAACCGATTGTGAGACCTGTGGTATGCAACGAGTCCATTAACTAGGACACGATTTGTCTCAACTGTAAGGCACAATCGATCTGATTCAGGACTTGGCGGCATCAACAAGAATGCGAATAGGGTACGCAAGAGTCTCTACGGATGACCAGAATCTCGACCTGCAAATCGCCGCGCTCAAGCACGCGGGTTGCGATCGCATCTTCACGGATCAGGGGATTTCCGGCGCGCAGTTTTCGCGGCCGGGGCTTGCCGCTGCGATGACGGTGCTCTCGGCGGGTGACACCTTTGTCGTCTGGCGACTTGATCGTCTCGGGCGATCGTTGCACAAGCTGATTGAACTCGTGGAGGGTTTCGGCGAGAAAAAGATCGGCTTTGCGTCGCTTACCGAATCGATCGACACGGGCTCGCCGGGCGGTACGCTGGTCTTTCATATCATGGCAGCGCTTGCGCAGTTCGAACGTGGATTGATCAGTGAACGAACGAAGGCAGGCATGCTCGCGGCGAAAGCGCGTGGGCAGCAGGTTGGGAGGCGACGGGCGATGAGCGAGCGGGAATGCGTCGAAGCGCGCGGGTTGCTGGCGGCGTATTCGACTTCGGATGTTGCGCAGCGCTATGGCGTGCATCCGCGGACGTTGTTGCGGAGTTTGAAGCGGCAGGGGATTGAAGTGAGCCGTCGCGCGGGTGAACCGGGACACGCGTATTTGCTGATAGCGTGACCCGGCTTCAGTCGCGTCGTCAGGTCAGGCCACCGGGGCGCGCGCTGCATCGCGACGGACCTTTTCGATGTATTTGCCAAGCGCGGCAGTGGACAGCGCACCTGCGACGAAGACGATGGCGAAAGCGGCGAGTGTTTCGAGCGGGGAGTTGTTTGGGATCATTTGAGTTCCGTTGGTGTCGCGATGCGCCCGGAGGTGGGAAGCATCTTGCAGCAATTTAACGCCGGGTCAAGACAATTCATGTCCCAAGACAGCGATCGGCACCGAGCACCGAGCCGGCGTCACGCTCTCGTCGCGAAATAAAGCTCGTGAGCCCGCTTCGCTTCATTGGCGAATGTCTGGCGAAGCTGCTTCGGTTCGAGTACTTCCACGTAAGGTCCAAACGCTCGAATCCACCAGTGCAAGCGGTCGCTCAGCATGACTGTCGCCCGCACCGTTATCGAGTCGTCGTCGTTGGTTTCGACACGCTGATCTGTCGAAATCGGTGTCTCGACAACCGCATGACGTGCATCGCCGGCAAAGCGTAAAACGATCTGCACCTTGCCTTGCGGGAAGAAATCGAAGTGCCGCTCATTCTCGACGTATTGAGCAAGGGAGAAGTCTCGTGGATAAGCAAACGATTCAAGCTGCACCTTTGCGCTTTCCATCCTGTCGAGCCGGTACGTGACAGGATTAGGCTTGCCGGGCTGCTTGGCAACGAGATAGACCATTTCGGCGGCTTCGACCAGCCCGAGCGGCATAAGAACGTGCCGCACCGGTTCATTGGACGGTTTCGAACGCGCGCGGTAGCCTATCTCCAACAGCTGCTCGGCAAACAATGCGTGCGACACCATCTGAAAGACCACTTCCTTGATAGGCGGACGAACAAGCTGAAACGCGCCATCCACGACGGCTACCTTGCGATGCCAGCTCGCATGACGACGCCCTTCATGGCTTGAGCCGCGCGCCAGTCTTTCGTTCGCAACGTCAAATAGACCCTTGAGGGACGAGCTGACCAGGGATGGAATCTGCCGACCGGCGAACCGGTTAAGAACCTGCAGCGCAAGCGCTTCATCGAAGCCCATCATGGCGCCAGCCTTGGCAGCAATGCCGCTCGCGCCATCCTTGCGCTGCCATTCAAGTGCGTTGCCAGCGCGGCGGTTCACGACAACACCCTGTTCGAGCAGGGCTTCAAGTCGCCGCTGAACTGTTTTGACGTGTGCGACCTCGGTACCGAGCCGCCTGACCGCATCGGCGACGCCGGGCGTGGTCATCCAGCGCTGCTGATCGCGCGGGGTAGGCAGAACGGCGAGGATCTCGGAGTCTATTTTTGTTGTCATGCTCTGCGCTTCCGTTACCCCGTCACACCTTCTTTCGCCGCCAGCGCCTTCTTCAGGCCGTCGACGAAACTTTCGCTTTCGACTGTCTCATTCCACGCTTCCCATTTGTCTTTGGTGGCGAACTCTGCATCGCGATCGAGCTTATTCCGTTTTTCCTCCGACCAGAAAATTCCATCGTAACCATAGTCCAGCGCCTTCTTCTGGGCTGCGATTTCTTCGTCCCAACGCTTTTCATAGGTGCTTCGCGCCATTGAGAGCTTGAACTCGAGCGTCGAAAGATCGTCTTTCGTCAACGACTGGATCAGCTTCTCACGCACTGCCACTGCAATTGAAGGGTTCTGGAACAACGTTACGCGAGCTTCAACGCTCCCGTTAGCGCGAAGTTCATGCTGACAGGCCACGGCCAACGACGGATTGGAGGCAAGCGCGCGCAACACAATCTCGTCTCTCGAGGCAAGCAGTCTTGCCTGAATCTTTTCTCCGATCACCGGATTAGACGCCAACGATGCGCGCACCTTGGTCTGACTAACTCCCCAGTGCAATTCTCCGGTAAAGCGTTCCTGCAGCGCCATGCTCAGAGAGGGATTCGATGCAAGCGCAACGACCAGCGCAGTAGCCGCCCTTTCCTGATCGATGCCGTACTTGTACGGCATCTTCGAAGGCACAGCCGCTTCATATCTTGCGGCCTGAAGTTCCTCGGGTAACGACGGATTCTTCAGGAACGCGATTCTCACGTCGGAGTCCACATCTTTGCCGAGCGCGTCATGCAAAGAAGCAATCAATGATCGGTTCTTCGCGAGCGCACATCTCACCTCCCAGTCGTCATCCTGGGCGAACCGGCGTTGCAGCTCGGCGTTGATCGAAGGATTCTCGGCAAGTGCGCTTTTCACTTCCTTACTGCCCGTCTCACAGAGGAACAGGTGCCATCGCTCCTGGAGCCATGGGTTGCGCGATAGCGCTTGCCGGACCACTGGCTCTCCTTCGCGAATGAGTTCTTCCTGCCATTGCGGATGAATGTTTTGTTGCTTCAGATATTCGGCCTTATCTGTGTCATCCCATCCATCAAACCCCTGCGGCTTGATCTCCGCTGTGGACGGCTCGTCGGTCGGATCCGGCGCTTCCTCGATGATGGCCTCCGCAGGCGCTGGTTCCGCGCCTGGTGGCGCCACCGGCGGTTCTACCGGAACGTCCGCCACATCGTTTCGCTCAAGCAGGTACTCCGCGACTTCGTCCGGCACCTCGACGCCCAATGCGGCGCCAAGGCTGATCAGCAAACCCTTGTCGTCGCCGTTATCGCTGACCGCCAGGACGTTTTCCCGTTCGGCATCGTAGCCATAACTCTGCAGCCACCGCTGCAGGGTGCTCTTCCTGTAGAGCGTGAGGATTTCGGCAGTGAGGTTGTCCTGCAGCGCATCCAGTGTGCGCACTTTCATGCCGTTGATGTTCAGGTCGAATTTGATGGACTTCATGGATCGATATCTTTGAAAGTGATGCAAGCCGACATAGCCGAGACATCACTCGGTGTCGGCAGCCGCGTGGTTCTTTTTGAGCGCGTTATGCAAACACGGCGGAAAACACCGAAGCGACAGCCTTAGCCGCATGGCGCACTCCATCGGCCGCAACGGAGGCCACATCCTTGAGCACATGGGTCGCTGCTTTCGCGACGGCCTTCTGGGCCGCAAACATCGTGCGAGCCACCGTGCCGCCGGCAAAGCCGCCGACCAGGCCGCCGACGAACCCGCCCACGAGCGCGCCCCATGGCCCAAACACCATTCCGATTTCAGCGCCAAGCAACGTGCCTTCCGCAGCAGCCGCGAGCGACGCGAGCGCCACCGTTGTCGTTTCAGCCATTGCCTCCAGCGCTTCAGGCGCCGACAACTCGCCGCGGCCAAGCTTGTACAGAATTTTGGCGTTTTCCATCCCGATGAAAACGATGTTGGCGATTCGCCCTGCCGGCGTATTCTTGACCAGCGTACCGAGCCAGCCATTTTTCACGGCGACCACGATGCCGCCTACCACGGCCACCATCAGGCCGGCATGCGCCCCGCTTTTCACCGAACTTTGGAAGAACTCGTTCATCGCTTCGCTGAACGGCGGATTCTTCTTGCCACGCAGACTGTTCCAGGCTCGCGTGCCGAGAATGCGCGCGCCCTGCATCGCGCATGCGATCGCCGCAGCAAAAAGCGCCTGCTTGCCGATCTGTTTCGCGATGGTGATACGGTTCGCGTCTTTCCACTCGTATTGACGCGTCTCCTGTTCTTGCTGGGCGGCTTGTTGCTGACGCTTCGCGTCTTCCTTCGACAGCGGAGTCGACGTAACGCCATCCGCCTCGATTACTTCAGTGCTGCCCGGGATGTCCTTCGACTGCCCTTCGGGCACAAGCTTTTTCTGGCCGCGATAGTCACCGCGGTCAAAGCACGTCTGCGTCGCCTCTGCGTCAGCGCCGTATTTGCATTGGTAACGGCCAATCAGTTTGCCGTTTCCGTCATAGATACCGATATCGACGGAGTTTTTCGTGTATGGGTTGCCCGGCGCGGGGGACAGGACTCGGGCGCGCAGCGGGCTGCCCTTTGCCGCCGCATCGATGTTGAACGTATCGACGTGATGCTGTTCCGCGATAAACCCGTCGAGGTTCATGCACAGGCTGATTTCGCCGTCGAGACGCTGAACCACGGCCGCACTGTTCCCGGTGGCCTGAGTAATCGCGCGCTCAATGTCGGTGGTGTAGAAGGCGACGTCCGTTGCTCCCTTCGTCGCGACCACACGGTCGAGTTCCTTGGCCAGCCAGTTCGAGCGTGTCGCGCCGCGGTCGAGACTCTCATGCAGATCGGCCTTTTTCTGATGCAGCAAACCGACCGTCGAGACGACTTGACGGGCCGCTTCGTCCATCTCCGCATCATCGGCCCAGCGATGACGGCGAAACATCGCCTTCAGCCATTCCTCGTCGCTGACTTCGCTGCGATTGTGCTCGTAGGCGTGAACGAAGGTTTGAACGATGCCGGCGGTGTCCTCGGCTTCCTGGTCGCTCGCCGTGCCGTCCTGGGCGACCGGCAAACATTCGTTTTCAGGTGCTGCCGCGTCGTGCATCGCGGCCGGCAGTGTCTCTTCGGGATGGGTCGAATTCACGGCTGTCACTTCTGGTAGTTGTTGGATGATCGCCTCGTCCCATGTATCTACGGCAATGGGAATCAAACCTTTAGGGTGCTTGGTGCGAGGCGAATCACAAGCTAGCAAGCGGTCGGGACAGTTTCTGTCTCAACGATGCGCCTCGGCTCACCGCTTATGACGCGGGCTTGATCTTCGTTCTGGAAAGCTTGTCCTTGTATTCGGCGACCTTGTCCTTCATCACGACGCTCAGCGGCACGGTATTCCTGACGACACCCAGCAGACGGCCGGTATCGACTTGCGCCTTCGCATTGACGAAGGCCAGCTCGATCGCTTCCTTGACGACGGCTTCGATGTCCGCACCCGAAAAGCCCTCCGTCTCGTCGGCGAGCAGGTTCGAATCGATCAGGTCGGACAGCTTCTTGCGGCGCTTCAGATGGACTTCGAAGATTTCGGCGCGCTCGCGACGGTTCGGGAAGTCGACGTAGAAAATCTCGTCGAAGCGGCCCTTGCGCATCAGTTCGGGAGGCAACCCCGAAATGTCATTGGCCGTGGCCAGCACGAATACCGGGCTGCTTTTTTCCTGCATCCACGTGAGGAAGTATCCGAAGAGACGGCTTGCGACTTCGGAACCGGAGCCGGAGCCGCTGCTGCCCATGCCGACGAACGCCTTTTCGAGTTCGTCAACCCACAGCACGCAGGGACTGACGGCATCCGCGAGTCGCAGCGCGCGGCGCATGTTGTTTTCGCTTTCACCGACGTACTTGCCCATCAGCGAACCGACGTCGAGCCGAAGCAGCGGAAGCTTGAACAGCGCGGCGGTCGCTTTGGCCGTCAGCGATTTTCCGCAGCCCGGCATGCCGACGATCATGATGCCCTTCGGCATTTCGACGCCGAACTCGCGCGCCTCATTGAGGTTGGCGAGGACGGTTGATTTCTGCTTCAGCCACGATTTGAGTTTTGCGAGGCCACCGATGTCTTCGAGTTTTTCTCGTATCGGTAGCATCTCGAGAATGCCGCTTTTCTTGATGATCTGCTCTTTTTCGGCAAGCACGAGTTCGATGTCGTTGGCGCTGATGCTGCCGTCGCGCTGGTAGCCGCGATTCAGAAGTTGTGTGATTTCCTGCTTGCTCAGCCCGCGGAACGCTTGGGCCAGGTCGGCGATTAGCGAGGTGGAAAGTTCTAGCTCGTAATGACGCGCGTAGTCGGCGACGATGGCGGCGATGCCATTTTCGTCGGGCAGCGGGAGATCGAGTAGCGTGACGAATTTTTCGAGCTCGGGCGGCACGCATGGCTGCGACGCAACCATGAAGAGCGTCGCGGATGTGGCATCGTGGTGAACGATTTTGTCGGCGAGCGCTTTGATTCGGGCGATGGCCAAGGGATTCTGGTTTAGTGCTAGATGGGCGTCCTTGATTACGATGAAATGGTTGGTCAGGTCCATTTCCAGCAGCGTTTCGACTGCGTCAGGGAGGCTCTGGTATGGCGAGGTCGGGCGCTTGGTCGCGAAGTCGACGAAGCCTCGGGCCATGTCCCATTCGAGAATTTGGCGGTCGGCGGCGACGGATTTGATTAGGGCGTCGGCTTCGCGTTCTTCGTAAGTGACCAGGTAGATTAGCGGGTAGAGGGACTCTACATGTTCGCGGAGGAGGTTGAGCATTTGGGATGGCGGCGTGTGATGGTTTTGTTTTTGAGTGTTGGTTGGGGATCATCTCGCCCCGGAAACGTGGCCAAGCAATACATACGCGGTGCCGATCCCTGCCGTAGCACAAAGCGCTAGCGTCCAGATCGACATGCGAAGCCGGCGGACCTTGTCTGCAGCCCACTGCCTCGTTGTCTGCAATGTCACCTGTTGCGCCGCCAGTGCCGTACGAAGCTCGCCCAGATCCTGATTCAGTTTCTCGACTTCCTTCTGCGCCGCTTGCCGGTTGCGTTCCCGATCTGCCGCTTCTGCCTTCAGCTCTCGAACGATGGCCTGCTCTCGTTCCACAGACGCCTGCAGCTTCGCCACGACGTCCCGCTCGATAGCGCTCAACCGCTCGAGCCAAGCCGCTTCCTGCTCTCGATATTGTTCGGCCTGGTTTGCGGCTTCTATCTGCGCACGCGTGTGAAACTCCTTCTCACGTCTGTCGAAGCGCTCGGTCAGCCGTCCGATCTGATCGGCCACGGCGTGCTCCGTCTGCTCGGCTAACGCGCCCATTTCGGTTAGCTTGATATCGAACGCCGCGACCAGATCGTCCCTGCTTTTCGCGACCTGCGACGCAATCGCAATCAGTTTCCGTTCTGTGTCCAGCGTGTACTGAATGTCGAGCGAATCCTTGACGAGGCGCTTTACTTCTTCGCCTTGCTCGAATAGTTTTGCGTGCTCGTCCGCCAGTGCGGCGGTGTGCCGGTCGATGCTCTCCGACAGCTGCCTGATCTCCGCTTGCTGACTCAGCAGTTGGCCCTGCTGACTTTCCAGCTTTCGCGCCTGAAACATGCTGATCACCATCAGCTGCCCCAGCGTCTTCGAAAACTCCGCCTGAACCTGCTGCGCGTTGAGCTGCGCGGTGTCAAGCTGGTCACTATTCAACCAGCGCATGAACACATTGCGCTGTTCGTGCTCGGTGCGAAACTTCTTTAGATCGTCCAGTTGGCGGAAGATGCGCCTAAACCGGTTGAGCACTTCATCGACATCGACGTTACCCAGCAATTCGTTTGGCACATTCAGTTGTGCCAGCTTTTCAATGATGTCTGCCATTTCGTTAGTTTAGTGAGCATTGATTCAACAGATCGCCGAGCGATGCCTGAGCAGATTGCCGCCGTGCGCGTGCCGCTTCGATAATGGCGAGCGTGTCGGCCCTGAGCTCACCGGTCGAGCGCGCCAATTCCACGGCATTGGCGATGCTTTGTTCGTTGCGCATGTATCCGGACACGATGACGTGGTTTTCCTGTTCGAGCTGTGCATACAGCTGCGATTGAGCAAACTGCCGGTCAATCAGGTTCGCGACCTGCCCGACCAGCGCCGCATCGGCATCTGCCTTCGCCAATTGCGCTTCCAGATATTCCGTGCCTTTGTCCGACAGCATGTCGAATAGCCGATCGATGCTGTAGATGGTGAGCGCGGTCATCAGGCCGGTGAGAATGCCGGTGACCGCCGGTGCGAGCGTGTCGGCCAGGGGCGCCAATAGCGGGACAGAAAGGATAAAGCCGCGGACCGACTGCTCGAACGCCATACCGAGGCACGTGGTCACGACGCCCGCGATCAGCTTGGTGGCCGCACGCGCGACGTCCATGCCGGTCGCGCCCTCTGGCGGCGACACGATCATCTTCACCGCCGCCCATATCCCCTTGATGCTTTCGCGGATGATCGTCACGACCTTGGCGGACGTGGTGATCACGTTGTTGATAATGAAGGTCAGAAAGTTACTCACGAAGCCTTGAACACCGCCGGACACCAGCGCGTCAAACGCGTCGCGCATTTTGCTTTTTACCCGTTCCAGCACGCGTTTCATCGCATCGACCACACGATCGACGAGACTGACCTCTTGCGTCGGCGCCTTGACGATTGCTGCGATCTCCAGATACGAGCCATTGACGAACTCGAACATCAACACGCCCATCGCCTGCCGTAGCGCGTTCTTTCCGGCCTCGGCCGCGCCGGTCATCAACAGCTCCTTGCCGTGATATACGACACGTTCCTTTGCTGTCGGCATGTGTTTGTCGATCGCGCTTTGCGCCTTCTCGACAAGCGGCTTCGTGATCGATTCATCGAAGCCATTTTCGGCGGTGAGATATTCCTCGGGAGACTTAGCCCGCTTGTCGTTGTTGGTTTCGCGTGTCGTGTAATTCAGATTGTCCGGCTCCGAACTTATTTCCTTGCGACCTTCCTTGTCCTTCATCCAGCCGCCCTTTTGATGAGCCTGCTTCATCGGAACGGTATGGTCGAGTTCGGCGTTCATGGCCGGCTTGCCGTTTTCGTCGGTGCGCGTGGTCGGTGCTTTCTGACCGGTGTAGGCGTCTGTGAATTCCTGTGAATTCATGGTGCCGTTTTTGACCATCTCCTTCTTCTTTTGGCTCTTCGCGGTCGTGTAGTTGTAGTCGGATCGCTTGTACTCCTCCGACTCCTTCGCGAAGATGTCCTGCTCGGCGTTATGTTGGGTTGTGACATTGCCGCCAAGTTTGTCGTTGAACATGGCCGGCGTCAGGCCGAATGGGCCGATGACTTGTTGCAGCACCTGCTCGCGGCAACTGGTCAGGAGTTCGTCGAGGCGTTGCTCGCGGAGTTGGTGTGAGCTTGGGGTGGTTGGAGCGGCGTCGTCTGGGTGGATCGCGTCGGGCAACGGCGCATCGCTCCAGATGGCGGTCAATCCGATGTCGGTGAAAGTGTTGAATGAAGGTGTTTCGGTGTCGGTGGTGGCCATGTTGATTCGTGTTGTATACGATCGCGGCGCTTCGTATCTGGCTACGGGTATTCGTTATATCGTCCACGGGTGGGAAAAGTTGAGGGTGGTGTGAGCGGGGGGTTTTCGCTGTCGAGACCTTCGACACAGTGCGTCGGGACATATGGTCAGGTGTGGGAAGCGCTCACGCGTTCCGGCGTCTTGGCAGTGAAACGTTTGCGAGGCGTGCGAGGATTGATGTGCTCGCCAATTGCTACGTCCGCGAGTTCACGCGAGCAAGAAATTCAGGGGAATGGGCGCACCACGTACCAAAGAGAAAGTGTGCACTTCGCGCAGGACCGAGTACACGTCGCGGAGCTTGCAAGAATAGTGGATAAGCGCGGCTGAGCCGTCGATTAAAGGTGCACGCGCCCGCTTCGAATAATGAGCCTCAAGCGAAGGCCATCATGATTTGAGCCGTGGCCGGTTCCGTCTGTCTTTGCCGCAACCAGAAATGCCCCCTCGCTTCGTAGGCTTGTCTGTAAGCCCATTTCGCAATCGTATTCGTAACTGTCAAATTGGACACAAACCCAACTTCCGCAATTGCGAAGCCGATGTCCTCATGCCGCTGGTAGTTGCGTTCCAGCCAACGATCAAGGTGCGGCTGCCCAGCGAGTAGTTCACGTTTATCGGCGTTACATGTCGCATGCGCAACAACGAAGTTGAGAGCGGTATCGCGCGGATAACGGGACCAAGGGATGAAATGATCGACCACAGCCTGGTCGTACAACTTTCCCTGACAGAAAAAGCAACGATCGTCCTGTAGGGGGCGCAAAATCGATGCAACATCCGAGAGGTCCGCCCTTGACGTTCCGAAGAGGAACCGTTCGAGTCTCGCAGACCGCCCAATCAATCTCGTATTGCGTCGATTGGCGCTTACGTGGGCGGTCCATCCTGTTCGCGCTAGTTGTTGAAGAAACCCTTGAAATTGTCGGAGACTGTACGAAACACCAGGCAATAGCTCGACCGCGTTTCCGACAACGGGCAATGCATAAAGGAAAGAGATGGTCGTGCCCGAAACATTTTGCAGGTGGCGGATAGGCATCTCTTTCACGGTAGCCGATATGTCTCGAATGGTGTCGAACCAGTACGGGCTCTCTTTCGCCTGCGTCAAGGTCGCAATGCCTCGAGACCGAAGTCGCTGCAAGCTTGTAATGACAGAAGCTTGCTGCTGCCCTAAGTTCTGAGACAAAACAACGGACTCACCCAAATCTATGTCAACGTAAGGCACGCTCTGCGGCCAATAAAACTCGATAAATTTCTCGGCGATTCGTTCTATCGGGATCTGCAGCGATGAACCCGTGTCATCGCCCATTTCCACCGCAAGCTCGCCAAGGGCGAGTAGCAACGCGTACTTATAGGTGGAACTGAACTCACCTTCATCGAACACGAGTTGCAGTTGTCGTAAAAAGGCGAGCTGTTGATCCGCGGTAGGAGCTAAAGTTTCAGGCATCGCGAAGACGAGCGGTCAAATTGGCAAATGACGAATGATGCGCCGGTACGGATTTTTCCGGCCGCCGCCCTCATAGTACTTTGATCTTAGTGATTGGACGCGATGGCACCAATGATTGAGCCGATAAGTCCGCCCACCGCCCCCGAAAGCGCCACCCACCACCGCTTGTCTTTCTGGTGTTCGAGCGCTCGTGAATGAAGGTTGACAGCGGTGTCGACGAGCGTCTTTATATCGGATGCTGATAGGGGTACACGCGAGATTCTTGCATACGACTTCGGATCGGCATGGATTCTCCGCCTGTATTCCTCACCCGATAAGACGCATTGTTCGTCAACATCATATCGCTTCGGAAATTGACGCCGCCATACAAGTGATGCCCGCGCACGGTCTGAATCAAGTCTAAAAAACTCTGGGTGCTCCACAAAGACTCTTTTCCATTTCTCAGTCTGAGTTACATCTGCAGAAATCCGATCAGCCCATTCCGCAAAGCTGAGTTTATAGAACCTGTAGGTCGCCATTGCTTGGATTGCGGCTATCACATCACCTAGTCTGTTCGCATCCGCTAAATACGGCGATGGGACTTTAGATCGGAGGTTAAATTTTTCGATCATTTCACGCTCATTCAAACAACCTGATGCTGATGGGCCGGACATCCTGTAGGCACATCCGTTTGCGCCTAAACCTATCCGCCCCCAAAGAGTCGCACTGCGCACTCCCCCGTACAATGTCGGAGCCGCCTACAGCGACTTCGTTACCTGTTGAACAAGGTTTGCCACATCACTAGCTGCGCCAGCAAACCACCAACTATAAGCAACCACAGCAAGCTCGATCACAACCACCTCGAAAAAGGTTTTCGCTGTATAAGTTCGTTTGTATATCAACTGCATAAATAGCTTCCGTGGAAGCTGGACGACAATGTCTCGTATGGCCAGCCCTCGATAAGTATTTCTCACAGCGACGACAATCGCGATGCACCAGATTACGGGAACCATGATACGAATAGCCAAAGGTTGATCAAGTGCATAAGCACTCTGCACTATCGCAGCCTTCAGTTGAGGTAGCGTTACGCCGGCGGCGATCGCAAGAAAGACGCCCCCAATCAGCACGCTCACGCCTCCGGTAGCCCATATGTACGAGGCACGCGCATACGCACGCCGAAAGGGACGTTTGAGTCGTGAAAACGTCCGCTGTGGTTGTATTAGCAAATAAGCATTGACAGCAAGGTACAATTTTATTATGCAATTGAGGGTAAGGTAGGGCGTCTGTTTTGTCGCGAATCCTACAAAAGCCGACAGAACGACCACGCTCAACCCCCACACCTGTCGCCACTCTTCGCTCAATCTTTCCTTCCACACGTATTCAGTAATGCCGGGTCGCATTTTTTCCGTATGCTCCTGTGCGTTGAAAAGAGACGCTAAGCAAGATACTGCGCAGGTCGACCGCGAGTCCGAATCGCAAGAAAGCGTTTCTAGAACTCCCGCAACTTACCAAGGGTCGAGGCGAGTTCTATTTTAATCGGCGTGCCGACGTGGTTTCCACGCTTTCACGTAATGCAACGCCTGCTCGCACTGATCAAGCGTACAGGCGCGAATTTTCGACGGCAGCGGATCGAAGCCGAGTTCCGCCGCGCCCCATCGGAAAGCCCTGGCGCGGGCCCCCAAAGACACTGACGCCGTCGCACCGCGTCTTCGCTTCCGCTAACGGTTCGAGCATAACGTGCAAGCGGCTTTTCGCTTCCATAACGCTGCATTGGCGAGGCGGGCCAAGCGGAGAGTTGTGCTTGCCGCGCGGACCGATCCACGCGCCATACAGCGTGCACGCCCATACCGAGCAGTAGTCGCAATGCGGTCGAGGGAGAGCTTTGACAGGGGCCGACTCGCACGGGTATCCTGGCACCAATGCTGGTGTTTACCTTTCATGACAAGAGGTCTGGCTTTCCCCGTCAACGTCTCCTGTTACCCCGCTGTCAATTACGCAATATCGACAATTCCCATAAAAAGTTTAGCGACTACGTTCAAATTTCTTAGTGCAATCTGCGCTCCCGCTTTGATCGTTTTGTTGCCTTCGAATTGCTGCTACTATCCGGACCGTATTTGATTGACTAGAGACCTATGAATACTTTTTGGATAACCAATGTCGTCAAGCTTGTTTTGGAACAATCCATCAGATATAGATCAAAAGCGGGCAGCCGATCCGTTGGGCTTCGACGCCCTGCGCGAGGCGATGTCTGACGATCTCGCTCCGTTGCTAACTGGAGTAACCAGAAGTGCCGATGAGTATTTGTGGACCGTCATCGGCCTAAGGTGGGCGAAAGAAGCCACTAAAGCAAACGTCGACGCGGAGTTGTTCGGTGACGGATTCGCCCCGTTCGAGCGAGCGCTCAAACAGTTCTGGTGCAAGTTCGACACGGCAAATCAATGGCACATAGCTGGCATTACAGTCGTACGGAGTCTTTGCGAAGGCAAACGGCCTGACATCAGCCGCCCCATTCTTGCCGATCAGCGGGCCACCGGACTCGTCGGTAACTACATCGTCTCGCTACGCGGCTTAGGTGTTGTGCAGGACGGTTCGCTCCAGATTATCGATAGCGTTGTTGGAAATCTCTTGCAGGATGTGGACTTTCCCCAAGACCGTAAGTGGATTTCATCGTGGGACGCTTTGGAAAAGGCATGCCGTAAGGTCGATCTTCGTGCGGCACGCAAGCGCCTCGGCAGGTTGCTTTTCAGCGGCGCCAATAGTCGAATGAGGTTAGCTGCGCTCGCGGCTCTGCGTCGTCCTCTGGCTCAGTCATGGTCAGAAACACATCTGCGATGCCTCGACGCCGAGCAACGCCGACTCGCTCGAGCGACGAAGCTGGTCACTCAACTTGAGCGTGCCGCGCTGGACGTCTTCGCGGAGATGTTGCAAGGTGTCGAAGCCATCGCCTCGTCAAAGGCGCGAGCGCTGCGGACCCTAGCATCGGCTGCGCAACGAACCAATCCATTTCCGACTGCATGGCAGGCGAACAACCCGATCGCTGTGGCGCTGCGAGAAGGAATAGATCAACTCGCTCAAAGCGAGAATCCGGTAAATACCCTTTATCGAATGCATCTAGCGGTTACGCGCGATGCCCGGCGGGGAACACCTTGGTTGGATGCTATCGGACAGCACTCGGTCTATTCCGACTGGCGCCCCGCCACGCAACGCCGCGATTTCCGTTTTTCAAATCTCAGGGCTTTGGTCCGTCAAACAGGATGGAAAGCTCATGCGGCTTGAAGTAACTGCCTCACTAGAGGAAAGCTGGCTAAACGTCTTTCGCGAGCTAGGAGCACCGCAAGCGTTGCTAGCGTGCACGTTCACCTTCAATGGCGACTTTTTTGCCGACCTCCTTGCCCGATTCAGCAATGCCGCATGCGAATCGCCCGAAGGGGTAGCGTGGTCGCCGTCCACGGTCCTGGTTGACGTCATATGTGACCGCTCGAACTACAAGGGGCACAAGCTCGGATTCAATGTGTCATTCTGGCCCAATTCCCGACGGCTCTTTCATCCCAAGCTCCTTATCGCGCTCTTTGAACATCAAGTAGTCTGGTCCGATGGATCATCGAATTTGACGAGAGCAGGTTGGCGCGCGAATCGTGAGATCGCTATGTTCCATCGGCCGGGTGACACTCGATTGCCAAAGGATCTACAGGTTCTGCTTGATGCGCTCGGTGACGTCAGAAGTGCACAACTGATTCGACGGCAAAGCACGCAAGCGCGAGCGGACGACTTCGGTGGAGCATTCGTTACGAGCCTGAACGAACCAATCGGCCCGCGATTTTTATCTTCGAAGGCGCCGCGCGACGCGGAGGAGATTCACCTCATCGCCCCATTTTTTGAGCGACATGAGCCGGGTGACGGCTCCGTGGATAAAACATGGCTGGAACGACTGGCCACCCGATATCCGGACGCGCAGTTTCATGTCTATCTTCCGCAACTCGAAAAGTCGCCCCTTCGCGTGCAGGGCAATCGCGAAGTTTTCGAGCCGCTCGCGGACAGGCTTTTGTTGTATCCGGTTCCGCCCGCGCGCGGGCATCTGCACGGCAAGTTGGTCGGCATTGTGCATAGGCCGAAGCGTGTTCGACGGGTGTGGATGCTCGCGGGGTCGCCGAATATGACGCAAGCCGCGTTGCTTACCAAGCCCTCGTCCGGCAACGTGGAGTGCGCCTGGATCTTTGACGCAGTATGGGAAAAGATTCACGCGATGCTATTCGATCCACTGCAAACAAAAGGTGTCCCGCTCGACGAGGTTGAATTCCAACCGCCCGAGATCAATCGGAACAAAGTTTGGATGCCATTGAAGAGTGCGATCTACGAGCCGTTCAAGCGTGAACTCCGAATCGAATGGGTTTCGTCGGAAGCTGCGTCGAGTACGGAGTTGCGCTACGCGCGCAAGGTGGTCAAGGTGGCGCGCGGGACATGCAGCAACTTCGACCTTGCGGAAGGTGAAGCCTGCCTCGTCACCCACAAACGGGGCGGCGGATATGAAGTCGGATACTTCCCCATCTTCATCGAACCCGAGCAGCTTCCTGCTTGCGAAGAAGTCACGACGGACCCTGCGCCGGAGGATTGGCTCGCCATGATGGGCGCAATGACGGGCCGAGGGTTGCCAGGTACGAAATGGAAGATCGCAAAGCGGAGCAAAGGCGATGAGCAGTCGCGCTGTGATTTTCAGTGGTCCGATCGAGTTCGCGAACTTGCAAGCCGCATTCGGTACTTCGAAAGAAGCATGCTCGAACCAACAACGCCTGGATTGGAGCGCACCTATCTGACGCGACTCCTCGACCACATTTTCGATGTGCATGCTCCGGCGGCCGGCGCCGACGAGATCGAGAAAGTTTGGCACGCATGGGTACGCCTCGAACTATGGCAAGCAGCTGAAGCGCTGGCCGCACGCGTGCGCGGGAATGAACGCACCCGGTGGCAGCAACGCTCGAAACGATTTTGCTCAGGTATTGCCAAAGGTCTTCCGGTCCATCTTCGCCCGCAATTTCGAGTTGCAATCGAACAACTCAAGGGGGGCGCATGATCGCGTTTGGAGTTGGGAAGGATATCGACCTTTCCCTTTCAGGCGACGAAATAGGCAAGGCGTACAGGCAGGAATTGCTGAACCAAAACGCACGATCGCAAGGCATCTACGACCGTCTTTACGACAAGGACGAACCCGGCGTCCTTCTCGCCGACGAGGTAGGCAAGGGAAAGACGTATGTGGCACTAGGCGTCGCGTTTGCAGCGCTGGCGCGCAAGAAGGGCGCCAAAATCCTCGTGCTTACTCACAGCAGACGCATGGCCGAAGTTTGGCAGCGCCGTTGGGATGAGATTTCGCGCTGCGTCAGCGAAGAGCGCATTGCTGAATGGAAAAGCTGCGGAAAGAAGCTTTACTCAAACCTCAGCATGTTCGAATCGGACGCCGCGAACGGGACGCTGCCCAACATCTCATTTTCCTCGTACGAGACATTGAAGAAGTACGGTTCCGATAGTCGCGACGCCGGATTCCTTCGCGCCGCTCTCAAGCAGTCGGTAAGGTCTGTCGGTATACGGCTCCAGGATGCTGAGCGCAACCAGCTCATCAAGAAAGTGCTGGATTGTGACCTCCGTACGGTGCAAGACGAACAAATATCCCCAGCGCAGGCTCGTCGCATCAACCTCTTGCTGGACCCGAAAACCCGCGACTGGAAGGAAGGAGTGCATCCTCAAGTTGAGAACGAACTCGACCATATTCAGGCTCGTGCAAGTCTTAATGGGACACGATTCGACTTACTGATAGTCGATGAAGCACACAAGCTGGACGGCACCGTTCGACATCGCGTGGTGTCGCGACTACTTCACAATCGCTTCAAGAAATGCCTCCTGGTAACAGCGACGCCTTTCGCGTTATCTGTGGAGCAGTTCCGCAAGCGCCTGTTCGACTTTTCGCACGCGATCGGCGTACCGAAGGCGTTCAAGGATGAGATATCAGACCTCGCCCTCGATGATTTCCGGCAGGCCGTCGCGCGCCGTGCGCCGTACCCGGCCAAAGCAGAACTTGAGCGGAAGCTGCGCCGACATATGGTGCGAGCATCGTGGGATCACGAATCTGAGCGCGCGGTGCAGCATTGGGCCGGAAGGACAAACTCGGACGCCTTGCTACCCACGCTGTTGCTTGAACGTAGTATGGAGAGCGTATTGGCGTCCGGCAGTAGAACGCATATCGCCAGCCGCCGCGAATCGTTCTGCTCGTCATGGCCTGCAGCCCGAAAGTCCCTCGAGCTCTCGCCACTCGCCGCTGTCGACAAGCATTGGACAAACGCTTTTTGGGCCGTGGTTGCGAAGCACGAGGTCAATGATCCCAAGCTCCGGATTGCAGTAGAAAAGCTCGCTGAACTGGTCAGCAAGAACACCAAGGTAGTGGTGTTTACTCAGCGGATCGAGACTTCCAAGGCATTAACGAAGATGCTTTCCAAGCATCCGGCGGTCGAAAAGTATTCCGATGTGATGAGCCACCGCGCGGAGAAATTTCGGCGCAACATCGATAAGATTGTAAAGTGGCTTGATCTTGAGCCCGACTGTGCCGCTGGCGTTGCGAAAATCATGTCGCATTCCCAGGATTGCCCACCGATCGAAATGTCTGCCGTCAAGAATTGGTGGCGTAGGCATTTGAAGCACCTACGCGAAGCAAAGATGGATACATGGAAATCGCTAGAGCCTTTGGTGGGAACCGGTCGACGCTTGCCCGTCGTCGTTCGTCACGACGCGGAAACTGATGACGAAGAAAGAAACGTGGAAAAGTTCAATCTTCCGTCGTCTCCTCTTGTATTGATCGCTACGCCAAAGGCTCAGGAAGGGATAGATCTCCATCACTATTGCCGACATGTGGTTCTTTTCGATCTGACGTGGAACCCTGCCGCAATGGAGCAGCGGATTGGTCGGGTTCACCGGCTCGGGGGCAGCCGGCGTACGAATGAGAAGGTGGAGGTGATTTATTGCTATCAAGCGGGCACATACGAACAGACTATGGCTCGTCGCGTGCAGCAGCGTTGCGAGATGATGCGCGTCCTGCTTGGGGCTGGGCAGTGGCTTGATGCAGAGCAGGAAGTCGAAGAATTGGAGCGGTATAGGATGAGTTTTCCGGCATAGTCGTTGGGACAGGCTTTCCACGTCTGTCATCGACGGCATGCGCGTGCAATGCGGCAATACAGCGCCACAAGCCGACTCGTCAGTCTTTTTGATGGCAGTTGCATCGTAAGGATCTTCGCGCGTTTTCAGAGGCTATCCTTGACTGCCGAGAGACGCGAGACTGTCAGAGATTTTGTATTCAAGGCATAGCATGCACGCAGAGGAGTTGTGTGCCGCGCAAACCGAAATCAGGGCCCGAGGGCCCGACTGAATTGCCGAGTACCCCCATTCAGAGCCTCATACAGGGCCCGCGGCGCGTCATCAGGGATCTCGATCGTTCGGCACGAGTCTTCCCACGCCTGTAGCAATTCTTCGGCGTCTCGATCTCGCAAGCGAAAAACCTCGACAATCCTCAGCAAATCTACGCGTCGGGCGGCCTTTGCGCCCCACTTCGAGCGAAGACAGGTACGACTGCTCGTAGCCGAACTTTTCGGCGGGATCGGATTGCCTGAGGTTGCTGCGCGGTCGGAACTCGTGAAGAAGAATGCTAAAAGGACTCATGAAACCTGCTGTGTAAGCGAGTTCCCCGTACCGTCTGGAACTGACCGTTGAATTTGGCTACTTTGATGTCCACCAAATTATGGTGGACGCAATCGTGGACAGACCAACACAAGCCAAACGCATCAAACGCCCGAACTTCCCGGTGGAGTTCAAACGGCAGATTGTCGAAGCAACGCTGCAGCCCGGCGCATCGGCCGCACTGATCGCGCGCGAGCATGCGGTGAACGCCAATCTGCTGTTCAAATGGCGTCGCCACTACCTGGCTGGAGATTACGGCATGCCCGACATTGCGGCACAGGCGACGCCTGAACCCGCGACACTGAACTGGCTGCCTGTAGCGGTTGCACAGCCGGTGCCAGTTACACCCGAAGAACCCGCATGCCCACCACCGCATGTCGGCCACATGTATGAGATCGAATGCGGCGAAGCGAAACTGCGCCTGAGCGGCGACATCTCCACCGCCACCCTGATCGAGATCGTGGTAGTCTGTCGCGGTGAACGTGCTGATGTTGCCGTCCGCCGTTGGCCTGCCCGGCGGATCTCGCGTGTGGCTCGCCGCCGGCGTCACCGACATGCGAGCGGGCTTCAACAGCCTCGCCGCGAAGGTGCAGACCGTGCTCGAGCGAGATCCGTTCAGTGGTCACGTCTTCGTCTTCCGCGTAAGCGAGTATCGAGTACCGTCTGTTCATGACGAAGCTGCCTGGGCATTCTGATTCCCACCAGATCTAGTGGGAATCAGAGCAATGGAATTGAACGCACCAGGGCGGCAACGAGGCTCAAAGAACTACACGAAAGAGTTTCGGGAGATGGTGGCCGCCCAGGCAAACGAGCCGGGACGTTCGATCTCGGAGGTTGCGCAGGAGCACGGGCTGAATGCGAACATGGTGGCGAAATGGCGACGTGAGCGCGCACGGGTCGATGCGACCGGTCTGATGCCGGCAGAAGAAACGTTCCTGCCTGTGCAAATGCCACCGTCGCCGCGACAGCAGATGGCCATCATCGTGGAACGGGGACCCGTTCGCGTGCGCCTTGAAGGCCCACCTGATCTTGATGTGCTGCGTGCCGTGCTGACCTGCTTGCGTGATGTTCCGTGATGCTAGGCCTACCATCGGGTACACGCGTGTGGTTAGCTGCCGGCGTCACCGACATGCGCGCGGGCTTCAACAGTCTCGCCGCGAAAGTGCAGACCGTTCTCGAGCGCGATCCGTTCAGCGGTCATGTGTTTGTCTTCCGCGGCAGGCGCGGTGACCTGCTCAAGGTCCTCTGGTGGAGCGGCGACGGGCTGTGCCTGCTCATGAAGCGTCTTGAGAAGGGGCGCTTCGTGTGGCCACAGGCGACCGGCGGAACGATATTGCTGAGTCCCGCACAACTCTCGATGCTGCTCGAGGGCATCGACTGGCGTCAGCCGACGCGCACCGGCGCGCCCATGTCCGCGTGGTAAACGTCGCCGCCGACACGTAAACTGTCGGACATGAGTTCGGCCGACACCCTTCCCGATGACATCGATGCGCTCAAGGCGCTACTGCGCCAGCGTGACGCGCAGCTCGAGCACATGCAGGATCTGCTCGTCTCGCGCGATGCGGTCATCGCCACGGGCAAGGCCAAGATCGAACACCTGAAGCTGCTGATTGCGAAGTTGCGCCGCATGCAGTTCGGCCGCAAGTCGGAGAAGCTCGATCGCCAGATCGAACAGCTCGAACTGCGACTTGAAGAGCTCGAAGCAGACGAAGGTGCCACGCCAATCGAGATTCCGAAGACGCCGCGCACAACACCCGAACAGACGCCGCGCAGCCACTACCGGAACATCTACCGCGAGAGGTACAAACGCATCTGCCGGAATCGGCCGGGACATGCACAGCCTGCGGCGGGCAGATGAAACTGCTCGGTGAGGACGTCGCCGAGCAACTCGAGTACGTGCCGGCGAGCTTCCGTGTGATCCGTCACGTACGCCCGAAGTTCGCATGCGCTTGCTGCGATTACATCGCACAGGCACCAGCGCCGAGTCGTCCCATCGAACGCGGACTCGCCGGTCCGGGTTTGCTCGCCCATGTGCTCGTTGCGAAGTTCGCGGACCACATCCCGTTGTATCGGCAGTCGGTCATGTACGCGCGCGAAGGCGTCGAGCTCGATCGTTCGCTGCTTGCGAAGTGGGTCGGGCATGGTGCGAAGCTCCTGCAACCACCCGTCGATGCACTACGGCGTCACATGATGGCGGCAACGAAACTGCACGCTGACGACACGCCGGTTCCCGTGCTGGCGCCGGGCAACGGCAAGACGAAGACTGGGCGCCTATGGGTTTATGTACGTGACGATCGCGCATCGGCAAACATGACGCCGCCGGCCGTGTGGTTCGCTTATACGCCTGACCGCAAGGGCATCCACCCACAGCAACATCTCGAAGCGTTCGGCGGCACGCTGCAGGCCGATGCATATGGCGGATATCAAGCGATCTACGAAACCGGCCGCGTCACTGAAGCCGCGTGCTGGGCGCACGCCCGACGACAGTTCTACGAGTTGCATGCGTCGCGTCCGAATGCGCTGAACACCGAAGCCCTTGAGCGCATCGGTGCGCTCTACAGGATTGAAGAAGCGATCCGTGGCAAACCACCCGACGAGCGTCGCGCGTATCGACAGGAGCACGCGCGCCCGTTACTTGATCAACTTCACGCGTGGCTCGCCGCCATGCTGGAGAGGCTGTCGAAGAAATCCGACACGAGCCGGGCCATCCTCTATGCGCTGAACCGCTGGGAAGCGCTCACGCGATATTGCAGCGACGGCCAGCTCGAGATCGATAACCTGCCGGTCGAGCGAGCATTGCGCGGGGTGGCCATCGGACGGCGAAACTACCTGTTCGCCGGCGCCGACTCGGGCGGCGAACGCGCGGCCGCAGTCTACAGTCTCATCGGTACCGCAAAGCTCAACGACATTGATCCCGAAGCGTACCTGCGCTTCGTGCTGGCCCGCATCGCCGATCGTGCGATCAATCGCGTCGACGAACTGATGCCGTGGGCCATCGCCGATCAATTGGGCAGCGGCGCCCGACTAACAGGCGATTGACCAATGGGTTCCACAGATGAGTACCCGCATGAATCTGGATAGAACGCTGATAGTGGGGAACTCGGGTTCCGGAAAAAGCTGGCTCGCGGAACGAATCGCGAATCACCTGGGATCGCCTTGTGTAGACCTGGATTTAATTCATTGGCTTCCGGGCGGGTACAACATCGCCCGCGAGCGCGATGAGGCCGTTCAACTACTGCGAAATGCCGTCACAACCGATCGCTGGGTCGTTGAAGGTATTTACGGCGCGCTCGTCAATGAGATCCGTGACGACTCAACCGCGCTGATCTGGGTATGTCTTGATGAAGCTGAATGCGTTGAGAATATCCGTCAGCGCGGTATTCGTCGTGGCGGGGACACAGCGTCATTCGCAGCGTTGCTGGAATGGGCTTCGACGTATCGCAGCCGTCAGGGATCGAGTTCGTACATTGCACATCAGCAACTGTTTGACGACTACGCGCTCGACAAGCGGATTCTTCAATCACGCGATGACGTAACGGCCTTCCTGGATCGTTGGGGAGCGTAGGCTTTGTGCGGTCCGCCATGCGCCGGGCACACCGAGATTACAACGAGTGTGTCAAGACGGCATCGGCTACACGCTTACACTGCTGTTCGTTGTACTGCAGGCATTAACACGCAGGCGATGGAGGGCTTCGATGGGTCCAGTTTATGCCGCGTGCATCGGTCTCCTTTCGGGCCGAGAACGGACACTCATCATCCCGTGATGACTGTCGAAAATTGGTCGCGAACTGCACTCCAATTTGCGAAGTTGAGCGATCGCTTCAGGCTAACTAAGCGCGGGTCCCTCTCGGTAGCGGCAAGGCCGCCGCATGGATCCGAAGTGCCGGACTGTATGATTTCGGTACACTAGGCTCCGGAATTCCGGGTATGTCTGCGCGTAGTGAGGACACAGGCCCATGGACACGATACTAAAAAACGCAATCGCTTCTATTCAGATTGGGGCTGAGGATTACCTATCCGGGGACGAACGGAGAGGTCTTTCTGCTGTGCGCAATCTGACAGCCGGCATATTGCTGCCATTCAAGGAAAAACTGCGCCAACTCTCACCCCCGGATTCGGACGAAGCCCTAATTAAAAAGAACATCCGACCAGTGCGCAAGCAAGATAACAGCATCGGCTTCCGGGGAGAAGCCAAGAAGACGGTTGATGTTCAAGATATCAAAGAGCGATTCAAATCACTCAACATTGTCGCGGACTTTGTTCGATTGGATGAAGTGGTACGTCTTCGCAATGACATCGAGCACTATCGAACAAGTGCTACGACGGAAAGCATCCGCGAAGTATTAGCAAAGTCGTTCATTGTCATCCGCGACTTCATCGCTACCCAACTTAATGAGGACCCGGCTGAGTTGCTTGGCGACAAGACTTGGGCCGCGCTTCTTGACAGAACGAAGTTTACGAACGCGAACTCGATTCGTGCCGAGCAACGATGGACGAAATCGACTGGAAGTCGCCGGCGGGAGAACAAGTTGCCCGCCACATTCGCTGCAGTCATTGTGGTTCCGAGCTGGTGAAGCCGGTGAATTCGGAAGTCGAGTCTCTCGAACAACTCGCCTTCAGCTGCGCGTCCTGTAGGCAGGATTTCGACTTCGACGACGTCATCGAGGCAGCGGTCGCGGACTGCTATTTTGCGGACAGCTACATCGCCATGACTGATGGCGGCGACCAGCCTATAGCAATCTGCCCAGAATGCACTAGGGACACGTTTCTCCTCGAGGATGGACGTTGCATCGCATGCTCGGGGAGACTGCAATTCACCCGATGCGCGGCGTGTAGTGAGGCGCTTGGACCGGATGACCAAAACAACAATGGACTTTGCAGCTACCACGCCTGGCAAGCCGAAAGGGATGACTGAGCGCGATCCCGTAGCGTCAGCACAACACGTTGATTGCACAAATCCGGGTGACCGCTCTTCGATAAACTGCGGTACCCGCCGTGGTGACCTGAAGGTCAGCAACGGATCGTCACCGGTCGCTCCAGTCGCCGAGCTGAGATGCGATGGCTTAGTGCAGCACATGCCTCACGGCTTGTGTCAGACTCTTTTGTCGCAAGATGGCTGCGCTAACCGTGTCGCGCAGTGCTCGTGTCAACATCTCTTTCCCCGGGTCGTGATCACGAGCACCGCTAATCGAATGAGTTTATTCGGGTTGCTGTGTCAGACTCTATTGTTCGTTCACACCTGTGTATGCACTTGAAGCAAGCGCAAGCAGACGTTGACAACACGATATATCGCATAAACGGCGGTCACGAATAACTGGTGATCATGACATGCGCTAGCTCATCCAGCGTTAACTCTTTTTCACTCCCTGAATGTGTTCGCGCGCCAATTTCTCCAACACCCTCTCCCCCATGTTGAGCGGAATCGCTGCCTCAGCGTGTGCAGCAATCAACGGTATAACGGCATTCGGGTAACGCATCGAAACAAGCATATCCAGTAGATCGAGCATGTCGGGTAGACGGGGAAACTGTAGCGGGTTCGCCGTTGAGCGATCATCTTGAGCGTCTGACAAAATCGCGCTGATCCCAACGATCATCGCACCAGAAGCAGTCTTATATAAGAACGGTCGACCGTAATATGTATCCTTTCCGTGAGGCTTATCCGTGACGCTCGGGACTACATACTTCTTGATGTATGGATCATCTATTAGCAAAACCGATTGTTTTGCAATGCGCCCTGGCGTTTTTATTTGGAACCCACCATTACCGACCGTGTCTTCTGAAGGCTGATCTCGCTCATGCTGTAAATCCTTGCTGCTTTTCTGATCTAAGCGGCACCAATGATCGAAAAAACGCCCACTTTTCTCTATACCAAATATCAGAAGCTGCTCGCCCGTTTCTTCGACAACGACATCGTTGATACGCTTGAGCTCAGCTTTGATTGCCTGACTTAACCATGCGGGATGTCCAAAAATCGCCAAGCTGCCGTCCATAATTATGGCGACGTCCCCAAACATGGACCAGTTCCCACTTATCCGACAAAGACGCTCCATCTCACGCACAAAGCCTACAAGGAATAAGTGCTCGAGGACTCGCATGACTTCACCGAAACATTCCCCGTTGCTAGCGAAATCACCAAATCCCTCATGGATACGGAGCGCGTCCGACAAATAAACCGGATATTTTCCGCAAGCACACTTACCAGACGCATAGTCAGCCGTAGGTGTGTCCGTCACAGCACAGATATCCATCAACGGGCAGTGTTGCTTGGTATCCTGTTGCCTGAGGGTGAGCAGTGCTTTGTACGTATCTAGAAGAGATTCTGCGTTTTCTGCAGGCTTAGTCTTCTCGAGCAACTCGGACCAGTCTCTACGAAAGGAGGCGCGCGCATCCGGCGCCCCTTTCGTGACCATATTGGTGCTTGCCAAAACGGCGGTAAAAGGCTGCGCGCCCTGAACCTTGTTAAACTTCACTGGATCGATAGACGGTTTATCGGATTCTGCTAGAAGGAGTTGCACGTCGATCAAGATTGTTGCGACGCTTACGAAGCCAAGCTCGGCCCCCGGAAAGCCCTGATCGTACTGGACCTCATGATGACTACCGTCTATTGCCACCACATAGCGCGGTTGCCATTGCCGACGTTTAACCTCAACGCCGCGCGCACGCGTATCGTCGGGATACTCGGGCTCTTGAAATTCCTGAAGCTTGCGCTTCAACTCCTCATTCTCAGTGAATCTACCGAGAATCTTGTGCTGAGCAAATTCGGCAGGACCATACGACACAATATTTACCCCTGTTTATAGAGCATTTTCATCAATATTGAGAGTAAAACGTTCGATTTGTATCGGATTGATATACGGGTTACTCAACATCTTTACTCGCAAAAATCCTCGGTTTTGAACGCGCAAAATCGAGTCTTCGAAATTAGAGAAATCATAAAATTTCTTCAGTTCGCGCGTCTCATCGGTATTGTTGAGATGTGAAATAAACCAGTTCGCGGTATTCTTCAGAATATTTTTCTGAATACTCGACACCTCCTGAGTTGCGTACACCAAGCCAATCCGATACTTGCTACCTTCCTTCGCTGTTCTAACCCAGACATCCTTTAGGTCATCGGCTTTGCTTGGGGGAAGTAAATTATGCGCCTCTTCAACGTAGATCAAGATGTCGGGTGGGGTTAGACCAGAAATAAATGCACGCTGATTTCCCTTAAAAACGGCCCACATGATTCTTCGTGCAGCAGCCTCATTCAAGTATGGGTCCCCGCCCGCTTGATCGATGATCACCAGCTTCCCGCTAACCAGTTCGTCATAGATCTCGACCGCAAAATCCTTAGTGTTATTGGGCTCATGATATGGCGAAAGTCTTGCAACAGATCGCGCGCCATTCGGATAGCGATACATTTCCAGCACTCTCAACAAATTCTGGTCGGCCCAGTTTTCACCACTATTTTTTGAATCAGAAATGTATTCATTGTTAAAGTCCACATATCCGCTGCTCCTGTCCGCGATGAACTGTGCGAGTGTCTCGAGGGCATTGCCGAGTTTTTCCCACGTCAGGGAACTGGCGTTTGCAACATCTAGAGCATTTGCTGCTGCCGTATACGTAACCCGAGCATCAGCGTTAGGGCTGGCACGCATAGCCGTTAGGAGTTTGGCGCTAAATAGACCGTTTCCTTTATAACCGCTGATATCGGGTGCCCTTAACGCCGAGGGCGCATCTAGCCCGCCCCTGCGCAGAAGCGCACGATACGCAAGAACCAAGCGTCTATAGCGTGTATTTTTGCTTCCGCTACCAATATCAGACGGAACCGACAGGTCGACCTCGCAAAAATTTTGGATATATTTCGCGGGATCGTCTGCAAGCAAATCACCTAGAATGCCTTTTCCAACAATCAACATGTCTAGATCTTCCGACACCTTTTCCTGATCGGACCAGTCTCGAACTTTGTTCCCAAACGCGTTGATGTGAAGCATCCTGCGATCAGGATCTGTCACCGGCTTGTTGAGACCGTATGTCACCACATCATTGATCGCGCCCGCGCGCTCGCGCCAGACATTCTTTAGTGCGTTTGCGGCAATATCGCCACCCCCTTGGGTGTTCTCGTTGGCGTATTCACCGTTGTAGTCGAATATAAGCTGGCCGATTTTTGCAGGAGACGTCTCGGCGTTGCGCAGTTCGTATATCGCCCGAGCGATGATTTTGGTCGTATTCGATTTACCCGTACGACTCATCCCGAAAAGTGCCGTCCGCTGAGCGAGCATGTCCGTCGGAGCAATTGAAACCCCGACTCCGTCGACGCCTTGCATGAGACGGTCGGTACTCGCGTAGCGCACCGTACCGATCGGCACAATGTAATCCCTGAGCGGGTGATCCGGCGTGAGTGATGGATCTCTGAAATTTACAATCTCGTCCAGTGCGTCGCCAATAGGTTTGTATATTTTCAGTCCGCTGTTGGGGTAAAAATTGCTCGTGTCAGATCCGAATCTAAGTTCGAACCCTCCATCCGGATCATCGCCTTTGCGGCCAAGATAAAACGTCCCGACCACTTCGCACTCGAGCCCAGCAAACGACAACTGATACCGAGTGTACGCATCCATATGCTCCTTCGTCTCCCAATGTGCAGCGTCGTTTCCTGTAGCTCGTCGTGCGGCCTCCGAGCGTATAACGTTATCCATCATGTCACTTGGCGTCGGCGCCGCGCCGAGCACGCGCAGCAACAGGACACACGCGTCTTCCTGATCCCAGACGATGGGATGCATCCAAGGCTGAACGCGTGACGCCACCAGATAGCTCAGATGAGGAATTCCTCCCACCTGCCGACGGTGATGGTCATGTACCTGAACAGTCACGACGCGATAGTCCAGCTTCAAAGACTCCCCGACATATTGCGTTCGCTGCACCAACTTCCCAAGAACCTCCGCCGCGCGTTCTGACTCCTTCTGCTGCTTGGTCAGTTCCGCGGCCTCCTTCTCTTGTTCGCCTCGCTTCTGAATAGTCTCAAATGGATTCGGTGCCTGACTCATCAATACTCCACGGGTAGATGACCTTCGGGTGAACAGATACACACTGGATTTACTAAAAGAGACGACCCAAAAACGGCCGACGCCTCATTTAAAATTACCTACATCCGCTAGTAAAAACTCCTCTCGACGGAGATTAAGTCGATATGCCGAGATCATTGAATTGACTCGACCATCCTGTATGTATCATCGGAAACTGGTATAGGTTCTTCGACGAAACATCTTCGCCTCGCGCGCCTAGCATAAGAAGCGATGATATCTACATCCATATTAAACTGCTAGTTTCCACACGAAACCAATGCCCAATTCTGGTCTGGAAAGGTCAAGGGAAGCTGACTTCGACCGTTGGTAGAGAGATTGCCCGATCTGATTCTCGGTCTCACTAAGCAAAACGCATAAACGATGAGCTTAAAGGTGATGCCGTAACTGCCTCGCAGGAGAAAAATGCAAAGTGGCCCTATGCGCAAAGTGGTGTAATGCAACCAAGGAAGAAAAAGAGCCTAAGCGGTATTGGACCTACGTCGAGGCGGAACGGCGCTTGTCGATTTGCTGCGGATCGGAAGAGGGAGAATGCACTGGCCAAAAGCTGATACCTAAACGTCGACCGCGCGAGGAGAATTTGTGACCGCCCGCACTTGGCAGCCGTAGCTCACGCTCCGCTGCCACCGTTTGCCTTAAGATTACGGATTCAACCGGTCGATGCAATGCAATCAAAATTGCGCGGGAAACAAGTGTGCTGTAAATGAAGCGAGAACGCGGATGGTCTTGCTGGTGGAATCATCATCCTTCAACATCGCGCGTCGCGCGTTTGACGAAATGGCGCCGCACGTAAGTTGCGCTGTTTGTTATTGAACAACTCGTCGTACCCGCAAACGCTATCTCGGTGTCGCCAGGGGTCTCCGGCATATAGAGGTAGTGCCTCCGGCTACTCTCCTGCCAGACCATGTGAGGTGTACGCCCTCGCAGGCCTCGGTGCGGAGCATGCTGGTAACAGTCTACGACCCAGCGCACAACGAGCCTTGTCAGGTCGTCAAGGGTGACGCATGCAAGATCGGCGGACTCATAGTCGCCACGCTGATGCGTGTTAGACCATGTTGTCCCCGGGATGCGGTGAAATAGCTGTTCTGCGATCGTTCGCATAAAGCGCTCGACTCGTCCCTTGTGCCAAGGTGCGCGGCTTGGACAATATGCAAGCTCAATGCCGAGGTCCGCACAGCCGTGCCTTAACCCGGTCCCGTGAAACTCCATACCGTTGTCGGTAACAACAAGCGCGGGAACACCTCGGGCTCGCCAGTCCGTGTTTTCAAGCCCGAGCTGCTGCAACAGAGCACCTTTACCCATCATGCCCATGCGAATCGCCGCACCAACCTCTTCCTGCCCCGGTGTCCGCGCACTGATCTGAAATCCGACGACCATGCGAGAGTGAGCATCCATAACGACGGTCAAGACTGGCCGCACTATGACCATGCGACGTTCCGGGCAAACGCATAAAAGATTCACTGGCGTATGGTCAATTTCCCAACGCTCATTGATGTGTTGCGTTCGTAGTGAACCGTATACGGCTCGGTACTTTTTCTTTGCAGCAAAACGCCCTTCACGAGCAACTGTCGTCATGTACCAATCGAGCGTATGGATATGACGGTAGAGCGTCGCGCGGCTGATTGCTGGTAGCGGCTCCGGGAGGTGTTTGTTTTTCTCTTCGATGGCCGAGATGACCCTGTCGTACAGTGATGCAACGGACGGCCGCTGACGGTTGAGATAGTGTGTCTCGATCGTGTCCTCAACAAGCTCGAGCAGGGAGCCGGTCAGGATGCTGATTCGCCCTTTGCGCTCATGCCGAGGAATGACGTCCACTGAATCCTCCGCGACTCGATACCGGCTCCTCCAGCGGCAGAAAGTGCGATAGCTCGGCGGTGCCTTCGCGTCAAGGCCAGTAGCAATCCGGGCGAGTACCGTCTCCGAGCGAAATCGACCTGTACATCCGTCGGCGGCCACAGCCCGTAGATATGCCAAGCGCATTTGCGCCTCCTGTACATCCTTTTCCTTGTACGTCGACGCATCGCGCCGCGAGACCTCAATCGCAGGCGCCACGGACTCAGCGATACTGTCGTGGTATACCTGCCATTTGCCGGATGCGTGGTGCGCCCATAACTCCGTTTCGCCGACACGCAACAGTTCTCCGTCCGCTGATTCCAGCTGGATTCGACCGTCAGGCAAACGCCTCAATACCGTCCAGCGGAGAGCGCCTTCAGAAAATGCGATGCCAGGTTTAAGCAAAAATCGGCGCATGTCGCATCTCCGGTGGGTCAACGAAGATCTCTGCCGTCGACAGAAACGGTGAATCGAGATCGATACCGGCTGCACCATTCGCGAGCCACGCGAGCGCGCGTGTTTTGGTACGGGCGAGGTGGATGAGAGCGCCTAAGGTGCAAGGACGCATCCGAAAGACGAGGTCTCGCGCGCCTCATTTGCTTCGTCGCGACCGATCCGACCTCGCCACGGGCGTAGTTGTCGCAATGTGTCACCACGAGTGCCGGCTCCAGTGATCGTTTCGTCCCAGACGTAGAGTGGATATCCCCGTTCCGCGAGACCTGCGCGCGCCAAGGCCAGGCGGTTCGCCACGGAAGGGCGACGAGTTTCGTACGTCGGCTTGACTTCAATGAACACAATCGTGCCGTCGCGCAGTGTTGCCTCATAGTCCGGCGTATAGCGGAAAGGATGCGCGAACGTGCCGAGCTGAAACTGCCGGCTTTGTGCACTACCGTAATGCATCACCTCCGGAGAGAATTCAAGAAGGAGCGCGGCTGCTTCCTCGCCCCAGCTATGCCAGGGCACGGAGGGCGGCGACTTGACAGAAGGCATGAAGCCACGATAGGTTATTTTTGAAGGCATGAGATCGTCTCCGGCGCCCATCAGGGCGCCTGGAGAAAGAGACGCCCGGTCCGTCTGGACGAGCGCCGACCGCGCGATTGGGGATTTCGCGCAACGTGGAGACGAACGGGATTGACTCGGCCGGCGAAGTGACTATACTGACGTTGTCCAGCGTAGTACAGCCGCGTTCAGCGGGTCGAGGAAGCCAGTCCATCTCTGATGTGATTGGCTTTTTCACTTTATGGCATCGATTTCTTCTCCTGGTCGAGTTCCCGAAGGCCCGAGGCAGCAAAGCTTCAACCAACGACTCTGCCGAAGCCGTCCAAGTTACAAGTCGTCGCGCAATCCAAATAGACTTCGGGCGGGCAACCCGCCGTCTCGGTAAATTACTGATGTTTGGAGTTTCATTGATTGTGCGCCGGTAGGACTTCTTCAGCGCTCCCGTGCGGCTCTACCAGCGTGTTCATCCAAACCGCGACATCCGCCGGCCGCCAGAAGCGCTGGCGTCCAATTCGAAGGCATGCGGGCGTCTCGCCTTTCAGATACATCGCGTCGAGTTTTCGGCGCGAGATCCGCAGGATCGCAGCAAATTCATTTGCCGTAAGCAGGGCTTCCATGAACGACTCCGCTAATGCACGTCGATGCATTTTCCGTGCACGTCAAAATTTTCGCCAGATGGGATGAAAACAGCAAATGCAACGCCGCGGCAGCGCGCAAAGTCAAAGTGGGTATGGCTTTGGCCTAGATGGAGTTCGCCCTTCGATGCCGCCGTTTCAGGCTGGAGAAACCTTGAGGATGCTGTCCTGCTGGGGGACCTCGGGTTAAGCGAAGGTTGGATAAGTGTGTACGGTCTGCAAGCGCATATTCGTTGGAGTCACTATGTGGAGCGCCTGCCGTTTCTCCCGCTCGTGGTCGACGATATCGCGGTATCGTGCAAGTATAAGTGGCCCGTAACCGCCAATCGGATTGATCGGCTTGCAGCCTCCTGCTTGCGGGAGTGCCTCGTGGACGATATAAGCAGGGCCGCATTCCGCGACGGTGTCGAGTTTCTTCTAGACTCCATCGGACTTGATGCGAAGGCAATCGAGGAAGCGGTCCGAAGCCCGGTCAGGTTGCTAAAGATTGCATACGCGCAATTGCAGCTACTGCCGAGGCGATCGGATGACGGTTTCGACCGGGCAGCATTCTGGTTGGTCCTGTTCGGCTGCGCAGTCGACGAGCTGCGATATCCCAACTGCTACTTCTGCTTCAGACACGCACGTCATGGCCACCGCTACTGTTTCGCGCACTCCCAGTCGATTGAATTCGAGGGGACAAGGGCACAGAAGGCGCGCCGATACTATCTTGGGAAAGAAACGGCCGTTACACTAGGTTGGGATCGCAGAAAGCCCGCGATTGAAGTACATGATGAGGTCGAGACCATGCCGAGCCTCATCGCGCGTCATCTATGGGGAACTTCAACTCGGGGAGACGGACGCATATTCAAACACATCCGAAAACGGCTCTCCGATTCGCCGAGCGTCCGACGGATGCTAGGTGACCGGATTCCTCGGGCAAACGCGACGCTCGAAGCATTGCTTCGCGACAAGCTAGACCCATTGGAGTTGTTGCCTCAAGCGTGGCCTGAGAAGATCGCACTGGCAGAACGCTGGCTATCGTCTGAGTCATATCAAACGCCCGGTACACGACCCGAATCCCGAGCTTTAACTGAAAAAATAAAACGTGCCGAGTGCCTTGCTTCGAAGGGGATGTCCCTCGCGCAAATCGCGAGAGCTTTGGGTTGTTCGAGCGCGACCATTCGAAGCTGGTGCGCCCGAGGGCGAGCTCCAAGCCTGTCGAAAATTCTTTCCGCTAGCCGTCGCTTGTAGCTTTTTGATGCTGCTGCGCGCCGTGTCGAGTAAGCCACTTAACATCGGGGACGGTTTGCTTCCATAGCTATCGATGAAACGACTCTATCGCATCGCCGTGAATGCCGAGCTTGCCTTGCACATAAGGCAATCGAATCTTCGATTGATTCATGTCAGAAAAATATGGTATTTTTCCGACATGAACACGATGGCAGAAATTCGCAACTGGCTACCGCAGATCACCAAAGGGCAAGCATTTCGGACCGACGATGTTCGCGCCTTTGGTAGTCGATCTGCCGTAGATCAAGCTCTTTGCAGACTTGTGAAGGAGCGGAATGTGATCCGCCTGGCCAGAGGCATCTTCATACGCGCAGAGGACTATGGTGGAAAAAGCGAACAGGACCTTGTTCAGGCCGCCGTGTCTTCCCTCAGCAAAAGTCACGGTTTCCCGATTCAGGTCAACGGAAAGGCCGCACTAACGCGCCTTGGAATTACATCTGCTTCACCCGCTGCGGAAGCCAACATCTCGGAGTATCTGTGGAGTGCAGGTGTGCGGCGTTTCTCCGTGGCCGGCCAGCAGGTCCTTGTACGCAACGTTAGTCCTAGAAAGATCGCGCTTTCCGACCGGCCAGCCGGTCTGGCTGTAACTGGTATCTGGGGTATCGGAAAGCCTCACATGACACGAACAATGATGAAGAACATCGTGAGCCGCCTGTCCGTAAGCGAGCGCGAAAGCCTGAAATCTTCAGTATCCTCGCTGCCCGGATGGGCGGCGAAATACCTTCCATCGACGGACGAAGGTATTGCCGAAGGGGAGAAGAATGCTGCGATTCGCACGAAGAAGGGTGCGCGTCAAGCCACATCCATGGCGACGGACGTTCGCCCCGCCAAGCCGTTTAGACCAAGGTCAGTCGATCCGGATGACCTCTCGCGCGTATGGTCTCCCAGCACCGTGGAAGGGCGATGGTGCGGCTTTGGGCCATACTATGCGATGTTTCCAGTGGAATTCGCGCGCAAGGTTATCGCACGCCATTGCCCCATCGGGGGAGCGGTGTTGGATCCGTTTTGTGGCAGGGGGACCGTTCCGTTTGTCGCGCTCGCTACGGGTCGGCGTGCCGCCGGCTGCGACATCAATCCCGTTGCATGGGTCTACGCCAAAGTAAAGACAGATCCACACCCTGTTCCCGACGACGTGATTCGACGAACCGAGGAAGTTAGATCCAGTATTATTCGTGCCGACAGGATCGCTGAAAACGAGTTTCAGGAGCTCGCCTGGTCGACAGATGTGCTGGCCTTCCTGAACGCGGCGCGTCGTCTTTTGGACTGGCGAGACTCGCAGATTGACAGAACGTTGATGGGTACGTTGTTAATCCATCTCCATGCGAAACTTGGGGACGGCTTTTCAAATCAGCTACGCCAGTCCAAGTCCATGTCTCCCGAATACTCGGTACGATGGTGGCGCGCAAGAAACATGCAGCCTCCGATCATCGACGCAGTTGATCTGATTAAAAAGAAGATGGCATGGCGTTATGCCAAGGGCTATCTTGAGACCAACCGCGACATGCGACGCCCCGAGGTACTGCTGGGTGATTCGAGAAACGCTCTGCGAACACTCAGACGTGACTTCAAAGCGGACCTCATACTGACGTCCCCGCCTTATTACGGTGTGACCAACTACCGATACGATAACTGGATTCGCCTATGGCTACTGGGTGAAGGACCTTCATTTCCGGAATTCGATCAAAAAGGGAGACACCACAATCAGACGGAATATCGCGATCTCCTGAACCATACGTTCCAAGAATGCAGGAAGAAGTCTAGCGCTACCGCGACCGTCTATGTTCGCACCGATGCGCGCAACTTTACCCTCCAGACCACGATTGAAGCGCTAAGGATAGCCTGGAAAGACAAAAATCTGTTCTTCCGCCACGAAGAATTCCAGAAGGCTACTCAGACAGCACTATTTGGTGACAAAGGTGAAAAGCCGGGAGAAATAGATCTGATGTTGCTTCCGGAGGGCAAACGTCCTCCGGAAGGCATGGTGCGATTGCGTGCTCACGAGACGCTCGAGGTCTATGAGCGTACGGAAGATTAGCTACCTCGGCTTGTTCCTGAAGAGCTCTTCCAGGATGCTGATGCGCGCTTAAAGGGAACGGCCGCATGCGCATTTGTCCGCTCCAGCGGCATAAAGCCATCCTTATACAGATAACAACTACGCGGGTTGAGCAAAGATCCACGGAAGACTCGTCTCTGCCCCTATGTAGATCTTGGCCTGTTGCTATTGCTTGGCTCGGCCTGTGCTGCGGTACGCGGCAAGCGCCGCGGTGTGCCGACGGTCCGTTGGCACACCGCAAAAACAAAACACTCGCGATTATGTCATCTGCTGAAATACTTCTCCAAAAAACTGGAGACACATGCAAATTGATCTTCGATAGGAAGTAGCAACTGGAAAATCGATGCAAGACAACTTCCTGAGATTCAGGACATCTTTTCTGCGAGACAACAAGTGTTAGACGTCTATGTTTCCAGCTCGAAGCGCGTTCGACTCAATAAATGCCCGACGTGGCTCTACCTCGTCTCCCATTAGGGTCGTAAAGATCCCATCCGCCGCAATTGCATCCTCAATCTGCACTCGAAGCAGACGACGCACGCTCGGATCCATAGTCGTCTCCCACAGCTGCTCAGGATTCATCTCCCCCAAGCCCTTATATCGCTGCTTCGAAACATTCCGCTCAGCGTCAGCGATCAGCCACTTCATAGCGCTCTTAAAGTCGCTAACAGCCATGCTGCGTTCACCACGCTTAATGACCGCCCCCGCTCCAATCAAGCCTTTAAACGTATTCGCCGTATTAACGAGCTGCTGATAATCCGCCGTCAACTGAAACTCTTCATCGATGACGGAAACCTTCACATTCCCGTGATGCCGCCGCTCAACGCGCAGCGAGCGCAGCTCACGCACCGGGTCATACATCGGATGCACGCTGACCTCAGGCTTCAGCGCATCATCGCGCAGCTTTGTCTCAAGCGCCTTAGCCGAAGCCTCCGTAGAAGCCTCATTAGAAAGATCAATCGTGACCCCATCCATTACGGCTTCAAGCGCATTCGCGTCATACAGCTTGCTCAGACGCTCAACCACCGCTTGCGCGAGCAAATACGAGCGCGCGAGTTCACCAAGTGCATCGCCGGCGATCGGCGTAGCGCCTTCCGAAGCAATCAGCTCAGACCCGTTCAGAGCCAGCCGCAACATATGCGCATTAAGCTCCGCGCCGTCTTTGAGATACCGCTCGTCTTTCCCAGCCTTAACCTTATAAAGCGGCGGCTGCGCGATATAGATATACCCGCGCTCGATCATCTCCGGCATCTGCCGATAAAAGAACGTCAGCAGCAGCGTCCGGATATGCGCACCGTCAACGTCCGCATCAGTCATGATGATGATGCGGTGATACCGAAGCTTATCGAGGTTGTAGTCTTCCTTGCCGATGCCACAACCAAGCGCAGTAATCAGCGTAACGATCTGCTCAGAAGACAGCAGCTTGTCGTACCGAGCCTTCTCAACATTAAGCACCTTGCCACGCAACGGCAAAATCGCCTGGAACTTCCGATCGCGACCTTGCTTAGCCGACCCACCTGCCGAGTCACCCTCAACAATGTAGATTTCCGACTTCGCCGGATCCTTCTCCTGGCAATCAGCGAGCTTCCCAGGCAGCCCCACGCCATCCAGCACGCCCTTCCGCCGCGTCATCTCGCGAGCCTTGCGAGCCGCATCCCGCGCCCGCGCCGCATCCACAATCTTCCCGCAAATAATCTTCGCGTCGGTCGGCGTCTCGAGCAGAAACTCTTCAAGCGCCTTGGCCACCACTTCCTCAACCGGCGCCCGCACTTCAGAAGAAACCAGCTTGTCCTTAGTCTGCGAACTGAACTTAGGCTCCGGCACCTTCACCGACAGCACGCACGATAGCCCTTCGCGCATATCATCGCCGGACGTTTCAACCTTGGCCTTTTTAGCAATTTCCTGATCGGTGATGTACTTGTTAATCACCCGCGTCATCGCAGCACGCAAACCGGTAAGGTGCGTCCCGCCATCGCGCTGCGGAATATTGTTAGTAAAGCAAAGCACGTTTTCGTTGTAGCTATCGTTCCACTGCATAGCCACTTCCACGCCCACGCCATCCTTCTCGCCGACGATATGAAAAATCGTCGGATGCAGCACGCTCTTGGTCTTGTTGATGTACTCGACAAAGCCTTTCACGCCGCCGCCGAAGGCAAAATCGTCTTCCTTACCCGAGCGCAGATCCGTCAACCGGATCCGCACGCCGTTATTGAGGAACGACAGCTCGCGAATACGCTTGGCCAGAATGTCGTAGTGGTATTCGACATTGCCGAAGATCGATTCGTCGGCCATAAAGTGCACTTCGGTACCGCGGTTCTCCGTATCGCCCACCACCGGAATCGGCGAAACGCGCTCGCCATCCACGTCCTCGATCACGCGGTTCTGCGGCACGCCGCGGTGAAACTCCATAAAGTGCTTCTTGCCGTCGCGGCGCACCGTCAAACGCAACCACGACGAAAGCGCGTTCACGCACGACACGCCCACCCCGTGCAAGCCACCCGACACCTTGTAGCTGTTCTGGTCGAACTTGCCGCCGGCGTGCAATTCGGTCATCACGATTTCCGCCGCGCTGCGCTTCGGATCGTGCTTGTCGTCCATCTTCAGGCCCGTCGGAATGCCGCGGCCGTTATCGATAACCGAAATCGAGTTATCGGCGTGAATCGTCACGTGAATATCGTCGCAATATCCGGCCAGCGCTTCGTCGATCGAATTGTCGAGCACCTCGAATACGAGGTGATGCAGACCGGTCCCGTCCGACGTGTCGCCGATGTACATACCCGGTCGCTTACGCACCGCCTCCAGGCCCTCCAGGATCTGAATCGACGAGGCGCCGTAGCTGTTATCGGGTTGGGTATGGTTCAGTTCACTCATGGGTTCCTTCCGGTTCTGCGTACTGCTTCGTTACTGCACGGGGTATTTTCAAAACACCATAAAAACGCCAAAGGGGCGATGCGCCCCTTGGTCTGTTCTTATTGTCGGTCGCGTTATATGCGCATAGGCATCACCACGTATTTGAACTCGTCGTTCTCGGGTATCGTGATCAGCGCGCTCGAACTCGCGTCGCCGAGGCTCACCTGCAGCATGTCCACCTTCAGGTTCGCCAATACATCCAGCAAATACGTGACGTTAAATCCAATATCGACCGCGTCGCCCTGATACGCAATTTCCAGTTCTTCCTGCGCCTCTTCCTGGTCCGCGTTCGTCGACATGATCTTCAGCTGGCCCGGCTCGATAATGCAGCGCACGCCCTTGAACTTGTCCGACGTCAGAATCGCCGCGCGCTGCAGCGAGCGCTGCAGTTCCTCTCGCCCGATCACGAACGAGTTCTTGTGCGCCTTCGGAATCACACGCTGGAAATCGGGGAATTTGCCTTCCACAAGCTTCGACACCAGTTCCACCTGGCCGAAGCTGAACTTCACTTGCGTCTGCGCAATGTCGATCTTCAACACGTCGTCGATGTCTTCGAGCAGGCGTTGCAGCTCGAGAATCGTCTTACGCGGGATGATCACTTCCTGGCGCGCGAAGTCGCCTTCAATCTTCATCGACGAAAACGCGAGACGGTGACCGTCCGTCGCGACCGCCATCAGCTGGCCGCCATCCACCACGAGCAGCATGCCGTTCAGGTAGTAGCGGATGTCCTGCTGCGCCATCGCGAAGTACACCATGCCGAGCAGCTGGCGGAACGTCTTCTGCGGGACCGCGAGGTTCGCGCCGAAATCCTTCGCCTGCGCGACCGTCGGGAACTCGTCCGCGGCCAACGTTTGCAGCGCGAAGCGGCTCTTGCCGGACTGCACAGTCAGACGCTTGTCGTTCAGCGTCAGCGTGACTTGCCCGTCGGGCATCGCGCGCAAAATGTCGAGGAGTTTTCTTGCTGCTACCGTTGTCGCGACCGATTCGCCTCCGACGCCGAAGTCGCCGTGCGTCGTAATCTGAAGCTCGAGGTCCGTGGATAAGAACGACACATCGGGGCCGTTCTTGGTAATCAGCAAATTGGCGAGGATCGGCAACGTGTGGCGGCGTTCAACAATGCCACTCACGGTTTGCAGCGGCCTGAGGAGGTTATCTCGTTCGGTCTTGACCAGTTGCATAGAGTTCCTTCGTTGATGTATCGGCCCGCTCGCGTCGCCCGACCGCTTCGATGCGCACTGAGGCCCCGGCCCCCCGCCGGCGCCCGCCATTCCTTTAGCGCGCGCCGTCCGGCGTCATTCGTCTTACCCCGTCCGGCGCCCGTTCTCTTTAGTCAACGCTTTGAGTCGACCCGCAGGGTCGACGCTGGAGCTTGGCTATCGGTCGAACGGCCGGGCGGTTAAACCTATATTGTGCCTGAAAACGGTAGCGCTTCCCTAAAATGGGGGCACTCGGCGAAATAAACAGAACGATTTTGCCGACGTGCCGCGATGCGTCGCAAACTGCCGATCTCGCTCGCGCGTCGCTTTCGATGCCGCATGAGCAAACCGCGCTGCCTTACCCGCGGTCGCGCCGCAGCGCCGTCACATCAGCCTTTAAGCGTCTGTTCGAGCACATGCAGCTCGTGGTTCAGCTGCGCGTCCTTGCCCCGTTCGTCCGCGATCTTGCGCACCGCGTGCAGCACGGTCGTATGGTCGCGGCCGCCGAAAAGCTCGCCGATTTCCGGCAGACTCTTCTGCGTCAATTCCTTCGCGAGGTACATCGCGATTTGCCGCGGACGCGCGATGTTCGCAGGCCGCTTCTTCGAATACATATCCGCGACCTTGATGCTGTAAAAGTCAGCGACGGTCTTCTGAATGTTTTCGACAGAAATTTGCCGGTTCTGAACGGTCAGCAAATCTTTTAGTGCTTCCTTCGTCAGCTCGATCGTGATCTCGCGGCCGTGGAACTTCGAGTACGCGAGGATCTTGCGCAGCGCGCCCTCGAGCTCACGCACGTTCGACCGCAGATGCTTCGCGACGAAGAACGCGACATCCTCCGAAAGACTCACGCCTTCCGATTGCGCCTTGCGCATCAGAATCGCGACGCGCATCTCAAGCTCGGGCGGTTCGATTGCGACGGTGAGGCCCGAATCGAAGCGCGAGATCAGACGATCGTCGATGCCCGAGATTTCCTTCGGATACGTATCGCTGGTGATGATCACCTGCGCCTTGTTCGCGACGAGCGCTTCGAACGCGTAGAAGAACTCTTCCTGCGTGCGCGACTTGCCCGAGAAAAACTGGATATCGTCGATCAGCAGCAGATCGAGCGAGTGGTAGTAGCGCTTGAAGTCGTCGAAGGCCTTGCGTTGATAGGCCTTCACGACGTCCGACACGTACTGTTCCGCGTGGATGTAGCGGATGCGCGCGCCGGCTTTGTCCATCAGCAGCTGATTGCCGATCGCATGGATCAGGTGCGTCTTGCCGAGGCCGACGCCGCCGTACAGGAAGAGCGGGTTGTACGAAACGCCCGGGTTATCGGCGACCTGAATCGCCGCCGCGCGTGCGAGCTGATTCGCCTTGCCGGTGACGAAATTGTCGAAGGTCAGCACGGGGTTCAGCTTCGAACGCTCGTACATCGAGTCGCTTTCGCCGCTGTTGCCTGCCGGCGCGCCACCTTGCGTCGGGCGCCATGTGCGGCGCGCGGCGGCGGCTTCGTTCGCGTCGAGGCTCGGGAGGTCGAGGTCGGCGGAATCGTCGGCGGTTTGGTGTGACGAATGATGAATGGCGTGCGCGTGCTGGGCGGCGCTGTGTACGCCGTTGGCTGCGGACATGCCGCCGGCGCCAACACGCGCGGCCTGCGCCGCTTGCACCGCGCTCACCGCTGCACCCACCGCCGCCGCGCCGCCGTTCAACGCAGAGGCGGACGGACGCGCTGGCGCAACCTGCGGCGCACCGCGCATCGATGCTTTGGGATCGAGAACGAACTGCACGTCCACCGGCGTATGCCAGAAATCGCGTGCCAAGTCTGTAATGCGTCCGGAAAACTGGCTCTTGACCCAGTCGAGCTTGAACCGGTTCGGCGCCGCAATGCTCAACGTGTTCGCGTCGGCGTCGAAGGAGACCGGGGCCAACGGTTTGATCCACGTCACGTATTGCTGGGGCGTCAATTCACGCTCCAGCAATGCGGAACAGTGTTGCCAGAATTCGTTCATCAAGTCGCTGTCGTTATGGTTGCACCGCGCATTCGCCGCTGCTCTTGTCACTTCACGCGACGAGGCCCGAAGCAGCCGGACGAAACAGCTCCAAACGCTTGTGCCGCAAGGCTTTGCGGCGACGAGCGAAATGGAGCGGCGTGCAGGATTCTTGGGATGTAAGGCGAGATTCTAAACCCAAATCGGGCGGGAAAGTTGAGTTATCCACAGGGCCCGATCAACTGCGCGCGGCGAGCTTTGCCCGGCTTTTGCCCGGCTGAAGCGCGGCCAAGCGCTTACCTAAACTATTGACGACCAAAAGAAAACCGGTTTAAATAGCGGGTTCCGCCGAAACCAATTTCTCGTGCCGCCCGGCTAGCGTGAACGCCGGGTCGCCAGGCGCCCGCTCATGTAGCACCAGGGTAGCACCAAGCAGCACTCGGGCGGCGCGCCGTACAGTCCGCAAGCGGTCCAGAGCAGCGGCCCTCAGTGGTCATTTCACACAAGAAAGTGAGAGCAACATGAAACGTACTTACCAACCTTCCGTTACCCGTCGCAAGCGCACCCATGGCTTCCGCGTGCGCATGAAGACCGCCGGCGGCCGCAAGGTCATCAACGCTCGCCGCGCGAAGGGCCGTAAGCGTCTCGCCATCTAAGGCAGGCGCGGCCATCGTCATCGGCCGCGGTTGCCTGGGTCGTGGCGCATCGCCTGCGGTCTTCGTCCATCTTGTCCCGCGCTGTGGCTGATACCCGCGCTGTGGCGGGAACGGCAGCAGCGCAGCAGAACGTCAACGTTCAGATGCAGCGAGCGCAAGCCGCCTTTCCCAAAGCCGCCCGGCTGCTCAAAACGGATGAGTTTTCATCCGTTTTTCGTTTGCGCCCGTGGCGGCGTACCGCGCATTTCGTCGTCTATGCGCGGCCAACGGGCAATGACGCGCGGCTTGGCCTCGTCATCGGAAAGAAGTTCGCGCCGCGCGCGGCCACGCGGAATCTGATCCGCCGGCTCGCGCGCGAAGCGTTCCGGTTGCGTCGCAAGGAATTCGGCGGGTGGGACGTGTTGATCCGGCTTCACACGAAGATCGACAAGAAAGTTTTCCCCAGCGCCGCGTCGCCGCCGTTGAAAGCGTTGTTCCGCGGCGAGATCGATGTGCTGCTGGATAAGGTGGCGCGTGAGGTCGCGCGGCGGGAAGCCACGGCGCCTGTGGTTGCCGCTGAGACGCCTGCCACACCGCCGGCGGCGTCATGAAGGTCGAAGCGTGTTTGGCGGTCCGGCCGCTGTAGCCATGCAAACGGTACTGTTCGCTTTACTGCGTTTTTACAAAGTTGCCGTGAGTCCGCTGCTCGGCAACCGGTGCCGTTTTTATCCTTCCTGTTCTGATTACGCGCGCGAAGCAATCCAGTATCATGGCGCCGCGCGCGGAACGTACCTCGCCGCCCGGCGTCTGTGCCGCTGCCATCCGTTTTCGGCCGGCGGCGTCGATCTAGTCCCGCCACCCAAATCTGAAAAGCGCTGATGCGCTCTCGCCTCGACTGAGACAACGCATGGATATCAAACGCACGGTCCTATGGGTCATCTTCTTCGTATCGCTTGTCATGCTGTTCGACAACTGGCAGCGGTCCCATGGGCGCCCGTCGATGTTTTTCCCGAGCGCGACGCCGACGCGCACCGTCACCACCGCCGCGTCCGGCACGACGACGCCGGGCACGCAGCCGTCGGACCTGCCGCAAACCGCTAACGCCGGCACCGCGCCCGGCGTCACCGCGCCGGCCGAGCAGAAGGCCCAGCAGGTCCCGTTCAGCACGGACGTGTACCGGGGCGATATCGATACGCAGGGCGGCACGCTGTCGAAGCTCACGCTCGTCAAGCAAGGCGATGGTAAGCAGCCGGACCTCGTGATCACGCTGTTCGATCACACGAAGGACCACACGTATCTCGCGCGTACGGGTCTGTTCGGCGGCGATTATCCGAATCACAACGACATCTTCACGCCGGTCCCGAACCAGGTGCACGACCTGGCGGCCAACCAGAACGCGATGAAGATCAGCCTCGAGTCGCCTGTGAAGGGTGGCGTGAAGGTCATCAAGACCTACACGTTCACGCGCGGCAGCTATGTGATCGACGTCGACACGAAGGTCGAGAACGTCGGCACGACGCCGGTCTCGCCGACCGCGTACATGGAACTCGTGCGCGACAGCCAGCCGGTCGAAACGCCGCGCTTCTCGCACACGTTTATCGGGCCGGCGGTCTACACGGCCGAGCATCACTTCCAGAAGCTGTCGTTTAGCGACGTCGACAAGAACAAGGACGATTACGCCACCTCGGCCAACAACGGCTGGGTTGCGATGGTCCAGCATTACTTCGCGTCCGCGTGGATTCCGAAAGAGGGCGTCGAGCGCAAGATCTATATCAACAAGATCGACCCGTCGCTGTATCGCGTCGGCGTCACGCAGCAGCTGCCGACCATCCAGCCGGGCCAGTCGTACGACGTATCGGCGCGCCTCTTCGCCGGTCCGGAAGAAGAACGCATGCTCGAAGGCATCGCGCCGGGTCTCGAACTGGTCAAGGATTACGGCTGGGTGACGATCATCGCGAAGCCGCTTTTCTGGCTGCTCGAGAAGATCCACAGCTATGTCGGCAACTGGGGCTGGGCGATCGTGCTGCTCACGCTGCTGATCAAGGCGGTGTTTTTCCCGCTGTCGGCGGCGAGCTACAAGTCGATGGCGCGCATGAAGGAAATCACGCCGCGCATGCAGTCGCTGCGCGAACGCTTCAAGGGCGATCCGCAGAAGATGAACCAGGCGCTGATGGAGCTGTACAAAACTGAGAAGGTGAACCCGTTCGGCGGCTGTCTGCCGGTCGTAATTCAGATTCCGGTGTTTATCTCGCTGTACTGGGTGCTGCTGTCATCAGTCGAAATGCGCGGTGCGCCGTGGATTCTCTGGATTCACGATCTGTCGCAGCAGGATCCGTTCTACATCCTGCCGGTGCTGATGGCCGTCTCGATGTTCATTCAGACGCGTCTGAACCCGACGCCGCCGGACCCGGTTCAAGCCAAGATGATGATGTTCATGCCGATCGCGTTCTCGGTCATGTTCTTCTTCTTCCCGGCCGGTCTCGTGCTGTACTACGTCGTGAACAACGTGCTGTCGATCGCGCAGCAGTACTACATCACGCGGATGATGGGCGCGGGGAAGAAGAAGCCGGCGTGATCTGATTGCGCTGCGCATCAGGCGCGGCTCGCTTTCCGGCAAAACAAAAGCCGTCCTTCAGAAGTGAAGGGCGGCTTTTTTTATCGGCTGAAATCTTCAACCACGGTCAGCCAAAGCCAAAGTCAACTACGGTCCGCTACGAAGCCAGCCGGTTGATCATTCTTCCTCGACGTCGCCGTAGAATTGCGCGACCAGTTCCTGCACCAGATAGCGATGGTGCGGCATCAACGATTCGATCTTGTTCGCCAGCTGGAGCGACTCGGCCGAAGCTGGATATTTCTCCTCGGGCGGCGGCGGTGGCGGTGGCTTCGCCGCCTTCGGCTTCTTCCTGGGAGTTGTCGTCACCTTCGGCGAAGGCCCATATTGCAACCAGTGCAAGTCGACGCTGAGCGCGCTCGCAAGCGTTTCGAGCTTGTCGCGTTTTGGGATCGTCCGGCCTTTTAGCCATTTGTCGACGGTCTGCGTCGACACGGGATCACCCTCAAAACGCAAATTAAAGAAGCGCGCGAGTTCGGTGGGACCGTCCGGCTTTTCCGGAACGCGTCTTAGCGCGAGCTTGAGGCGATCGGAGAACGCCCGTTTTTCGTTGGTAGTAGCCATGTCGAGATTGTGCATTTGCAATCTCAAGTCGTAGCCAACCACACAGGCTAGGATTAGCTTAATCGAGATACAAATGGCCCGCTTAGGAATCAAATCAGAGAATGCCCAAGAAGGCAGGAAGAACATGAGAATCCATACGTACGAAGCGAAACATCGCAAGCTCCTTTGCGTCATCGGCCGAGATAATTCGATGTTTACCTTATCTCAAATAAGATAAATCTGTAGGTTAAACGACGAAGTTAGGACTCGACGCCACATCAAGGACTCGACGCACCGCCGCGCTACAATGCTCGGCGCCTGAAAAAACCGCTCCAGGCTCGCTGCTTGCGAAATTTCAGATTATCGATTTGCCATGCTCTCAACCGACTCCGATCCCATCGTCGCTATCGCCACCGCCCCTGGACGCGGCGGGATCGGTGTCGTGCGGATTTCGTTCGGACGGGCGGGCGAGAGGGCGGCCGAAGCGTTAATGCGCGCGCTGACGGGGCAAGCGCTGAAGCCGCGTCATGCGAGCTACGTCGGCTTTCTCGACGAAGCCGGTCATGCGCTCGATCGCGGTATCGCGCTGTACTTTCCGGCGCCGCATTCGTACACCGGTGAGCACGTGCTCGAACTGCAAGGCCACGGCGGTCCGATCGTGCTGCAACTCGTGCTGCAACGTTGCGTCGACGCGGGCAAAGCCTTTGCGCTGCGCCTCGCCGAGCCGGGCGAATTCACGCGCCGTGCGTTCCTTAACGACAAGCTCGATCTCGCGCAGGCGGAAGCGGTCGCGGACCTGATCGAGGCGAGCACCGAGGCCGCGGCGCGCTCGGCCGGGCGGTCGCTCGACGGCGCGTTTTCGCGCGACATTCACGCGCTCGTCGAAGAGGTCATCACATTGCGGATGCTCGTCGAAGCGACGCTCGATTTTCCCGAGGAAGAAATCGACTTTCTCGAAGCCGCGGACGCGCGCGGCAAACTCGCGCGAATCCGCGAGCGCCTCGCGGCCGTGCTCAGCGACGCGCGCCAAGGCGCGCTGCTGCGCGAGGGGCTGTCGGTCGTGCTGGCGGGGCAGCCGAATGTCGGCAAATCGTCGCTGCTGAACGCACTCGCGGGTGCCGAACTCGCCATCGTCACGCCGATCGCCGGCACCACGCGCGACAAGGTCGCGCAGACAATTCAGATCGAAGGGATTCCGCTGCACGTGATCGACACGGCCGGGCTGCGCGATACGGAAGACGAAGTCGAGAAGATCGGCATCGCTCGCACGTGGAACGAGATAGAAAAGGCCGATGTCGTGCTGCATTTGCTCGACGCGCGCGCCGGCGTCACGTCCGAAGACAAACGAATCGCTGAGCGCTTCCCTAAAGGCGTGCCCGTCGTGCGAGTCTTGAATAAGACGGATCTGACGGATTTCCCACCGGCCGTGCGCGAACTCGAAGCCGAAAACGGCAAAGGTGAAGGCGACGGCGGAGATACCCGCAGCGCCGACCTGCGTGAAGTCCGCCTGTCGGCGAAACACGGCGACGGCATCGCGTTGCTGCGCGCCGAACTGTTGCGCATTGCCGGCTGGCAGGCGGGCGCGGAAAGCGTCTATCTCGCGCGGGAGCGCCATCTGATCGCACTGCGCGCCGCCGACGAACACCTGACGCTCGCCGCGCAACACGCCGATCAGAACGCCCAGGCGCTGGACTTATTTGCTGAGGAATTGAGGCTCGCACAGGAGCAATTGAATTCGATCACCGGCGAATTTACGTCCGACGATCTGCTAGGGGTGATTTTCAGCCGCTTCTGCATCGGCAAGTAGCAAGACCAAAAGCAAGACCAAAGCATTGCGCGAGAACGCGAGAGCGCGAACTCGCCCGCGCGGCATCAAGCCGACTGCACAGCCTCGGGCGTTCCGTCTGCCGCTTCAATCGGTTGCGGAAACATCACGCCGAAGCCGCCCGCATCGAACTCATCGAGTTCGAGCAGCAAGCTGTCGATTGCGCACAACTGCACTTTGGTCAACACCGGCGCCTCAAGCAAACGATGCAGCCGTTGTCGCCAGTAAGCCGATGTGAGAATCGGACCGCCGAAATCGCCAGTCAGTGATGGACGCATCACGCGAGCAATATGGGCAATATCGCGATCGAGCAACCCGTTCATATGCGCCCCCCCGGTGCAATAGTCAGGTTCCTACGTTCTATTACATATGATCTTCTGAGGATTAATGTAGCGCCCTTTTCACCGTCGCGCCACCCTACAAAACAATTAGATCGCATTTAATGCGTGTTGGGAAAAATCGATGTCCCGCATGCCAAGCGTACGCGTCCGATTGCGAGCGCAATCGGGCGAACAGTGCCGCGATTCGGGGGGTAATTTCGGGAAATGCCGAACAGAGGAATGGCGGCGGCCGCAAAAGCGTCACCACGGCTCGTTGCCTGCGTTGTCGCCGCCCGCTTGCAGTCAAAAACCGCACAACACGGTAAGCGCGCGACTCGGCAATATCAGAGCCAACACCAACAAGACGAGTGGACATCCGGGAAAACAGCTAACCTCCACGGACGCCTCCAGCCCAAGGCGCGGGGAGGCCGGATTCCCGAACGCTCAGTGATGCAGGAAGCTGCGAATCGGATGCCGCCAATCCATCCGACGCGCCGCGTCAAACTCTTCCTCGAGCTGCTGGCGATGTTCTTGCCAAAGCTCATCGGAAAAGAGAAATGCGACGATCAGAAGCGGCACAATCAGAAACGCGCCTAGAACCAGATGCTCGATCACATTAGCCTCCGTGGATCGTGTTGACTCGCAATTTCATTGTAGGCGTCCTACTTGTTGCTGCGTGCAGTCCGTGTGGGTAAGCACGCACAATGTTCATTGAGGTTGAAGACCGTACCTTCTCGCCAAGGTTCACCCTCGCACGGCATTTCGCTACGCGAGGGTCACGCAAAGCGCTAGGCGGCGGCCTTTTTCCAGGCCGCTGCGAGCATGCCGGCCCCAATCAGTAGAGTTCCACCCGTTCGGTTCACAGCAAGTTGCACGCCAGGGCGGCGGATCGCACGACGCGCCGCCGACGCGAGCAGCGCATAACCCAGCGCGTTGAGCGTACCGAGCGCGACGAACGTCGCCTCGAACACGGCGATCTGCGACCACGTCGCGACTTGCGTATCAATGAACTGCGGCACGAACGCGACAAAAAACACGATGCTCTTCGGGTTGAGCGCCGTCACTGCGTACGAGTGCGCAAAGATGCGGCCCGTGCGCGTTTCGGCGCTCGCGTCAGGCGTCGCCTCTTCAGATATGACCGGCGTGCGCCACAGCTTCACGCCGAGATAGAACAGATAAGCCGCGCCGACCCATTTGAGCGCGGTGAAAAGCGTTGCCGACGCGGCGAGGATCACGCCGAGTCCGAGCATCGACGCAGTCATCGATGTCAGATCGCCAAGCGCGACGCCGGCGGTGGTTGCAAGCGCGTAGCGGCGCCCGTGACCGAGTGCGTACGAGACGACGAGCAGCACGGTTGGGCCGGGAATGGCGACAAGAATGGCTGATGCAATAGCGAACGGAAGCCAGTGGGCCAGCGTCATAACGGACGTCTCCTTGAAAAGTCGTTCCGATTTATCCACGAACTTTCGCGAAGCGCAAGACGAACCGTAGCGTCGCACATCGGCAGCGACGCCGTTATCGGTCAGGCATGGTTTTTATTCTTCGTTTGCCACATGCGGCCGTGCTTTTTCGCCAATGGCTTCAACGACTTTGTGTGCGTCGCATCAAGCATCGTTAAAGCGTTTAGCCAGTCACTTAATTGGATATTCTCGTAAACGAGAATACGCGCCGCAAACGATTGTCGGACAACGCGACGATCGCAAATCGATCAAGTGCTCGCGATTAAATATGCATGGTTTTGCCGGTGGCATTTACGCGCGTTACCGCATGAACGCGTCTGCGACAATCCGCCGCTATTGCAATCGCACACAAGTCGTGCTTGTTCTTCCGCACAGTTCTTCTAAATTCAAAACTGCGGGTGTCCCCCTGAAGTTAAATACATAGCTAACCTGAGTATTAACCCGCACGGAGGGTTTTATGAAAATGCGCGTCGCGGTTCTCTTCGCCATGGCAGCTTTCGCAGCTGCATCTGCCGCACAGGCTCAGGACCTGAAGCCGCAGCAGACCGTGCAATTGAAGGCCAACGCGTACGGCTGCCTGTCCAAGGACAAGCTCGACGCAGTGCGCCAGCACGAGCAGGCCGGCGAGCAGCAGAAAATGCAGGAGTATTTCTCCGGCTTCCAGTGCCTGTCCACGCCTGAAAACGCGACTTTCCGCATCGTGCGTGTCGATGGGCACGACATCGAATTCGTCAATGCGGCGAATAGCGATACCGAAGGTCTCTGGACCAACGATCATTTCATCAAGCAATAGTGGGTTTTTCCCCGACGCTTTGTCGGGGAAATGCGGACAGTGACGGTCTTTAGAAGACCGAATCAGCTTTTGCGTACTCGAAAACGGCTGGGCGATAATCGCCCAGCCGTTTTACATTTGCTCACCTCGTACAACACCGGAATAATTCCTCGCCGACCGGTAACGCGCACAAGCCGCCCGCTCGCCATCTCGTTGTCATCTCGCACCGGCTAGATTCGGTATCATCACGCTCCTCCCGTGTTTCGATCCGGGTTGATGCCGACGCGCCGCGCGGCACGCTCATTGCTTGATCTCACATCATAGGAAGCTGAGTGCGTTGCAGCGGCAAGCGAAGACCATCGGTCGCCGCCGCGTTCGGCAAAAACCGTTTCATCGGCGAGACGCGCGTGACGCGCGACAGAAGGCAGTATCAAAATGGCACGCTATTACGGCCCCGAATCACTCTTTACTCTCCGGTCCTCGTTTGCGGGATCGGGACTCTCCATGGCGCTCAAATCCACAATCTATAAGGCCGAACTGCAGATCGCCGACATGGATCGGCACTACTACGCCGACCACTCGCTGACAATCGCGCTGCATCCGTCCGAGACCGCCGAACGAATGATGGTTCGTGTCGCCGCGTTCGCCCTGTTCGCCCAGGAACGGCTCGAATTCTGCAAAGGACTCTCGGATACCGACGAACCGGACCTCTGGCAAAAAGATCTGACCGGCGCGATCGAAACGTGGATCGACATCGGCCAGCCCGACGAGCGGCGCATCGCGAAAGCGAGCGGCCGCGCGAACGAGGTTATCGTGATCGCGTACGGCGGCCGGACGTCCGACATCTGGTGGCAAGGCGTACGTGGCAAGGTCGAACGCCTGCGCAACGTGACCGTCTGGTCGCTTGGCGAAAATGTCGCATCGGCGCTCGGCGCGCTCGCCGAAAGAACGATGCGGCTGCAATGCACGGTGCAGGATGGCGCCGCGTGGCTCGGCAGCGCCGACGCCGACGCGGTGCCGATCGAATGGACGGTGTTGACGGGCGCATCGGACGCCCGGTCGGTCGCGCAAGGCGCCAAGTAAAGTGAAGTGCGGGGACGTGCGCTGAGTTCAGTTGAAGGTCGGGTTGTGCACGTCGGCATCTAAAGGGAAGTGGTCCGCGTCGCGTCCGGCGGACCTTTCAGTTCCACCATATTGCCTTCCGGATCGAACAGGTACAGCGACGGGCCAAATCCGTCCGCGCCATAGCGCACCGCTTTTTCGCCGACACGCGCGCCGCGTTCGACGAGATGCGCCTCGAGCGCCGCTTCGTCGAACGGTTCGACGCGCAGACACAGATGGTCCATATTTCGGCCCGCGCTGGGCAATCCACTATCCGGACGGTCGATCTTTGCGCCAACCTGCAACAGATCGATCAGCGAGCGGCCGGCACGCAACTGGGTCAATCCGATCTCGCGCTGCTCCTTCTCGACGCTGCAACCGAGCGCATCGCAATAGAAGCGCGTCATGGCACCGACGTCTTCGACCCTGATGACGACGTGGTCAATCTCGCGGATGTGAAACTTCATGGTTGCCGCCTCTTCAACTGGTTTGGAGCCGTAATGAAGAGTGTAGGGGATAGGCGGGAAGGCCGGGCGCGGCAGGGCAAAATGCGAAGACGGCGCGCTGAAGAGGCGCCGCCAGCGGCGGCACGCCGCTTGGACGCCAAGCGCCTGCTAGCCGTTGACGAAAGCGATGGACGAAAAAAAGCCCGCTGATTTGAGCGGGCTGAATCCATATCAGGAGGAGACATGGAGGAGACAGAAACCACTATACACAACGCCCTACCGCGACGCAATAACTTTTTAAGGGAAAACCCGATGTTGTGTCGTTTTGCCACATCGGCATAAGGGTGACGCTTCCGGCCCCCAATAGTTGGGAAGCGTGAGGGATGTCCGGGCCCGTATCCGGCCGCGGCGATGACAGAGCAAGAACCGGAGCGTAGTGTGTGGACGTGCGCCGTAATCTGGGAACCGTCGAAACCTGTCCACGAGCGCTGACGATGAAAACCGCTTACTCCACCGAATCCGACCGCTGGGCCGCCGTTGCGCACCACGACGCACAGGCGGACGGCGCCTTCTTCTACGCGGTGAAGACGACCGGCGTGTTCTGCCGCCCGTCGTGCTCATCGCGCCAGCCGCGCCGCGAAAACGTCGAATTCTTCGCGACGCAGGACGACGCGCGCGCCGCCGGCTACCGCGACTGCAAGCGCTGTCAGCCGGGCGGTTTGCCGCGCGAAATGGACATCGTCAACCGCGCATGCGCGGTACTCGATGCGGACCCACAGCAGCGTCTGACGCTTGCGCAGCTAAGCGACGCGGTACACGTGAGCCCGTTCCATCTACAAAGACTTTTCAAGCGCGTCGTCGGCGTATCGCCGCGGCAGTATCAGGCGGCGCAGCGCGGCGCCGCACTGCGCGACGCGCTCAGGCGGGGCAGCAACGTGACCCGCGCCACCGTCGACGCCGGCTTCGGCTCGCCATCGCGCATGTACGACACGGCGCCGGCGGAACTCGGCATGGCGCCGTCCGCGTATCGCCGCAAGGGCGCGGGCCTCGTCGTGCGCTATGCGGACGCGTCGACACCGCTCGGCACCGTGCTCGTCGCGGCCACCGACCGCGGCATCTGCAAGATCGCGTTCGGCGACGATCGGGCCGACCTCATCGACGGGCTTCGCGACGAATTCGCGAATGCCGAGCTCGTCGACGATCCGGCAAGGCTCGCGCCGTTCGTCGCCCAGATCGACGCCTATCTGCGCGGTTCGGAGCAACGCGTCGACCTGCCGCTCGATATCGCGCCGACAGCGTTTCAGCAACGTGTCTGGGACGCGTTGCGTCGGATTCCGTACGGCGAGACGCGCAGCTATTCGGAGATCGCCGCAGCGGTCGGCTCGCCGCAGGCCGTGCGGGCGGTCGCCGGCGCGTGCGCGTCGAACCCGGTCGCGCTGGCCATTCCCTGTCATCGCGTGCTGCATAAGGATGGGTCGTTGAGCGGCTATCGGTGGGGCGCGGCGCGCAAGGCGGCGCTGCTCGATGCGGAACGGCAACACGGCGGCGGGGCGTCGCAAGCGCCGGCGGCAAGCGGTCAATCGACAGCCGGCGCGTCCGCCGCCGCCTCCGCGCGCGACTCATCGCCCGCAACCACAGCCACAACCCGCCGATCAACCCCAGCCGCCGATCTGGACCACGCCGCTTGAGCACCGAAAACAACATCGAACTCGAACTACCGTTCAAAGCACCCTACGACTGGCCGCGCACGCTGCGCTTCTTCTCAGGCCGCGCGACACCGGGTGTCGAAGCAGTCGAAGAGGGCGCGTACCGGCGCGCGATCGAATGGGCCGGCGACAGCGGCACCCTGCAAGTTACGCTTCATCCGAAGAAACGCTGCCTCGTCGCGACGATCGACGGCGCCGCCGCGCGCCACGCGGAAACGCTCGCCGCACCGATCTCGCGCATGTTCGACCTGCGCGCCGATCCGCGTGCAATCGGCGCGGCGCTTTCCGCGGATCCGTGGCTCGCGCCGCTCGTCGATGCGGCGCCCGGTCTGCGTGTGCCGGGCGCGTGGTCGGGCTTCGAACTCGTGGTGCGCGCGATCGTCGGCCAGCAGGTCAGCGTGAAAGCCGCGACGACGATCATCGGCCGGCTCGTCGAGCGGGCCGGCAAACGTATCGACGATCATCCGCACGAGCGCACCGCGTGGCGCTTTCCGACGCCGGCTGCGCTCGCCTGCGCCGATCTCGCGCGGATCGGCATGCCAGGCAAACGCGTTGCCGCGCTGCAGGGTTTCGCGCAGGCAGTCGCAACCGGCGCGGTGCCGCTCGACGATCCGGCCGCCGACGCCGCGGCGCTGCGCACCGCGCTGCTCGCGCTGCCCGGCATCGGACCGTGGACCGTCGAATACGTGGCGATGCGCGCGTGGCGCGACCCCGACGCGTGGCCCGCCTGGGACCTCGTGCTGATGCAGTCGATCGCCGCGCGCGACCCGGCGCTCGCGCGCCCGACGCAGCAGCGCGCCCGCACCGATGCGTGGCGGCCATGGCGCGCCTATGCCGCAATGCATCTGTGGAATGAAGTGACGGACCGGATGGGCGCCGCGCGGGGCGGATAGCGGCGGTTAGTTGACATCGCTAACCGTCGATGCGAACGGCCGTGTCGAACACCCACCCGCGACCCACCCGCGACCCCACCCGCGGCGTACAGTAGACAGACCGCGAACGCCTGACCCGGCGCCCGGCCAACGCTCCATTCAACGCGAATCGCGCCGCCCTTCGAGTCGCTTCGACAGCGCGCAAAGTCGGGTCAAGCAGCCGTCGTGGCGAGATGTTAAAGTGCCCGCTACTGAAAATTACGCCGCGCGTGATCAACCGCATCGTGCACGCGGTAGCCGGGTATACCACCAGCAGCGCGCGACATCATTCAATGCCAAACACGAAATCTCCGCGCACGACCGACGCGCTGCTACACCGTCTGTCCGTGCTGACTTCCGGCCCGCAGCGCGACGCGCTGACGACGGGCCTGCGCGGCATCGAAAAAGAAAGTCTGCGTGTCACCCACGACAGTCGTCTCGCGACGACATCGCATCCTCGAGTGCTCGGTTCCGCGCTCACGCACCCGTCGCTGACCACCGACTATTCGGAAGCGCTGCTCGAGCTCATCACGCCCGCCGAGCACGACGCGTCGCTCGCGCTCGAGCAACTCGATACGCTGCATCGCTTCGTCTTCGCCAAGCTCGGCGACGAGATCCTGTGGAACAACTCGATGCCCGGGCTCTTGCCGGAAGACGACGAGATTCCGATCGCGCACTACGGCACGTCGAATATCGGCAAGCTGAAGTACGTGTATCGCGTCGGCCTCGCTCTGCGCTACGGGCGCACGATGCAATGCATCGCCGGCATCCACTACAACTATTCGCTGAACGAAGAAGTGTGGCGTCTGCTGCAGGTCGATCAGCAATCCACCGCAACCGCGGTCGATTTCCAGTCCGAACGCTATCTCGCGCTGATCCGCAATTTCCGTCGCACGAGCTGGCTGCTCATGTATCTGTTCGGCGCGTCGCCGGCTCTCGACAAGCGCTTCCTGCGCAACCGCCCGCATACACTCGAAGCATTCGACGCCGACACGTTCTATCGCCCGTACGCAACGAGCCTGCGGATGAGCGACCTCGGTTACTCGAACACGACCGGCCAGTCCGCGCTTCATGCCGACTACGACACGCTCTCCGGCTATCTCGAAGCGCTCGCCGAAGCGGTCAGCCAGCCTTATCCGCAGTACGAAGCAATCGGCACGAAGCGCAACGGCGAGTGGGTGCAGATCAACACGAACGTGCTGCAGATCGAAAACGAGTTCTACTCGACGATCCGCCCGAAGCGCGTCACGTACTCCGGCGAGCGCCCGCTGCATGCCCTTGCCGCACGCGGCGTGCAATACGTCGAAGTCCGTTGCATGGATATCGATCCGTTCGAACCGACCGGCCTGTCGCTCGAAGCCGCGCGCTTTCTCGATGCGTATCTGCTCGTCTGCGCACTGGAAGACAGCGCGCCGTTGCCGCCGCCCGCCTATACGGAAGCGAACCGCAACTTCTGCCTCGTCACAACGGAAGGCCGCAAGCCGGGACTCGAGCTGATGCGCGATGGTCAGCCCGTTGCGATGATGGATTGGGCGAACACCTTGCTCGACCGCATCGCCATCGCGGCCACCACGCTCGATGCTGTTCAGGGCGGCGACAGTCATGCGCGCGCGGTCGCTGCGCAGCGTGCGAAGCTCGCAGATCCATCGTTGACGCCTTCGGCGCGCGTGCTGCAAACGATGCGCGACAAGCAGCAGGGTTTCCTTGCGTTCGGGCTCGAGCAAAGCGAAGCGCATGCGGCGTACTTCCGCGCGCGGCCGCTCGATGCTGCCTCGATGAAAGAGTTCGAGACGCTCGCCGTGGAGTCACTCGCCGCACAGGAAAAACTCGAGCGCGAAGAGGTGGGCTCATTCGATGCGTTCGTCGCAGCATATCGCGCGTACACGTTGAACCGTTTCAGCGTCTGACGTGGACCTAAAGAAAATGCGCAAGCATTTCGCGAGGTAACGTCTACCCGTTTCGACCTCGCGGGCGCGCGCTGATCAGCAAGAATTTCACCGCTGCGGCACGCGTCAAATGCGGGCATCGAAGCGAAGCCCCAAACGTATTCGATCGCATGAAACACGCTCGGCGCGCGCGGGTCCAACCTGTGTTGCAGTATTGCGACCGATCTGCGGCGCGCGCATGAAGCTCGCGTCGCAGGCGTGCATCGTTCAGGGAGGAAGGATGCGATGAAAAAAGGTCTATTGGCCGTGTTGTGCGTGCTCGCCGCCGGATGCTCGACGCGCGGGCAGGTGAACCCCGACGTGATGCAGATCGCCACCGCGCCGCTCACGTGCTCGACGAAAGCCGAATGCGACACATGGTGGCAACGCGCGCGAACCTGGGTCAGCGATCATTCGCGCTACGACGTAACGACGACGACCGATTCGCTGATACAAACTGCAGGCCCTGACGGCGGCAAGCGCGAGCTCGCTTATCAGATCACGAAGACGTCGAACAACGACGGCACATCGACGATCGGCTTCTCCGCGCATTGCGACAGTTCGCTCGGCTGCAAACCGAATCCATGGGAAGCAGGCGCGGACTTCAAGCAGTTCGTGCGCGGCAGCAGCACAAACCCGAACGTCACGACGCAAGAACGTACGTCGACGCAGCCTGCCGACGCGATGCCTGGACAGACGATGCCATCGCCTACGGGCGAGCCTGTCTCGCAGTAATCAACACGCGCATCGCGCGGCTTTATAGGGATGCTTTAAGACTTCTCCGATTGGAGATGACGATGACCGAATTTATCGTTCGGTCACCCTCAATTCCATCGAGAAGCTCCCATGTATATCCGACTTTTCTTCGCGGCCGCATGCGTCGCACTCGCGGCTGGCTGCACCACATCATCAGGCCTGACCTATAACAACGACGTGATTACGTTGGCCAACGGCACGCAGGCGCATCGCGTGCAGTGTCTGGGCCTCGCCGAGACGACCGAAAGCTGTATGGACCAGGTGCGCAATGTTTGCGGCGACAAGCAGGCGTTGCGTGTATCCGCTACCGATCGCGCGATCTCCGGCTACAAGCCCGAAAACGATCCGCGTGAAATTCTCTTCACTTGCGCGACGCCGGTCGTGCAGCAGCCCGCCCCGCAAGCGGCGCCGCAGCCGGCTCCGCAACCGGCGCCCGCGCCGGCACGCAAGGTGACGCTGCAAGGCGACGCGAACTTCGCCACCAATAGCGCGACGCTGACGCCCGCCGCCAGGGCGAACCTCGACGAATTTATCGCGGCCAACCGCGGCGTCGATATCCAGCAACTGACGATCGCCGGCTACACCGACTCGACCGGTTCCGCCGCGCTCAACGAGCGACTGTCGGCAGCCCGCGCGCGCTCGGTTCAGGCGTATCTCGGCTCGCACGGCTTGCGCGCCGCGAATTACAGCGTGAACGGCTACGGCAGCGCCTCGCCGGTCGATACGAATGCGACGGCTGCGGGCCGCGCCAAGAATCGCCGTGTCGAGATCCAGGTCGACGGCCAGTAACTCGAACGACTTCGCGTTTCTTTTCCGCCAGAAAAAGCGGGCCGTCGTTCCCCGGACCCGTATTGTGCGGCGGCATCGGCATTCAGCCGATGCCGTTTTTTTTCGTCTGCAGGGTTTGCGTCGGGCGCGTCCCGGACGCCTTCGCGAGTGCCGCGTCCATCGATAGGATGCGCAAATACGCACGATAGCATTCATGCCTAGGCAATCAAAAGACGGCTCATGTCTTGGATTTTGCCGCCTTGGTCAGCTGCGTCACCGCGCGACGCCCGGCGCAAATCACTGTTGCGTCAGCCGCCTCAATCTACGCCTAAATGCTGCCTTCTCCGATGCTTGGCACGTCCGTGTTGTTAGCGAACACTCACATTCAGTCATCATGGTTTGCATATTGAGAGATATATTTCGCCAAAAGGTCGCTTAACCTGCAAATAATGCATGAAATCGGGTGCGCCTTTGCGCGCCTATGGCGCCAGACAGAAGACGAACCTGCCTCAAAGCGTCCGACAGAAAAACAACACTCGATCAGGGGTCTCGCACGAACTATGTTGAAACTTAATTGCATAGTCAATATTATGTCAGTCAACGAGTTACGCGCGATCCGCGCCATTCGAGACCATGTTCTGACCGCTTCAAAGCGCGCCCGCCCGTGCCGGCCGCAGAGGAAATCCCGCGATGCTGTACCTGAAAAACACCCTTGGCGGCCTGAGCCGCTCCCTCATCGATTCCGCGCTGCTCAATTTTCAGAAGCCGTATCGCTGGTGGAAACTCGCGCTCTATGCAGTCGTCTTCGTGCTGCCGGGCGGATCGCTTGGGGTGTTGTTTCTCGCGTGGATCGATCACCGGCGCGCGCGGCGCAGTGGCAAGGCCACCGCAACGGTCAGGCCGGTCGCGCTGCTGGTTACGTCATCCGTGAAGGCGAAAGCGCCGTCGGCCCTGAAAAGCATCGCGCCGGGCGCCGTCATCTGCCAGTCGCGCTCCGACGCACCCGCTTGCCGCGCTGCGGCCGGCAAGCAAGCCCGCCAGGGCTCGGCGGATCTTCGCGCCTGAACCGGCCGCCGTTGTCCGCTGCTATCTCCGCCGCTGCCACACGAGTCAACGGTCGATAAACACGCCGCCAGGCCGTGTTCGTCGGCCGCCTCGCGTCGTCCGCGTCCGCCGCAGTAACGACACGTAACCTTGCGAACACCCTCCGTAACACATCTGCAAGGCTCACCGCATTACTCTTCTGTCTCCGGGCGAGGCGCAGTAAGCTAGCGGTCGCGCATCGCGGCCCAGCTCACGCTGCGGCTTCGTTCATGCCCGATATTCATCTTCAAGCAGCAGACCACGCGCAACCGCCGGCCCTTTTGCGTCATCCGCGGGCCGAATCGACAGGAATTCGAGGAATTCATTTGCATGCAGTCCGATTTCACGACGCGCCGTAGCGCCGCCGCGCCTCGCGCCATGACGATCGCCGTCGCCGTGGCGCTCGCCGCGATGCTGGCCGGTTGTGCGGTCGGCCCCGACTACAAACGGCCGACCACGGAAATTCCGGCGTCCTACAAGGAAGCCGCGGAAGGCTGGAAGATTGCGCAACCGAACGATCAGCACGATCGCGGCCCGTGGTGGACCATCTATCACGACGCGCAGCTCAACGCGCTCGAAGACAAGCTCAATGCGTCGAACCAGTCGATCGCGCAGTTCGCCGCCGCCTACCGGCAGGCGCGCGCGCTTGTCGCGGAAGCGCGCTCGGCCTACTTTCCAGTAATCACGCTGAATGGCAGCGGCGAACGGCAGCAGTCCCCGTCACGCAGCGGTGGCTTTGTCACCGGCACCGGCTCGGTCGGCTCGTCGGGCTCGATCACCAATAGCTTCCGCCTGTCCGCCGACGCGACCTGGGAGCCGGATCTGTGGGGCCAGGTGAGCCGCACGGTGGCCGCAGAAAAAGCAGGGCAGCAGGGCGCCGCCGCCGATCTCGCGAACGCGCGCCTGTCCGCGCAGGGCACGCTCGCGCAAACCTACTTCACGCTGCGCTCGCTCGATTCGCAGCAAAAACTGCTCGACGATACCGTCGTCTCGTTCGAGAAGTCGCTGCAATTGACGCAAAACCGCTACGCGCAAGGCGTCGCCGCGCGCTCGGATGTGATTCAGGCGCAAACGCAGCTGCAGTCCGCCCAGGCCGCGGCAATCGACAACGGCGTCGCGCGCGCGCAGAACGAGCATGCGATTGCGGTGCTGGTCGGCGAGCCCGCCTCGACGTTTTCGCTGCCGCCGGCGCCGCTCGATGCGACCCCGCCCGACGTGCCCGCGCAGCTGCCGTCGGCGCTGCTCGAGCGGCGGCCCGACATCGCGTCGGCCGAGCGCAAGGCCGCGGCCGCGAACGAGCAGATCGGCATCGCGATCGCCGCCTACTTCCCGACGCTCACGTTTTCCGCGAGCGGCGGCTTCGAAAGCTCGGTCTTCTCGCAGCTCCTCACGGCGCCGTCGCGCTTCTGGACGGTGGGTCCGCAACTCGCGGCGACACTATTCGACTTCGGCCTGCGCGGCGCGCAGACCGACGCGGCACGCGCAGCCTACGACCAGAGCGTGGCCACCTATCGGCAAACGGTGCTGACCGCATTCCAGGACGTCGAAGACAACCTCGCGTCGCTGCGCATTCTCGGCAGGGAAATCGTCGTGCAGCAGCAGGCCGTGCAGTCGGCGCAGCAGGCGCTCGCGATCGTCACAAACGAGTACAAGGCCGGCACCGTCGACTATCTGAACGTGCTGACCGCGCAGACCACCGCGTTTACCGCGGAGCAAAAGCTCGCGAGCATCGCGGGTCAGCGGATGGTCTCGTCGGCTGGACTCGTGAAGGCGCTCGGCGGCGGCTGGGATGTCGCGCAGATGAATCGCGAAGATGGCGGGGTAGCGGCGCCCGCGCCTGTTCCGGCAGCGGGCGCATCGGCGCCGCAGGCGGCGATGGGTTCAGCGCCGGTCGCGCAGAAGGGCGCTGCCGCGGGCGAAGTACACAACGACTAACGACCAACCCGCTCGGAAGGTTGGAAACAAAGGCGCCGTGGCGAAACGACACGGCAAGCGCAAGCGCAGCAACGCGTACGAAGCGGCCAGCAACCCACAAGCCGCTTCCTACGCGCGCCTCAATGCGTGAAATCGAGCGAAACCGTCCCTTTCCCCACTGGCGGCCCGATCAGATTCAACAGCCCCGCGAGATTATCGAGCTGATCGGGCGTCGCGCTCGCGGTGCCCTGAAACGATGTCGAGCGCCCGCCGAACGAGCCGCGTCCATTCAGCAGCAACGGCCCCTTCAATGTCGACAGATCGACGGTCGCCGCCGCGCCCTGTGCCTGAATCACGACGCGATACGACCCGAGCGGCTTCACACGCGACACGCTCGAACTCATTTCATTGAGCAGCACCGAGAGCTGCCCGAACGCGTCGCGGCCGAAGCTGCGCCAGTCGGTCCACGACAGCCGCACCTCGCCTTGCAGGTTCAGCGTATTGAACGGCGCGCCGAGCCCGGCGAGCAGCGACGCCGGCACCTGAATCGCGCCCGCCGTCATGGTGGCGCCGAGGCGCGACACGTCGACCTGAACCGCGTCGGGCATCGCATCGGTCTGCCGCATCTGCATGCGCACGCGGCCCGTGAAGAGCGGCCAGAACGACGTGCGCCATTCGATGCGCCCGGGCAGCAGCGTCGCGCCGCCGCCGTCGGTGCCGGCAGCCAGCATCAGCACCGCCGAGCCCTGCCACAGCGATCCGTCGGGCTCGATCAGGTTCACGTGCCCATGCGTCGCCTTCGCGAATTGCGGCGTGATCCAGGCGGCCGGCAGCGTGACGAGCAGCACCGCGCCGCACGAGAGCAGCGCGACGATCACCCACGGCAACGCAGCGCCGATGCGGCGCATCCAGAGATTCTTCACAGACGTTATCCGCGGCGGGTCACTTGATGGTCGCCGGCTGCAGCGACGCGGTCAGATCGACCTGGCCGTCTTCCTTCAGCGCGGTCACATGGGCTTCGGACACCTGCACCTTGAACTGGCGGCGCACCTCGTCGAGCCACGCGGTCCACGCGGGAAACGACGCGTTCTTCAGCTGGATCTGCACGGCATTGCCGATGACCTGCACCTGCGTCGTGTTCAAGCCGTGGTCGCTGAGCGAAGTGGTAAGCGCATCCTTGAGCGCGCCGCCGGTCGGCGCGACGCCTTGCGCGACGCCGGCAAGCGCGCGCGCCTCGTTGGCTTGCCCCGTCATTTGCGCGAGCTGCCGCTGCAAGGCGGGCAGCGTTTCGAGCAGACGCGCGCGGCCTTCCTGCGCGGGCGACCACAACACCGACCACGCGATCACGATGACCAGCACCACCGAGCCCCACGTCAGTAGCGCTTTTTCGCGTGCGTTGCGCGCGCCCCAAAAGCCGGCCCATGCTTCGAGCAGTTGTTCTTTCATTGTCCGCTCCTGATGGTCCACTTGCCCGTGTTGCTATCGATGGCGCCGTTCAACCCGTTGCGTGCGAGGCGCTGGCCAAAGTCCGCATCGACTTTCACCTGGGGCTTGAACGTCACGTCGAGACGGTGGTTCTGGTAGTCGAGCGCGGCGAGCCCGTTGACGGGCAACGGCCCGAGCGAACGCGCGAGGCCGTCCGCGAGCGACAGGAAGTCTTCCGGCGACAGCTCGCCCGCGGCCACGCGCAACTGCTGCAATTGCCGCGTCATCTGACCGGGTGCGTCGAGCACGACGGTCGTCTTCGGGAACGCGTTGAGCAGCGCCTCGGTCATCTGCGCATTGATGGCATCGCGCTGGCGCGCAAGGATCAGCCACTGCACGTTCGCACCGATGATCGCAACGAGCGCAGCAGCGGCGACGAGCGCGATCGGCGCGCGCAGGCGGCGCAGCGTCGCACGATCGAGCCGCCACGGCTGCGACGTGAACTCGAACTGGCACAAGTCGAAGCGGCATTCGAGCGCGCGCTGCGCGAGCGTTTCGAATGTCAGCGGATGCGCGCTCGCCTGGTGCGCGGCGCTATCGATGGCGCGCTGCATCGGCGCGCCGGCCGCCGCGAGCGACGTCACATGCGGCTCGCTGCCGGGCAGGCCGGTCAGCGCATAGAACGTGAGCGGCCTGTCGCCGGCCAGTGCGGCGAGCGTCGCGCCGACCGCGCCCGCCGGCACCGCGAGACCTTCACCGATGCGCCCGCGCGCGATCGCGAGTTCGACACGCGGCGCCGGCGCGTCCTGCGGCACATCGCCCAGCAGCAACGCGGGCGAGGACTGCGCGGCCTCGCCTAGCAATGCGGCGACGATCGGCTCACGCGACGGCGCGGACGCGTCGGCTGTTGCGTCGGCAGTGGAAACGCCGGAAGCACCGGAAGCATGAGCACCGCCAGAAATCGGCAGTCCATCCGCATCGACCTCGGCATGCGCTTCCGACATCGCCTCGGCGAGCGCATCGTCCGCCGCTGTTGCCGACTGCCGCTGCGGCAAACACGATGTGACCGGCACGGCGCGCAAGTTCCGGTGTCCGGCGCCGACAAACGCCTCGTGAATAAACCGGAACCACCCGCGATCGACGATCGCAAGCAGACGCCGGCCGTCGGCGAGCGGCTGCGCATCGATCGCGATATGGCACGTCTGCGGATCCTGGATCAGTTGATCCTCGACGACGTTCGGCAACGCCTGGCGCAGCCGCGGCCCTTTCAATGCCGGCACGGCGGTAGCCATCATCAGCAGGTCGCGCGCCGCGACCATCAGCACCGTCGACGACGCGCGCGGCAACAGCGCCAGCGACGCCTCGCCGGCGCGCATCGTGCGCCCCGACTTGTCGATAAGCAGAAACGGCATCTCCGGCAGTTGCCATTCCTGCGACGGCACCGCCGGATCACGCGGCGGCAATAGAACGATCAGCGTGCTCAAGGCCCACTCTCTTTGGGAAAGGCGTTATTCATAATTGGTCCCGCTCCCGTACGATACGCGTCGTATGAGTCAGCGCGTCGCGATAGACGAGCGTCGTGCGATCCACCTCGGCGCGTTCGTGCTGCACGCGTCCGTGCACGACGAAGTAACTCGAATTGACGTCCATCTGGCCCGGGTCGAACACCGCGGCCGGCACACCGGCCGCGCTGAGCGCGAGCTGCACGTCGGCGACATTGTGAAAGAACACCGTTTCGCGGCGCGCGACGAGCGCCTGCGCGCTGGAGACGTTCATGCCCGGTATGATCGCGGCGATCACTTCCGCGGGCGCGGTGTTCATGTTGACCGCCGTCACCGTCGGCAGGATCGTGACGAACGGGCGCAGGCGCTGGACCATCTCGGGCGTGAAGCCCGGCACGTCGAGCAGCGAATCAACGCTCGTCATTTGCAGCGGCGCGACCGAGGGATTGGAGTCGGAATCCGATAACCCCGGGTTGTCCGTGTACTCGCCGCCCGCGGCGCCGCCCGTCACCACCGGCGCACTGGCCGCGCCCGGCACGGCGGTGGGATTCGTCGGGTTGGTCGACTGAAAACGCGTCGCCGAATGCTGGAGGCTCGCACGCATCTGCAGCGCGGCATTTTTCGCCAGCTGGCTGTTCAAGCCCAGCGTGGAGAGCAGCCGCTGAAACACTTCGATCTGCTGCAGGTTCAGTTGCAGCATGCCCGGCGTCGCGTTCGAGACGAGATTGCGCAGGTTGAACTTCGCCTGCGCATCTTCGATCGAGCCGGACAGAAAGGTATCCGAGCCTTCCGAACCGTGCACTTCGCCGATTTGCCCGAGAAAATCGGACAGACGCGTCTTTGCGATCGGCACGCCCCAGATGCCACCGAGATACGTGATGCCCGCCGACGTGTCGGCTTCCGAGCGCAAGATGAGCCGCGTCCAGTCGAGCGCGCCGCGGCCGACCCATTGCGCCTGCGCGAGCAGCCGCTGATTCTCGATGCGGCGCACCTGCACCTGCTGCCGCCACAAGATGCCCGACACGAGAATCGCCGACAGCGCGACGACCAGCAACGCGCTGATAATCGCGGCGCCGGCCTCGCGCGTTCCCGCTCGCAATCCCTCGCGCGACGCCCGTCGCGACGCGACTCGCGGTTTCGGTTTCGGACAGACGCGGCACGCGCGCGGCAGGCGGATCACGGCCATCACTCCCCGACGAGGAATACCCGCGTCACCGGGCGCTTCAACGCAGCCGCGCCGATACTGACCTCGAGCCCGGTCACCGCGCGCGGAATCGGCGCATTGCCGAGCTGCGGCACTTTCAGGTTGTTCACGTTCTCGGTCATCGCGGATTGCACGTCCTTCATCTCCGTCGTCCAGCCGGCCTTCGTCACAAAGATCCGCGCGGTAATCATGCCGACGCCGCCCATCAGCGGCACCGCGCTCCAGTTGCCGTTCTCGTCGCCGGACAGCGCGCGCCGCACTTCGCCAAGATTTTTCAGCGCCGGCGACGCATAGCGCGTGATGCGGCCATCGGACACGCGATAGCGGACCACCTGCAGCCGCGGCGGCGAACCCGGCGCATACAGCTCGCGCACGATCTGCAGCCCGCTCGATGCCACCGACACCGACGGCTGGCCGACTTCGTCTTCGGTGGCCGCCTGGCGCGCGTCGATGCGCATCTGGTCGAACAGCTGCGCGAAGACGCGCTCGTCCTCCATCGCATTCGTGACCGTCTGCCGGCCGCGGATGATCTGATCGAGCCCGCGCCATGACAGCACGGCGATCACCGCGAGAATCGCGATCGCGACGAGCAGCTCGATCAGCGTAAAGCCGCGCACTGCGCGCCGCGGCTTCATGCCGCGCTCAAAGCGGCCGGTTTGTTTCATTCGGGACCACCGTCACCATCTGCGCGAGCGCGCCCGCCCGGCCCGGCATCTTCACTACGACCTCGACGCGGCGAAACACCGGATTGGGCGTCGTCGTGACGTTCTCCGTGCAGATCAGCTGCAGGTTGCCCTGCGAACAATCGAAACTTTGCGAACCGAGTTCGGGCCACGCGTGCGTGAGCCGCAACTGCGCCAGCGTGTTGTCCGCACTCCAGCCGGCCAGCAGCCGCCGATGCAAATCCGCTTCGCCGGTGGCGAGGGCGCCGACCGCGCGCAGCGATGCCGCCAACGCCACCGCGATGATCGCGAGCGCAACGAGCACTTCGATCATCGTGAAGCCGCGACTGCTGCACCTGCCGCGATGGCAAAAACGCGCGCGCCGCATGGTCAACGCACCTCATACCGGCCATTGCCGGTACCGACGATCGTCGCGCTGCCGACGCCCGAATAGAGCGTCACCGAGACCGGCGTGTCGATGCTCTCGGTGCCGAACACGACGCGGTCGCCCTGTTTGTCGGAACCCGGGTAGTTGATCGATACGCCGGTTACACCGCCTTCCCAGTTGCGCGGACCGAGCAGATCGTCGCGCAGCGTGCGCCAGCCGTCCTCGGTGTGGATATCGAAGCGAAAGCCATTTTCGAGCGGCATCCACGCGATCGGCCGGGCGCGCACCTGCGCCTCGTCGCCGGCCGATTCGAACAGCAGCGCGAGACGCTGCGCTTCCTCGTTCAGATCGGTGCGCGGATTGCGCGTCAATGACAGCGACGCCAGCGAAATCAGCAAACCCGCGATCACGAGCACGACAAGCATCTCGAGCAGCGTGAAGCCGCGCTGACGCCGCGCTCGACCGTCGAGTCGGCCGGCGGGCCGGCTCGCGTACGGCAGACACGCGCCGCCGGAGTCAGCGCGGGACGCGAAAGCCGGGCAGGGAAGTGAACGCATGATGCGTGACGAAACTCGACTACCGGACCGTAAAAGTTTCAGCGCCCGTCACTGCCACGAACCGACATCGGCGTCGTTGCCTTCGCCGCCCGGTTTGCCGTCCGCGCCATAGCTGAACACGTCGATTTCGCCGTGCACGCCGGGGTTCAGGTACTGATACTGATTGCCCCACGGATCGTTCGGCAGGCGCTCGAGATAGCCGCCGTCCTTCCAGTTGTTCGGCACGGGGTCGGTGGTCGGCTTTTCGATGAGCGAGCGCAGCCCTTGCTCCTGCGTCGGGTAACGGCCGTTATCGAGGCGATACAGCTTCATCGCCTGCATGATCGTGCCGATGTCCTGCTTCGCGGCGACACGGCGAGCCTCATCCGGCCGGCTCATGATCTTCGGCACGATCAGCGCGGCGAGAATGCCGAGAATCGCGATCACGACCATGATTTCGATCAGCGTGAACCCCCGTTGACGACGGGCGCGGGCGCCCACGATTTCCGTGCGGCGATTCGTCCACATTTGCATAGCTTGCTACCTCATTCCAATTGATTTGTCCGCTGTCGCGCCAGCCCGGCGAAACTCGCCCAAGCCGGCGCACATCTTGCGCCTTTCAGTGTGAACGGCGCATTTTCCGCAGTCCCTTTCAGCACACTTTCCGGTGGCGCGGCCGGTCATTCTAAAGGGATGCCGTCGTACGGCTTCGATCCATCGCAACTTTCACATTTATCCGTACAATGTCGCGCATGACAGCCCTCCAAGTTCGCCTCATTTCGCTGCTGTGCTTCGCCGTGTTCTGCGCGACGGCAACCTATTGGGTCGTCACGCTGACGTCACATCGCGGCCCCACCGTGCCCGCCGCCGCCGCGCGCGCGCCGGTCTCGGTCGATCAGGCGGCGACGCTGTTCGGCGGACAGCTCACCCGCACCGTCAATCAGGACGTGCGCCTCTACGGCATCCTCGCACTGCGCGACGGCGCCGCCGCGATCGTCAGCGTGGGCGGCGAACCGCCGCATGCGGTCTCGCTCGGCAACGCGATCATGGAAGGCGCGAAACTCTCCGAAGTGCGCGCCCGCTCGATCATCATCGATCGCAACGGCTCGCATTCGGAAGTGTTCCTGCCGGCCAATGCGCCGGGGCCCACCATCTACGTGCGCTGAACCGACACGCCGCTGAACCCTTGCCGCCGCATCGCCTGATTCCTCGCCGGCGCGGCGCAGCGCCTCGCGCTTACTGCACGAGGTTGTTCAGTTCGATGATCGGCATCATTACCGCGAGCACGATCACGAGCACCACGCCGCCCATCGCGAGAATCAGCAGCGGTTCGAGCAGGCTTGTGAGGAACATCGTGCGGCGTTCCAGTTCGCGCGATTCGCCTTCCGACGCACGGTCGAGCATCGACGTCACGTCGCCGGTCGCTTCGCCCGAACGGATCAAGTGCACGAGCACCGGCGGAAACGTCTTCGTATTGCCGAGCGCGCGCGACAGCGACGTACCCTCGCGCACGCGCACGATCGCATCGTCGATATTCGTGCGCATCGCGCGGTTGCTCAGCGTTTCGCCGGCCGCCTGAAGCGCGCGCAGAATCGGCACGCCGGCCGCGGTCAGAATGCCAAGCGTGCTCGCGAAGCGCACCGTGTTGTAGCCGCGCACGAGCTTGCCGAACAGAGGGGCGGTCAATACCCAGCGGTCGAACGCGAGGCGTGGGCCAGGCTGCTTGAGAATCGCTCGCACCACGTAGACCACCACCACGATCGCGATCAGCATCGCCCACCAGTAGCTTCGAACGAAACCGGACAGCGCCATCATCAGGATCGTCAGAAACGGCAGTTGCTGCTTCGTGCTGGCGAATACATTGACGACCTGCGGCACCACGTAGCTGAGCAGAAACGTCACGATGCCGAACGCGATGACCGTGACGACCATCGGGTACGTGAAGGCGAGCACGATTTTCTGCTTCAGCGCATTGCGCTGTTCGATGTAATCCGCAAGACGCGACAGCACGAGACCGAGCTTGCCCGTATGCTCGCCGGCCGCGACCAGCGCGCGATAGATATCGGGAAAATCCTTCGGATGCTGCGACAGCGCATTCGCCAGCGAATGGCCGCCGAGCACTTCCGCGCGAATCGCAGCCATCAGTTCGCGAATGTAGTCGCGCTCCGATTGCTCGGTCAGCACCGCGAGCGCTTCGTCGAGCGGCAGGCCCGCGATCAGCAGGCTCGCGAGCTGGCGCGTCAGAATTGCCTGCTCGCGCTGCGACAGCTTGCGGCCCAGCGACAAACGCTGGCTGCGTTCGCCGCGCGTACGGGTTGCGGCGGGCTCGACGACGAGCGGCGTCAGCCCCTGCGTGCGCAATTGCGTACGCGCGCCGCGCGCGCTGTCCGCATCGAGCACGCCTTTTTGCGCCTTGCCCGCGGCGTCGATCGCTTCGAACCGGAAAGCAGGCATTGGTTTAGGCTCCGCCCGTCACGCGAATCACTTCTTCGAGCGACGTGAGGCCGGTCGCGAGCCAGCGATCGCCGTCCTCGCGCAGCGTGCGCATGCCTTGCTTACGGCCCGCATCGAGAATTTCGGCGTCGGCGGCATTGCGGTGGATCAGGGTGCGGATCGAATCGTCGACGAGCAGCAATTCATAGACGCCGCGCCGCCCGGCGTAGCCCGAGTGCCCGCATTTGTCACAACCGACCGGATGCCATTGCTTGTGGCCGTCTTCTTCGCGCTCTTCCTTGCACACGGGGCACAAGCGGCGCACGAGACGCTGCGCAAGCACGCCAAGCAGCGACGACGCCAGCAGATAGGGCTCGACACCCATATCGGTGAGACGCGTGACGGCCGAAGCCGCATCGTTCGTATGCAGCGTCGCGAGCACGAGGTGGCCCGTCAGCGAGGCCTGCACCGCGATCTGCGCCGTTTCGAGGTCGCGGATTTCGCCGATCATGATCACGTCCGGATCCTGACGCAAAATCGAGCGCAAGGCGCGCGCGAACGTCATGCCGATCCGCTCGTTGACCTGCGTCTGGCCGATGCCGGACAGGTCGTATTCAATCGGGTCCTCGACGGTCATGATGTTGGTCGTGGCCGTTTCGAGGCGCGACATCGATGCGTAGAGCGTGGTCGTT
>NZ_BAAILL010000065.1:6744-158387 GCF_054589215.1 Paraburkholderia sp. 2C | reverse complement strand
CGAGCCGGTCGGGCCCGTGACGAGCACGATGCCGTGCGGGCGCCCGATCAGCTTGTCGAACTGGCCGAGCGTGTCCTGCGCCATGCCGAGCGCTTCAAGATTCAGGCGCGCCGCGTCCTTTTCGAGCAGACGCAGCACCGCGCGCTCGCCGTGACCGGTCGGCAACGTCGATACGCGTACATCCACCGGGCGGCCGCCCACGCGCAACGTAATACGCCCGTCCTGCGGCAAGCGTTTCTCCGCGATATCGAGCTGCGCCATGATCTTGATCCGCGAGATCAGCGCGCCGTGCAGTGCCTTCTTCGGCCGCACGACATCGCGCAGCGTGCCGTCCACCCGAAAACGCACCACCGATGCATTCTCAAACGGCTCGATGTGAATATCGGACGCCTGCTCGCGCGCGGCCTGCGTAAGCAGCGCGTTGATCATGCGGATGATCGGCGCATCGTCTTCGGACTCGAGCAGATCCTCGACTTCCGGAATGTCCTGCATCAGGCGCGACAGATCGACTTCGCCTTCCACTTCGCCGACCACCTGCGCCGCGCTGCCGTCCTGGCGCGCATACGCGGTGCTGATCGCCTGCGCGAGCTCGTCGGCGGGTATCCGCACAACGGACAGTACGCCGAAGTTTCGTGCGACTTCAGCCAGCGCCGCGTCGCTCGTGCGGTCGCTGATCCACACTTCGAGCGAGTCCGGATGCTGATGCGCCACCAGAATCTGGCCGCTTCTCGCGAACCCATACGGCACAAGCCGCGCAGCGAGCGCCGACGGGCCCTCGCGGCTCGCGGCCGTCGCATCGGCCGGCAACTCCCGCGCATCGCGCGCGCCGTCCGCGCCGATCGGCGCGTGCGACGCGGCTATCGGATGCGTGCTCACGGCTGCGCTCCCGGAGGCTGGATGCTCTGTACCGTGCCGGTCGCGGGCGGCGGTGCCGCCGGAATCATCGCCGGAGCCGGGGCGGGCGTCGCGGTCGCAGGCGCGGGAACCCAGGCGGGAACCGGCGTCGGCACCGGCGCGGTGGTCGCCGGGGCAGGGGCTTGAGCAGGGGCCGGAATTTGTGCAGGCGCGGGGACCGCAGCCGGCGGTGTCGCCATCTGCTGACGCCGCATCTTGTCGAGATCGAACAGGTTCAGCGCCGAACCGCCCTGGCTCGGGCCGACCGGCATCGGCGGAACCACCGGGTCGTCCTTATCTCTCATGATGTTGTTGTCCGACTTGTACGCGCCCTGCAAGCCCTGAATGTAGCCGTAGCGATTCGCCGACACGGCCTGCGTCGTCGCGGCGTCGCTCAGGATCACAGGGCGCAGGAATACCATCAGGTTCGTCTTTTCGCGAGTCTTCTGTTCCGAGCGGAACAGCTGGCCGATCCACGGAATATCGCCGAGCAGCGGCACCTTGCTGTTGTTGACCTGGTAATTGTCCTGCATCAGGCCGCCCAGCACGATGATCTCGCCGTTATCGCAAAGCACGGTCGACTGCACCGAACGCTTGGTGAACTCCGGGCCCGCCGGGTTGGTCGCCGCGTTGTTCGTGCCGGTCACGATTGCCGAGTCTTCCGTGTAGAGCTGCAGCTTCAGAATGCCGCCGTCGGTAATCTGCGGCTTCACGTGCAACGTTAAACCGACGTCGACGCGGTCGAACGTATTGAACGCGTTGGCCGTGTTGCCGCTGGTCAGATTCGAGAACGAACCCGTCGTAATCGGCACGTTCGTGCCGACGACGATCTTCGCTTCCTCGTTGTCCAGTGTAATCAGGTTAGGTGTCGACAGCACGTTCGCGTCGGACGTCTGCGACAGCGCCTGCAGCAACGCGCCGAGCCCCTGCACGCCGAAAATATTGTGGATCCAGCCGACGTTCAGGCCCTGTTGAAGCTGCTGATTGGCCAGCGCCGCGGCGAGACCGCCAGTGCTCCCGGCGGCGGCGGCGGCGGCCGTCAGATTGATGATGCTGTTGCTGCTGCCGGTCTGCAGGTTCGTGCCGGCAAAAACCGAATTGTTCGCGACCTGCCACTGAATGCCGAGATTGCCGCTCGTGTTCGAGTTCAGCTCGACGATCAGCGCTTCAATATAGACCTGCGCACGGCGCGCATCGAGTTGCGAGATCACCGCGCGCAGATTGCGGTAGACAGGGTCCGACGCGGTGATGATCAGTGAATTCGTCGCGGAATCGGCCTGGATCATGCCGCCCGGCTGATTGTCGTCCTCATCCTTGTCGCTGCTGAGAAACGGCGAGCTGCTGCCGGCGCCGCTGCCATACGAACCGCCGCTGCCGCCGAACGAGCTGCCGCCGCCCATCGACGACGAACCGCCAAACGAACTCGACGAACCGCCGGGCAACGGCGGCGTGCCCGACGTGCCGGTCGAACTGCCGAGTCCGCCGCCGCCCTGGTTCTGGCTGAACGAGTTCGCGCCGCCGCCACCGCCGCCCGCACCACCGCCGGACGAGCTGTCGCCACCTTTGCCGAGCATGCCGCGCAAGGTCTTCGCGAGTTTCACCGCATCCGCATTGCGCAATTGCACGACGTGCATATTGCCGGGCTCGGCCGTCGGTGCGTCGAGTTCTTTCGCGAGTGTCTTCGCCGCGTTGAGCCGCGCGACATTCGAGGCGCGCAGCAAAATCGAATTGGTGCGGGGATCCGCGGACACCGACACTTTGAGCGTGGCGTCGGTGCTGCCGATCGAGCCCGGGTCCAGCGCCTTCGTGAGCTGCTGCGCGACGTCGAGCGCATTCGCGTTTTTCAGCGGCACGACGACCACTTGCTGACCGGCCGCCGTATCGACGCCCGCGATGATTTGCGCGAGGCGGCGCACGTTATCCGCGTAGTCGGTCACGACCAGCGTGTTATTGGCCGGATACGCGGCAATCGTATTGTTCGGCGAGATCAGCGGCCGCAGGATCGGCAGCAGATTATTGGCCGACTCGTTTCTCAACTGGAAAACCTGCGTGACGACCTGGTCGCCGCGCGCGGTCGGCGCGTTGCCGATGTAGGTCGGCACGCCTTGCAACTTCGCGTCGGCCTCCGGTACGACCTTCAGTACCCCATGATCCTGCACGAGCGAAAAGCCCTGCATCCGCAATGCGGCCTGCAACGTTTTGAGTGCCTGGTCTTCCGGAACCGGATTTTCCGATACCAGATTGAGCTGACCTTTGACACGCGGGTCAACGATGATGGTCTTGCCCGTCGCGGCGCCAATGGCCTTCGCCACCTGATCGATATCGGCATTAACGAAGTTGAGCGTGACCTGCGCATACGCGACTTGCGAGGCGAGCAGGCCAGCCAGTACCAGCGCCGTTGCCGAGCGACGCAATACAAAACGGTTTCTTCTCATGGATCTGAAATGGATGCCGGCGTTTTACGCCGACTGTTCGCAGCGAATACCGCGGTAAGACATTGCCCCCGTCATCGGCTGGCACACTCGATGGGTCTCGATCGCCACGCGGGCGCCAGCGGTCCGGTATTCGGAAAAGCAGCAACAGTAACAGCTTTTCGTGTCGGAAATGTCACAAAACCAAGTGACTGCGTAAGTTCTCACTGACGGTCTGAAGCTCCGTAAGGTGTTGAAAGCATTCGCTTCTGTTGCGTGCGCGATGACACACGAACGCCATGGTTCGCGCGGTATATGTCGGCCTGGCAACATTGACGCGCGTTCGTCTGCCGGTATGATACGGGCGGTTCGAGGCGACGAAGACGCCTGGCTAGAGCGGGTTTTCCCCGATGGCGTGCTCAATTGCACACGGTCGGTCCTGCGCCAGGCATTTTTTTGTGAGCGCGCGCACCGTCTTTATTTTTTATTTTTGATTTGCTTAGTCATCTTGATGGTCGCTGCCGGCCATCATGCGCATCGCCTGGTTTCGTTGCTGTTCCTGCTCGGTGCATTGCTCGCTGCATTGCTCGTTGTGCTGCTGTTCCGTTGCCGGTCCTTTTGTCCAATTGCACCTGATTTCCTGCCATTCACTGTTATAGCCCGATGAAGCTGACCTTTTTGACCGTTACCGCCGCACTTGCCGCGCTTCTCGCGGCCGGCACCGCACGGGCGGACTGCTTCGACGAGGCGGCACAGTACCAGAAAGTGAATCCGCTGATTCTGCGGGCAATCGCATGGCAGGAATCGCATAACCGGCCGGACGCGCTGCATAAAAACGCGAACGGCTCGACCGATTACGGCGTGATGCAGATCAATTCGGTGCATCTGCCCGCGCTCGCGCAATACGGCATTTCCAGCGGCACGCTGATGGAGCCGTGCAAGAACGTTTATATCGCCGCGTGGCACCTGCGCCAGAAAATGAACAAGTACGGCAATACGTGGCAAGCCGTCGGCGCCTACCATTCGGAAACGCCGGCGCTGCGCGACAAGTACGCGCAGCAGATCGTCGCGATCCTGCAGAAGTGGAAGCTGATGCCGGCGTCGAAGTGACCCGGGCGGGGCGGCTCGATCGACGTTTCGATGCGCCCCTCAGGTTCATTTCGCCCGTTCCGTCGCCCGTCCCGTTCCGACCGCGCGTCCGGCGGTTTCCCGCCATTTGATGCACAATGCGGCTTCACGCCGCGCGCCGGCCGCTCGCCTCTCGTGCCCACGCTATCTACGTTAGGGCCGCCGCCCGCGACGCTTCGCAAACACCGGTAAAACGCTTCGGCCCATCCCGGCCTGTCGCATACTGCGTTTTTCCGCTCACGTTTTCCGTACCGCAATGAACCAGCCGCCACTGCCCGTCACCGTGCTCTCCGGTTTTCTGGGTGCCGGCAAGACCACGCTCCTCAATCACATCCTCGCGAATCGCGCGGGGCTGCGTGTTGCCGTGATCGTCAACGACCTCGCCGCGGTCAATATCGACGCCGCGCTCGTGCGCGATGCCGCCGAACTCTCGCATGTCGAAGAGCAACTGGTCGAAATGTCGAACGGGTGCATCTGCTGCACGCTGCGCGACGATCTGCTCGCCGAGATCCGGCGCCTCGCCGCGGAAAAGCGATTCGACGCAATCCTGATCGAATCGACCGGCGTGGCCGAGCCGATGCCGATCGCCGAAACCTTCACCTTCGTCGACGACGACGGCGCGTCGCTTGCCGACGTCGCGCGGCTCGACACGATGGTTACCGTCGTCGACGCGTTCAATTTTCTGCGCGACTATGCGTGCGCCGACGGTCTTGCCGAGCGCGGCATCGCCGCCTCGGAAGACGACGATCGCACGCTCGTCGAACTGCTGATCGACCAGATCGAATTCTGCGACGTGCTCGTCGTGAACAAGGCCGATCTTGTCAGCGCCGACGAACTGGCGAAGCTGCAAAGCATCCTCACGCGGATCAACCCGCGCGCGGCGCAAATCGTGAGCCGCTTCGGCGACGTGCCGTTATCCGAAGTACTCGACACGAAGCGTTTCGATTTCGACAGCGCGTCGAATGCGCCGGGCTGGCTCGCGTCGCTGCATCACGACCACGATCACTCGCATACCGGCGAAGCCGACCAGTACGGCATCGGCCATTTCGTTTACCGCGCCCGGCGGCCGTTTCATCCCGAGCGGTTGTGGGCACTGATGCACGAAGAGTGGCAAGGAATCCTGCGTACCAAGGGTTTCTTCTGGCTCGCGACGCGCAACGACATGGGCGGCATGCTGTCGCAAGCGGGCGGCGCGTGCCGGCACGGACCGGCCGGCATCTGGTGGGCGGCCCAGGATCGCAGCGAATGGCCGGAGGGCGACGCCGAGCTGATGGCCGAAATCGCCGCCGACTGGCACGGCGACCCGGACGATACGACGATCGGCGACCGGCGCCAGGAACTCGTGATGATCGGCGTCGACATCGATCGGGCGCACTGGCAGGCGAAGTTCGACGCGTGCCTGCTCACCGATGACGAATATGCGCTCGGCCCCGACGGCTGGCTGCAGTTCGCCGATCCGTTTCCCTCGTGGGATGCGAATTTCGAAGACGACGAAGCGCACGACCATGATCACGACCACGACGGCGGCCACGATCATGGCGAAGGCCAGATCGTGCATCGTCATTGAGCGATGTAACAAAAACGCCTGCGATAAAAGCGCAGGCGAAAAAAAACCCGCCTGGTGGCGGGTGCCAACAAATGCAGCGAAACTAAAACGAGATTCGCTTAACGCTTGTTGACTGCGTCCTTGAATGCCTTACCGGCCGTGAACTTGACCGTCTTGGCGGCCGGAATCTTGATGGTTTCGCCGGTCTTCGGGTTACGGCCCGTACGTGCTGCCCGCTTGCCCGAACCGAAGCTGCCAAAGCCGATCAACTGAACTGAGTCACCCTTCGACACTGCCTTCTTGATTACTTCGAGAAGCGTGTCCAGCGTTTCGCCGGTTTGAGCCTTGCTGGCGCCCGTCTGCCCTGCGACGGCGTCGATCAGTTCCTGTTTGTTCATTAAGGTTCCTTTCTGGTTTAGGTTGACACGAACAGCGCGAACGCGCCGATTATACGTGCGCGCGCCGCGCCGTCGAGCAGCGACGGCTTGGGAATTCCCCGACCTAAGCAGCGCGCTGTCGCACTGCATCGAACGCCGTGCTGCCGCTTCCCTCGCGGCGCTTGCTATGATAGCTCAGCGCAAACCCAATCTGGACAAGGGTTTCGAAGATTTACATCGCGCTGCGCCTGATCCAGCATGGAAATCGGCAATTTGCGCTCCTTTGGCGTCGTATTCGCGTCCCGGACGGGGTTTCGAGGCGCTTTAGCGTTGGTTTTTGCCAACGTTTTACGCGAGCGTCGGAGCGGCTTTGCGCGTGCAACGGCGTTTTCGAGTGGTCGAAGCGATCTTCGAGCCCGCGCAAAACGCCTGTTACAGGCGGTTCCAGCCGGGTCGGCGCGGCATCGAATCCGAACTGCCGGACCGTTTTTCACTTCGCATGACCGCCACGCTCACACCCGCCACGCTCGTTTTTCGCGCGGACGGCACGCCGTACTCGCCGCGCCACGACGACATCTATCACAGCGCCGCTGGCGCCTTCGCCCAGGCTCGGCATGTGTTCCTGAAAGGCAACGCGCTGCCCGAGCGGTGGCGCGGCCGTCGGATATTCAGCATTCTTGAGATCGGATTCGGGCTCGGCGTCAATTTCCTGACGACGTGGGCGCAGTGGCGCGCCGACCCGGCGCGCTGCGAGCGACTTCACTTCGTATCGATCGAGAAGCACCCGTTTTCGCGAACCGATTTGCGCACTGCACACGAAGCGATCGTTGCGGATGCATCGATCGCGCCTTTGTGCGGTTTGCTTGCAAAGACGTGGCCGATGCTCGTGCCCGGCATGCACCGGCTCGAATTCGAAGAAGGGCGTGTGACGCTCACGCTCGTATTCGGCGATGCAATCGAAACGCTGCCGTCGTTATCGATGCGCGCCGACGCCATTTACCTCGACGGCTTCGCGCCATCGAAGAATCCCGAACTCTGGAGCCCGCAGGTTTTCAGATCCCTCACGCGCGTCGCGGCCGACGATGCCACCGTCGCCACCTATTCAAGCGCCGGCGACGTCAAACGCGGGCTCGCGCAAGCGGGCTTCGAATGCACGAAGGTCGACGGTTTCGCGAGCAAGCGCGCGATGCTGGTCGGCCGCTTCGCGCCACGCTGGCGCGTGCGGCGTTATGAACCACCGCAGCCGCTTGCGGTAAGCGAACGGCACGCGGTCGTCATCGGCGCCGGACTAGCCGGTTGCGCGATAACCGAACGGCTCGCCGCGCGCGGCTGGCGCATTACGTCACTCGAGCGGCATCGCGCGGCCGCACGCGAAGCATCGGGTAATCCGGCGGGCGTATTCCATCCGATGCTCGCGCGCGACGACAGCGTCGCGTCGCGCATCACGCGCGCGGGTTTTCTGTACGCATTGCGGCGCTGGTCGATGCTTGCCGATCTTGTTGCGCCATTTCCGCATGGCGCGGAAGGCTTGCTGCAGATCGCCGAATCCGAAGACGAAGCGCAGTCTTTCGCGCAGGTGCTGGCATCGCTTGCGTATCCGGCCGAATTCGTGACCGCTGTCTCGCGGGACGAAGCCGCGCGAATCGCGGGCATACCCGTTACACGAGGCGGCTGTTTTTTTCCGCACGGCGGGTGGATCGATCCCGCGCAACTCTGCGCGGCGCAATGTGCGAGCGCCGGTGATCTTCTCGAGCGGCGTTACGGTGTCGAAGCCGCTCGCATCGAACGCTCCGGCGACCAGTGGACCGTGGTCGACGCGGCCGGACAAACGCTTGTCCGTGCACCGGTCGTGATCGTCGCAAATGCACATGAAGCGGCGCGCGTCGCCGGCCTGAACCACGCGCCGACGCGCAGCGTGCGCGGGCAGTTGACCTTGTTGCCGGATAGCCCGATCGACGCAATCGGCTCGCTCGACGGCCTGCGGCTTCCGGTAATCGGGGAAGGCTACGCGGTGCCGCTCGCCGACGGCACGAAACTCGTCGGCGCCACCTACGACGTCGACGATACCGACACCGCACTGCGTACCGAAGCGCACATCGAAAACATCGAGCGCGTGGCGCGAATGCTGCCTTCGCTTGCCGGCCAATCTGAAAGCCCCGCCGATCCGGCCGGCGCATCGAATGAAACCGGCAGACACGATGCGTCGTCCGCACTGACCGGCCGCGTCGCGTTTCGCTGCGTCACGAGCGACCGGCTGCCGATGATCGGCACGCTCGCGAACGAAGCCGCAGCCATCGCCGATGCCGCGAAGCTGCGCGGCGCATGGCCGCGCGACCTGCCGCGCGCGAACGGACTCTACGGAGCGTTCGCCTATGGCTCGCGCGGGCTCGTCTGGGCCGCGCTCGGCGCGGAACTGATCGTCTCGCAACTCGAAGGCGAACCGTGGCCGATCGAGCGTGAGCTGGCCGAAGCAATCGATCCCGCGCGTTTCCTGTTGCGCGCATTGCGGCACGACGCGTTCGACTGAGGGCCACGCACCAGACCGCGAAGAACCGGTTATTCACGCGAGTCTGTGGATAACCGGTCGAATTCGACGCGAAACTCGTGTGGAATCGATGTGGACGTAAACGGGGTAACTCGAACGCCACTGTTTGACGCCCGAAAGTTACCAGCAGAAGCCACCTCTGCACGCACACGCTATGCGTCCGGTTATGCGCGCGTCAAAACCATGATTTCTTTCGGTAAACCGGCGTTGTCCACAAAAAGGACATGCCCTTGTTAACTGCTACTACGTATACATACAGGTAAACCTTTGAGTAGAAGACCCGTATCGGTGCCGTCCACTGCCCCCGGCGCATGTCACCCCAAACGTTGGGTCCAAAGGCAAGCCAAACGCGAAACCGCAATCCGCGCCCACTGGTTCCAGAGCACATGCCAGCGGTAAGCCCCAGGCAGGTTTCAAAGCGCTTGCAGACGCAACCTTTTGACGGAAGAACCGCCCCCGGTGCGCGCCGACCAAGGTCGCTTTTTCCTTTTGCCATCCAGATGGCGTACGTTTTACCTCTTTGACGGTAAGTTCGGCGCTTTTGCCAGCTGGTAGAAGAAACCTATGGCACAATCGCCGTTCTTCACGCGTCGAGTGCCGCCCAAGGTGGCACAGCGCACCTAAGGAACGGTTGTCGGTTCATCAGAATCTGATTCGAAAGTCGACGGCGTTCTATCACCCGTGACGATGCCGCTTGCAGCGACCGCGGCGTCGGCATGTTCGTCCTGTTTTTCACCCGATCGTTGACAAGCGCAACACAGGTCGGCGCAAGCGCTCGTTGCGACGAGCCGCTTCTCCGAGTCCGGGATTTGCTCAGGGGTTTGCTCGTCAGCCGCTCCTCTTCAGGCAGATTCCGGCCATTCCGGCTTTCCCGGCCTGTTGCGGTTGTCGCACAAGGAGAACCCACCACGATGAAGTCGGCGTTTTCATTTTTTCCCGCCTGGCCTCTGACGCCCGATGCCATTTTTTGGGCAGGTCTCGCGCTGCTGGCCGCGGGCCTGTGCGGCGAGTTGTGCTACCGCGCCTGGCATTTGCCGCGCATCTCCGGTTACGCGGTAATCGGATTGATCGCGGGCGCCGCGGGGTCGGGCGTGATCGATGCCGAATCGGCAAGCGCGGCACGGCCGTTGCTCGATGTGGCGCTCGGCCTCCTGCTGTTCGAGCTCGGCAGCCGGCTCGATTTGCGCTGGGTCCGCCGCAATCCCTGGCTGATCCTGTCGAGCATTGCCGAAGCGACGCTGACCTTCGTGCTCGTGCTGACCGTTCTGCTTTTCGTGCATGTGCCGGTGATGACCGCCATGGTGCTCGCATCGATTGCGATGGCGACCTCGCCCGCAATGGTGATCCAGCTCAAAACCGAGTTACGCGCCGAAGGCCAGGTCACGCAGCGTCTGATGACGCTGACCGCGTTGAATAGCATGTACGCGGTCGTGATCGAAAAGCTCGCATCCGGCTGGCTGCATCAGGAAATTTACGGCAACGTATTCGCGACGATTCTCCAGCCGCTTTATCTGCTGGTCGGCTCGCTGATCCTCGCTTATCTGCTCGCGCGCACGTGCATGTTCTTTTATCGCCGCGTCAACATGCAGGACGAGCATTCGTTCGTCGCGCTGTTCGGGCTCGTGCTGCTGGCGATCGCCATTGCGCATGTCTTCAAGCTGTCGACCATCCTGGCGCTGCTCGCGGCCGGCATCATCGTCAAGAATCTCGAAGTGCGGCCGCAACTGTGGCCGGAGCATTTCGGCACCGCCGGCTGGCTGCTCACCGTCATCATGTTCGTGCTGACGTTGACCACATTCGAATGGCGTGACATCGCGCTCGGCGGCGTCGCAGCGTGCGGGCTGATCGTCGCGCGCCTCGTCGCCAAGATGGTCGGCGTGCTCGTTTTCGCCAAGCCGAGCGGACTGAACTGGAAGCAGGGCGCGGCGCTCGGACTGTCGCTCTCGCCGATGTCGGCGCTTGCCTATCTGCTCGTCGACGACACCTACACGCTGTACCCGAATTTCGATCCGATGCTGCGCGCGGTCATCATGTGCTCGATCGTCGTGCTGCAGCTCGTGGGTCCGTGGTTCGTTTACCGCAGCCTTGCGCTGGTCGGCGAACGACGCGATAACGCTCGAACCTCGTAAAGGACGCCATGTCACTCGAACCCTTCGTCGATTCGAAACCGTTCACCTTCGGTATCGAACTCGAAATGCAGATTGTGAACACGCATGACTATGATCTGACCAAAGCCGCGTCCGATCTGCTACGCCTGATCAAGGACGAAAAGATTCCAGGCAATATCACGCCGGAAATCACCGAAAGCATGATCGAGCTGTCGACCGGTATCTGCACGTCTCACGAACAGGCGGTCGCGGATCTGCGCACGATCCGCGATACGCTCGTCGCCGCGGCGGACCGGCTCAACGTCGGGCTGTGCGGCGGCGGCACGCATGCGTTCCAGCAATGGAGCGAGCGGCAGATCGTCGATACCCCGCGCTTTCAGTATCTGTCGGAGCTCTACGGTTACCTTGCCAAACAGTTCACAGTGTTTGGCCAGCATGTCCACATCGGTTGTCCCGATTCGGACAGCGCGCTGTTTCTGCTTCATTCGATGTCCCGATTCATTCCGCATTTCATTGCGCTGTCGGCTTCGTCGCCGTTCGTGCAGGGCGTCGATACCGGTTTTCATTCGGCACGTCTGAATTCGGTCTTCGCGTTTCCGTTGTCGGGCCGCGCGCCGTTTGTGCTGACATGGGACAGCTTCGAAGAATACTTTTCGAAGATGGTCCATACCGGTGTCGTCAACAGCATGAAAGATTTCTATTGGGACATCCGACCCAAACCCGGTTTCGGCACGATCGAGGTTCGTGTGATGGACACGCCGCTATCGGTCGACCGCGCGGCCGCGATCGCCTGCTATATCCAGACGCTCGCGCGACATCTGCTTCTGGATAAACCTCTTACGCCAAAAGAGGACGACTACCTCGTTTATACGTTTAACCGTTTCGAAGCATGCCGTTTCGGGCTTGCCGGCACCTGCATCGATCCGCAGACCGGCGAACGCCGGACCATCTCCGAAGACATCATTCGAACGCTCGAGCGGATCGCGCCGCATGCCGAAGCATTGGGTTCGACGAAAGCGCTCGACGAAGTCGGTTCGATTGCGCGCGGCCAGATCAACGATGCGACGTGGCTACGCGCGGTCTATCGCGACGAAAAATCGCTGCATGAAGCAGTTCGTCAGCAATGCCTGCAATGGCGCGCATAGCCAGGCAGATAAAAACCCCGTCAAATTCTGTCATCTTGATGAACCCGCTTTTAGCGGGTTTTTTCGTTTAAAAAGCCCCAGCTTCGGGCTCCCAGCTTCTTTCCAATGTTTACATATACAAACGTAGTAGTAGTTAACAAGCATTGCACTTGTCTGTGGACAACAGAATAATCTCCTGAAAAGTCAAAGCACTGCGAAAACCATAACCATGCGGAACAGCGCTGGATCAACGCTTGCAACGGCTGATATCCTGGATCCGACTTTGACGGGGTCGCCCGTTATCAAGAATTCACGCACAGGCAGTCAACGGTCTTTTCCCGTGGTTATCCACAGATTGCGTTGGACAACTTAGCTGTACGATTTGCCGCTCTCGCATAGAATGACGACTTCGTCGCAGCGAATGGTCCCGCTGCTCCCGGTTGAGGTTGATTCGAAGCGACCCGGTTGGGTTTTTCGGCGGGTCTTCCGGCGGGTCTTTCGATCAAACGGGTGCAATGGTCGCTGCGGACAAAAAGAGAGTGTGCGACTCTCCCATTAACGCGCCGGGACAGGCGTGCAAAGCAGGAAATTTTTGAGATAGTAGGAATCGGCTCGCCGGCTTTTCTGGCGGGACAACCCCACACGGCTGCCGGCGGTTTGCATTGCTGCCAACACGCTGAGGCACGTCGTCAATAACCAACGAATGACTATGAGCGAAGGCGTTTACGGAGAGCAGGCTACCGGGCGGGTGACCCACAGCCTGTTACGACTCAGCACGGCAATGCGTAGCCAGGCATGGGAATGGGCGGAAGGCGCAGGCCTCACGCCTACCCAAGGCGAAATCCTGGTGCTGCTGATGCAGCGCAAGGGCCCGATGCGTCTCGGCGAGATCGCACGCGAAACGGCGTTGACCGCCGCGACGACGAGCGATGCGGTGAGCACGCTGGAAGGCAAAGGCCTCGTCGAAAAGCGACGGGCGCTCGATGACGGCCGCGCACTTGCGGTCCGCCTGACGGCGCGCGGGCGCACGGCGGCCAAGCGCGCGGCGCAATGGCCTGACTTCCTGTCGAAGGCGGTCGGCACGTTGCGCGACGATGAACAGGCCATGTTCTATCGCACGTTGCTGAAGACGGTCCGGCAACTCGAAGTGCAAGGCCAGATTCCCGTGCATCGGATGTGTGTAACCTGCACACATTTCGAACCGAGCAAGAATCCGAAGAAGTCGTTGCATCGCTGCGCGCTGCTCGACATCACGATGTCGGACACCGACTTGCGGCTCGACTGCTCGGTCCACGAAACCGCGGATATCGCGACGCAAAAGAAAACCTGGAAGATCTTCGCGCAGCAAGCCTGACTCCGCTAAACTGCGGAGCCGGCTCGCCAGCAGCGCTTGCGCTGCGTGAAGACGCCAGTGTCAGCAACGTAGCGGGGCGCGACGCTCCGCCCGTTTGCCATGCGGCTGCCATGCAAGATCGGGCCGTGGCTTGCAGCACGTTCTCCCGCGCCGGCGGGAAGGTGCTTCTTTTTCAACGTGATGTGAGATATGCCGATGAATCACGAAGTTCTGGCCATTCGCCATGTGCACTTCGAGGATCTGGGCAGTCTCGAACTCGTGCTCGGCGAGCGCGGCTGGCCCGTCCGTTATCTCGACGTCGGCTTTGCGCGCATCGAGGCGCCCAATCCGGTCGCGCCGTCGCTGATGGTCGTGCTCGGTGGCCCGATCGGCGCCTATGACGACGACCGCTACCCGACCCTCGGCCCGCTGCTTTCCATGATCGAAAAGCGCGTCGCGGCAGGCTTGCCGACGCTCGGCATTTGCCTCGGCGCGCAACTGATTGCGCGGGCGATGGGAGCACGCGTCTATCCGGCCGGGCACGCGGAAATCGGCTGGACACCGTTGACGTTGACCGAAGCCGGTCGTGCGTCATCAATTCGTCATCTTGACGGTCGATCGACGTCGATGCTGCATTGGCACGGCGATACGTTCGACTTGCCGACAGGCGCGACGCGGCTGGCGTCTACGCCTCTTTGCGAGAACCAGGCGTTTTCGTTCGGCAATCACGTACTCGGTTTGCAGTGCCATCCGGAGATTCGCACCGAACGCTTCGAACCGTGGCTGATCGGCCATGCAAGCGAGCTGGTGACGCATGGCGTCGACGTGCTGCAATTGCGCGAAGACACAGCGCGTTTCGGCCCGACGCTCGAAGCGGCCGCATCGCACATGTTCGGTGAGTGGCTCGATCAGCTCGACGGGCAGCCGTCGTAAGACCGGCCGCGGTTTGCGCCATATTGATATGCCATCCCTGCCATGAATGACTGTCTTTGCCGCGTCGACGCCTTACTGACGGGCATGGTCGCGCCGCTCGGCGATGCCGGAAAACGCAGTGCCATCGACAAACATCCGGTGACCGGACGCGTTCGCCTCGACGAAACCGGCCTCGACGGCGACGAACAGGCCGACCCCAAGCATCATGGCGGCGCCGAGAAAGCACTGCACCACTATCCGTTCGATCATTACGCGACGTGGCGCGATGAGTGGCTCGACAGCCGCAGCGCGAATCATTGCGACACGCAAAAGGCCGCAATGGGCCTTGTTCGCTTCGCCTCGCGCGGCGCGTTCGGCGAAAACGTCAGTACCGTCGGCATGACCGAAACGAACGTATGCGTCGGCGACGTGTACCGCATGGGCGATGCAATCGTGCAGGTTTCGCAGCCGCGCCAACCATGCTGGAAACTGAACCTGCGCTTCACACGCGACGATATGTCGCGGCGCGTGCAGGAGACGCTGCGCACCGGCTGGTACTACCGCGTGCTCGAACCCGGCGACATCGGCGCCGGCGATCGCATCGAGCGGCTCGCGCGCGTGCATCCGCAGTGGACGGTCGAGCGTCTGTTGCATGTGCTCTATGTCGATCGCCACAACCTCGCGGCACTCGAACAAATGGCGAATCTCGACACGCTGACGCCCTCATGGCGGGCGACGGCCGCGAAGCGACTTGCAAGCGGCGCGGTCGAGTCCTGGAGCAAACGACTCGATACGCCAGCGAAATAAATCGCGCACACATACAGCCTCGCACAGCCGCAGTCGGCAACCCGCACGCGAACACCCGCAAAAACATCGACTTCGCGAGCGTGTGCAGCGCTTCGGACCCGGTGTTATTCTCGAACGCTCCCCCTCACGTTCGACCGAGTCCCATCCCATGAGCGCCTTGTTTTCTCCGCTCACGCTGCGTAGCGTGACGCTGCCGAATCGCATCGCCGTCTCGCCGATGTGCCAGTACTCCGCCGAACGCGGTGAAGCGACCGCGTGGCACATGATCCATCTCGGGCATCTCGCGCTATCGGGCGCGGGCATCCTGTTTATCGAAGCGACCGCCGTCGAACCGGACGGCCGCATCACACCGGGCGATCTCGGCCTGTGGGACGACATGACCGAAGCCGCCTTCGTGCCGGTGCTCGCAGCCATTCGCAAGTATTCCGACATTCCCGTGGCGATGCAGCTCGCGCATGCGGGCCGCAAAGCGTCGAGCCATACGCCGTGGGACGGCGGGCAGCTGATTCCGGTAGCAGACGGCGGCTGGTTGCCGCACGCACCTTCGGCATTGCCGCACAAGGCCGGCGAAGAGCCGCCGCTGGCCCTCGACTATCCGGGCCTGAACCGCATTCGCGATGCATTCGGCGCGTCGGCGCGGCGCGCAGCACGGCTAGGCGTCGATGCGCTCGAGATTCACTGCGCGCACGGCTATCTGCTGCACGAGTTTCTTTCGCCGATTGCGAATCAGCGGGGCGACGAATATGGCGGGTCGCTCGAGAACCGCATGCGCTTTCCGCTCGAAATCTTCGATATTGTGCGGGCCGCGTTTCCGGCCGATAAGCCGGTCGGCGTGCGCGTCTCGGCCGTCGACTGGGTCGACGGCGGCCTGACCATCGACGATACGATCGCGTTCGCACAGGCGCTGAAAAAGCGCGGCTGCGACTGGATCGACGCATCGAGCGGCGGGGTGTCGCCGTTACAGAAAATTCCGGTCGAACCCGGCTATCAGGCGCCGTACGCGAAGGCGATCAGGCAAGCGACCGGCTTGCCGACCATCGCCGTCGGTTTGATCAGCGATCCCGAACACGCGAACCGGCTCGTCGAGGAAGGCGACGCCGATCTCGTCGCCATGGCGCGCGCCATGCTGTACGATCCGCGCTGGCCGTGGCACGCGGCCGCGCAACTGGGTGCCTCGGTGAAAGCGCCGCCGCAATACTGGCGCTCCCAGCCGCGCGATCAGAAGGCGCTGTTCGGCGATATTTCGTTCGGGCAGCGCTGAACTTTCGAGCCATGCACAAGAAGGTGCCTCGTGTGCATGCCGATGCTTGAACGAAGTCATATCGACCGTGTAGGATGCCGGTTGTGATGCGCATACGCATCAACTGTCGACGCGGCGCCAGCAGGGCGCCGCGTTTGCTATCCGGACCAAAAAAAACAGTCGGAAAGCGGACGGAAAGTCCACCTTAGTTTTTCACAAGGATTCATTCAATGAGTTCACGCAGGATCGCCGTGCGCCAATCGGGCGTCCATGGCAAAGGCGTGTTTGCGCTCGAACCGATCGCAGCGGGCGAACGCCTGATCGAGTACAAGGGAGAGCGGATCTCGTGGAAAGAGGCATTGCGGCGTCATCCGCATAATCCGGACGAACCGAATCACACGTTTTACTTCGCGCTCGACAACGGCGGCGTGATCGACGGCAAGGTGAGCGGCAACAGCGCGCGCTGGATCAATCACTCCTGCGCGCCGAATTGCGAAGCCGAAGAGATCGACGGACACGTGTATGTCGGCGCGCTGCGCGATATCGAGGCCGGCGAAGAGCTGTTCTACGACTACGGCCTCGTGATCGACGCACGTCAGACAAAGAAGCTCAAGCGCGAGTACGAATGCCGTTGCGGCGCGCGCAAGTGCCGTGGCACGATGCTCGCCGCGCCGGAAAAGGACGGCAAAGAAAAGAAGGGCAAAAAGAAAAAGAAATGAGCGGCGGCAGCCATGCAGGCTGCCACGCGAGTCAGCGCGTTAGCGCAAGTCAACCATTCACAGATCGATCGGCGCGTTATGCGCCGATTTTTTTGCGTCCTGAGGCGGTGTCGCTTCGCGCTCGCCACGCTCCGCGCGTTCGTCGTCTTTCGAGCCGTCTTTCTCGCTATGGCGCTCGTTGCCGCGGTCTTCGCCGTCTGAGCGCCGCGTCGCGCCGATCACGACCGGAATGCGCACGATAAATCGCGCGCCGCCTTCGGGCGCATCTTCGTAATGCACGCTGCCGTGATGCAGCACCATGATGTCGTGAACGATCGCGAGACCCAGCCCGGCGCCGCCGTCGACGCCGCTTAGCGCTTCGCGATGCCGGTCGCCGCGGAAGAAGCGCTTGAAGAGGTCGGGCTGCTGCGTCGCGGGCACACCGGGGCCATTGTCTTCGACGGTGAGCTCCGCCATGCCGACGCCGTCGATCACCGTTTCCTCAACCGTCATCGTGATGCGGCCGCCGTGCAGGCGTGCAAGCGGCACGTACTTGAGCGCATTGTCGAGCAGGTTTGCGATCACTTCGCGCAGCAGCACGGGGTTGCCGCGCGCAATCAATGGGCGGTCGTTCGACGGATCGTCGAGGCGCTGGAAGCCGAGGTCGACGTGCACCGCGAGCGCGCGCGGCACCCATTCGGCGCCGGTGTCGAACGCGAGCGCCGCGATGTCGATATTGACGAAGCGCGCGGCCTGTTCGCCCGGCTCCGCGCGCGCAAGCGAGAGCAACTGGTTCGACAGACGTACCGCGCGATCGGCGGCGGCGCGCAGTTCGCGAACCGCGGCGAGTGTTTGTTGCGGATCGCGCGCGACCGCGGCCTGTTCCGCATGCAGCTTTACCGCCGTCAGCGGCGTGCGCAACTGGTGCGCCGCATCGGCGATGAACTTGCGTTGCGAATCGAGCGCGGTTTTCAGGCGATCGAGCAGACCGTTCAACGCGCCGGTCAGCGGCCGGATCTCAACCGGCACATACGTTTCGTCGACCGGTTCGAGCGACGTGTGCGTCTGCCGGTTCAGCGAGTCGGCGAGATCGGTGAGCGGATTCAGCTGCTGGTTCACGACGCGCCAGACGATTACCCAGCCGGCCAGCAGCAGAAGCAGCAGCGGCATCATGATCGCGATCAGAAACTCGGCCGCGATCCGGAAACGATGACGCACGGGCTGGCCGACTTCGATGACGATCGGATTGCCGACCGGCTGGTCGACCCGCACCTGCGCGACGCGCACCGTCACGCCTTCGTGCTTCGTTTCGAATACGTATGCATAGTGCATCCGCCGCACGCTCGTGCCTTGCAGCGGCAGGTTCGGATCGCCGGCAATTTCCGTTTCGCCGGTGCTGATGCGGTAGACGAGGTGTTCGACGGGGTCCGAAAACATCGCTTGCGCAAGCGGCGGCACAGCGATGCGCGCGTTCGGCCCGGCGATCTGGATCTGCTTCGAGATCGCGGTCGCGAGATCGGCCAGCGACCGGTCGACGACGTGCTGCGTGTATTGCCACGCGAGCCAGTACGCGATCAGGCCGCTCATCAGCGCGAGCAGCGACAAGGGAGCGGCCAGGCGGCGCAGCAGCGAGCGGCGCAGACTGTTCGCGGCCGGATAGGACATGCTCGAACCCGCGAAAAGGGAAAACGGCGAAGAACCGCGACGCATGAGCCCGCGGACGTCGACCGCAGGCGAGGGAATGCCGGAACGCCGCGGCCGCTTTGCGTTGCCGATCGGGCCGATGCGGCCGATCCTGCGCAAAGCGGCGCGCGGCGCGTGGCGCCGGCATTCGAAGCGAGGGCGCGGGGACGGCGTTGCCGGTCGCTGCGCGCGATGCTTCGTCAAACCGTCATCCGACTGCGGTCATACGACCATTATGCAGCCTGACGGATCTCTTGCAGCAAATAACCGAAACCGCGCACTGTCACGATTTCGACACGGCAGTTTTCGAGCTTTTTGCGGACACGGTGCACATAGACTTCGATCGCGGTGTCGCCGAGATCGCCGCCGAAGTGCGTGAGGTGATCCTGCAGTTGCGCCTTGCTGACCACGCGGCCATGACGCAGCAGCAGCATTTCGAGCACCGCGAATTCGCGCGGCGACAGTTCGAGCGGCTTGTCGTCGTTGAAGATGCGGCGATCGACGCCCGACAGGCGCACGCCGCCGAGCGACACTTCCGGACGCGGCATATCGCCGTGCGGGCCGCTGCGGCGCATGACGGCGCGGATGCGCGCTTCGAGTTCAGCCGGTTCGAACGGCTTCAGCATGTAGTCGTCGGCGCCGGAATTGAGGCCTTGGACACGGTCGTTCAGCTCGTCGCGGGCGGTCAGCACGATAACCGGCGTATGCCGGTTGCTCTGACGAAAACGCGACAGCAACGTCATGCCGTCGATGCCGGGCAAGCCCAGATCGAGGATCACGAGTTCGTGGCGGTTTTGCGTGAGAGCCTGTTCGGCGAAGATGCCGTCGTGGACCATGTCGACCGTGAAGCCGGCTTGTTCGAGGCTGCTTTGGATGCCGCGTGCAATCGGACGGTCATCTTCGATCAGAAGGAGTCGCATGGGTTTCGCTCAAGTACAATGGGTTAGGCATGTCAGGCACGCGGTTCGCCGGTGCGCCTGCTACACAGGAGGCCGCCGCATGCCGCGGCGGGGATGATCACGAAAGTCATGTCCGAAATCACGATCAACGAACTCGAAACCGCGATCAACTTCTGGCGTGCCCGTTCGCCTTCAGCAGGCGACGAACTCGTTCTGTGCAAGGAGGCAAGCGCGCTCTCCAAGCCGTATGCGTTGATGATTGTACAGCGACAACACAGGGTGTCGCAGGAAGCGCTGGATGAGTCTGCACGTGATGCGTGGAATTCTTACGTTCGCCTTAAGGATGGCCTGTAGAAGTGAAGGTTTGGTGGCCTGAATACCTCCAAAAGCCTTTCATTTCATGGGCCCGCGAGTCATTTTGCCCGTTACGCTCAACCGGTTCGGCTCATGTGCGCTTCGCGATGCTATCGATGAATCGCGCGAGTTCGACATCGCGTTGCGTCACTCCGTTCGCATCATGCGACGACAGCGTGATTCTCACGACTTTATAGACGTTGGACCACTCGGGATGGTGATCCATTTCCTGAGCCTTGATCGCCACGCGCGTCATGAAGCCGAATGCTTCGTTGAAGTCGGCAAACTCGATGCTGCGCTCGATTGCGTCGCGCCCGGCGACGCTTTGCCAGCCATTCAACTCGCGCAATCGCGCTGCGCGTTCCTCGGCGCTCAGTTTGCCGCTCATCAGAAGATCTCCCGGGCGGTTAGCCCGTCATAGCCCGTCACAATCATCAGGCCGCGCCATTCTTCCACGGAAGAAAAGACGCTGCAGCGAGTTGGGCAGGACGCCCGTGCGGCGCGGGAGACGGCGTTTTCGGGGCTGCACCGCGTGCGATAATTGCGCGTCGGATTGGCGATATATGCGAGGACAAGTCATGTTGGAGCTCGATCATTTCGATCTCGCGCTTCTCGATGTGTTGCAGCGCTTTGGCCGCGCCACGCATCAGCAACTGGGCGAGCAGGTGCCGCTTTCGCCGTCGCAGATCGGCAGGCGCTTGCAGCGGCTCGAAGCGATCGGGGTGGTCGACGGCTATCGCGTCGTGCTAAGACCCGAAAAGCTCGGGCTCGGCGTGACGGCGTTCACGAGCCTGAAGCTCAAGCACCACGGCGATTCGATCATCGAGCAGTTCCAGCAGCAGATCGACACGCTGCCCGAAGTGCTCGAATGTCACGCGGTGGTCGGCGACGCCGACTATTTGCTGCGCATCGTCGCGCCGGATCTGACCGCGCTGTCGTCGTTCGTGATGAAGAAACTGATGCGCGTGCCCGGCGTCGATAGCGTGCGCTCGAACATCGTGCTCACCACGTTCAAGCGCAATGGGCCGTTGCCGCTCGGGCATCTGTCGCCGGGCAACGCGGCTGAGACGGAATAGCGCGGCCGGCGACGCGCGGCCGGCCTCAACGGCTCAAGCCACCTTCAACGGTTCCTGCGTTGCATCGAGCAGATCCGCATACGCCACTGCAACGAGATCCGACTCCGGCACGCCGAGCTTCCTGAACATGTCGTGAGCTTCGGTCTCGCCGCCTTCTTCGTCGTCATCCTGCGCGAGCACCACTTCGAGCTCGATGAAATCGCCGAGCCCGTCGACGCGATCGAGATGAATCCGCGTGCGCCCGACCAGATACACGTGGCGCTCTTTCGATACGACGCAACGCGTGGTCAGCGCGGTCGCGAGCAGCGAATGCATCGCCTCGGCATTCGTTACCGGGCTTCTCGTGTAATACGAAACCTTCGGGCCATCGCGATCGTCGCGTTGATAGAAGATCAACTCGGCCGGCGTGCCGTCGTCGAACTGGCGCAGCTTCAGGCGGCCGCGCGGCACGTCGTAGAAGCTGTCCAGCTGGCGGAAGATCAACGGAGCATCTGGCGAAAGGGCGGCGGCGCGCTCGCGAAGCAGATCGAACTGGTGGGCGCGGGCTTTGATTTCGATGTTGCGGGCCATGTAGAGCTCCTGTTGAGAAAGAGTCGGCGACAAACGCGCCAAAAGACAAACGCGCCAAAATGAACCAGCTCCCGGCGGCAATCGATGCAACGGCAAGGCGGCCGCAGGTGAAATGCGACATGCGCATCGGGAATCGATGCATGCCGCTTATCGTACTAAAGGACGAAAAACCGGACGGGAGAAAGCGGGAAAGCCGTGAGACAGGGGAACCGTCAATCTAGCAAAAAGCGCGTGACGGCGTGTTGACGCAGCGTACGCCCTGGTCTGACATGAGCGCCGCTCATATCGCCCACTGCATGTCGATCAGCTTCAGCGCGGCGGCGATCGCGGGCTCGTCCTTGTGCGCCGCGAGCGTGATGAAGCTGAGCTCGGTCGGCACGGTCACGTGTTCGACGATCGTCAATGCATGCGCATGCGCCTCGGCGATCGCCGTCGCATCGCGCGCAAGCGAAAGCCCCACGCCGGATTTGACGAGATCGAGCATCGACGGCTCCTGGTCCACTTCGGCGACTTTCACGGGCTTCACGCCGGCCTGCGCAAAGCGCCGCGACAGCAGCCGGTTGTGCGCGGACGCCGGCGGCGTCCAGATCCACGGCAGCGCGGCGAGCGCGCGCCAGTCGTGCGCGTTTTTGACGCGGTCTTTCCAGCCGGCCGGGGCGAGCACGCGGTACTGGAAGCGCGTCAGCGTGATCGTGTGGAAAAGCTCGGCATCGCGCGGATCGTCTTCGGCGGGCTGGCCGATGTAAAAGCCGACGTCGAGCTCGCCCGCGCGGATCTGTTCGAGCACCCAGCCCGACATACCGTGCCGCAGCGCGGTTTCGATATGCGGCCAGGTTTCCACCAACTGGCGCAAAAAGCCGCCGAGGCGTAGAAATTCAGGGTCGAGGATGGTGCCGATGCGCAGGCGCCCGCGTACTTCCTGGCGCAGCGTCGCGGCGGCGCGCTCGACGTCGCCGGCTGCCGCGAGCGCGCGTTCGGCATGCGGCAGCAGCGCCTGGCCGTCGCGCGTCAGCGTGAGTCCGTGCGACGAGCGCGTGAAGAGCATCACGCCGAGCGCTTCCTGCAGATGTTTGATCTGCAGGCTGACGGCCGGTTGAGTCAGATGCAATTGCGCGGCGGCGCGCGTCAGATTGCCCTCGCGCGCGACGGTCGCGAATGCCCGCAGCAGTGTCAGGTCCATCGGCTGATATTAGCGCGACTTATATCGCAGTTGAGCATAACTCATTGGATTTCGCGTGCCGAGCGCGATTAGGCTTCGATTCATCGAGGAGGAAAACATGAGCGAGACAGATCAGAACCCTTCACGCGTGCGAGCGCTGACGCATGCGATCAACGGACGTTTGGTCGAGGGCACGAGCGAGCGCTTCGGCGACGTGTTCAATCCGGCACTGGGCAGCGTCGCGGCGCGCGTGCCGCTCGCCAGCGTCGCGGAAGTCGATGCGGCCGTCGCGGCGGCGAAGGCTGCGTTTCCCGCATGGAGCGAGACCGCGCCGCTCAAGCGCGCACGCGTGATGTTCAAGTTCAAGGAATTGCTCGACAGGCATCACGATGAGCTCGCCGAACTGATCACGCGCGAACACGGCAAGGTGTTTTCCGATGCGAAAGGCGAAGTGACGCGCGGCATCGAAGTCGTCGAATTCGCGTGCGGCATTCCCAACCTGCTGAAGACCGATTTCACCGATCAGATCGGCGGCGGCATCGACAACTGGAACCTGCGGCAGCCGCTTGGCGTAGTCGCCGGCATTACGCCGTTCAATTTCCCGATGATGGTGCCGTGCTGGATGTTCCCGATGGCGATCGCTTGCGGCAATACGTTTGTGCTGAAGCCGTCGGAACGCGACCCGTCCGCGTCGATCCGGCTTGCCGAATTGCTGAAGGAAGCGGGTTTGCCCGATGGCGTGTTCAACGTCGTGCACGGCGACAAGGTTGCGGTCGATGCGCTGCTCGCGCATCCGGACATCAGCGCCGTGTCGTTTGTCGGCTCGACGCCGATCGCCGAATACATTCATACGGAGGGCACGAAACACGGCAAGCGCGTGCAGGCGCTTGGCGGCGCGAAGAATCACCTTGTCGTAATGCCCGATGCGGACCTCGATCAGGCCGTCGATGCCTTGATCGGCGCCGCATACGGTTCGGCCGGCGAGCGTTGCATGGCGATTTCCGTCGCGGTCGCGGTCGGGCATATTGCCGATGAGCTCGTCGAACGCCTGACGCCGCGTGTGAAGACGCTGAAGATTGCGAATGGCATGGACCCCGCGGCGGAAATGGGCCCGCTCGTCACGGCCGCGCATCGCACGAAGGTGTCGGGTTACGTCGATGCGGGCGTGAAGGAAGGCGCGACGCTCGTCGTCGATGGCCGCAATCACGAAGTAGCCGGACACGAGAAAGGTTTTTTCCTTGCCGGCACGCTGTTCGATAACGTGAAGACCGACATGTCGATCTATCGCGACGAAATCTTCGGTCCGGTGCTGTGCGTCGTACGTGTGCCCGACTTTGCATCGGCCGTCGAGCTGATCAACCGGAACGAGTATGCGAATGGCGTGTCGTGCTTCACGAGCGACGGCGGCATTGCGCGCGCATTCTCGCGTCAGATCCAGATCGGCATGGTCGGCATCAACGTGCCGATTCCGGTACCGATGGCATGGCACTCTTTCGGCGGCTGGAAGCGCTCGCTGTTTGGCGATCACCATGCCTATGGCGAAGAAGGCGTGCGCTTCTATACGCGCTACAAGAGCATCATGCAGCGCTGGCCGGACAGTATTGCAAAGGGCGCCGAATTCACGATGCCGGTGGCGAAGTAAACCAGAATAAGCGCCGGGGGATCGGCTTCAGAGTGACAGGCGAACGCGCTTGACCAAGCGGAATCGCGCAAGGAGACCAGCAGTGAGCATGACTAACGTACCGTCGCATACGACGGAAAAGACGGGTGAAAGAACGGTCGAAGGTGAGTTCGACTATATCGTGATCGGCGCGGGCACGGCGGGTTGCGTGCTCGCGAACCGTCTGAGCCAGGACCGCGACGTCTCGGTGCTGCTGCTCGAAGCGGGCGGCAAGGACGATTACCACTGGATCCACATACCCGTAGGCTATCTGCATTGCATCGGCAATCCGCGCACGGACTGGCTCTATAAAACGGCGGCGGAGCCCGGCCTGAACGGCCGCTCGCTGTCTTATCCGCGCGGCAGGGTGCTTGGCGGCAGCTCGTCGATCAACGGCATGATCTATATGCGCGGCCAGCGCGAAGACTACGACGAATGGGCGCGCGTGACGAACGATTCCTCATGGGCCTGGGACGCGGTGCTGCCGGTCTTCAAGCGCAGCGAAGATCATTACGGCGGGGGCAATGACTGGCACGGCGCGGGTGGCCAATGGCGCGTCGAAAAACAGCGCCTCAAATGGAAAATTCTCGAAACGTTCGCGCATGCGGCACACGAAACCGGCATTCCGTACACCGAAGATTTCAATCGGGGTGACAACGGCGGGGTCGGCTATTTCGAAGTGAACCAGAAGCACGGCATTCGCTGGAATGCATCGAAGGCGTTTTTGCGGCCCGCGCTCGGGCGGCCGAATCTGACCATCATCACGGGCGCGCATACGCAGCGACTCGTGTTCGAAGGCAAACGCTGCGTCGGCGTCGAATATCGCGGCAACGATGTCGACTACCTCGCGAAAGCGAAATGCGAGGTGATCCTGAGCGCCGGCGCAGTCAACTCGCCGCAACTGCTCGAGCTATCCGGTATCGGTAATGGTGCGCGTCTGCAGAATCTCGGCATCGATGTGGTGCAGGATTTGCGTGGCGTCGGCGAAAACCTTCAGGACCATTTGCAATTGAGGATGGCTTATAAAGTACGCGGCGTACGGACGTTGAATACGTCTTCCGCGCACTGGTGGGGCAAGCTGGTGATCGGGCTGCAATATCTGCTCATGCAAAGCGGGCCGATGTCGATGGCGCCCTCGCAACTCGGCGCATTCGCGAAGTCGGATGCTGGCGATGTGTCGATTACGCGCCCTGACCTCGAGTACCACGTGCAGCCGCTGTCGCTCGATCGTTTTGGCGAACCGCTGCATCGTTTCAATGCGTTCACGGCTTCCGTGTGCCATTTGCGGCCGACGTCGCGCGGCAGCATTCATATCGAGTCGTCCGATCCGCATGCGCCGCCGCTGATCGCACCGAACTATCTGTCGACCGAGTATGACCGGCACGTTGCGGCCAACGCTTTGCGTCTGACGCGCCGCATCGCGGCTGCACCGGCGCTCGCGCGCTATTCGCCCGAAGAGATTCTGCCCGGCTTGCAGTTCCAGACCGAAGCGGAATTGCAGCGCGCGGCGGGCGAGGTCGGCACCACGATCTTCCATCCGGTCGGCACATGCCGCATGGGGACGACCGACGATCCCGCTGCGGTTGTCGATACGCGGCTTCGTGTGATCGGTGTCGAAGGATTGCGCGTGGTCGACGCATCGGTCATGCCCACCATTACATCGGGCAATACGAACTCGCCGACGTTAATGATCGCCGAGCGCGCGAGCGAAATGATCCGCGCCGATCGACGTGCGCAACGCAGCACGATGCAAAACGAAACGGCGTCCGCTGCAGCGCCTGTATCGATCGCGTGACAGTGCCGGACAGTGCCGTATTGGCGGCGGATCCCCGTCGGCCGGGGTCCGCCGCCCGCCGCCGGGTACCCGCTCCCGGATACCCGCCGCATCAGTTAGTGCAAATCCCAATGAATGCGCTGCATCAATGGGGCGACAATGACAGCCATGCTGCGTAGCGCGGCATGGCTTGCCGTCTGTAGTGGTGCATCACGCCACGACTGGCAACGGGGGTTTCAACGCCATCCGACCTTGCGCAACTCTGCGCGGATTACCGTAGTGCTTCGCCTTACTTCGCATGGAAGGGAACATGATTCTCGGCGATACGATACTCGAAACGCGCGGGCTGACGAGGGAGTTCAAGGGATTCACGGCGGTCAACGGCGTCAACCTGCGGGTGCGGCGCGGCTCGATTCATGCGCTGATCGGCCCGAACGGCGCGGGCAAGACCACTTGCTTCAATCTGCTTACGAAGTTTCTCGAACCGACGGCCGGGCAAATCGTCTTTAACGGCGTCGACATCACGCGCGAGCGGCCCGCGCAGATCGCGCGGCGCGGCATCATCCGCTCGTTTCAGATTTCCGCGGTTTTTCCGCATTTGACCGCGTTGCAAAACGTACGCGTCGGTTTGCAGCGCCCGTTGGGCACCGCTTTTCATTTCTGGAAGAGCGAGCGCACGCTGCATCAACTCGACGACCACGCGCTCGATCTGCTGACCCAGGTCGGCCTTGCCGACTTTGCCGACGTGCCGACGGTCGAGCTGTCGTATGGCCGCAAGCGCGCGCTCGAAATCGCGACGACGCTCGCCATGGAGCCGGAACTGATGCTGCTCGACGAACCGACACAGGGCATGGGCCACGAAGATGTGGACCGCGTCACGGCCTTGATCAAGAAAGTATCGGCGGGCCGCACGATCCTGATGGTCGAGCACAACATGAATGTGATTGCCGGCATCTCGGACACCATTACGGTTCTGCAGCGCGGCGAAGTGCTCGCTGAAGGGACCTATGCGGACGTATCGAAGAATCCGCTCGTGACGCAGGCCTATATGGGCAGTGCCGATGCCGCGCTGGCCGGAGCTCATGCATGAGCACGGTGACCGAGAACGAGAACGTCGAAACCAACGGGGCGTTGAACGCGGAGCCCGCGCTCGAAATCGCCGGACTGCAGGCCTGGTACGGCGAGTCGCACATTCTGCACGGCGTCGATCTGACTGTGGCGCGCGGCGAAGTCGTCACGCTGCTTGGCCGCAACGGCGCCGGTCGCACGACCACCTTGCGCGCAATCATGGGACTCACAGGCCGCCGTACGGGCTCGATACGCGTGAGCGGCCGCGAAACCATCGATCTGGCCACGCATCGCATCGCGCATTGCGGCATCGGCTATTGCCCCGAGGAGCGCGGCATTTTCTCGAGCCTCTCGTGCGAGGAAAACCTGCTGTTGCCGCCGCCGGTCGGCGAGGCGGCGCACATGATGTCGCTCTCCGAAATTTACGAGATGTTCCCGAATCTGCAGGAACGCCGCATGAGCCAGGGCACGCGCCTATCGGGCGGCGAGCAGCAGATGCTCGCGGTTGCGCGCATTCTGCGCACCGGCGCGAACCTGCTGCTGCTCGACGAGATTTCCGAAGGGCTCGCGCCGGTGATCGTGCAAGCGCTCGCGCGCATGATCGTCACGCTGAAATCGCGCGGCTACACGATCGTGATGGTCGAGCAGAATTTCCGCTTCGCCGCGCCGCTGGCGGACCGCTTCTACGTGATGGAACACGGCCGCATCGTCGAGCATTTCGGTGCACAGGAGCTCGAAAGCAAAATGCCGGTCCTGCATGACCTGCTCGGGGTGTGAGCGGCGCGGGCGTTTTCAGGTTGTTCGCCGGCCGCTCTCGCAACGCAATTGCCTCTGATAAACACAACGCAGAACGAAGGAGACACACAGATGAAAAGGAACACTCTCGCGCGCCTGACCTCACTCTGTTTCGCGGCGGCAGCCGGTATCGCGCTGACCGCGGGCAGCGCGCGGGCAGCCGACGATGCAGTGAAGATCGGCTTTATCACTGACATGTCGGGGCTGTATGCGGACATCGACGGCCAGGGCGGTCTCGAAGCGATCCGTATGGCGGTGGCGGATTTCGGCGGCAAGGTGAACGGCAAGCCGATCCAGATTCTTTACGCGGACCACCAGAACAAGGCCGATATCGCCGCATCGCGCGCACGCGAATGGTTCGACCGCGAAGGCGTCGAGGCCGTGATCGGCGGCACGAACTCGGCGACCGCGCTGTCGACGAACCAGGTCGCAGGCGAGAAGCACAAGGTGTACATCAACATCGGCGCGGGCGCCGACACCCTGACCAACGAGCAGTGCACGCCGTACACGGTTCACTATGCGTACGACACGACCGCACAGGCAAAAGGCACGGGCTCGGCGATCACGAAGCAGGGCGGCAAGACGTGGTACTTCCTGACCGCCGACTACGCGTTCGGCAAGGCGCTCGAAAAGGCGACGGCGGATGTGGTGAAGGCGAACGGCGGTCAGGTGCTAGGGGAAGTGCGGCATCCGTTGTCCGCGTCGGACTTCTCGTCGTTCCTGCTGCAGGCGCAATCGTCGAAGGCGCAGATTCTCGGCCTCGCGAACGCGGGCGGCGACACGATCAATTCGATCAAGGCCGCGAAAGAGTTCGGCATTACGAAGAGCATGAAACTCGCCGCACTGCTGATCTTCATCGACGATATTCACAGTCTCGGACTCGAAACGACGCAAGGCCTGATCCTGACCGACAGCTGGTACTGGAACAAGGACGCGAACACACGCAAGTGGGCGCAGCGCTATTTCGACAAGATGAAGAAGATGCCGTCGAGCCTGCAGGCAGCCGACTACTCCGCCACGATGACGTACCTGAACGCGGTGAAGGCGGTCGGCTCGACCGACCCGGACAAGGTCATGGCGCAGCTCAAGAAGACGAAGATCGACGACTTCTACGGCAAGGGCTATATCCGTCAGGACGGCAGCTTTATCCACGACATGTATCTGATGCAGGTGAAGACGCCGGCCGAGTCGAAAGAACCGTGGGACTACTACAAGATCACGGCGACGATTCCGGGCGAACAGGCATTTACGACGAAGCAGGAAACGCGCTGCGCGTTGTGGAAATAAGCGCCGGCGGATAACCTGCCGCGCGCGTAAGCAGCGGCAGGCGCGCACGTTCCGCGTGCTGGGCGCATCGGGCGACGGTTGGTTTGCGGTTGGCCCGATGCGCCCAGTGCGCTTTCGCTTTCACTTTGACGACGCGTTCAATGGATATCTTTGGCATCCCGCTGCCGGCCATGTTGAGCCAGTTGCTGCTGGGTCTCGTGAACGGCTCGTTCTACGCGATTCTGAGCCTTGGGCTGGCGGTGATTTTCGGCTTGCTCAACGTGATCAACTTCGCGCACGGCGCATTATTCATGCTCGGCGCCATGCTCACCTGGATGGGCTTTGCGTATTTCGGCCTGCCGTACTGGGTGATGCTCGTGCTCGCGCCGGTCATCGTCGGATTATTCGGCATGCTGATCGAGCGGTCGATGCTGCGCTGGCTTTACAAGCTCGATCACCTGTACGGGCTGTTGCTGACGTTCGGGCTCACGCTCGTGGTGGAAGGCGTGTTCCGCTCGATCTACGGCGCGTCCGGCCAGCCGTACGATGTGCCCAATCTGCTCTCCGGCGCGACCAATCTGGGCTTCATGTTCTTGCCGAACTATCGCGCGTGGGTGGTCGTTGCGTCGCTGATCGTCTGCTTTGCGACGTGGTTCGTGATCGAGAAGACGCGTCTTGGCGCCTATCTTCGCGCGGGTACCGAGAATCCGAAGCTCGTCGAGGCATTCGGCGTCAATGTGCCGCTGATGGTCACGCTGACCTACGGTTTCGGCGTCGCGCTCGCGGCGTTCGCCGGCGTGCTGGCCGCACCTGTCATTCAGGTCTCGCCGCTGATGGGACAACCGCTGATCGTCACAGTGTTCGCGGTGGTCGTGATCGGCGGCATGGGATCGATCATGGGCTCGATTCTGACCGGCCTCGTGCTCGGTGTGATCGAAGGCTTTACGCGAGTGTTCTATCCGGAGGCGTCGGCCACCGTCGTATTCGTGATCATGGCGCTCGTGCTGCTCGTGCGGCCGACGGGTCTCTTCGGCAAGGAAAAATAATGCAGAGAAAAGCGCTTTACGTGCTGCTGCTGATCGGCCTCATCGTCGCGCCGTTTGCCGGCGCGTATCCGGTGTTCGTGATGAAGGTGCTGTGCTTTGCGCTGTTTGCGGCGGCGTTCAATCTTCTGATCGGCTATACGGGGCTGCTGTCGTTCGGGCACGCGATGTTTCTGTCCACGGCCGGCTACATCACCGGCTATGTGATCCAGTCGCTCGGCACGACGCCTGAAATCGGCGTGGTGGCCGGCACGGCGGCCGCCACGCTGCTTGGGCTGATCGTCGGGCTATTCGCGATCCGCCGGCAGGGCATCTACTTCGCGATGATCACGCTCGCGCTCGCGCAGATGATCTACTTCGTGTTTCTGCAGGCGCCGTTCACGCATGGCGAGGACGGGCTGCAAGGCGTACCGCGCGGCAAGCTGTTCGGCCTCGTCGATCTGTCGTCGGACCTCACGCTCTATTTCGTCGTGCTGCTCGTGATGGTGCTCGCCTTCATGCTGATCGTGCGCATCGTCCACTCGCCGTTCGGGCAGGTGCTCGTTGCGATCAAGGAAAACGAGCCGCGCGCCATTTCGCTCGGCTACGATACGAACCGCTTCAAGCTGCTCGCGTTCGTGCTGTCCGCGGGGCTCGCGGGCCTTGCCGGTTCGATGAAGGTGCTCGTGCTCGGCTTCGAGACCTTGAGCGATGCGTACTGGACCATGTCGGGTCTCGTCGTGCTGATGACGCTGGTCGGCGGGATGGGCACGCTGTTCGGCCCGCTGCTCGGCGCCGCGCTGATCGTGTCGCTCGAAGACCGGCTCGGCGATATCGGCAATGTGATCGCGTCGGCAACGGGTATCGACTGGTTCCGTTCGCTCGGCGAATCGGTGACGATCGTGACGGGCCTGATCTTTATCGCGTGCGTGCTGGCCTTCAGGCGCGGTATTGTGGGCGAGATTGTCGCGCGGGTAAAGCCGCTGCGTGCTTGAGCAGGGGGCAAGCGTGTGCCGAAGCGGGAGGTGGAAACGCTTCCGGTATGTGCGGTTGATTCGGTATCCGATTTAAAATCCGCGCGCTTGAATAGGCGCGAAGCGAGTTCGACAAGCGTGTCAAAGTGTCGACACTGCGCGCCCCGATACGGTGCGCAACTGCACCACTAGGGTAAATGCTAGTTGTTCGAGTAAGCCTGCTTGTTTAATCTTCACACAGTTCTGATGCACCCGAATTTTGCAGGTGGAGAACGAGGAGACAATGAGGCGCTAAGCGCCCATACGAAAGCGCTGTTGGACTGGGTCCAACAGCGCTTTTTACTTTCCATCTGCAGTTAGCCTCTATCGCATCCCTTCCTTCCCAAGCGGTTGATCCTGCGTTGATCGCACGGGCGCACGTCTTGCCGCGTTCGGCTACACTCGCCATTCCCCTGATTTGACGTCTTTGGCGTGACAGTAAAGTCACGCCACTTAATACCGGCCCTATATCGATGGTGTTTCGAATGCGGGCATAAGGAGCGGAATGAAGTCGGCATGGCGATGGATAAGCGCGGCGTGTTTGTGTGTGGCATATCACGGCGCAGTAGCGGCAGACGTAAAGATCGGCATCACGGTATCGGCGACGGGCCCGGCAGCGTCGCTCGGTATCCCCGAGAAGAACACCACGACGCTGCTGCCGAAAGCGATAGCGGGGCAGAAGGTCGACTACATCGTGCTCGACGATGCGACCGATTCGACGCAGGCCGTGAAGAACGCGCGCAAGCTGACGAGCGAAGACCATGTCGACGCGTTGATCGGTTCCACCGTCGTGCCGAATTCGCTCGCCATGATCGACGTTGCGAGCGAAGCTCATACGCCGATGATCTCGCTTGCCGCGGCCGCGACGATCGTCGAGCCGATGGATGCGAAGCGCGCGTGGATCTTCAAGACGCCGCAAAACGACATCCTGATGGCGACCGCCATTGCGCAGCATATGGCCAGCCACGGCGTGAAGACGGTGGCGTTTATCGGCTTCTCGGATGCGTATGGCGAGAGCTGGTTCAAGGCGTTCTCGAAGGCCGCGGAGCTCGCGAAGATCAAGGTCGTCGCCAGCGAGCGCTTCGCGCGCAATGATACGTCGGTGACAGGGCAGGTGCTGAAGATGATGGCGCAGCACCCGGACGCGGTGCTGATCGCCGGCGCCGGTACGCCGGCCGCGCTGCCGCAACGCACGCTCAAGGAGCGTGGCTACAACGGCAAGTACTACCAGACGCATGGCGTGGCGAACAACGACTTCCTGCGCGTCTGCGGCAAGGATTGCGACGGCACGTATCTGCCGGCGGGGCCGCTACTCGTCGCCGATCAGCTGCCGGCGTCGAATCCGGCGAAAGAGGCCGCACTCACGTATAAGCATGCGTACGAATCCGCGTACGGCGCCGGATCAGTGTCGACATTCGGCGGCCACATGTGGGATGCTGGACTGCTGCTGCAGCGTGCGATTCCTGTCGCGCTGAAGAAGGGCCAGCCGGGCACGCCCGCGTTCCGCGAGGCGCTGCGCGCGGCGCTCGAAAGCACGAATGATCTGCCGGCGTCGCAAGGCATCTTTAACATGAGCGCCAACGATCACGCAGGCCTCGATCAGCGGGCGCGCGTGATGGTGCAGATCGTCGACGGGAAGTGGAAGCTCGTGTCGGACTGATTGCATCGGGGGTCGATGCATCCCGAGGGGAAAAAGGCGCGTGCAGTCAGACGCGCCTTTTTTGCTGCCTGCTTGCAGGGAAAACAAGCCCGGAACAACCAGCCCGGAACAACCAGACCAGGTCGAACGATGAACAACACGAAACCATGGATGCGCGCCGCGGTCTGCGCCGCATTCGCCGCCGCATCCGTCTTCGGCGCTGGCACGGCCGCAGCGCAGGTGAAGATCGGCGTGACGCTGTCGACGACGGGGCCCGCCGCGTCGCTCGGGATTCCTGAGAAGAACACAATCGCGCTGCTGCCGAAAGAGATCGGCGGCAAGAGCGTGCAATACATCGTGCTCGACGATGCAACCGACAGCACACAGGCCGTGCAGAACGCGCACAAACTGATTGATGAAGATCATGTCGACGCGATTATCGGCTCGACCGTCACGCCCGGTTCGCTGGCCATGCTCGATCCCGTCTCCGAAAGCAGGACACCGATGATCTCGCTCGCCGCATCCGCTTCGATCGTCGAGCCGATGGATGCGAAGCGCACGTGGGCGTTCAAGACGCCGCAAAACGATGCGTTGATGGCCGATGCGATTGCCGCTTACATGGAGCAGCATGGCGTGAAGTCGGTTGCTTTTATCGGCTTTGCGGACGCGTATGGCGAGAGCTGGTACTCGGTCTTCAATGCGGCGGCGACCGCGCATCATCTCAAGCTTGTCGCGAACGAACGCTATAACCGCACCGATGCATCGGTGACCGGCCAGGTGCTGAAGATGATGTCGCAGAATCCGGACGCGGTGCTGATCGCCGGTTCCGGCACACCGGCGGCGTTGCCCGCGAAGACCCTGAAGGAGCGTGGCTACAAGGGCAAGGTGTATCAGACGCATGGCGTCGCGAACAATGACTTCCTGCGCGTGTGCGGCAAGGATTGCGATGGCGAGCTGCTGCCCGCCGGGCCGATTCTCGTCACCGATCAGCTGCCCGATTCCAACCCGGTCAAGCAGTCGTCGCAGGCATACAGGAACGCCTATGAAAAGGCCTATGGCGTGGGTTCGGTATCGACGTTCGGCGGACACGCATGGGATGCCGGCCAGTTGCTGCAGCGGGCGATTCCCGAAGCGCTGAAGAAGGGGCAGCCCGGCACGGTCGCATTTCGCACCGCGCTGCGCGATGCGCTCGAAAACGTGAAGGACATGCCCGCGTCGCACGGCATCTTCAATATGACGGCGACCGACCACAATGGCCTCGACACTCGCGCACGCGTGATCGTGCGGATCGTCGACGGCAAATGGCAACTGCAGAAAGACTAGAACAAGCCGTCCGTATGCTTGCGGCCGCGACGTCGGCGCGCAGGCTTCGTATCGAGCACAATGGCAGGCGCTGCTGCATCGATGAATCGTTGCGATTGACCGTCGCGGTGAGTCATTGGTGCGGCAGTGGCGGCGTATGGGTTTATGTGCGGCGCTTCGATCTCGAGCGCCGCGAACGCGCGACGGCAGGTCCGTCCCACAGGAACGCGTGAAGTTTCACGGCGTGGCTATCCGCTCGACACGCGCTCCGCGTTCCCGCTTTTCCATGTGCGCTTTTCTGTTTTTGTTTCCCCGTTCCAGTTTTCGACGTTCCAGGAAGGACGATTCTGTATGGATCTATCAATCGCGGCGATCCTCGCGCAGGACGGCATCACGACCGGCGCGATCTACGCATTGCTCGCACTCGCGCTCGTGCTGGTTTTTTCGGTGACGCGCGTGATCTTTATCCCGCAAGGGGAGTTCGTTTCATATGGCGCGCTGACGCTGGCCGGCCTGCAATCGCAGAAGTTTCCGGCCACGTGCACGATGCTCGTTGCGTTGGGCGCTGCGTGCTTCGTTGTCGAAGCAGCCGGACTCGTTCGGCATCCCGAACGACGCGTTAATGCAGTGCGCACGCTGCCAGTGCTCGCCGGCAAATATCTGCTGTTCCCGATCGCCGTGTACGCGGTCACGCGCGGCCTCTTCATGCACCCGTTGCCGATGCTCGCGCAGATTGTGCTCGCGCTGCTGATCGTGATCCCGATGGGTCCATTGGTCTACCGGTTGGCCTTTCAACCGATAGCCGAAGCGACGACGCTCGTGTTGCTGATCGCCGCGGTCGCGGTGCACTTTGCGATGGTCGGCTTGGGGCTCGTGATGTTCGGCGCCGAGGGCTCGCGCACGAATGCGTTCTCGGACGCGACCTTCAACGTCGGCACGTTGACGATCTCCGGGCAAAGCCTCTGGGTGATCGGCACGGCGATTGTATTGATCGTCGCGCTGTACCTGTACTTCGACCGCTCGATTTCCGGCAAGGCGCTACGCGCGACATCGGTGAACCGTATCGGCGCGCAACTGGTGGGCATCGGCACGACGCAGGCCGGGCGCCTCGCATTTACGCTTGCGGCGGGCCTGGGCGCGCTGTGCGGCATGCTCGTCGCGCCGCTGACGACGATCTACTACGACTCGGGTTTTCTGATCGGCCTGAAGGGCTTCGTCGGCGCGATTATCGGCGGGCTGGTCAGTTACCCGCTCGCGGCAGCGGGTTCATTGCTGGTCGGGTTGCTCGAGTCGTACTCGTCGTTCTGGGCGAGCGCGTACAAGGAAGTGATCGTGTTCACGCTGATCATCCCGGTGCTGCTATGGCGCAGTCTCGCGACGCCGCATGTCGAAGAGGCGGAGGAGTGACGCGATGAAACGCCTCGTTCGGAACGGACCGTTCTATCTATTTCTGATCGTGCTGTTCGCGCTGCCAGTGCTGCCGAGGCCGCTGCATGTGCCCGAGTACTGGATCACGCTGCTCAACTACATCGGCTTGTATTCGATCGTCGCGATCGGCCTCGTGCTGCTGACCGGCATCGGCGGCATGACGAGTTTCGGGCAGGCTGCGTTCGTTGGCATCGGCGCGTATTCGACCGCGTATCTGACGACGCAATTCGGCGTATCGCCGTGGCTCGCGCTGATCGCCGGCGTGTTGCTGACCGCCCTGATCGCGCTCGTGCTCGGGCTGGTGACGATGCGCCTGTCCGGCCATTTCCTGCCGCTCGGCACCATCGCGTGGGGGCTCGCACTGTTCTTTCTGTTCGGCAACCTCGAATGGCTCGGCAAATACGATGGCATCAACGGCATTCCGGTGCTGAATCTGCTCGGCATCGAGCTCGAGACGGGGCGGCATATCTATTACCTGATCTGGGTCGTCGTGCTCGGCGCCGTCGTCTCTGTTCAGAATCTGCTTAATAGTCGGCCTGGGCGGGCCATTCGCGCGTTGCGCGGCGGCGGAGCGATGGCGGAGGCGATGGGTGTCGATACCGCATGGATGCGCGTCGTGATTTTTATCTACGCGGCAGTGCTCGCGGCGATTTCCGGTTTTCTCTACGCACACCTGCAGCGTGCGGTGAATCCGACGCCATTCGGGCTCAATCACGGCATCGAGTATCTGTTTATGGCCGTGGTCGGCGGCGTATCGCATGTTTGGGGCGCCGTGCTCGGCGCCGCGATTCTGACGGTGTTGCAGGACTATCTTCAAACGTTGCTGCCGAAGCTGCTGGGCGAGAACGGCAACTTCGAAGAGATCGTTTTCGGCATGTTGATGGTTGTGCTGCTGCAACACGCACGCGGCGGCGTCTGGCCGCTCGTTGCCCGGCTCTTTCCGCGCGGGCCGCGCGCGCATGCGCCCGGCGACGTCGATCCGTTGCCGATGCGCGGCAAGCCGGCGCCTGGCGAGCGGTTGCTGAGCGTCAACAAGGTGCGCAAGGAGTTTGGCGGGCTGCTCGCCGTCAACGACGTGAGCTTCGACGTGAAGTCGGGCGAGATTATCGGACTCATCGGCCCGAACGGCGCCGGCAAGTCGACGACGTTCAATCTTGTCACGGGGGTGACGGAGCCGACGCGCGGTACGGTCACGTTCCGCGGCGAGCGGATCGATGCGCTGAGTTCGCGCGAAATCGCGAGGCGCGGAATTGGGCGGACGTTTCAGCACGTCAAGCTGTTGCCGGGCATGACGGTGCTCGAGAACGTTGCGATCGGCGCGCATTTGCGTGGCCATGCAGGTATCTGGCGCAGCATCGTTCGGCTTAACGGCGCGGAGGAAGCGCGGCTGATGGCGGAAGCCGCGCGACAGATCCGGCGCGTCGGACTGGAGCAGCATCGCGATGACGAAGCGGGAAGCCTCGCGCTCGGCCAGCAACGGATTCTCGAGATTGCGCGCGCGCTATGCAGCGACCCGATGCTGCTGCTGCTCGACGAGCCGGCCGCGGGCCTGCGCTACCAGGAGAAGCAACAACTCGCGGCGCTGCTGCGCCGGTTGCGCGAAGAAGGGATGAGCATTCTGCTCGTCGAACACGATATGGAATTCGTGATGAATCTGACGGATCGGCTTGTGGTGATGGAGTTCGGCACACGCATCGCCGAGGGCTTGCCGCAGGACGTGCAGAAGGATCCGGCTGTGCTCGAAGCGTATCTGGGCGGGGTGGAGTGAAGACAATGACTAACGTAACGATTGCTACCTCCGCGCCGATTCTGCGAGTCGACAGTCTGTCGGTTCGCTATGGAAAGGTCGAAGCGCTGCATAACGCGCAAATCGAAGTGCGGCCGGCGCAGATCGTCTCCGTGATCGGGCCGAATGGCGCAGGGAAGTCGACGCTGTTGAACGCGATCATGGGCGCGTTGCCGGTGGCCGGGGCCGCGGAGGGCGCGATTGTTTTTTGCGGACGCGACGTCAGCGCGCTGCCGGTCGAGCAGCGCGTCGCGGGTGGAATGTGCCTCGTCCCGGAAAAGCGCGAGCTGTTCGCGACGATGACGGTCGAAGACAACCTCGTGCTCGGCGCCTATCGACGGAAAAAGGCGGGCGAGCGGAATTATCTCGATCAGCTCGACCCGGTGTTCAGCTTGTTTCCGCGCCTGAAGGAACGCCGGAAGCAGGCGGCAGGGACTTTGTCCGGGGGCGAGCGTCAGATGCTCGCGGTCGGTCGAGCGTTGATGGGCAAGCCGGATCTGTTGATGCTCGATGAACCGAGCCTCGGGCTCGCGCCGCTGATCGTGAAGGAGATTTTTCATATCATCAGCGCGCTGCGGGAGACCGGCGTTGCGACGCTGCTGATCGAGCAGAATGCGCGGGCAGCGTTGCAGGTTTCCGATTATGGCTATGTGCTGGAGACGGGTGAGCTGGTGCTGGAAGGGGCGGCGGCTGAGTTGGCGCAGAATCCGCGGGTGATCGAAACGTACCTGGGATTGACGAAGAGGGTCGCTTAGGTCGCTTTTGCTCCACGTTGTTGCGCCCTCGTAGATCGGCGGCCGCCTCTCGACCCCTTCCTTCTGGAGCCATTCGGCCGAAGGCACAATCAATCATCGCGGCGTGTTTCACGTGAAACACGCCGTTTTTCTTCCCACGCTTAAACCAACGTAAATCGGGCCAAAAGCGAACCCGTTATAATTCGCCCATACATTTTTCTGAAAGGCTCACGCCAACGGTCTGCGTGAGATCTCCAATGCTTTATCCCACAGAGTTTGACGTTATCGTCGTCGGCGGCGGGCATGCCGGCACCGAAGCCGCGCTCGCTTCCGCGCGCATGGGCAATAAGACGCTGCTGCTCACGCACAACATCGAAACGCTCGGCCAGATGAGCTGCAACCCGTCGATTGGCGGCATCGGTAAGGGTCATCTGGTCAAGGAAGTCGACGCGCTCGGCGGGGCGATGGCGGCGGCTACCGATGAAGGTGGCATTCAGTTCCGCATCCTCAATTCGTCGAAAGGGCCGGCGGTCCGCGCGACGCGTGCGCAAGCGGACCGGCTGCTGTATAAGCAGGCGATCCGGCGCCGCCTCGAAAATCAGCCGAACCTGTGGTTGTTCCAGCAATCGGTTGACGATCTGATGGTGGAGGGCGACCGTGTGGTGGGTGCGGTCACGCAGGTTGGAATCCGCTTCCGCTCGCGCGCGGTCGTGCTGACGGCGGGTACGTTCCTCGATGGCAAGATTCACGTCGGGCTCAACAACTACACGGGCGGCCGCGCTGGCGATCCGGCTGCCGTGTCGCTGTCCGCGCGCCTCAAGGAATTGAAGCTGCCGCAAGGGCGCCTGAAGACCGGGACGCCGCCGCGCATCGACGGCCGGACGATCGATTTCTCGAAAACCGAAGAGCAACCGGGCGATCTCGACCCGGTGCCGGTGTTCTCGTTCCTTGGCCGCGCCGAGCAGCATCCGCGTCAGGTGCCGTGCTGGGTCACGCATACGAATGCGCAAACGCACGACATTATTCGCGGCGGGCTCGACCGGTCGCCGATGTACACGGGCGTGATCGAAGGCGTCGGCCCGCGCTACTGTCCGTCGATCGAGGACAAGATCCATCGGTTTGCGTCGAAGGAATCGCATCAGATCTTCCTCGAGCCCGAAGGGCTGACGACCAACGAGTTCTACCCGAACGGTATCTCGACCAGCCTGCCTTTCGACGTGCAGCTGGAGCTGGTTCGTTCGATGCGCGGCCTCGAGCACGCGCACATCCTGCGGCCCGGCTATGCGATCGAGTACGACTACTTCGATCCGCGCGCGCTCAAGGCGTCGTTGGAAACAAAGGCGATCAACGGCTTGTTCTTTGCGGGACAGATCAACGGCACCACCGGCTATGAAGAGGCTGCAGCTCAGGGTCTGCTCGCGGGGATTAACGCGGGGTTGCAGGTGCAGGGCAAGGAAGCGTGGTGCCCGCGCCGCGATCAGGCGTACCTCGGCGTGCTCGTCGACGATCTGGTCACGCGCGGCGTGTCGGAGCCGTATCGGATGTTCACGAGCCGGGCCGAATATCGACTTAGCCTGCGTGAAGACAATGCGGATATGCGTCTGACGGAGATCGGCCGCGAGCTAGGCGTCGTCGACGATGCGCGCTGGGACGCGTTCAGCCGCAAGCGCGACGCCGTTTCACGTGAAACAGAGCGTCTGCGTTCGACATGGGTCACACCGAAGACGCTTTCCTCTGACGAAGCAACCGCGCTGCTTGGCAAGCCGATCGATCACGAATATAGCCTCGCAGAATTGCTGCGCCGTCCGGGCGTTTCATATGACGGCGTCTGCGCGCTGCGAGACGGCGCATGCGCGCCGGCGGAAGCGCTGGCCGACGACGCGGTTCTGCTGGCGCAGATCACGGAACAGATCGAAATCGGCATCAAGTATCAGGGCTATATCGAGCGTCAGGCTGATGAGATCGAGCGTAACGAGGCGCATGAGAACACGCGTCTACCAGACGGGCTCGACTATGCGGAAGTGCGTGGCCTGTCGTTCGAAGCCCGCCAGAAGCTCACGCAACATCGCCCTGAAACGATCGGCCAGGCTTCGCGGATTTCCGGCATCACGCCTGCCGCGATCTCATTGCTGATGGTGCATTTGAAGCGCGGCCTGGGCCGCCGTCCGACGGCCGCCGCTAGCTCGGCCAGTCCAGCCAACACCGACGCCGGCACGGACAGCACGCCGGTGGCTCAATGACGGCGCGCCACGGCAGTCCCGCCGCCAGTCGCGAGACGCTGGCGGCGTTGCTGGCCGACGGCGCCCGCGCACTGGGCATCGACCTCACCGATACGCAACAAGCGAGGCTGCTCGACTACGTCGCGCTGCTCGGGAAATGGAACGCCGTCTACAACCTGACGGCGATTCGCGACCCGCGGCAGATGTTGATCCAGCACATCCTCGATTCGCTGTCGATCGTGCCGCACCTCAACGCGGGGCGAGGACGATCGTCGGTACTCGATGTCGGGTCCGGCGGCGGCTTGCCCGGCATCGTGCTCGCGATCGTGCTGCCGGAGTGGCGTGTCACGCTCAACGACATCGTTCACAAGAAGACCGCGTTCCAGTCTCAGGCGAAGGCGGAACTCGGGCTCGCAAACCTGTCGGTGGTGACGGGCAGGGTGGAGTCGTTGCGTCCCGGTATCGAAGTGCCGGAAAAATTCGATGTGATCGTGTCGCGCGCATTCGCAGAGCTCGCGGATTTCGTTACACTGGCCCGGCATCTGGTGGCGGAAAGCGGCGCGATCTGGGCGATGAAGGGTGTGCGTCCCGATGCCGAGATCGCGCGCCTGCCGGCCGGCGCGGAAGTGAAGCAGGTGATCCGGCTCGATGTGCCGTCGCTCGACGCCGAACGGCATCTGCTGGAAATTCTTGTCGAAGAACCTGGTGCTGCGTCGGCGCCTGCGTCAAACTAAGTGCGCGCCGCGCCGATAGGGCAACGCGGCGGACGCGACGAACGCAGGTAGCAGAGCACGGCGCACAAGCGAACCCATACCAAACACTCAAGGCTGCAAAGGGACACATCCAAGATGGCAAAAATCTTCTGCGTTGCGAACCAGAAGGGTGGAGTCGGCAAAACGACGACAGCTGTCAATCTCGCCGCGAGCCTCGCATCGCAGGGACAACGGGTTCTGCTTATCGATCTCGATCCGCAGGGCAACGCGACGATGGGCAGCGGCATCGACAAGGCTGCGTGCGAGAACACCGTCTATGAAGTGCTGTGCGACGGTGTGGCGGTGGCCGACGCACGGGTCAAGTCCGAAGCGGTTTCCTACGACGTGCTGCCGGCAAATCGCGAACTCGCGGGCGCCGAGATCGAGCTGGTCGGCGTGGAAAACCGCGAGCGTCAGCTGAAGGAAGCGCTGCTGCACGTCGTCGGCGACTACGACTTCGTGCTGATCGATTGCCCGCCGGCGCTGTCTTTGTTGACGCTGAACGGCCTGTGCGCGGCGCACGGCGTCGTGATCCCGATGCAGTGCGAGTACTTCGCACTCGAGGGCCTGTCGGACCTCGTCAATACGATCAAGCAGGTGCACGCGAACATGAATCGCGACCTGAAGGTGATCGGCCTCCTGCGCGTGATGTTCGATCCGCGCATCACCCTGCAGCAACAGGTCTCCGACCAGCTGAAAGAGCACTTCGGCGACAAGGTGTTCGACGTCGTGATCCCGCGCAACGTGCGCCTCGCCGAGGCGCCGAGTTACGGCTTGCCGGGCGTGGTGTTCGACCGCGCGTCGCGCGGCGCGCAGGCCTACGTGCAGTTCGGCGCGGAAATGATCGAACGGGTGCGCGCGCTATGAGCACTCAACGCCAATCGTCGAAATTGGATCGAGGGAATACGATGAACGCAGTAGCAAGAAAGAAGGGGCTGGGCAGGGGGCTCGAGGCGCTGCTTGGCGGAAGCGCCGACATCACGGAGGCGGTCAAGATCGATAGCGCGCCGCATACGCTGCCGTTGGCGCGCATGCAGGCAGGCAAGTACCAGCCGCGTACGCGAATGGACGAGGGCGCGCTGCAGGAGCTCGCGGCCAGCATCCGCGCGCAGGGTCTGATGCAACCGATTCTCGTGCGGCCGATCGGCGGCGACAAATTCGAAATCATCGCGGGCGAGCGCCGTTATCGCGCGGCGCATATCGCGGGTCTCGAAGAGGTGCCGGTGCTCGTGCGCGACGTGCCGGACCAGGCCGCCGCGGCGATGGCGCTGATCGAGAACATCCAGCGCGAAGACCTGAATCCGCTGGAAGAGGCGCAGGGCATCCAGCGCCTGCTCGACGAATTCAAGTTCACGCACGAACAGGCGGCCGAATCGGTCGGCCGCTCGCGCAGCGCGGTATCGAACCTGCTGCGTCTGTTGAATCTCGCGGCGCCCGTCCAGACGATGCTGCTCGCCGGCGACCTCGACATGGGCCACGCACGGGCGCTGCTGGCCGTCGATTCGGCGACGCAAATCACGCTCGCAAACCAGGTGGTCAACAAGGGCATGTCGGTGCGCGAGACCGAAAAGCTCGTGACCGCGACCAACAAGGCGACGCCCGCACCGAAAGTGCGCGTCAATCACGATGGCGGCCGCGATACGCGCCGCCTCGAAGAGGAACTGTCGGATCTGCTCGCCGCGACGGTGAAGATCAAGCTCGGCCGCCGCGGACGCGGCCAGGTGACCGTCGAATTCGGTGATCTCGACGCACTCGAGGGCATTCTCGCGCGTCTGCGCGGCACCAACGCCACCGCTTAAGCGCGTTTTGACCGTGCCATCAGTCGAACGCGCGCCGACGCCCGCGCACCACGTGCTGCGGGCCGTCTGGCTATTCATCGCCAAGGAACCGGTGCTCGCGATTCTCGCGCTCGCGCTGATCGTGCTGCAGATTTTTCACCCGCGCGCATGGACCTCGCTGCCGTCGCTCGTCGACTGGCAGACCGTTTTGACGCTCACGGGTCTGCTTATTCTGACGAAGGCGGTGGAACGTTCAGGATTCCTGATGTGGTCCGCGCATCGTGTCGTTCACCATATTCATACGGAGCGCGCGCTTGCCTGCCTGCTGATCGGCCTCGCGGCCGCATTATCAACAGTGCTGACAAACGACGTCGCCCTTTTCGTCGTCGTGCCGCTTGCGTTGTCGCTGCACAAGCTCACGCCGTTACCGTTAAGACGCCTTGTCATCTTCATCGCGCTCGCGGTGAACGCGGGTTCGATTCTGACGCCGCTCGGCAATCCTCAGAATCTGTTTCTCTGGCAAACGAGCGGGGTGTCGTTCGGCGGCTTCGTCTGGGCACTCGCGCCATTGTGCGTTGTGCTGATGGTGTTGCTGTATCTGCTGACGGCTGTGTCTTTTCGCGCCGCGCCGCTCGATCTGTCGAAGGACGTCGAGCCGCATTCGGTCGACCGGCCGCTCGTCAGCGTCGCGGCTCTGCTATTCGTCGCATTCGTCGTGCTCGCGGATGCGCATCGGCCCGGTATCGGCCTTGCGGGCGTCGCGCTCGGCTTTCTGATCTGGCGCCCGTCGATCGTGCTGAAGATCGACTGGCTGCTGCTGCTGATCTTCGTGCTGATGTTTATTGTTCTGCGCAGCGTCGCCGCATTGCCGTTCGTCCATCAATCGGTGAGCGCGTGGCATCTCGCGACGCCATTAAGAACCTACGTAGCGGGTGCGTTGTTGTCGCAAGGTATCAGCAACGTCCCCGCTGCGATCATGCTCGCTGAATTTTCAAAAGACTGGCGTGCGCTCGCGTTTGGTGTCAGCGTCGGCGGCTTTGGTTTTGCGATTGGCTCGCTGGCCAATCTGATCGCGATGCGGCTCTCGAACGAGCGCGGCATGTGGACGCAGTTCCATCTTTTTTCGGTGCCGTTCTGGATTGTCGGCGGCGCGCTCGGCGGATGGGTTCTGCTGCATGTCTGACATCGACTCACGCTGCATAAAGCGTGGGCGAAGCAGTGAAGAAACTTCGAAAAGCGCGCGAGTCTGGGGCCTGCGCAGGTCGCTTACAATCGCCAGCCGATTCATTCAAAACGGGCATATTTCCGTATCGCGGGAGGCGCTCCCACGGTATTTATTGAGTACCCTAAAGTCTTGAATTGGTTGCAACTATCGCTTACAATCGCCCGGATTTATTTGCTAGGCACCCCCGTAAGCGGTGAGTAAGCTCGCGGGCTGAACAGAACTTGGCGGGACACTGCAATGGCGGTACAAAAGTCGGGCACGGCGTTGCATCAGGCGCCGAAGCAAAGCGACGACGAACACCGTCCCGAGCATGGCGTCCGTGAGACAACGTCAGATTCATCTAAAGTTCAGCGCACTGAGCATCACGATGCGTGGGATGTCGAGCCGCAAGATAACAATATCGTTCCGCTCACTCGGGCAGAGGCACAGAAGCTATTCGGCCCGAACGTGAGTCGTCCATCGCGCGTTACGCCTTACAAGGTCGTGGCGGCGCAAATGGTTTTGTCCCTGGGTGCGACACTGCTGTGGTGGCTGTTCTACAAGCCGCCGGGCGATGCTGCGCTGTCCGCATTTCTCGGGGGAGCGATTTGCTGGGTGCCGAGCGCGTTGTTCGCGGCACGTCTGAAGAAGCTGAGCGGCGCTGAGACGGTGATGAGCTGGATGATCGGCGAAGCGCTCAAGATGGGGGCGACGATCGCCATGTTCGTTGCCATCGCGTTCGGGTATCACGGCGTGCAGTGGGTTCCGCTGCTCGTGACTTACCTGGTCGCGCTCAAGACGTACTGGATAGCACTAGCCTGGCGGTAACGAAGGTCAAGCGAAGGTAAAGAACACTGGCTGACGCGGCAACGCGTCGCCGAATGGCGTGCGGGCTCGAGACGGCCCGCACCGGGTTGGCCTGCGACGCGAACGGCGGCAGGCGGCCTGGAACGATTTTCGACAATTTGGGTGGCAATAACGATATGGCAGCTAGCGAAGGAACGCGCGCTCTGGATCCGTCCGAGTACATTGCGCATCACTTGCAGAATTTCTCCACCGAGCATCAGACGTCGATTTTCGACATTCATGTCTGGAATCTGGACACGCTCTTCTGGTCCATCGTCTGCGGCCTCGTCACCATCCTCATCTTGCGCCTTGCTGCGCGCAAAGCCACGCCGGGCGTTCCAGGCCGCTTTCAGTGCGCGGTCGAAATGCTCGTCGAAATGGTCGAAGACCAGTCGAAGTCGATGATCCACGGCAACCGCCGCTTCATCGCGCCGCTCGCACTCACGGTGTTCGTGTGGGTCGCACTGATGAATGCGCTCGACTTCATCCCCGTCGACCTCCCCGGCCGCGTGATCGGCTGGCTGGGCCTGTCGGAAATCATTCCCCATCATCGCATCGTGCCGACGGCTGATCTGAACGGCACGCTCGGCATCGCGCTCGGCGTGTTCGTGCTGATGATTTACTACAACTTCAAGATCAAGGGCGCAGGCGGTTTCGTGCACGAACTGCTGTCGGCCCCGTTCGGCGCGCATCCGCTGCTGTGGATCCCGAACCTTGCACTGAACATCATCGAGTTCGTCGCCAAGACGGTTTCGCTCGGCATGCGGCTGTTCGGCAACATGTACGCGGGTGAGCTGCTGTTCCTGCTGATTGCCCTCCTGGGCAGCATCTGGAACTTCGGCGCGGACACGACGGTGCTTGGCTTCATCGGCCATGTGATCGCGGGCAGCGTGTGGGCGATCTTCCACATCCTGATCGTTCTGTTGCAGGCGTTCATTTTCATGATGCTGACGCTGGTGTATATCGGCCAGGCACACGACAGCCACTAACCCCGGTCCTGTCGGCTAAAAGAATCGCTTTTATTTTTCTAAATCCCAGTTCCAAAAAGACTTTTCACAAAGGAGTGATCATGCAAGCTTTCATCGCCAACATCCAGGGTCTGACCGCCATCGGTATCGGCATCATCATCGGCCTGGGTGCAATCGGCGCCTGTATCGGTATCGGCCTGATGGGCGGCAAGTACATTGAGGCGTGCGCCCGCCAGCCGGAACTGATGAACCCGCTGCAAACGAAGATGTTCCTGCTCGCAGGTCTGATCGATGCGGCGTTCCTGATCGGCGTTGGTGTGGCCATGCTGTTTGCGTTCGCGAACCCGCTGCTGTCGAAGCTGGCAGGCTGAGGTTCCTCGGAACTGCGCGCCTGACCTATAACAGGAATGGCGCTAAGCGGAACGGGTATTGGGCGCTGATCGAGCACTGATTCGATGAGCGCCTTGCCATTTCCCGTCTCCCCGTCCGAACTAGCAACATTTAAGGAAACACCGTGAATCTCAACGCAACTCTGTTTGCGCAAATGGTCGTGTTCCTGATCCTCGCGTGGTTCACGATGAAGTTCGTGTGGCCGCCGTTGGTCAACGCCCTCGACGAGCGCGCGAAGAAAATCGCCGATGGCCTGTCGGCCGCCGAAAAGGGCAAGGCGGAACTCGAAGCCGCGCACAAGCGCGTCGGTGAGGAGCTTGCGCAGGCTCGCAACGACGGCCAGCAGCGTATCGCCGAAGCTGAAAAGCGTGCCGTATCGGTCGCCGACGAAATCAAGGCGCAGGCGCACGCCGAAGCCGCCCGGATCATCGCTCAGGCGAAGGCCGATGCCGACCAGCAAATCGTGAAGGCGCGCGAAGCGCTGCGTGCTGAAGTGGCAGCGCTTGCGGTGAAGGGTGCCGAACAGATCCTGAAGCGTGAAGTGAACCAGTCGGTTCACGCCGATCTGCTGAATCAACTCAAAACCGAGCTCTGATCATGGCCGAACTTGCCACCATCGCCCGTCCGTACGCTGAAGCGCTGTTTGCCGTGGCTCAAGCGGGCGACGTCAACGCCTGGTCCACACTCGTGCAGGAACTGGCTCAGGTTGCGAGCTTGCCCGAAGTCGAATCGATCGCGACGAGCCCGAAAGTGGCCCGCGCGCAAGTCGTCGACCTCGTGCTCGCCGCGGTGAAGTCGCCGCTCAAAGACGACGCGCAGGCAAAGAACTTCGTGCAGATGCTGGTCGACAATCACCGGCTGCCGTTGCTGCCGGAAATCGCCACGCAGTTCGACGCGCTGAAGAACGCCCACGAAGGCGCGGCCGATGCGCAGATCGTCAGCGCATTTCCGCTCGAAGGCCAGGCACTGGACGAACTCGTCGCGGCGCTCGAGCGCAAGTTCAAATGCAAGCTGAAGCCGACTGTCGCGGTGGATTCGTCGCTGATCGGCGGCGTACGCGTGACGGTGGGCGACGAAGTGCTCGATACCTCGGTCCGCGCGCGGCTCGCCAGAATGCAGACGGCGCTGGCCGCGTGATTTTGCAGACGTCGGCGCGTGAATCGCGCAGCCGCTGGCACGCAACAGAATTGACTATCAGGAGCGAATAATGCAACTCAATCCCTCTGAGATCAGCGAGCTGATCAAGAGCCGGATCCAGGGCCTTGAAGCGAGCGCAGACGTTCGCAACCAGGGCACCGTGATCTCCGTGACCGACGGCATCGTGCGCGTTCACGGTCTGTCGGAAGTGATGCAGGGCGAAATGCTCGAATTCCCGGGCAACGTGTACGGCCTCGCGCTGAACCTCGAGCGCGATTCGGTCGGCGCCGTGATTCTGGGCGAATACGAAAGCATTTCGGAAGGCGACATCGTCAAGACGACGGGCCGCATTCTCGAGGTGCCGGTCGGCCCGGAACTGGTCGGCCGCGTGGTCGACGCGCTCGGCAACCCGATCGACGGCAAGGGCCCGGTCAACGCGAAGCTGACCGACGCGATCGAAAAGATCGCCCCGGGCGTGATCTGGCGCAAGTCGGTGTCGCAGCCGGTGCAAACGGGTCTGAAGTCGATCGACTCGATGGTGCCGATCGGCCGCGGCCAGCGCGAACTGATCATCGGCGACCGTCAATGCGGCAAGACCGCGGTGGCTGTCGATACGATCATCAACCAGAAGGGCAAGGATCTGATCTGTATCTACGTCGCGATCGGCCAGAAGGCTTCGTCGATCATGAACGTGGTGCGCAAGCTCGAAGAAACGGGCGCGCTCGAATACACGATCGTCGTCGCCGCTTCGGCGTCGGAATCGGCTGCGATGCAATACCTCGCGCCGTACGCCGGCTGCACGATGGGCGAATACTTCCGCGACCGCGGGCAAGATGCGCTGATCATTTACGACGACTTGACCAAGCAAGCCTGGGCATACCGTCAGATCTCGCTGCTGCTGCGCCGTCCGCCGGGCCGCGAAGCGTATCCGGGCGACGTGTTCTATCTGCACTCGCGTCTGCTCGAGCGCGCGGCGCGCGTCTCGGAAGAGTATGTCGAGAAGTTCACGAAGGGCGAAGTGAAGGGCAAGAGCGGCTCGCTGACGGCACTGCCCGTGATCGAAACGCAAGCTGGCGACGTGACCGCGTTCGTTCCGACGAACGTGATCTCGATTACCGACGGCCAGATCTTCCTCGAAACCGACCTCTTCAACGCGGGTATCCGCCCGGCCATTAACGCCGGCGTGTCGGTGTCGCGGGTGGGCGGTGCGGCGCAGACGAAGGTCGTGAAGAAGCTGTCGGGCGGTATCCGTACCGATCTCGCGCAGTACCGCGAACTCGCGGCGTTCGCGCAGTTCGCATCGGATCTCGACGAAGCGACCCGCAAGCAGCTCGAGCGCGGCCGCCGCGTGACCGAACTGCTGAAGCAGCCGCAGTACCAGCCGCTGCAGGTGTGGGAACTGTCGGTCGCGCTGTTCGCCGCGAACAACGGTTACCTCGACGATCTGGAAGTGAAGGACGTGCTCGCATTCGAGCGCGGCCTGCGCGAATACCTGAAGACGAGCCACGCCGATCTGATCAAGCGCATCGAAGACACCAAGGACCTGTCGAAGGACGACGAAGCCGCGCTGCACGCGGCTTTGAAGGACTTCAAGAAGTCCGGCGCTTATTGATCGCGTACTGATCGGATCCGCGACGTATAACCGGACCTCGAAGCAGCGCGGGCAACTGAAGCAATGAAGTAGGCCCGCGCGGTTTCGATCAAGGAGCAAGCAATGGCTGGAATGAAGGAAATTCGCGGCAAGATCAAGAGCGTGCAAAACACGCGCAAGATCACGAAAGCGATGGAAATGGTCGCCGCATCGAAGATGCGCCGCGCCCAGGAGCGCATGCGCGCTGCCCGTCCGTACGCCGACAAGGTCCGTGACATCGCCGCGCACATGAGCCGTGCGAACCCCGAGTATCGCCATCCGTTCATGGTGGCGAACGAGGGCGCGAAGACGGCCGGCTTCATCCTCGTCACAACTGACAAAGGTCTGTGCGGCGGGATGAACACGAACGTGCTGCGTGCGTCGCTGCAGAAGTTCAAGGAGCTCGAAGCCGAAGGCAAGACGATCGACGCAACGGCGATCGGCAGCAAGGGCCTCGGCTTTCTGAACCGTCTGCGCGCGAAGGTCGCATCGAATGTCGTGCAGCTCGGCGACACGCCGCACCTCGAGAAGCTGATCGGCGCGGTGAAGGTGCAGCTCGACCTGTATTCGGAAGGCAAGGTCTCGGCGGTGTACCTCGCGTACACGCGCTTCATCAACACGATGAAGCAGGAGCCGGTGATCGAGCAGTTGCTGCCGCTGTCGGCCGAGAAGTTCGAGGCGACGGAAGCAGGCGACAAGTCGACGCCGAATACGTCGTGGGACTACATCTACGAGCCGGACGCGCAGACGGTGGTCGACGAACTGCTCGTGCGTTATGTCGAAGCGCTGGTCTATCAGGCCGTCGCGGAAAACATGGCGTCGGAACAGTCGGCACGCATGGTCGCGATGAAGGCCGCTTCGGATAACGCGAAGACGGTCATCAACGAGTTGCAGCTGTCGTACAACAAGAGCCGCCAGGCCGCGATCACGAAGGAACTGTCGGAGATCGTCGGCGGCGCCGCGGCAGTCTGAGCGTAGCGACGACCCGCGCAAAGCAATCGAAAGCGACCGCGCAAGGAAACAGGCTGCGGGCAACCAACCGCGCCGTGGCGCGAGTGAAGAATTGAGTATCTAAAGGAAAAGCGATGAGTACAACTGCTTTGGTAGAAGGCAAGATCGTACAGTGCATCGGCGCGGTGATCGACGTGGAATTCCCGCGTACACACATGCCGAAGGTGTACGACGCGCTCATTCTCGAAGGTTCGGAGCTGACGCTCGAAGTCCAGCAGCAGCTGGGCGACGGCGTGGTCCGCACCATCTGTCTGGGTTCGTCGGATGGTCTGCGCCGCGGCGTCGTGGTGAAGAACACCGCGAAGCCGATCAGCGTGCCGGTCGGCAAGCCGACGCTAGGCCGCATCATGGACGTGCTGGGCCGCCCGATCGACGAAGCGGGCCCGATCGCGAGCGACACGATGCGCTCGATCCACCAGAAGGCGCCGGCGTTCGACGAACTGTCGCCGTCTACTGAACTGCTCGAAACGGGTATCAAGGTGATCGACCTGATCTGCCCGTTCGCGAAGGGCGGCAAGGTGGGTCTGTTCGGCGGTGCAGGCGTGGGCAAGACCGTCAACATGATGGAGCTCATCAACAACATCGCGAAGGAGCACGGCGGTTACTCCGTGTTCGCGGGCGTGGGCGAGCGTACCCGTGAAGGGAACGACTTCTACCACGAAATGAAAGACTCGAACGTTCTCGATAAAGTGGCGCTCGTGTACGGCCAGATGAACGAGCCGCCGGGCAACCGTCTGCGGGTCGCGCTGACGGGCCTGACGATGGCTGAGCACTTCCGTGACGAAGGCCTCGACGTGCTGTTCTTCGTCGACAACATCTACCGTTTCACGCTGGCCGGTACCGAAGTGTCGGCACTGCTCGGCCGTATGCCGTCGGCCGTGGGCTATCAGCCGACGCTGGCTGAAGAAATGGGCAAGCTGCAGGAGCGCATCACGTCGACGAAGACCGGCTCGATCACGTCGGTGCAGGCCGTGTACGTGCCTGCCGATGACTTGACCGACCCGTCGCCGGCGACGACCTTCGGCCACCTGGACGCAACGGTCGTGTTGTCGCGTGACATCGCCTCGCTCGGTATCTATCCGGCAGTGGACCCGCTCGATTCGACGTCGCGCCAGATCGATCCGCACGTGATCGGCGAAGAGCACTACACCATCACGCGTTCGGTTCAGCAGACGCTGCAGCGCTACAAGGAACTGCGCGACATTATCGCGATTCTGGGCATGGACGAACTGTCGCCGGAAGACAAGCTGTCGGTCGCGCGCGCTCGCAAGATCCAGCGTTTCCTGTCGCAGCCGTTCCACGTCGCGGAAGTCTTCACGGGCTCGCCGGGCAAGTACGTGCCGCTGAAGGAAACGATCCGCGGCTTCAAGATGATCGTCGACGGCGAATGCGATCACCTGCCGGAGCAGGCGTTCTACATGGTCGGCACGATCGACGAAGCCTTCGAGAAGGCCAAGAAGATCCAGTAAGGCTTGGGGGTAACGAAGCGGGCGCCGGCATCGCCGACGCCTCGTTCTATACTCAACCGACAGCTTTGCATGGGGCGCGAGTAAGCGCTGAAGCGCTAATTCTCACCGACAGCTTTGCATGGGGTGCGAGTAAGCGCTGAAGCGCTAACTCTCACCGACAGCTTTGCATGGGGTGCGAGTAAGCGCTGAAGCGCTAACTCTCACCGACAGGAGTCGAGACTTTATGGCAACTATCAAGGTAGACGTCGTCAGCGCGGAAGAGGAAATCTTCTCGGGCCAGGCGAAGTTCGTTGCGCTGCCCGGCGAGGCGGGCGAACTCGGCATTTTGCCGGGCCACACGCCGCTCATCACGCGGATTCGTCCGGGTGCGGTGCGCATCGAGGCTGAGAATGGCGAAGAGGAATTCGTATTCGTCGCCGGCGGCATTCTCGAGGTGCAACCGGGCGCGGTGACGGTTCTGGCCGACACCGCGATTCGCGGCAAGGATCTCGACGAAGCGAAGGCCGAGCAGGCCCGCAAGCGCGCGGAAGAGGCGCTGCAGAACACCGGCTCGAACCTTGAGTACGCAACCGCGCAGGCGGAACTTGCGTATGCGACGGCTCAGCTCGCGGCGATTCAGCGTCTGCGGAAACTGCGCGGTCAGCATTAAAGAAGCGCGTCGTCGAGTCGTGCGACGAAGATAAGAAAGCAGCCCCTGTGGCTGCTTTTTTATTTGCGCGGTGTGTCGATGCCGGCCCGTCAGCGTGAGGGAAAGGTGAGGGAAAGCCTCGATGCCGCGCACGATCCGGCCAGCGCACAATCTCTTCGACACCTATTTCCATACCCATACGCGGGCATCCTTCCAGCAATCACGTTGTACGAGACGGACTGGACGAGGCGCCAGAGCGCGAATCCCGGTCGATTCAGGAGGCAAGCATGCTAGCGGCAGGCACCCCCGCGCAGATCGCGCCCCAGGACGGCCTTTCCTACGTTCGCGGGTCCACCGACGCCCCGCTTAGCACCGCGACAGTCGGCCAGTTTCTGCTCGACACCGCGCGACGCTTCCCCGACCGGCCCGCCGTCGTCTTTCGCGAGCAACGCATCCGGTGGAGCTGGCAGGAGTTCGCCGAAGAAGTCGACATTCTGGCGTCGGGCTTGATGGCGCTCGGCATCGGCCGAGGGGACCGCGTCGGCATCTGGTCGCCGAATCGCGTCGAATGGCTTCTCACGCAGTTTGCGACCGCGCGGATCGGCGCCATTCTCGTCAATATCAATCCCGCGTACCGGCTCGCGGAACTCGAATACGCGCTGAACAAGGTCGGCTGCAAGGCGATCGTCGCCGCCGAGCGCTTCAAGTCGTCGATGTATCTCGACATGCTCGCCCAGCTCGCGCCGGAGCTCGCGACGCAAACGCCCGGCGACTTGCGAATCGCGCGCTTGCCCGACCTGCGTATCGTCATCCGCGTCTGCGACACCGAGACGCCGGGCATGCTGTGCCTTGCGGAAGTCATCGAGCTGGGCCGGCAGACGCTCGAACCCGCCAAGCTCGACGCAATCACCGCCAGCCTGTCGCCGCACGATCCGATCAATATCCAGTTCACGAGCGGCACAACGGGCAGTCCGAAGGGCGCGACGCTGACGCACAGCAACGTCGTGAACAACGCGCGCTATATCGCGATGGCGATGCGGCTCACCGAACACGACTCGCTGTGCATCCCCGTGCCGCTTTACCACTGCTTCGGCATGGTGCTGGCGGTGCTCGCGTGCGTGTCGGTCGGTGCGAACATGGTGTTTCCGGGCGAAGCGTTTGATCCGGCGGCGACACTGGCGGCGGTCTCCGAAGAAAAATGCACCGCGCTGCATGGCGTGCCGACGATGTTTATCGCCGAGCTCGATCACCCCGAGTTCGACACCTTCGACCTCACACATTTGCGCACCGGCATCATGGCTGGCTCGCCGTGCCCGATCGAGACGATGAAGCGCGTCGTCTCGAAGATGCACCTGTCGGAGATCACGATCGCGTACGGAATGACCGAGACGAGCCCGGTGTCGTTCCAGAGCTCGACCACGGATCCGCTCGACCGCCGCACGACGACGGTCGGCCGCGTGCAGCCGCACCTCGAGGTGAAGATCGTCGATGCGGCGGGCAACACGGTCCCGGTCGGCGAAACGGGCGAACTGTGCACGAAGGGCTATTCGGTGATGCGCGGCTACTGGAACGACGACGCGAAAACGCGGGAGAGCATCGTCGACGGCTGGATGCATACGGGCGATCTCGCGGTGATCGATGCCGATGGATACTGCAATATCGTCGGGCGTCTGAAGGACATGCTGATTCGCGGCGGCGAAAACATCTACCCGCGCGAGATCGAGGAATTCCTGTTCCGCCATCCAAAGATCCAGAGCGTCCAGGTGTTCGGCGTACCGGATCCGCAATACGGCGAGGCCGTGTGCGCGTGGATCGTATTGCGCGCCGGCGAGCAGCTGAGCGCGGACGATGTCCATGCGTTTTGCCGCGGGCAGATCGCGCACTACAAGGTGCCGAAGTACATCCGTTTCGTCGACGAGTTGCCGATGACGGTGACGGGCAAGGTCCAGAAGTTCGTGATGCGCGAGCGGATGATCGAAGAGTTGAAGCTGACGGTCGGCAGGACCGCCTGAGCGCGGCGGCGAGCAACGAGAAGAGCGCGCATCAGGCGACCACCGGAGGAGGACGACCGGAGCCGCGGATGCAAACAAGCAAAGGCAAGCAAAAAGCGCGACAAGCAAAAAGCGCGTCGAGGAACGACGCGCTTGAGGGGAACGCCAACCGCTGCAGTGCGCAAACGTTTAGCGAGGCAAAAAAAAAGCGGGCCTGGAGCCCGCTAAAAACCACACGCTACGGGGTTAGCGCGAGGAGACCAAAGGAGGAATCGACTGGACGACGCAATCGCCGTCGACACGACTCCAACAGGGATGCCCCTTCTCAGGGACCCGGCAATCTGCCGACCGGCTTGATGAAAGATGTCCGCTCACACCACACACCAAACCACATCCGTGTTGAACCCGTGAGAGGCATTGTGGGCGAATTAAACCGGGAACGCGGTAACAAAGTGTTTCAGGTTGTAACGCCCGCCAGATAAGGCTCTCCGGGATTTTTTGCCGTTATTTGCCGATAAAAAGATCATTTTTACCGAACCGTCGAAAGCGCTTGAATGGCGATTGGCTATTTTGAGCAGCGGCGCATATTGCACTGCTTCGCGACGCATGCGCGGCAGGCATTTTTGCCGCGAATAAGCAGGTCTGCTTGGGGAGTTGCTTGAAGCGTAGTCGCTTCAAAACGTATTGCAAGGGCCGAAACGGCCGTTCGTGAAAAATGATGCAACGCAACCGCGGCGCAAGCCGCCGTCGCGGCGACAGAATGGGCGTCGACTCAAAGCAATGAAGCGCTCAGTGACGAGCGCTGCATGGTTACAGGTCCGCGGCGTCGAACCCCGCCTGCGATTGCGAGCCGCCGCGACGCGCCAGCGCTACTTGAGCCACTTATCCGAAATGGCCTGATACTCGCCGCTTTCTCGTGCAAGATGCAGCCATTGGTCGACATATTGCTGGAACACCACATCGCCGCGCGGCACCATCCACGCCTTCTCGCCGTACTGGAACGGCTGGTCCGGATGAACGGAACAGAGGCCGGGATTAAGTTTTTGCTGCAGCAGCGTCTCGGAGGCGTCCGTGACCATCACGTCCGCGCGGCCCGCCAGGATCTGCTTGAACACGGTCACGTTATCCGGATAGACGGTCAGCTTCGCGTGTGGGAAGTGCTGCTTGGCAAACCGCTCGTTGGTGCCGCCCGGATTCACGATGACGCGCGTCGACGGCTGGTCGATCTGCTCAACCGTCTGGTACTTCTTCACGTCGTCGCAACGGACGATCGGCGTCTTGCCGTCGACCTGATACGGCTGCGTAAAGAACGCGCGCTTCTGCCGATCGAGCGTCGTCGATACGCCGCCTACCGCGATATCGCATTTCGCGATGAAGTCGTTCGTCAGGTTCGGCCACGTCGTTCTGATGAACTCCGCCTTCACGCCGAGCGACTTCGCGAGCGATTCGACCATATCGATATCGATGCCTTCGAACTGCCCGTCCTGCCTGTAATACGAGTAGGGTTTGTAATCGCCGGTGGTGCACGCGCGAAGCGTACCGCGCGCGATGATTTCATCCAGCCGCGACTGCGGCGAACCGGCAACCGCGACCGTCGATGGCGACGGCACTTGCATCGGTGACGACGCCGGCGCTTGTGCGAAAGCGGGACTCGCACCCAACCACGCACCCGACAACACACAGGAAAGCGCGCCGACGAATGTGCGTGACAGCACGCGCCGCGAAACGGATAACGTCTTGCTCATGGGATCTCCTTTTAGGGGCCGCTCATTCTACGTAGCGGGCGCTGAAAACCGTCGCGAGCGAGGCAATCTCCCCTTGTCGGTCAAGCGATGCACCGTTCAGACAACTGACGGGCACCTTGCGCCTTGCCATGCGTCAAGGCGGCACAGCCGACGCCAGCGCAACACCCGCGTCCGGTAGAATGCCCCTTTGCTTTAAGGCTTAAGGCGCACGCGACGTGGCTCAACAACTGATCAACGACACCTTTCTGCGCGCGCTGCTGCGCGAGCCGACCGACTACACGCCGATCTGGCTCATGCGACAGGCGGGCCGCTATCTGCCCGAATACAACGCGACGCGCAGCCGTGCCGGCAGCTTTCTCGGCCTCGCGAAGAATCCCGATTACGCCACCGAAGTGACGCTGCAGCCGCTCGAGCGTTATCCGCTCGACGCCGCGATCCTGTTCTCCGACATCCTGACAATTCCCGACGCAATGGGCTTGGGCCTTGAATTCGCCACCGGCGAAGGCCCGAAATTCGCGCGCCCGGTGCGCACGGAAGACGACGTCGCGCGCCTCGCGGTGCCCGACATCGACGCGACGCTGCGCTATGTGACCGACGCGGTGAGCCAGATCCGCCGCGCGCTAACCGATGCGCAAGGGCGTCAGCGCGTGCCGCTGATCGGCTTTTCGGGCAGCCCGTGGACGCTCGCGTGCTATATGGTCGAAGGCGGCGGCTCGGACGACTTCCGCACGGTGAAGTCGATGCTGTACGCGCGGCCGGACCTTATGCATCGAATTCTCGATGTCAACGCGCACGCGGTTACGGCGTATCTGAATGCTCAAATCGAAGCGGGCGCGCAGGCCGTGATGATCTTCGATACGTGGGGCGGCGCGCTCGCCGACGGAATCTATCAACGCTTTTCGCTGCACTACATCGAACAGATCGTGAGCGCGCTCAAGCGCGAGCACGACGGCCGGCGCGTGCCGGTCATCGCCTTCACGAAGGGCGGCGGCCTGTGGCTCGAAGAAATCGCTGCGTCGGGCGTCGATGCGGTCGGGCTCGACTGGACGGTGAACCTCGCACGCGCACGTGAGCGCGTCGCGGGCAAGGTTGCGCTCCAGGGCAATATCGACCCGTCGGTGCTGTTCGCACCGCCAGCCGCGATCCGCGTCGAAGCGCGCGCCGTGCTCGACAGCTACGGCAATCACCCGGGCCACGTGTTCAACCTCGGGCATGGTATTTCGCAGTACACGCCGCCCGAACACGTCGCGGAACTCGTCGACGAGGTGCATCGGCATAGCCGGGCACTGCGCACCGCGGGCCTGGCATAAGCGATGAGGACTGCGTCAAAGTGATGACAGTTTTGTTGCGTTGCAATGACGTGGGCTCTCGTCCTAAGGGGAAAATTGCATTCCACAGGCCGTCGAATGGCGTTCTGCTGGTTGTCAAGGCTTGACTTATACACATTAATCACGCTGCGGCGCGGTAGAAGCGGACGACGCCATATTGTGCTTGCCAAGCGGCGGAACTTCGTGTGAGCGCCTTAGCCAGTAAGGGTTTGACCGGGGCCGGAACAAGTGTGCGGGAAACCACACAAAGCGCTTGCGGACGCCGTTTGCGGGCATGCAAGGCGAAGTTCTCAACAAAGTTATCCACAGACCCCGGAAGCAGCCAATTGTTCTGCCGAATCCAACGCTTAGCGCCAAATGTGATGTTTCACTTTAAGTTCGGTAAGCCGGGCCGTGCGTGTCCAATGTCTGTGCTGATTCGCGCATCGGTGCCGTCGCGTTACATCGGCGGATGAGCCAGATATTCGTCCGGGTCGCGCTCGACCATCCGCTGCCGACACTTTTCGACTACCGATGCGAAATCGAAGCCGTCGGGACAATGCCGCAAGCCGGCATGCTCGTCAGCGTGCCGTTCGGCAAGCGCACGGTGGTCGGTCTCGTTTGCGAAGTGGCCGCTCACAGCGAGGTGCCGGAAGACCGTCTGCGCTCGGTGGATAACTTATGCGCCGCCTGTCCGCCGCTGTCCGCGCAATGGCTCGAACTGGCTGCGTTTGCGGCCGACTACTATCAGCGCGGTCTCGGCGAAGTGGCGCTGCCGGCGCTGCCGCAGGCCCTGCGCGATGCATCGCGATGGACGCGGTTGCTGGCGCCCGCGGAGCGTTATCGGCTATTGCCCGCGGGGCGAGACGCGCTGCCCGATGCGTTGCCGGCGCGCGCGAATGCGCTGCGGCGGCTGGCCGATGAGCTTGTCCGCGCGGGGAGTGTGTCGGCGGCCGATGCGCGGGCGTTGCATCCGAAGGCGGTGGCGACGCTCGACGCGTGGCGCGAGAAAGGCTGGGTCGAGCTCGAGGTGATCGAGGCGGCTGCGGCACCGCCCGTCACCCAGTCACCCGACGCATCAATCGGCGCGCTGCAGTCCCCGGCCGCACTTCCCGTCCTCACCGACGAACAATCCATCGCCGTCTCGGCGATCCACGACGCGCACGGCTTCGCCGCGTTCCTGCTGCATGGCGTGACCGGCAGCGGCAAAACCGAGGTCTACCTGCGCGCGCTAGCCGCCTTGCTCGCAACGGACCCGAGCGCGCAAGCCCTGGTGCTCGTCCCCGAAATCAACCTGACGCCGCAATTCGAAGCAGCCTTCCGCGCCCGCTTTGCCGCGCTCGACGAAACCGCCATCGTCACACTGCACAGCGGCCTCGCCGAAGGCGAACGCGCGCGCAACTGGTTCGCCGCGCACACCGGCCGCGCGCGCATCGTGCTCGGCACGCGGCTCGCGGTGCTCGCGTCGCTGCCGCGCCTTGCCATCATCTGCGTCGACGAGGAACACGACCCCGCGTACAAGCAGCAGGAAGGCCTGCGCTATTCGGCACGCGACCTCGCAATCTGGCGCGCGAAGCAACTGGGCATTCCGGTCGTGCTCGGCTCCGCGACGCCGTCGCTCGAAAGCTGGTGGCAAGCGGACCAGGGCCGCTACCAGCGACTCACGCTCGCGCGCCGCGCGGTCGCCGACGCCGCCTTGCCGGCCGTCAAACTGATCGATCTCGAAGACGAACGGCGCCGCGGCCGTGCCTCCGTAGAAGGCCTGTCGGGTCCGCTGGTCGCCGCGCTGAAAGCGCGTCTCGAGCGCGGCGAGCAGAGCCTCGTGTTTCTGAACCGCCGCGGCTACGCCCCGCAGCTTGCCTGCGACGCATGCGGCTGGGTCGCCGGCTGTCCACGTTGCAGCGCGTACGTGGTGCTGCACAAGCCCGAGCGCGCGCTGCGCTGCCATCACTGCGGCTGGGAGACGCGCATTCCGCGCGCGTGTCCCGAGTGCGGCAACGTCGATATCGCGCCGCTCGGACGCGGCACGCAGCGCGTCGAAGAAACGCTCGCGACGGTCGTGCCCGGCGCGCGCGTGCTGCGCATCGACGCCGACAGCACGCGCCGCAAAGGCAGCGCGCAGGCGCTGTTTTCGGATGTGCACGCGGGCGAAGTCGACATCCTCGTCGGCACGCAGATGGTGGCGAAGGGCCACGATTTCCGGCGCGTGTCGCTGGTCGGCGTGCTGAACGCGGATATGGCGCTGTTCTCACATGACTTTCGGGCCGGCGAGCGGCTCTTCGCGCAACTGATGCAGGTCAGCGGCCGCGCGGGCCGCGCCGGCCTGCCCGGCGAAGTGCTCGTGCAGACGCGTTATCCGCGGCACGCGCTGTATCACGCGCTTGCGCGTCACGACTACATCGGCTTTGCGAACGCAACGCTGGCCGAACGACGCGATGCGCATCTGCCACCGTTCGTCTACCAGGCGATGCTGCGTGCCGAAGGCCGCACGCTCGAAGCCGCGCTCGCCTTCCTGCAGCAGGCCGCGCGGGCGCTGCATGAGATTCCAGCCGCCGAATGGGTGACGGTGTATGACGCCGTGCCGCTAACCATCGTCAAGGTGATGCATGTGCATCGCGCCCAGCTGCTGATCGAAAGCGCGTCGCGAGGCGCGCTGCAAGCGACGTTGCGCGCATGGCAGCCGATGCTGCGCAATCTCAAAGGCGTGCAGCGCTGGAGCATCGAGGTCGATCCGCTCGATATCTGAACAGGCTTCAAGCATCGCAAACGCACGCCAAACACGCTCATCGGCAACGCCACAACAGCGCCCACAAATCCCTTCCAGTTATATCGATAGAGCGAAAGATCGTTTCATTCCCCCATCGCGCTCGACTATTCTTCGCCGAATCGACGCATGTTTTAACAACAATCGAAGCGACATGCGGCCTGTCATCTTTCGACTGCGGGGAATGAATGATGAGTGATACGAAACATACGCTGCCGGCGGGCGCGCATCCATCGAAGGGCAACAAAAGCGAAAAGACCGAAGCGGCACGCAGCACGCCGGGAGGACGCGGACTTTTCTCAACCGAAGACTGGTGGGCCGTCTGGATCGGCCTGCTCGTGGTCGTCGTTGCGTTGGCGCTGTTTGCGTCGGGCAGCAGCATCAAGTGGCTCGCGGTCGCGCCAGCCAAATGGACCAGCGTGTCGCAGGCCGTACACGACGTCGGCGTGCATCTGCCGAACTACCTCGCGCTCTTCGTGGTGTTCGCGGCGCTGTTCGGCATCGGCCTTTCCGCATTGAAGCAACGTGTCGCACATTTCATCGCTTCGTTCGCCATCCTCTTTATCGCATCGGTGCTGATTTTCGTGCTCGGCGCGTGGGTCGATGCGGCGAAATACAACCTCGAGCCGCCGCTTGTCGCGCTGGCGCTCGGGCTCGTGATCTCGAACCTGTTCACGCTGCCGTCGTGGTTCTCGGCGGGATTGCGCGTCGAGTTCTATATCAAGGTGGGCATTGTGCTGCTCGGCGCGACGCTGCCATTCACCTTGCTCGTGTGGGCCGGTCCGGTCGCGGTCGGGCAGGCGACGATCGTGTCGCTCGTCACGTTCTTCGTGATCTTCTTCGCCGGTAAGGCACTCGGTCTCGACAAGCGTTTTGCCGCGGTGCTCGGCGTGGGCGGCGCGGTGTGCGGCGTGTCCGCTGCCATCGCCATTGCAGGCGCGGTGCGAGCGAAGCGCGAGCACGCATCGGTCGCGATCACACTCGTCATTCTGTGGGCGATCGTGATGATCTTCGTCCTGCCGTTCGTGTCTCGCTCGCTTGGTTTATCGACAGCGGTGGCGGGCGCCTGGATCGGCACCTCGGAATTCGCGGACGCAGCCGGCATCGCCGCGGCGCAAGCCTACGGCGACTTTGCGAAGCACGCGGGCAGCGCGATTGCAGGCGCGCCCGAAGCATCGCTGCAGGCGTTCACGCTGATGAAAGTGGTGGGCCGCGACATCTGGATCGGCATCTGGGCGTTCCTGCTTGCGATCGCCGCGACCACGCGCTGGGAGACCGAAGACCAAAGCGCCGACGGCGCGACGGGCGGCACAGTCAAAGCAAAAGCGGACGCCGGCGAAATCTGGGCGCGCTTCCCCAAATTCGTCATTGGTTTTGTGATCGCGTCGGCGCTCGTCACATGGATCGCGAGCCACTACTCGCTCGCCGATTACCGGAAAGTGGTCACGCCCGAACTCGTCGCGCCGATCACCGCGTTGCGCACGTGGGCGTTTATCTTCTGCTTCTTCAGCATCGGACTGACCACGCGCCTGCGCTCGCTGACGACGACCGGCGTCAAACCGTTCGTCGCTTTTACGGCCGGTGTCGCGGTCAATATCGTGATCGGTTACGTGCTGTCCGCGCACGTGTTCGCGCCGTACTGGAACAGCCTGGGGCAGGGCTCGTGAGCGCCGCCGCGCCGGATCGATCCGAGCCGCGCGCGCCGCCGCTCGCAGAGACGGCAAGGGCGGCTGCGGACCTGGCCACGCGCCGGCCGCGATGCGCCGGTTGCCGATACCGCGCCGACGATCGGCATTCCATCGAACAAAGCATTCCCGGCCTCGCTGTCTTCAGTTCAGGCTTCGGCGCGAGCGTCGCCACGACGCGGCTGTGCATGCTGCACGACCGCTTCGTATCGCCCGACGATGCCTGCAATCAGTTCGCGCATCGGCACACGCCTTCGCGTTGATGCCCGGGCCGGCCGCCTGCGTACGCGCGCACGGCGACCGGTCCCGGCATTACAGACCCGCGCTACCCCCTTCAACTGCATCGAACCTGACGCGTCGTTAGCTGCGAACCCGCACCTCGCCGGAACGTGCGTTCCGGCTCGGCTTACGCTCGCCACGCGACGCGCCGCTTGCGGCGCCGCGGATAAACAGCGCCGCGCACATCGCACACACGGTCCAGATTGCTGCGACTACCCACCACTTTTCCATTTCCTTCTTCCCTGATTACCGGTCGTTTTTACTTGTCTGACGCAACAGCGTGTATTGCTTTCCTGTATAACGGCGCGCCGGGGAAATCACTTAGGGTGCTGCGCAAACTTTCTTTCCAGGGAAAATACCGAGCGTCGCCGTGGCGCGACCGAGCGCGTGCGATTCGCGCAAACCCTTGCCCGGCAAAGGTTTCGAGTGGGTGCAACCAAGCTTGCAAACTGGTTGCACCTTTTTATTGAGAGAGGTACGATGCGCCAACTTTTCAGTCTCTGGCCGGCGCCCGCGCGCTGGCGCTTCAGCATCAAGAAGGAAACATGGCGAGCACTACCCTCGGCGTCAAAGTCGACGACCTCCTGCGTTCCCGGCTCAAAGATGCCGCCGCACGCCTCGAACGCACTCCGCACTGGCTGATCAAGCAGGCGATCTTCGCGTACCTCGAAAAGATCGAGCACGGCCAGCTTCCGGCCGAACTGTCGGGCAGCCACGGCGCCGTCGACCTCGACAGCGTCAACGGCGCGGGCGACGATGACAGCGCCTCGCATCCGTTCCTCGAATTCGCGCAAAGCGTGCAGCCGCAGTCGGTGCTGCGCGCGGCGATCACGGCCGCGTATCGCCGGCCCGAGCCCGAGTGCGTGCCTTTCCTGCTCGGCCAGGCGCGCTTGCCGGCGAACCTTGCCGCCGAGGTCCAGAAGATGGCCGCGAAGCTCGTCGAAACGCTGCGCGGCAAACGGTCGGGCGGCGGCGTCGAAGGGCTGATCCACGAGTTTTCGCTGTCGAGCCAGGAAGGCGTCGCGCTGATGTGCCTCGCCGAAGCGCTGCTGCGCATTCCCGACCGCGCGACGCGCGATGCCTTGATTCGCGACAAGATCAGCAAGGGCGACTGGCGCTCGCACGTCGGCCACGCGCCGTCGCTGTTCGTGAATGCGGCGACCTGGGGCCTGATGATCACGGGCAAGCTCGTCACGACCAATAGTGAAACGGGGCTTTCGTCGGCGCTCACGCGCATGATCGGCAAGGGCGGCGAGCCGCTGATCCGCAAGGGCGTCGATATGGCGATGCGCCTGATGGGCGAGCAGTTCGTCACCGGCGAGAACATTTCGGAAGCGCTGGCGAACAGCCGCAAGTACGAAGCGCGCGGCTTCCGCTATTCGTACGACATGCTCGGCGAAGCGGCGACCACCGAAGCGGACGCGCAGCGCTACTACGCGTCGTACGAGCAGGCGATCCACGCGATCGGCAAGGCCGCGGGCGGCCGCGGCATCTACGAAGGCCCGGGCATCTCGATCAAGCTTTCCGCGCTGCATCCGCGCTATGCGCGCTCGCAGCAGGAACGCACGATGAGCGAACTGCTGCCGCGCGTGCGCGCGCTCGCGATCCTCGCGCGCCGCTACGACATCGGCCTCAATATCGACGCGGAAGAAGCGGACCGCCTCGAAATCTCGCTCGATCTGCTCGAAGCGCTGTGCTTCGATCCGGAGCTCGCGGGCTGGAACGGCATCGGTTTCGTCGTGCAGGCGTACCAGAAGCGCTGCCCGTTCGTGATCGATTACATCGTCGACCTTGCGCGCCGCAGCCGTCATCGCATCATGGTGCGGCTCGTGAAGGGCGCGTATTGGGACAGCGAAATCAAGCGCGCGCAGGTGGACGGGCTCGAGGGCTATCCGGTGTACACGCGCAAGATCTACACCGACGTCTCGTATCTTGCGTGCGCGAAGAAGCTGCTCGGCGCGCCCGATGCGGTGTATCCGCAATTCGCGACGCACAACGCGCACACGCTGTCGGCCATCTATCACCTCGCGGGCCAGAATTACTACCCCGGCCAATACGAGTTCCAGTGCCTGCACGGCATGGGCGAGCCGCTGTACGAAGAAGTGACGGGCCGCGACAAGCTGAACCGTCCGTGCCGCGTCTACGCGCCGGTCGGCACGCATGAAACGCTGCTCGCGTATCTCGTGCGCCGTCTGCTCGAAAACGGCGCGAATACGTCGTTCGTCAACCGCATCGCCGATGAAACCGTGCCGGTCAAGGAACTCGTCGCCGATCCGGTGGAAGAGGCAGCGAAGCTCGTGCCGCTCGGCGCGCCGCACGCGAAGATTCCGCTGCCGCGCCAGCTGTACGGCGCCGAGCGCGTCAATTCGATGGGCCTCGATCTGTCGAATGAACATCGGTTGGCGTCGCTGTCGTCGGCGCTGCTGGCGAGCGCGCATCATCCGTGGCGCGCCGTGCCGATGCTCGCCGACGACGCAATCAACGGCGGCGCCGCGCGCGATGTGCGCAACCCGGCCGATCATCGCGATCTGGTCGGCACGGTCGTCGATGCGACGCCCGAGCATGTGAGCGCGGCACTCGCGCATGCGCTCGCCGCCGCGCCGATCTGGCAGGCGACGCCCGTCGACGCGCGCGCCGACTGCCTCGCGCGTGCGGCCGATCTGCTCGAAGCGCAAATGCACACGCTGATGGGTCTCGTGGTGCGCGAGGCGGGCAAGTCGCTGCCGAACGCGGTATCGGAGATCCGCGAAGCAATCGACTTCCTGCGCTACTACTCGATGCAGATCCGCAACGAGTTCTCGAACGATACACACCGGCCGCTCGGTCCGGTCGTCTGTATCAGTCCGTGGAACTTCCCGCTCGCGATCTTTATGGGCCAGGTGGCCGCGGCGCTCGCGGCCGGCAATACGGTGCTCGCGAAACCGGCCGAGCAGACCTCGCTGATCGCCGCGCAAGGCGTGCGCATTCTGCGCGAAGCGGGCGTGCCCGCGGGCGCGGTGCAACTGCTGCCGGGCGACGGCGAAACGGTTGGTGCGGCGCTCGTCGCCGATGCGCGCACGCGCGCCGTGATGTTCACGGGCTCGACCGAAGTCGCGCGGCACATCAACAAGACGCTATCGGAGCGCCTCGATGCGGACGGCAAGCCGATTCCGCTGATTGCCGAAACGGGCGGCCAGAACGCGATGATCGTCGATTCGTCGGCGCTCGCGGAGCAGGTCGTCGCGGACGTGCTGCAGTCGGCCTTCGACTCGGCCGGTCAACGATGTTCGGCGCTGCGCGTTCTTTGTCTGCAGGACGATATTGCGGACCGTACGCTCGAGATGCTGACCGGCGCGATGAAAGAACTGGCGGTGGCCAACCCGGACCGTCTGTCGACCGACGTCGGCCCGGTGATCGACGCCGAAGCGAAGCGCGGTATCGACGCGCATATCGCGGCGATGCGCGAGAAGGGCCGCAACGTCGTGCAGCTGCCGATGCCCGAAGGCTGCGCGGCCGGCACGTTCGTGCCGCCGACGCTGATCGAGCTCGACAGCATCGACGAATTGAAGCGCGAGGTGTTTGGGCCCGTGCTGCACGTGGTGCGATATCGCCGCAGCGCGCTCGACAAGCTGCTCGAGCAGATTCGCGCGACCGGTTACGGGCTCACGCTCGGCATCCACACGCGCATCGACGAGACGATCGCGCATGTGATCAGCCGCGCGCATGTGGGGAACATCTACGTGAACCGCAACGTGATCGGCGCGGTGGTCGGCGTGCAGCCGTTCGGCGGCGAGGGCTTGTCGGGCACGGGGCCGAAGGCGGGTGGCGCGCTGTATCTGCAGCGTCTGCTGGCGAAGCGGCCGGCGGGCTTGCCGAAGTCGCTCGCGCAGACGCTGATTGCGGACACGCCGGTTCAGCAACCTGCATCGGCAAGCGCGTCGGCATCCGCGCAGAACGGCGCAACGGCTAACGGCGCGGCAGCGGGCGACGGCGCCGCGGCCAACGGCAAACCATCCGCCGCGCTCGCCGCGCTGCGCGACTGGCTGATCGCGGAGCGCGAGCCGGCGCTCGCGGCACGCTGCGACGGCTACATGGCGAACGTGCCGGCCGGCGCGACCGCGGTGCTGCCGGGCCCGACCGGCGAGCGCAACACGTATTCGCTCGGCGCGCGCGGCACGGTGTTGTGCATCGCGTCGACGGCAAGCGGTGCGCGCGTGCAGCTGGCCGCCGTTCTGGCGACCGATAATCACGCGCTGTTCGAAGGCGCGGCAGGCGAAGCACTCGTGGCATCGTTGCCCGCCTCGCTGAAACGCTATGCGAGCGCGAAGAAGAGCGCCGACGCCTCGTTCGACGCCGTGCTGTTCGAAGGGGACAGCGACGAACTGCTGGCCCTGACGAAGGAAATCGCGAAGCGCGCGGGTCCGATCGTCTCGGTGCAGGGCGTCGCGGCAAGAGCGCTGGAAAACGGCGATGAAGATTACGCGCTCGAGCGTCTGCTGACGGAACGTTCGGTCAGCGTGAACACGGCAGCGGCAGGCGGCAATGCAAATTTGATGACGATCGGCTGAGCGAACCTTCGCCAATCGATTCAAAAGAACGGAAGCGGCACGGCGACCCCGACATCCGCTCCATCCACACCTGGTACCAAGGAGATGATATGCAACACACGATGAAAAAGCTGGCAGGCGCAACGCTGGTTGCCGCTATGTCGCTTGCGGGGGCAGCGCACGCTCAGCAGGCCGAAGAGGTGAAGATCGGTTTCGCGGGCCCGATGACCGGTGCGCAGGCGCACTACGGCAAAGATTTCCAGAATGGCATCACGCTCGCGGTCGAAGACATGAACGCAACGAAGCCGACCATCGGCGGCAAGCCGGTTCGCTTCGTGCTCGACGTCGCTGACGATCAGGCCGACCCGCGCACGGGCACGACGGTCGCGCAGAAACTCGTCGACGACGGCATCAAGGGCATGCTCGGCCACTTCAACTCGGGCACGACGATTCCGGCTTCGCGCATCTATGCGAACGCGGGCATTCCGCAGATCGCGATGGCGACCGCCCCTGAGTACACGCAGCAAGGCTTCAAGACCACGTTCCGGATGATGACGTCGGATACGCAGCAAGGTTCGGTGGCCGGCACGTTCGCGGTGAAGAAGCTCGGCATGAAGAAGATCGCGATTGTCGACGACCGCACGGCATACGGCCAGGGTCTCGCCGACCAGTTCGAGAAGGCCGCGAAGGCGTCGGGCGCCACGATCGTCGACCGTGAATACACGAACGACAAGGCGGTCGACTTCAAGTCGATCCTGACCAAGCTGAAGTCGATGAACCCGGATCTCATCTACTACGGCGGCGCCGATTCGCAGGCCGCGCCGATGGTCAAGCAGATGAAGACGCTCGGCATCAAGGCGCCGCTGATGGGCGGCGAAATGGTGCACACGCCGACGTTCCTGAGCGTGGCCGGCGATGCGGCGAACGGCACGGTGGCGTCGCTCGCGGGCCTGCCGCTCGAAGAAATGCCCGGCGGCAAGGACTACGTCGAGAAGTACAAGAAGCGCTTCAACGAAGACGTGCAGACGTACTCGCCGTATGCGTATGACGGCGCGATGGCGATGTTCGACGCCATGAAGAAGGCGAACTCGACCGACCCGGCGAAGTACCTGCCGGTGCTCGCGAAGACCAACATGCCGGCTGTGACGACCAAGGATCTGGCGTACGACAGCAAGGGCGACCTGAAGAACGGCGGCATCACGCTGTACAAGGTGGTCGACGGCAAGTGGACGACGCTGGAGAGCGTGGGCGGCAAGTAAGCCGTTCTGGCGCAGCGCTGCAAGGCGGTAAATGCAGACGAAGGCCCCGCGAGCGAAAACGCGCTCGCGGGGTTTTTTTATAAATTTTTCTTCATGCTTTCGCGGGCGTAAAAGGAAACCTCGGGAAGCCTCCCGTCACTATGCTTGGGTTCGCCGTGTGACGAAACGAAGGAGGCACCTCAAGTGAACAAACCGATCATCCATTACATCGCATTGCGAACCAGCGTGTGCGTGGCGATCGCGCTCGCCGCATCGACGTTGGCGGGCTGCGCGAATTTCCATGGACAGCCGAACGGCCCGGGCGATTGCGTCGGTCCGCCGGGCTTTTGCGTGCCGTATTTCGGCGCGAACGCAATCGTTCCCGGCGCGCAGCCGGCGCGCGCATACGCGGCTTTTCACCGGTTACCGCAGGCGGCCCGTCAGCCCGTTGACGCATAATGACGCGCAGACGCTAGCGTGCGCGGCATGACAGATGCTGCGCGCATCGGGGAACCCGCCTATGACCGACGACCGCACCAACACGATGAACGACACGAGACAAACACGGCACGACGCGCGCACGCGCGCCGCCGATCTGTTAGTCGGCCTCGTGAAGAGCTTGCCGCTTCGCGAACGCATCGTCGAAGGGTGTCTCGTTGCATTGCAGGCGGTCTGCGGCGCGTGTCTTGCCTACGGTCTTTCGATTGCGCTGCATACGCAGCAACCGTTCTGGGCCGCGATTACCGCGATCGCGGTCACGCAGCATACCTATGCGGACACGCGCAACCTGTCCCGCGACCAGTTTATCGGCGCGATGGCGGGCGGCCTGTTCGGTTTCGTCGGCGCGTTGCTCGGGGCCGGCGCGCACGAACTGCTCGGCTACGCGACGACGGTCGCCGCCGTCATCGTCGCGTGCTGGTGCGTGAATGTGGGCAGCGCCGCGCGTCTTGGCGCGATTACCGCGACGATCGTGCTGCTCGTGCCGATGCAAGGGCCATTGTGGGATGTGCCGCTGTTCAGGCTGATCCAGGTGGTGATCGGCACGTTGTCGACGCTCGTCGTCAGCTGGCTGTTCGGTTGGGGGCAGCGCAGGCTTGCGCAGATGCGCGGCTCGCGCTGAGCACGCCGTCGATCGCGTGGCCGAGTGCTCATGCGACGACAACGGCGGAAGCCAAAAGTAAGGCTGCCACGCCAAAACGATCGCGCGCCGCCCGCGCGTAACGCGCGTAACGCACGTCACGCGCGTCACCACGCTTTGACCCACGACGAGTAGCCCTTTCATCAAGCTTGATTGGCAATTCTGAACTTTTGTGAATTGTCGCCAAAGCCGAATCCCGAGGCTCTACGATCAGATGCGTTTATCGTACGGGGATTGGCATGAGCAAACTAAATATGGCCGAGATTGGTCGGCGAACGGCTGTGGAGCGGCCGTATTTCGCATTCGACGAATTGTCTCTAAGCGCCGATGGCGCGGTAGTCGGCGATGTTCGACGCGAACATGCGTTGGGCTACGAATGCGGTCCTTTAGGCGCGGCGGAAATCGGCCGGCATCTTGCGATTCTCGGCTCATGCGCTGCGGCGGCGCATTCGGCCAGCGATGAACGCTTGTACTACCTCGTCACGCATGCGGAGTTGCGACGACATGGCGTGGTGCGCGCAGGCCTTCCCTTGGCGCGCGACGCGTGCCGTGGCACCGCGACCATCGTCGAGCGCACGGCCCGCACGCTTTCCGCACAAACCACGATGCAGATCGGCGACGACGCGCCGTTCGTTTCGCTCTTCGTGCGATACCGCGTGTTGAGCGAACTGCTGTTTGCGCGGTTGTTTGCGCATCTCGCGGTGGGCCGGGATCACACCGGCATTGCGTCGCCGTACGTCGAACCGATTCCGCTCGTCTGGTCCGAGCCGCGCGGCGATTCGATCGTCGCGCGAAATCATGGGCTGTCCGCGCGCGATTGCGCGGGGCACTTTAGAGGCTACCCAGCGTGGCCGGTCGCGATCATCGCTTCGTGCATGCTGCGAACCGTCGAGCGCTTGCTGCATCATGCGCTGCGGTTTCCGGTTCAGTGGGTGATGGATAGCTGCGAGCTCGATGCGCTCGAGCTGATTCCGGCTGCGGCGTCGGTTGTGTTCTCAACGACGTATCGCGGTGCGGCAGCGGGCGAAACGCGGCATGCGTTCGTCTGCGAAGCGCATGTGGACGACAAACTTTGCGCGCGGATGTCGACGGTGGTGAGCACGCAGGAAGCAATTCACAGTATCGATGTGATCGAAACCGCCGGCGGCCTGACCGTATTGTGAAGTGAGAGGACCGGGGGCTCGCCCCGGTCCGCATCGGGTACTACGCAGTCGCGACCCGGCCGGGATCGCGCGACCGGTCTCGCACGCAACTTACAGCGCGTGCTTGACGGCATTAGCGGAGTCCGTCAGATCTTTCCCCGCCCCCGCGACCGTATTGCAACCTACCAAGGCCAGCAGGCCGCCCATCAACAACGAAATAGCGATTAAGCGCTTAAACATACTCACCGACCTCCGACTTGTTCATTAACCACGAATGTGAATCTACCGCTTTTCCTTACAATCAGGAACGGATCGATGCGCGGCGAGTATAAACGATGCCGCCGGCGACAGCGGGCGTCCCGATTCGAGTCCTGACGACGCGGTTTGCCGAGCGGCTATAACATCGTCGGGCTGACCATTTCAACCACGGCAAGACGGGACAGAAAACCGCATCATGATCCGCTATCTTCGCACCTTCGTCGTCGCGGCCGAGGCCGAGTCGTTTTCGGCCGCCGGCAACCGGCTCGGGCTGACTCAGTCGGCCGTTAGCACCCAGATACGACGGCTCGAGGACGAGCTCGGCTTCCCGCTGTTCGACCGCAAGGCCAAGTCGGTCACGCTGTGCAGCGAAGGCCGGCATGCGCTCGAACAGGCGACGCAGATTCTCGATCTGTTCGACGGCATGAAGCAGCAGCGCGGTTTTCCCGACCCGCGCGGATTGAACATCGGCGCGATTTCGACGGTCCAGGCGAGCCTTTTGCCAAAGGCGCTGCAGCATTTCAGACGGGCGCAGCCGGCGGCGTCCATCCATATCGCGCCTGGCGTATCGACCGATCTACTCGCGAAAGTCGACTCGCACGAACTCGATCTCGCGGTGATGATCAAGCCGCGGCTCGGCTTGCCGCCGGACCTCAAATGGATTCCGCTGATTAGCGAGCGCTATGTCGGCATCGCGCCGCAGGGCACGCCCGGCGATCTCGCCGAAGTGTTGCGCACGCAACCATTTATTCGCTACGACCGGCGCTCGCCCGGCGGCCAGTTAGTCGACCGCTATCTGAAGCAACATGGCCTGGCGACGATGGATACGATGGAGCTCGACGAACCCTCCGTCATCCTGAACATGGTCAGCGAAGGACTTGGCTGTTCGATCATTCCCGGCGACCTCGTCCCGGTCGGCAAAGCGCGTGGCATCAAGACGCTGCGTTTGCCCGGCAGCCCGCTGATTCGCGAGATCGGAATCCTCGCGCGGCTCGACGTGATCGACCGGCCATCGACGCAAACTTTCGTCGACAGCCTGAGCGTGCAGGCATCGAAAATCGGCAAGCGTTCAAGCCGGTCCACCGGACGAGCTATCTAATTTTCTTAGGCTCAGCCCCGTAAATTTCCGTTTTACAGGCAAATTCCACCGTTCCTATACTGGCTTTCAACTTCGATCGCGACGCGGACCTCAAGGAGACGAGGTCTGTGCAGTCGTCCGGTCGACTGCCTATGTGAGGAACCCAGTGGATTTACAACTGACTGGCAAGGTGGCGCTCGTACTCGGCGCCGGCGGTGGCCTGGGCGGCGCGATTGCGCGTGCGCTGGCCGCTGAGGGAGTGCGCGTTGCGGTGGCCGATGTCGATCTGGCCGCGGCCGACAAGACCGCGCACGCGATCAACGATGCAGGCGGCCGCGCGCTGTCCGTGCAATGGGACCTCGCCGATCTCGCGAGCATCGACGGCCATGTGAGCACGATCGAAGGCGAACTCGGCCCCGTCGATATCCTTGTGAACAACACGGGCGGACCGCCGCCCACGCCGGCGAGCGGACAGGATCCGGCGCTCTGGCGCAAGCATTTCGACAGCATGGTGCTGTCCGTGGTCGCGATTACGGACCGCGTGCTGCCGGGCATGAAGAGCCGCAAATTCGGCCGGATTATCACGAGCACCTCATCGGGCGTGGTCGCGCCGATTCCGAATCTCGGTCTTTCGAATGCGTTGCGTCTGTCGCTGGTCGGCTGGTCGAAGACGCTCGCGAAAGAGGTCGGCCGCGATGGCGTGACCTGCAACATCGTCTTGCCGGGCCGTATTGCGACCGATCGCATCCGCTTTCTCGACGAGACGAAAGCGAAGCGCGAAGGCCGTCCGGTTGAAGACGTGGCGGCCGAAAGCACCGCATCGATTCCGGTGGGCCGCTATGGCGAGCCGCGCGAATACGGCGACATGGTGACGTTTCTTGCGAGCCCGCGCGCGTCGTACATCACGGGCTCGACGATCCGCATCGACGGCGGATTGATCGCGAGCGTCTGACCTTCTTTTCGACTCCTTCCCGAACCTCAACCTATGACTACCGAATTCAAGCCTCTCGATGCGAGCGTGGTGTCCGCGCTCGCGGGCGTGTCGACCGCCACGCTCACGACGGTGCTGCTCAAGCACGGACTGCGCAATGTGTGGCTGCGCGGCACGCGGCCGATCGCGCCGGGCCAGCCGCGACTCGTCGGACGCGCCTTCACGTTGCGTTTCGTGCCGGCCCGCGAAGATCTCGCGACGCCGGCCTCATGGGGCTCGCCGATTTCGACGCGGGCCGCGATCGAAGCGATGCCCGAGGGCTGCATCGCCGTGGTCGACGCGATGGGCGTGACCGACGCCGGCATCTTCGGCGACATCCTTTGCTCGCGGATGCACAAGCGCGGCGTGGCGGGGCTCGTGACGGACGGCGTGGTGCGCGACGTCGAAGGCGTGTTGCAGAGCAAGTTGCCGGTGTGGTGCCAGGGCACGGCGGCGCCGCCTTCGGTCGCGGGGCTGACGTTCGTCGGCTGGCAGGAGCCGATCGCGTGCGGCGGCGTAGCGGTGTTCCCGAACGACCTGATTGTGATCGATCAGGACGGCGCGGTGGTCGTTCCGGCCGCGATGGTGGACGAGGTGGTGGCCGCGTCGGTCGAACAGGAACAGCTCGAGGGCTGGATCATGAACGAAGTGAATAACGGCGCGTCGCTGCCGGGCCTGTATCCGCCGAACGAAGCGAACAAGGCGCGCTACGCCGAGTGGGCGAAGAAGAAGGGCGGCTCGCCGGGCTAGTCGCGCGTTGCGGGTTGCAGCGCCAGGCGTGACGCTAGCCGTCACGCCGGCGGTATCGGAACACATCTGAGCGCATGGCAAAAACCAAATACCAAGCCATGCGCGGAGGGGACACACATGACACAGGAAGTACGCGAAAGCGCGGACGACTTTGCGCGTCTGCGCGCGGAAGACCGTCGCTATGCGGCCGCCGCCGATATGAAAATGACCTCACGGCTGTGGGGCATTTTCAGCGGGTCGATTGGGAATCTGATCGAGTATTACGACTGGTTCGTTTATGTCGGGCTCGAGATTTATTTTTCTAAGGCGTTCTTTCCGTCCGGAGATGCGACGGTATCGCTTTTAAGGACCGCTGCGGTCTTCGCGATCGGCTTTCTGGTTCGGCCGATCGGCGGCTGGGTGCTCGGTATCTATGCCGACCGACACGGCCGGCGGGCCGCGTTGCTGCTATCGGTTTCGATGATGTGCTTCGGATCGCTGATGATCGCGCTCACGCCCGGCTATCAGACGATCGGGATTGCAGCGCCGGTTATCCTGCTGGTCGCGCGGATTTTGCAAGGCTTAAGCATTGGCGGCGAGGGCGGCAGCGCGGCCGCGTATCTGAGTGAGACTGCGCCGAAAGGCAACCGCGGCTTCTATTCGAGTTTTCTCTACACGACCATCTCGCTCGGGCAACTGCTCGCGATGGGCACGCTCGTGCTGATGCAGCAGCTGTTTTTGACGGCCGAGCAGTTGCAGAGTTGGGGCTGGCGGATTCCGTTCCTGATTGGCGCGTTGATCTCCGTGGTCGGCATTCTGCTGCGGCGGAATATGCAGGAGACGGAGTCGTTCCGGAAGCACGCGAAGCAGGCGAAAAAGGTTAGCGCAATTCGCGAAGCGCTGCGGCATAAGAAGGCGTGCTGGATGGTGTTTGGGCTGACGCTCGGCGGGTCGGTCGGGAACTATGCGTATGCGGCTTATATGCAGAAGTTTCTGGTGAATAGCGCCGGCATGGCGAGGAGCACGGCGAGTCTGATTTCGGTGTTGTCGCTTATCGGCTTTACTTTGCTGCAGCCGGTTTATGGCGCGTTGTCGGATCGGATCGGACGCAAGCCGTTGCTGCTGACGTTCGGCATCCTCGGGACGTTTGGGACCGTGCCGCTGTTCACGTTCCTCAAGGGTACGCAAAGTCCCTATGTGGCGTTTGTAGTGGTGATGGCGGCGCTGGCTACTGTCGCGATGTATTCGTCGGTGAGCACCATTACCAAGGCCGAGCTGTTTCCGGTTGAGGTGCGCACGTTCGGGCTCGCGGTGCCGTATGCGATCAGCGTCTCGGTGTTCAGCGGCACGGTTGAATACATCGCGCTATGGACGCGCAAGGAAGGGCACGAGAACTGGTTCTTCTGGTATGTGTCGGCATGTATCTGCGCTTCGTTGATCACCTATCTGTTGATGCCAGAGACGAAGAAAACGTCGTTGATCGATCGGGACTGACGGAAACGTGGCGACACGGCGCACCCCGGCGAAGATCGGGGCGCCTATGAAATCAGAAAATCAGCGTCGCGGTGGCCATAAATGTCTTCGTGCTCTTGAGGCGGTTGGTGCTGGTAATGGACGGTATCCATCTCAAGCTCGCCGAAAAGGGTGCCTTTCCGGCAATCTTTGTTTCATAGGTGACGACCGGACCTAACGAGAAGTCGTGCCCGACAAATCCGTCGAGTCGATCCGCGGTCGGCCCGGAGTCGTTGCCGAGTTGCTGCACGGTTCCCATCACCAGACCCAACCCCAGACCGTTCGAAAACTTTTTGAGCCCCATCACATCGAGTGTGAACAACGGTGCGTTCTGATAGTCGGTCGCACTATTGCGCGTGTAGAACTGGAAGCCCATGACGGCGTCGAACTCGAGGCCGTATTTCGGAACCAGCTTCGTGTAGGCCACTTGCGGTATGAAGGTCCAGTTGTTCAGGCTCGTATTGGCCAGGTTATTCGCGTTGTAACTGCCCGTTGGCGCCCAAAAATTAAAACTTAGCGCGACGTGATCTGTTTCCGAAAAGTGATAGCCGGCTTCGATGGGGGTGAAATACATGTCGAACAGGTTCGACGCCCTGTCGCTCACCGATGAATTGGCACGCCCTAGCGAAAAATTCCCGTTCACTTCCGTCCACATGTACGGAAGCGTGATGCCCGACGCGAAATCCCAGCCGCCGACGCCGCCCCAAACGTGGAGCAGCGATGCGAGTGTGAGTGAAAGCTGGGCATCGACGCCCAGCGACGCTTTGCCTGCGATCGGCACGGAGCGCGATCCGCCAACCGATCCATCCAGATAGATCTCCTGCAGGTTCACAATCGTAACGGGCTCCGAAGGAACGATTCCGACGCCCGAAAGCACGCTTGTGCCCGCGATCGGACGGCCCAATGCGCCCTCGGTGGCACGAGCGGGAGTGGCGCAGCACGCGACCGCGGCAACAAGAACTGCAATATTCTGAAAAACTTTCGGCCATTCCATGTGTCTCAAAATTCGCTGTCCGAAATTTATAGAATAGGCAATCCCTACCAGAGAGGCTTTCATTTTGGATTTGGAGATATGTTAGGAATCGAAAATATTATCTTGACCGGAATATAGGTCGAAGACATGAGTTGGCGCGGAGAGTACCAAACGATTTTGTCGGGTGCAAGTCGCGCTGTCTTTGTCCGTTCCGCTTGACTGCGCAGAGTGTCTTCTGATATCTGTCCGGTGCGAAAATTTGGCTTGGAAAATATAAAGTTATCCTGATAAATGTCAAAATTCGCAATATGTTCAATCAGAAATGCTTCGAGGTAAAAATGAGTTGTCAGGTAGTGGAAATACGAGATCGTGACGAGCGTGCCATACGGCCTCACCGATCTACACGGGTAGTCTTGCAGCGTTTCTTTTCGTGTTGCATCACACTCTTCATGATTTCAATACACGCACCGCTTGCTTGGGCGATATCGCCGGGAGAAGTGCGTGCTATCGCAAAAGAAGCGACGATCTACGGCTTCCCGCTCGTCGATAGCTATCGAATCCAGTACACGTACTTCGTCGATGCGAAGAACCCGGAGTACAAGTCGACCTGGAATTCGATTTCCAGCTCGGCGCGTGTCTTCACACCCGACGACAAGGCCGTTCAGACGCCGAATTCAGATACGCTGTACTCGTCGTTAGGGGCGGATTTGCGGCGCGAGCCGCTGGTTCTGACGGTGCCCGAAATCGAAAAGGGGCGGTACTACTCGCTCCAGTTCATCGATATGCACACCTTCGATTTCGCCTATGTCGGCAGCCGGACCACCGGCAACGCTGCGGGCCGGTATCTGCTGGCCGGTCCGAACTGGAAGGGAAAGACGCCACCCGGAATCCGCTCGGTGATCCGCTCGGAAACCGATTTCACACTGGTGCTTTATCGCACCCAGCTGTTCAATCCGGGCGACATCGGCAACGTCAAACACATCCAGGCGCAATACAAGGTTGAACCGCTTTCTGCCTATCTCGGTGCAGCCGCGCCGGCCGCCGTGCCGGCCGTGGAGTTCATCAAGCCGCTCGATGTTCAGGACGAGCGCACGTCGCTGCGTTTCTTTAGCGAGCTGAATTTCCTGTTGCAGTTCGCGCCGACGCATGCGTCGGAGCGGGCGTTGATGGCTCGATTCGCGAAGGCCGGCATTGGCGCGGGCAAGCCGTTTGATCCCGCCACGCTTTCGCCGGAAATGCGGACAGCCTTCGAGGCGGGTATGGCGGATGCGTGGGCCGCCTTCAACGAATACAAGACGACGTGGATCGACACGGGAAAGCTGTCAAGTGCTGACTGCTTCGGGACTCGGGATCATCTGAAAAACAACTATATGGCGCGTATGGCGGGCGCCGTGTCCGGCATCTACGGAAACGCCAAAGAGGAGGCGCTTTACCCGACTTACTTTGTAGACTCCGCCGGCCAGAAGCTCGATGGCGCCAATCGCTACACATTGCATTTCGCGCCTGGGCAATTGCCGCCGGTCAATGCGTTCTGGTCGCTCACGCTGTATGACTCGCGCGATAGCCTGCTCTACGCGAACCCGTTGAATCGCTACCTGATCAACTCGCCGATGTTGCCGAAGCTCAAGCGCGATCCGGATGGCGGGCTGACGCTGTATGTCCAGCACGAGACGCCCGGCAAGGAGCGCGAATCGAACTGGCTGCCTGCTCCGCAAGGGCCATTCTTCGTCGTGACGCGTCTTTACTGGCCGAAGCCGGCGGCATTGAGTGGGAAGTGGAAAGCGCCGCCGATGCAACGTATCAAATAGACGCAGCGCGTCGCGTTGTCTTCGTGAAATACCTCGATGCGCGTCGCGACACGGTGTTTGAGAACGATCTGTGTCACGCGTGCATCGGTCATCACGTGTGTGGAGTCGGTCGATGCATTGCGGGATGCGGATACGCAGTCGCCGTGCTGCACCGACCGGCCGTCGCGTCGTGCCTTGTTACCTTTCACCACGAAAAGCAGGCAAATCCGGCGCTTACTCGTCGAATCGGTTGCGCCCGGACTCGATAGACTGCATCCCCATGTCAGCACGACCGCAGCGCATCTGCGAAATGACGCGCGCGTGCCCGCTGTTGCCACAACGGCCCGATCTGCGACTGGTTTGCAGCTAGCGCTTCGCAGGAACGCCCGACCCCGTCGTCCATTCTTTGTCCTATGAAGCCGATCCGATTAGTGTGTGGAACGCGGCGCACCCGGCAGCAGTTCTCGACCGAGACCGCGCTGGGCCGCTCGCTGAAGCTTTACAACCATGACGCGCAGCACGCGCAGTTGCATCTGTTCGACAGCAACAGTCGCGGGCTCTCCACGATCTACAACGAAGCGATCCGTTACGCCGAGCAGCAGCCGGCCATTCTGGCCTTTATCCACGACGACATCTGGCTGCACGACTTCTTCTGGCTCGAGCGGATCCACGAAGCGCTTGGGCGCTTCGACGTGGTCGGGCTGGCCGGCAATACGCGCCGCGTGCCGCGCCAGCCGGCGTGGGCCTTTGTATCGGACGACTTCAAATGGGACGAGCGCCGGTTCCTGAGCGGCACGGTCGGACACGGCAAGGGGTTTCCTTGCGAGAACGTCTCTTCGTTCGGGCCGGCGGGCCAGGAGTGCAAGCTGCTCGATGGGCTCCTGCTGATTGCCGATAGCGAGAAGCTGGTCAAAACGGGGCTGCGCTTTGACGATCAATTCAAGTTCCACTTCTATGACATGGATTTTTGCCGTCAGGCGGAATTGAAGGGGCTGCGCATGGGGACCTGGCCGCTTTCGGTGGTGCATGAGAGTGGCGGCGCGTTTGGCACGCCGAGCTGGCGTGAAGGGTATGAGCGGTATTTGCGGAAGTACGGGGAGTAGTGACAGGGAACGAAGCCAATGAAATGGGAAAAGCTCGGGCTGGTTTTGCCGACCGAAGCAATCGGCACCGAGACACCGATTTGCGTCACGGTGCCCACGCCCATTCTGCTCGATGAGAACACGATCAGGGGTGTTCGTGGCCGTCTGCGATGAAGGCTAAGTCGGCAGGCGTTATTACGTGGGCCTCGACTTCGGGAAGGACGGCTTCTCGGTGGCAACGCTCGTTTAATTCGGAATCGCGTAAAGCATCAGGTCTTCTCCTGCTGGTCCGTGACATCGCACGTAAAACGAGTAGCCCTCGATGTCCTCCAGAAGTTTCATGGCGTCCAGAAGGTCGTCCGACCGGTGGTAGACACTGATGGCGAGTATGGGACGCCGGGAAGCAATGAAATCGATTGATGCGCTAATCGCGGGAATTTCGGCGCCTTCGATATCGAGCTTGATGTAAAGCTGGCCCTCGCTGTCGAAATCGGAAAGCAACGACGTTTTTACCTTGTCGTCAGCGCCTGAGTCGAGGGACGATCCGACTGAGCCCAAGGCATTGAAGCCCAACAGGCCGCGCACGTCGGAAATGGCCTCTTGCCGGAAGGTGACGCGACCGGATCGGGAAAGATCAGCGAGTCGTTTCTCCGCTCGAGAGATATTGTTCGCATCCGGTTCGACGAGACATAGATGGCCGAATCGGCCGTTTGTCATGGCGACAAAATCCTCGGCCGTATCGCCATCGAATGCACCCGCGTCGACGTAGGTGACAGTGGGCGAAAGAACCTCGTTAAGGAACGGAACGTCGCGACGTGACGTCGAGACGATCTTCTCGAACTGTCCCGTTAGCCGGAATGCAAGATGTCCGGATAGCGTGCTCCTCGATAGATCGTCGTTCAAGAGCCGGCCGATTTCCTCATACCGGCCCAGTTTTTCAGCCAGCTCGGTGGGCGATTCGAAGAAAAGAAAGGGCAGGGCGCGGGAAGCCGACGAATTGAGTAGCTCAGTAAACGGGCGAACATCCAGTTCGGGGTACATCGCGTGAATCTGATCGCGCTTCTTCAAATACGAGAAGCCCGGCTGATAGATGCACACATACAACACGTGGGAAGTCGCGCGCCGGGAGAACAGCTCAAGGTTTGTTACGTCGTGTCCGTCTACGATGGTTCCGAGTTTTGAAGGCGTGTCGTCGACAAACACGAACGGCGTGTCGATTGCCCGCCCGATTCTGCGCCCAAGAAATCCTGCTCCGTATAGCCCAGTCAGCATTGCCGCACTCCGGAAAATTTAGCGTTCTAACGAACAATCCGCCGCTGGCGCCACTCAATCGCGTCTGCCGCGGGAGCCCAGCGAAAGTTGAGGTACTTCCGGATTGCCGGATCGTCGGGAATTGCCGCGCCGGTGCGAGACATTGCGCTTGGAATATCGATCTGCTGGGCCATGAACGGTAGTCCGATGACATGATTCACGGCCCGGCGAACGTGGGATGACTGGTTGATACCCGCGCGATGAAAGAGCATTGCGTCCAGGACCAGAAACGAACCAGCGGGCACGGCTAGCTGCTTTTCGAATTTCCGCGCGAAGGCATCGGTCGGAAAAGGCGCGACATGATGCGTCCCAGGAAGAACGAAGGTTGCACCGTTCTCGCAGGTAAATTCGTCAATGCACAGCAGCGCGTTCATCGCCATCGGCCTTGAACTTGTCCAATGCTGATAGTTGAGATCACGATGCCATTTCGCCTGATAGTTCTCCCGATCCGGCCGGTTAATGATGCCGTTCTGCATCATGAGCACGAATTCGGGCCCGAGGAAACGCCTGGCGAGTTCCATCAATGGGGCAGCGGTTGCTACCTTGAGGTAGTCCGCTTCGTACGACAACATGCAGCGAGCGATGTCTGCATCGTTGATGCTTAACAGGTCGGATTCTGTGCCAATTTCGGAGACCTGCTTCGCGTAAGTCCGGTCGAGACCGGCTTTGAGTGAATCGATGAATTCCGTGCTGAAGCCGCTGGCAAGCGTCGTATAGCCGTTGATCCGCAATTCGGCCATTGCTTCGTCGATCAGATCTGTTTGCTGAAGTCGCTCCGACACCCCGTAAGCGCCGAAAGAATGCTCGTTGGTTACGCTACCGTCCCGACATGAGAAAGAAACGTCTTGAAGACGCAGCGGCGACGCTCGAGGAGCACCGGCATGCGTACGAAGCCCAGTGTGTGTTGATCGTGATGGAGTCTAAGCGGCGGCGGGGGCGTTCAATTGTTGAATAAGACTGGGGTTTTGCTGTCAATTCCTGCAACGGGCGGGAGCGGGCGAATCGGCGACAGCGGCGGCAGCGGCGGTTCGCCGCGCGTCGCTTCAGTTCGGATCGGTCGACGCAAGCCTCGGCCGTTGCGCGAGGATCGACTTGTTTGGGCGAACAAGGAGAGACGTTGATGCGAACAGCCTATGACTACGTGATTGTTGGGGCGGGCTCCGCCGGTTGTGTGCTTGCGGCGCGCCTCACGGAAGACCCGAGTGTGCGCGTGGCGTTGATCGAGGCGGGCGGCACGGATGCAGTGGCAAACGTTCCGGTGCCGATCGCGTTTCCCAAGTTGTTCGGGACGGCTGCGGATTGGGGTTATATGTCGGAGGCGGAGCCGGGTCTTAACGGGCGGCGCGTGTATCTGCCGGCTGGCCGGATGCTGGGCGGTACGTCGTCGATCAATGGGATGACGTATATCCGCGGGAACAAGGCCGATTTCGATGCTTGGGACGGGGTGGCGGGCTGGTCGTATGCCGATTTGTTGCCCTATTTCATCAAATCGGAGAGCAACGAAATCGACATGCCGCTACACGGTACGCGTGGCCCGCTGTCGGTGAGTAACGGTCGCTCCAGGCATCCGCTGGTCCAGAAATTTATCGACGCTGCGGTTCAGGCGGGTTATTCGGCTAATGCCGATTTTAATGGCGCGGTGCAAGACGGTATCGGCTGGTATCAACTGACCCAACGCGACGGCCGGCGATGCAGCGCGGCGACCGCGTATTTGCATCCCGCGATGCACCGGCCGAATTTGCACGTGATGACCGATGCGCGGGTGACACGGATTATTTTTAAACAACGTGTCGCGATCGGCATCGAGATGGTTCACGAAGGTGAAGCGACTACGTTGCAGGCCGACCGGGAAGTTGTTCTTTCGGCGGGCGCGTATAAGTCGCCTCAGCTTTTGATGCTGTCCGGCATTGGGAGCGATCTGGCTTCGTTGGGTATTCCGCCTGTTCATGAACTGCCGGTGGGTGAGAATCTGCAGGATCATTGCCGGCTGCGCCTTTCTTTTCTCACCGATGAGCGCTCGCTTCTGGACGCCGGTTCGGAGGCAGACCTCGCGTTGTTTCGCGACGAAGGGCAAGGTCCATTGACCTCCAATCTGGGGGAGGGCGGTGGATTTATCCGGACTCGCCCTGGACTGAGCGCGCCGGACATTCAGTTCACCATGATTCCGATTCTGGTCAAAGGCGGGTCTTCGCTTGGCTCGGCGCACGGGTACTCGTTTGGGCCTTGTTTAGCGAAGCCGACGAGTCGCGGCCGGGTGAGCTTGCGTGATAGCAGTCCCGATTCGGCGCCGAGCATTGTCCATCATTTTCTGACGACAGACGAAGACTGCGAATGCATGATTGCCGGTGTCAGGGCTGCGCTTGATATTGCCAGACAGCCTGCACTTCGCGACATTAGCTCGGCGCCGCAGAGCGTTCCGGCATCGGACAGCGATGAGGACATTCTGAGCTATGCGCGGCAGTTAGCTGAGCCGTCATATCACGCGGTGGGGACATGTGCGATGGGTCGGGTGGTCGATTCTCAGTTGAGCGTGCTGGGGATTTCCAGATTGCGCGTGGTCGATGCTTCTGTGATGCCCGATATCGTTCGCGGCAATACGAATGCGGCGGTTATTGCGATTGCGGAGAAGGCGGCGGATTTGATGCGGGGAGAGGGCGTTTAGTAGCGAGGTGGGCGCGCGGATGGCATCACCGCGCGTTCTTTAATTCTTCAAAAGTTCTTGTACTTCCTTCACGCGTTTTTGCGTGATGTTGGCCATGCATTTCCAAAAGAAGATGTAGCGCTCAGCAGCTTCGCGCATCATTTAACTTTCGGTGTAGCACGCATTGTCGCGATACTGGACCCAAGCGCTTTGTGATTTAACAAAGTACGGCGACGCTAAGGGCTCGCCCTCCGCCTTCAATGACTTGTCGCTGTGTTCGAATGCCGCTCTCGCCAACTGCAATTTTCGGTCGAGTTCGTGGTTTACACGCTCGAATTTCAGATGCGAGCATTGCGCCAGATCATCGTTGCTTGCGTGGTCGCCTGCATCACACATACGCGTAATTTCAGATGCGCTTCGGCTGGAAAAATACTTTTTTGCCGACTCGAATGAATGGTAATCGAATTCGCCGGAGTAGACGGTTTTCGTGGACACCAGGATTGGCGTAAAGGCGAGTGCGACTAAAAGGCTAGTGCCACGAATCATAGATCCCTTCGCCACTGGTTAGTGGGTCGTCTTCGACGGCCGCATAGTAGACGGGCATGTCGTTCCGCGGTTTGCCGCGCGCACGCCTCGTGGTGGATGAAGCAGCTAACAGAATCCAGATTGCGTGATAGCGACGCTTTGCGCGCTGTCTGCAGGGCTTCTGCGAACAGGGAAGTTCGTCGGTCGCGGCGCAGTTTGGCACAGGACACCATAGGACCGCGCCGAATTGACAGCATTTGACAGTGCGTGCCGCGGCTCAATTGCTAAAGCAACCGAGTGAAGGTCTTAGGCGCATACCGAAGGTTGAATTTAAGGCGTCGGCACTTGCGAGCAATTGTGGTCCTGAGCATGCGGGAATCTATGCGCATCGGGCGTTATTCTCGCAATTTAGCTATGACGCTCGCTGGAGTCGCACTGCAAACACCGACAGTCACTGATAGAAGTTGTCTTAGTCACTCACACGTCTTGAGCAAGACATTGGGAGCCTTCTTATCTCCGGTAGCCGGTTTGCATTACCCAAAACTATCGGGGAAAATTGATTGGATCGCTAAGTAACTAGAAGGTGTGTCCTGCAACGGACGACTTCGCAATAAGGAAGGGCAGGAAGGAGAAGAAGCGCGGGCCGCATGGGCGGCAACCCACACGACCCGCTAACCACAACCAACTCACACAAGGAGTTGATCATGGCTAAACGCAATCATAAAACAGCGGACGGAACTTCAGTTCGTTACTTGACTATATCGAGACTACGCCAACCGTTTTATCGGCCTAAGGAGTGGCCGGTTTGGAAGCGCGGTTACGACGATTATCCGCCTGCGCCCTGGATTCGTCTGTCGGGGCGCTGGTTGCAGGAGGCGGGGTTTGAGATTTCCGGCAAGGTTCGCGTGGAAGTGCAGAAGGGGAAGTTGGTGATTACGCCGGCTTGATGTGAGGTGCGAGGGCCGGAGAGGGAGGGTCTCCGGTCCGTGATGAGAGCAATGTTGGTTGTTGCGTTTGGCAAGATTGGGGATGGTACAGCGCGACGCGTATCCACCGGTAGACCAACTGGCGCAAGTGGCTATAGCCGATGACAGGGCGCTGGCGAAGTCACAACTGGCAGAATCCAAACGTCGCAAACGCGATCAAGCGGATGCGGCGGAAAAGGAGAAATCGCGTGGGCCCGTGTCAGGCTTTTTGGGGCGAACCGGCGGCCCCTGCCTTCGGAAGGCGGGAATATAGATCCAAGGCCATCCATTAACGTCACAACACCATCTTAATCCATTGATTTAATTAGAAATAAGAACATTGCCGTCCGGTGAGATCCAGCCTAAAATTTCCGTACCATTTCCGTACGAAAATCATGGCTATCTCTATCGTCAGCAAGACCGCACGCGACAAGCTTCCCCCGCGCCGGGAACCGTATTTTGCTCGGGTTCAATCCGGTCTCTACGTCGGGTTTCGTAAACTCTCCGAGGGAGATGGGACCTGGATTGCTCGCAGACGCAACGAGGCGGGCAAGCAAGAATACAAGGCGCTAGGTACCCTCCCGAGCTTCGATGACGCAGTGAAGGCTACCCTCGAATGGTCGACGGCGGCAGACGCTGGCGTGTCGACCAAGAGCACGACCGTCAAGGATGCATGCGAGCACTACGTGAAGCATCTCGGACTGCACAAAGGAGCCTCCAGCAAATCGGACGCCGAAGGTCGTTTCAAACGGCTCGTCTACGACAACAAGATCGGTCGCATCGATCTGTCAAAGCTGCGGACGTCACACATGAAAGACTGGCTGGCCGAGCAAATTAGTGAGATCGAGGAATCCGCCGAAGACGAAGACGACCTCCGGCGGGCGAAGGATTCGGCGAACCGCAACCTTGCGTCGTTGAAAGCAGCCCTCAACCTAGCGCTACATGATCGGCTCGTCGCGACCGACGCTGGATGGAAAACGGTCACAAAGTTTAAGGATGTCGGGCGTCGCAGGCAGTCGTTCCTTCCGGCAGAGCAGCGAAGCGCACTGATTGAGGCATGTCCCGAGGACATTCGGCAACTGGTCAAGGCGATGCTATTCACCGCAGCTCGCCCCGGAGAACTCGCGCGCGCCTGCGTTAAACATTTTGATGCTGAGCAGGGCACGCTTGTCCTCGACGGAAAGACTGGTCATCGCATCGTCTCACTTTCGTCTGCAGCGATCCGCTTCTTGGTGGAGCGAACCAAAGGCAAGATAGCCAATGCTCCAATTTTCGCTACGGAATACGGCCAGTCTTGGAACAAGGACTCGTGGAAGAAGCCCTTCAAGGATGCAGTCAAAGCAGCCAAGCTTCCGACCACTGTGGTGATGTATTCGCTTCGCCATACGGCTATCAGCGAAATGATCGCAAGCGGCATCGACAGCTTCGAGGTAGCAAGGATGGCCGGAACGTCGACCGAGATGATCGACAAACATTACGGACATTTGCAGCACGACCGGATGAGAGCGAAGCTCGACGCCATTGCAATCGTTTAGCGATACAACGACAGGCCACTCCGTCACGCTCACACGACAGGCCGGCTTCCCTTGTTTAGCAATCACCGCTTCGCTCGCTGAGCATTGCTAATGTATAGCGCAAAACTGTCGGTATTGACAGGGTGGCCCCGTAATAGCCCGCTGCGCAATATTCAACAGACAAAAAGAGAGGGCGTGCATTATGGGTTTTGCATTCATTCGCGAGGGCGAGACGACTTCCCACGGCGGTCGCGAGCTGGCCTGTCCACCTCCGTGGTGGACACCTGCCGGCCTCTCAGAGCCTCACTGGGTAGACGTCGTTAGTCGATCGCACACCGTTGACCGATCAAACTCCACTCCACCCCGAGCAAATCGCAACCTTGCTGTCCTCCAGACACATGGGTCGACCCCATTAGGCTATCCCCTTGATCTCTGCGGCTTCGAGCGCCGCGAAAATGAACGCCACATCCTCGATTGGTACCGAGCGCAGATGACTTAGCACTCGCGGCCGCGCAGGCTTCCAAATCCGGGCAAACCACACAGCAGGCGTATCGGTCGAATCAATCTCTTCCAGTTGCCTCGCAACCTCGTTGTCGTGAGCGAACACGGGAATACGGTCCAACGACACACGCAACGAAAGAGACTCTACCGTCGCCGGCACAGGAAGCGCTGCCGTATCGTCGGACACCGACATCAGAATCCTCGTAGCAAATGCTCCACCGTCTATCCCCGCCAATCGCCGTTGCACCGCGTCGATCAACGGTCTCGCATACAGATCCAATGGAGAAAGATTCGCGTCCAAAATTGCCAAAGTATCCGGAGCATCAGCAAGGATGCTGCGAATTTCGTGATCCTCAACCTCTCCAAAGCCGCACTCGAAGACCTTGCCAGACATCTCGTTCCCACCAAGGCATACCTCCGCAGCAAGCCGCCCAGCGAGACCATCGATGATGAGTACCAGCCCACATTGATGCGCCATCTGACCGACCAGTTCAATCGCGCGTGCGAACTTTGGAGTCACGCCAAGTGCTCGCAATGTTTCGATGACCGGCAAAGGCCCACCAAGAGGTGAACGAACTACAGATACTGCGGGACGGAAACCCGCATAGACCGGAGCCGGATGAGCCCGCCCAGCGCCTCCCCCGGGTGCTGCTGGCCTCTCGATCAGTTCGTCGATCAGCGCCTTGAACACTGCAACCTGCCCGAGTGTCCCTAGGGCGTCACCACGCGCCTTGTCGAAGGCTCCGCGAACCGCCTTCGAGACCGCAGGCACAATAGCCTTTTGATCCATCTCAGCTTTACGCTGCTGCTCCTGCAAATCGCGCTGCTTCTGCTCCAGTTGCTGGACGCTATTTTTGAGCTTCTCCTTCTGCGCGACGAGGGCTTCTACCCGGGCATTCACCTGCTCATCGACTCGCGCGCTGATTGAAGGATCATGCATGATCTCTTCAAGCAAAGCGTCCATGGCACCTTCATGCTGATCAATAAAGGACAGCTCTGTGCGCAGCCGAGCGGCACGCGCAGAGTTGAGTCCCGGCTCGCCGGATGCGATCAGTTCTTGCAGCTTCCTTGCTAGGGCCTTCGTCGGCTTGTCTGTACCCCAGTCTCCCTTCGCGAAGAGCTTCCTCAGACTACTTCCGAGCGCTTCGCATTCGTACGTCCCCGGAGATGGCAAGGGGCCAGGAACAAGCACGCGGCCCTCAAATCGACAGGCAGATAGCGTTTGCCAACATGGAAGACCCGATTCGAAACCTTCGTCTCTCGATAAGTCCTTGCCCGCAGGACAACCGACCACCAATTGGTCGCTCAGGACAAATAGCAGTTTCGTCGCGCGGAACGCCACGCCCTGCTCGAACTGATGCTTGATGTACTCCCGAACGGAGTCGTAGTCCGTTGACGGGAATGGCACATCGCGCACTTCGTAGACCGGAGTCATCTCCGATGCGATGTGAAAGTTTGTGCGGTGACCCGTGTTCGCCCCTTTGTTCTCGGCCACTCGCCACATGCCGATCTCCCCGCGCTTCGGTTGCCGCGGGGTATCTCGCCCGCCCGGGAAGGCGATGAGATCACCGGAAGAGTAGAAGAGCTTCTGGCAGTCGGCGTCGTTGGACAGGTCAATCCATGATCCGTCCGCAGCACGAATGGCGAACGGATGTAAGAAGACCGTTGTCTCTGGATAGTCTCGCGTACAAATCGCGAGGACTTCATCGCGGTCGAAATCGAAGCTGAAGGCCTCGTCGGGACTCGCGAAGCGCAGCATCTGCAGCCCACGCGCTGCGTTACCTGTAGGCGCGGACGCACTCCTGGCGGCGTACTCGAGCAGCAAAGTACGCACTTCCGGTTCATGCTCCAGCGCCTCCAGCGCGATCGATGCCTCGTCATCGTGTCCACTACGCACGGCCTGCAATCCCGCCAGAAACGAGGCAGTTGTAGACGATAGCGACGACAGGTACTCATCTGGATCGCGTCCTTCAACCAACGCCACGAGTGCCCGGCCGAGGGCCATCGGAAATGCATCGGAACTCGGCCCGTTCACGGCTGCAGCCTGCGCGTCATTCGCGTCGGAAGGTTCGGCGGCATTTCCTGCTTGCGCAGGGCGGAGAAACGAAATTAAATCAGCGGGTGGGTCGCTGGAAAACAGATGTACAAGGCAAGACCGGGCCAGTCGCTTTGCCTCGTCCTCCGGTGGGCTCTCACCCATCTCTTCGTACAGTCGCAGTTCCGCCACTAGATCGCTAGCAGGCTTCGGATCGAGCATCGTCAGGTGCTCATTAAACCACTTTTTGACTAGTCGATCGGTCGCCGGAGGCAGCCCCTGCGCCACCATGCGGACACGAGTTGACTTACCGCGAGGAGGATTCTGTACCCTGGCGCCCTTCTGAATCAGTTGAACACGGCAGTCGGCGAAGAACCGGCGCAGTTCGTCGTCGGCAACACCCCATTCGAGCAATTGGATGAACCGCCTCCTATCGATTCCCTCATACGTCATAAGTAGGCCTCAATTTCCCTCAGTCCGTTCCTGGTGTTGATGCTGTGCTGCCCGGATGTATGGCATCAGACGGCTCGTCATGATGGGGCCGAGCCGGTACAAGTTTGCAGGGGTGGGGTCCGCTAGGTAGCTTCTTACACGGCGTGTTCCGTCAGCGCCGAAACTACGGGCCACCAGGTGCTCCAGCCAGTTCCGCGCAGCGCCTAGCTGCTGGATTGCAGCATTCTCGTCAACCCGCTCCTTTGGCTTTTGCAGCGAAGGCTGGACAATCCCCCGAAGTTCGCCGAAACCGCCTGCATAAAAGATTTTCGGCGAGCCAGCCGGCGATGACAGTCGTGTCTTCTCAAGGGCCCAGCCGTCGTTGAGGCGGGCGAGGTGCTTGGCAAGCCGATCGTTTTCACAGTCGGTAGTGACCTCGTGCCGCAAGAGCTCTGATCCAGCTAGCGGCGGATCAGTGCACAAGTCCCATGTCGCCTCGTCAGTGCTAATAGTGATGCCGCCGGGCCGAAACAGCGCGCAGTCCTCGGTACGAATGATCATCTGCTCGACGCCGTCTACCGCTACGGTGAACTCCTGCTCGCCCGGGCTGAAGTCTTCGAGTCGCACCCATTCATCGCCTTCTTCGATGACGCGAGGTACCGGCGTGCCGCCCGACGCTGTTACGTCCACAGCGCAAACACCCGTTCTACGCAGCAGAAGTGACTCCGGAAACTGCGGATAGACGCACGTTCCGTCGACTTCGACGTGATGCGGCAAGGGATTAACGACATAAAGTCGCGGATGCCTGCTGCGAATGCCGTGGCCGAGAAATTCGGCAACTTCCCGCAGCAAATTCCGCTGTGCACCGACGAAGAAGGACGAAGGCAGTGCCATTACGTAGCTGTTCCAGCCTCCTAACTTGCCCTCCGGCCTCCAGTTCAGCGCAGCACCAAGATCCAGCGGTGGCACCACTTCGTCTATCGAGAGGAGCCGATACTGGCACCCCAATTCCAACGGTTCATCGCTAAAGACGAACCTGCCTCCCTTCTCTTCGGCGTAGAAAAAGTTGCGATCTGCGACAAATGCACTGATCTGCCTCGTGATATGAGCGGCAAGCGGCAGCATGCTACCGACCCCGGCAACCACTGCCAATGGGACTTGCAGCGCCATAGGAACGAGACGAGCAACGGAAAGGTCGGCAAGATGGTAAGTACGGTGTCCTAGTCCCGATTGAAGCTCGAGGCGCCCCGCAGAGGTCGTCTCAGGATCCATGGGCGGGATTCGCAGCCACAGCCTCGGCGAAGTTTGCCCCGGTTCGGCGGTCAGAAAGAGCCCGCACCCCAACGACTCCCTCTTCCATCGGCTTGGAGGTAGCCTGACGCCAGCCCCCGACTCTATCGCCACGAGACTGCCCAGCGACGGAAAATATTTGTCGCACTCGGGCTTGGCGCGATGGCTGTAATGCGCGAAATGCGCCCGACGTTCTGCACCCGCCCGTCGGCGCACGGGTTCACCGCAGGATGGACACGTTAAACCGAACCCCGATATGCCGCCCAGCCAAGCCGGCACATCGTTGCCTAGGTGATCACGAGCCCAGTCCACTATCCGACCTGTTCAAGCCGTGTGCGCCGAACGCGCGCACCTGTGCTATCAAGCTCTCGGAGAAACTGTTCGCTGCGCCAGGTGCGAAACTCGGGCATTCGCTCCGCCCGAGGAATAATCCACCGCAGCTTGGCGGCCTCCCCCATCTGCGCGACCGTCGGCAGACGGTCGTATCTTGCCCGCTTGTGCTCACCTCGGAGAAACTGGAGCGCGTTGCTCGCGAGTGAACAGAAGAACACTTCTCGCGTAAGGCCGTGCCTCGCCATGTCTGGATCAAGGCCCAACAATCCGAGCGCCTTGCGTATCAGCCGAAGTCGATAATTAGGGCCGTGTCCGTAGCCGTGCGAATCGGCATCGCGATGACCCAACGACCGAAGATAGTCCCGCAAGTCGCTGAACAGTTCGTCGGAAATGTGGAAATGTCCCCAACCCGAAGTCGAGCCGATAGGCTCGAAAATCGACTGTCCGCTGACCTTTAGGCGGTTGTACAAAGACGAGCGCCCAAGCGCCGATGTCGTTGTGACCGCGACAAGTTTGGCGTGCTTGCTTTGCCCTGAGATCACCCCGACGGAGTCGTGATACTTCGCCTGAAAAGTATCCACAACATCCTGACTGCGAATGAGTGACGCAACCAGCTTTCCTCCAAGCAACATGTTGTACGGCGGCACAGCCCCTAGCGCGTAGGCATCCATGAGGTTCACCATCGCATCCGCTCGCCGATGGTGGTCCCAGCCGATGAATTCGTCTCGGGCACGCAGGTTGAATACCGCGTCCCCCAACGCGAACAGTCCCATCACCTTCTCGTGATGGTCATCCCATACCAAGAAGCGCATGCGGCGGCCGTAGCCTTCCGAGATCGGTATTCTCCAATAGTAGGTCGCGAATCGAAATAGATCGCCCTGCCAAGTGCCGGAGCGAACGACCTCGATGCGGGGACGGATGCGCTCCACGTCAAGCTCCGCTCCGGACGCGAAGTGCTGGATCAGGCGCGCAGACCGGTTAGCGATCCATGCACGGTTATCGTTAAGCCGAGAGTCACGCTGATGCGCATGCATGTCGCGATAGCTCTGCTTGTCGAGGTTGGGAGGCATCAGCGTGCCGTCGGGAGCCTTCAAAAAGCCGAGACGTTTGAAATGGGCTCGTACCTTCCGCTTGAGCCGCGCTTCGTTCCCCGGCAACGATATGACCAATCCCTTCATGCGACCTCTCCATAAGCGCCGGGCAGATCGCGCGCAATTTCAAACGCCGAGAACGCAAAGCGGTTGGCTGTTGGTTGAAAGCCGTAGTGCACTGGATCAACCAACGAAGGAAACGAGAAAAGCTGCACCCTCCGCCCCTGATGCTCGACGGCATAGGGAGCTGCAACTGACGGATCTTCAGACCAGCCGGCGAGCAGCATCATGTCCTTCAGGGGCTGCAGTGCGGCCCGCTGTTCATCATGGGATGGCGTCACCGGTACGTAGCCGTCGCGCGCATAGCGCAGCAGGTCAAGCGCCAAGTGTCGATCCAGTATCGCGTGATGGAAGCGGTTTCCATAGTGACGCAAGCATTTGTCGCATGAGGCCGAGCACGTGCACCGGCTCAGCAGGGCCTCGGCGTTTGTCATGACTGCTTCAAAGAGTTCCGCTGCCTGCGTCGCATAGCCGGCACCGCCAGAAAGCGTGTCGTACACGAAGATATCGGCGAAGTGTTTTTCGCCAACGCGGACAAATCGGAAGCCTGCGTTGATTTCGCGGATATCGATGTCCAGTTCCTGGCTTATGCCCAGTACGAACGCCTCGGCAAGCGATTGCAGCGCATTTGAGATGGGCTCACGCTCGGTCGTTTGCACCGGGTCGAAACGGAGCGGTGCCGACATCGGAAGCCGCACGATCAGGACGTCGGATGCGAAGCCGTAACCGAGATATACCTGCTCGAACTGGCCCGTGCAACGCCCAGGCGCGCGGGTAGAAAGGTAGTAGTCTCGCTCATGCGGTCCGACGCGCTGCGGATCGGACGCCGCCTTTCCGCACCGATTGCAGATCAAGAAACCGACATACCGACCGGCATCCTCTTCCCCCTTGTTAACCATCACGAGCTGTTGAGTGCGCGCGAATCCTAGCTCGCAGTGAACGCCCAGTTTCCGCAAGTCAAACGCAGGGCTTTCCGCCGGCACAGATAACTGTGCGCTAGTCGCGTTCGTGAAGGTCTGCTCATCGTCGAACTCATCGACCTCGCCTCGGCCCTCGGGGAAGACGACCTGCGGTTCGATGACCGACGCCGCCCGCAGCACGGCTGTACGGCAAAGTGGACACTGCTCGCCCACCGGCGCGGCAATCCTGAACCCGGAGGTGTATTCGCACTCCGGGCAGTGAACATAGTAGCGGCGCTCATCGAACAGCCGCTCGGCTCGATCGACGACGGCCGTCGAACCATTGGCAGCGACAGTTCCTACGCGGTAGGTCTTCTTATCTACGACGACGAGACGGCCCGGCGCGTACTCAGACAGCGCAACATTTAGCCCTTGCTGAGGACGCTGAATAATCTTTGGCTGCGTGAAATTGTCGCGTCTCTCCAACCCTTCGATTTGCAGCGCACACAGATCGCGCGGGAAGGCGTATGAAGGCAGGAAGCCCCTGTCAAACAGGAACTCAATCAGCCTCTCGTCTGCCGGGTCTAGTTCGTGCGCGGCCCTCGGCCGCACCTGCTCCAGCCGCGCGACGAATTCGGTCGCCACGTCTGAGGGCGACTTCCTGAACGACGCCGGCAACCACTGCCTCATCGCCGTGTAGCACGCTTGTACCGCTTGCGAACCTGAAAGCCAATCGTTGAACGCAGACAGGCTGAACGGGCCCGTCCCGTTGTAGAAATCGATCGTCTCTCCCAGCACCGAAAACACGTCCCCGCTCGCCGAGTTCAACGGTTGCGAATGGAAGTACGCCTGGATAAGTTGCGCGCGGATGTGCCGTTCGACAATCTTGGAATTTGCGGTATCGACACCTGGCAGGGTGGGCTCGCCAGAGATGATCGGCTCGGGATTGCAAAAGTAGTGGTTGTCGTGAGGACTGTTCTGCGCGTAGGTGATGACAGTTGAAACGGCCGAACCTCTTCGTCCAGCACGTCCGGCGCGCTGCTGGTAGTTCTGTCGCAGCGGCGGCACATTTCGCAGCCCCACCGCGATCAGGGAACCGATGTCGATGCCGACCTCCATCGTCGTCGTGCTGCTGAGAACGTCAATCGACGTGTCGTTGCGTTGGACCAGGATGTCCCGGAAGCGGCGCTCGAATTCTTCGATCGTCGTCGTAGAATCGTCCACGTCCCGATAGGAGAGCTGGGCCGTGTGCTCCTCCACTGACAAGTTGAATGGGCTCGCCTTGCCCTCCAAAATCTCATTAACCGGATCTCGGAAGAACGCCTTGCGCGCGCGCAAGTATTGGGTAGCCCCGGGGCGAACGGCGGTCACCTCTCCCGCCAGACAGTTGGGACAGTGGCCCCACCACTCCACGGGCGACACGGTGGCGCACTGCCCGCATTGATACCAGTCGTGCTGGTCCGATGCCAGTTCCAAGGCGAGAAACCGAGGGACGATGAAGAATCCCGGACTTCCCGGCCGTGCCTGACAAAGCAACGCGGTCAACGTATCGAGAATCCGGTCCAGTTCCGGCACGCGAGCGCGCAAAAAAGCCTGCTGCCTCGCCGAAAAACCGCCGTTCCGATCCAGGCCTCCGCCGATGGGATAGCCCGCTGCCTGAGATCTGACGCCCTGCGGCAGATCCGCATCCACGGCAAAGTCACTTGCAAAGCTTTGAATCCATGCCGTCCACACGGCACGTAGACGCGCTTCGTCCATTCCAGGAAGGTCGGCAACGATCTGCCGACGCAGACGTGCGATAGGAGCGACGTGTGCGAGCGTCAGCGCGCTCAGTGAGTAAAAGGGCGAACCCAGATGCCGCAAGAGAAGCGAGGAGAACCGTGGGGGCTTGGCAGGCGGCGACTCATCGAGCGCGTCTCGAAGCTCGCCTAGATAGTGGCGGCGATGATCAAGCACATCTCGCTGCAATCGTTCCCGGTCGGCGCCGTCGAACAACAACAGAGCGTTCTTTGCCAGCACATGCAACAAGGCAACGTAGATATGATCGCCCAGCGTGGCCTCGCGCCCGAGTCCGCGCAGTTCCCTCGCAGCGAGGAGTAGCAACTGCCGGAATACATCATTCTCGATCTCGCGCGGAATGTCTCTCGCCAGCCGCGCCGCCTTCTGCCGCCCGTCGGAGAACAGAAGCGACTTTCGTCCGCCGTTGGGGGAACTGTCCGTCTTCGGATGCGTGATTGGCTGTAGCTCGACCTGCGTGCGGACCAACTGCGCGAACGGTGCTTCGCCCTTCGTCGCCAAGTCCATGATCTTGGTCGATCCAGCTCGCCAGCGGCGCGTGCAAACGGGACATTCACAATTGAAAGACAGCGCCTGCTGTCCTGAAATCGTCACCGCCCCGTCGGGCCGAAGCAGCGCGAGATATTGGCCAAGCTCCGCTTTGGCCGGGGGCGCCGGGACTAGTCTTCCGGTGGACTTATGGAGCCATACGTGAGCGCCCTCCATGCGCCCATGCGTCCCGGCGGCGCGGCGCTCGACCTCCACGAGGAAATGCGCTTCCATCAACCCGCCCGTTCCCCACAGACCACTAGAAGGCTGATGCCAAAGGAACATTCCGGACTGGTCCTGAATGTAACCTCGAATGAATGCCGCGCCGCAATCGCGATGCGTCAGCACTTCGTAGACCCTGGCCCCACACTCGCATTTGAGCATCGGCTCGGCATAGAGCTTTCCGAGCGTTCCGGAGGGAATCGAAGGATCTCTCGCGCTACAGTTCGCATCGGTGCAGGCATAGATACCTGCGATGCCACGGAAGAACAGGTGCGAGCGCACGGGCGCGAACACTCGTCCGCTATCCCGCTCTTTTGCGAACGACATGAGCGCCAGCGTTGCCTCCATCGCCGCCTCGGCATCGGGCGCTCCGGGAAAGGCCAAGGCCGCAACGGCCCGTAGCTTCTGCGGATGAGCCGTCACTAAATTCGCAACAAGTGATGCCGGGCCAAACGACTGGAGCCATTCGTAGACGGCTTGCCGAAGCGCTACCTGCTCGTCTCCCGCAGCCTTCATCGCTTCTTGGCCCAGCGCTTCTAGCAGCGAGGCGAACCCTTGTATCGCTTTGCCCGGGTTGATCGCGGAATCGAGTAGCGCTGCGATATCAAATCGTGCTAAGGCAGCCGCCTCTTGTTGACTCGCAGGCCGTTCCCCTAATTTTTTTAACTGCTCACCCCGGATAAGCGTGAACTGCCGCTGACTAGCACCGAGACCGCTCAAGTCTGCGGCGAAAGACTTCATTCGCGCGACCGCCTCGGCCGACTTGCCAAGGCTTGCGCTGGTCAGGATATACCGCACTCGGTCGCGGCCGACGCCGAGGCGCGCATGAAGCCGCCGCAGGAGATACGCGACCTCGGCGCCCCCCGAGCCGCGATACATGTGGGCCTCGTCGAGCACGACGGTGAAATAATTGAATTTGTCGGCCGCCAGCCACGCCGCTGTCTGATCAAAGATGCTCCGCTCGATCGGCCGCAGTAGCATGTACTCCAGCATCGAATAGTTGGTGATAAGCAGGTCGGGGCAGCGAGCCTGCATCTCGCCGCGCGACAGCATTTCCGAGTCGTTAGTGCCCGTCACAAAGGAGGAGGCGATGAAGCCATCGAGATCCTTGGTCGGCCACTTACCTTCCCGATCAAGCCGTTCCCTGGCATCCGGCGGAAGATCGAGATATGCATGCTGCACAAGTGGCCGGAGACGCGATTGATCACGCGCTCTGCTCGTGACTCCGGGATACGGTGTTCGGCTCGTGTACATTCCGAACGTCGCCCGCCCTGACCGCCGGCCGCGAATGTATTCGGCAACGTCTCGTTGACCCATCAGCCGCCGCAGTCGCGAAAGCTGATCGTTGACCAATGCATTCATCGGATAGAGCAGCAGCGCGCGACAACCTGGATTCAGCCACGATTCCGGCCGCTCGGAAGACTCGGCTGCCAGCGATCCTAGAATCGGCATGAGGAAGCACTCAGTCTTGCCGGAGCCGGTGCCGGTGGCGACGATGATTTCCTCACCGCGACCAAGGAACGATTCGAGCGCATCCGCCTGATGCTTGTAGGGCCGCTCGGGAATGCCCGTTCCGGCGTGTTTGGCCGCGAGTTCAAGCACGCCCTTGGCCGCCGCTGAGATCTGCATCTGGGAGTACGTGCTACCCGTGGCGTAGAACGGTGTCGCCTCGATACGGGGCTCCTGAAACGTGATGCCCTCGGACTCCAGCAGTCGCTTACGCGCCTCGATCAACCCCTCATCCCAAATGTGGTACTGGGCTTCAAGATACCGATGCAACGTCCCCTTCATCCCCTCGAAGACGGCGCGCGCGGAGTAGATTTTCGGTTCACTCATGGTGTGCAGTTTCGCATTTGAGTTCTTGTATCGCTCCCAGGAGAACCGGCAAATTGACCGGCTCGCGGCAAGTCCAGACGCGCCCGAACGATTTGGGATCGGCATCGCAGAGCGCGACCAGCAGGCGCCTCACGTTTCGGGGCGGAGCCAGAGGCAGAGAAATCGATGTTGCGCCGGACACCGCCGTAATCGTCGCGGTCATCGGCTGACGCTGTAAAGCCGCGAACCCGAACTGCAACCGCGCCGCATCCTGAACCGGCGGCCCTTCCAGGAATTCCTTGCCGGCCTCGTACTTTCCAAAGAAATAGCGATAGCGTGTCGCTCCCGTCCGAGCGCGGAAGAGGCCGATGCCACGCCATTCACACGCGGTATCGCTTCCCGGCTCTACCCATGCAGGTTCGCGACGCCGCCCGCTCGCGATCCGCGTACCGAAGACCTGCAGACTGTCGGCAACTAGCGACGACGCCAACTGTTTGAGCGCCGAATCGACGGCGAACTGCGTCCACACGCAGGCATCGCTCCCGTCGCTGCCCCGCCAAGCTTCCAGCGACTGGCGAGGTAACTCCGGCACGTCGGCACGATCCATCACGCGGCCGGCGCCTGCTCGGCGCACGTCAGCAAAGTGTCGCTGCAGCTCGGAAGTTGGCTGTGGGCCCACCAAGAGGCAGCGATCGGAGCCGAGATCGACAGTGCGCACAGGAGTGGGAATCCAGTATCCCCCGCCCAGCGGTTCCGCCTCACGCAGAAACTGCATGGTCCCAAGTGCGTCGGCCATGGTTGCCGCCAAGCCTGCCCGCTCGAACAGGTTATGAAGCGTTGCAACGTGCGTCTCGCTGGCTGCATTCGTTGCGACGAAGCTCGCGGCACATAGCGCGCCGCGAGCGAATTCGAGAGAGTCGACGACCGAAGCTTGCACCTTGATGAGATGAGGTAGCGGAAGAACATGAGACACTTGCGCGCCCTTATGCAAGCCGGAAAGGTAACTGCTCGATCACATCGCTGGCCTGTCCTTGGCGCAGCTTGCCATCGCCCTACCCTCCCCCTTGCCCATGCCTGAATGGGATTGCCAAGCTTTGTCGATTTTCCCATATTTATCCGGTTATGACTAAATTGGGAGCGGAACCGACCTAGGCTGTGTTTAAACTAATTTCGCACGCACCAGCCGACGAACTAGGTTCACCAGATCGCCGCGTACGGGATTCGAAGCGGTTCAGGGTAAAGTAACACCCGAAAACCGGCTCGTTTACAGTTTGCACATAGCCTAGACCCATTGCGGCCGTTTGGGTTTCGTTGAACAACGTTTGCTTCGCAGCGTAAGCCGTCATTTAAGCCGCTAAATGCAGCAGTCCACATCCTGCGGTGTTGTGCGCGGCAATACTGAACGCTTCGAGCGTGTCGCCGATGTAGTGAACGTTCGGCAGCAAAGAGAGCTTCTTTCGAGCCGCATCAATTTGCTCGGATGACAGTGGGCTCTCAGGCGAAACAATCTCAGCGAATTTTTCGATGAGCTGACGGATGTACTTCTTGCTAGACGTGCCAGCGGAGAGGTCCGTGACGACATCGTGAACATCGTCGTTGAAGTGAACGTTGCTGAGAACCGTGATTTCACGACACTGATCACCAAATTCGACAGTGTGCACGAACAGCTTGCCCGCGATGCTGTTGCGGATCGCCTCCAACTTCTCTTCTGTATCCAGCGCACCTGTCTTCTTGAGAGAGAACACTTCCGCGACATCCCATTGCTGGTTTGCCTTACCCTTGGTTTTCACTTGGAAGAAGTGGTAGTCGACCACGCCCGCCACGGTTCTGCGCACGACAAAGTCATCGTGATAATCGCAGTAGACCCGGTCGATCTCCTTGCCGCTCAGGATCTCAAGCGCCGCATAGGCAGCTGCTTGGAACTGCATACGGAACCTTGCAACGGTGTTGCGGCCGACTGTCTCGCGCGGCTTTTTATCATGGATGGCGTCCAAGCGAGTACCCCATAGCCGTCTATGCCGCGCTACGGGAAGTCAAGGCCCGAAGAGCAGGGACTGAACCGGCCAATCGCCATATTGAGATGAGGAATCCAGATATGAATATCCACCAGATTTTTGCTGAAGCCTTCAAGGACTATGGTCCGCCCTTCGATCGCACGCCCTTCTTCGAATTGGAGTCCGCCGGCTTGCAGGAGATTCGCGCGCTGCTACGACACGCGTTGTCTCATCAATGGCGTGCCTATGGCGAGCGCGGGTTGATCCATCTCGACTTCATCCACAACCAGGGATTCAATGCACTGGCAACGAGGAGCAGGGACCACGAACTGATCGCGATCTTCTCCGGAGCCCTGCGAGCGATCTACCAGTTCTGGTTCTCCTTCATGTGTGACCCGCTGGCGATGCCGCATATCGGAGATCCGACCAAGGAGTCGACTGATAAGGCGATCGCTGTGGCGATCCGCGGTGGCGACCTACACCCGACAGCGCTTCAGCATCCTCACGACGAGACCCGATACGTTGCCGCGCAAAACCTGGCGCTCGCCACGTGCTTCGTGCTGGCGAATCATGAGGTCGGGCATATTGCAAGCTGTCATCCACACTACCTCCAGGCCATCAGCCCTCGGCGCGGCGTATATGAGGAGTTGCCTGCCGTGCCCAGGTCGAATCGGGCGCAGAAGCTCAGACAGGCGATGGAGTTGGAGGCGGACGAGTACGCTGGAGGAGTGTCCTTCCAATGCCTGCACTTCATCAAGGGGATGCTGCATGGCGTGGGAAATCTGGACATGGGATACGTCTGGTCGGCAGCATCGACAGCGCTCTTCCTGATGATCCACAAACAATCCGGTCGAGGAATCGAGGAAGCCAGCGCGACCCATCCAGCCCCTGTTGACCGATGGCTCTTGTCGCTGGAGATGCTCCTGAAAAGTGAACGCTGTAAGGCGTTCAATCCCGACACCGCTCAGATCGTTGCTGGCTTCCAGCAGGTCGAGGCGTTCTGGCATCGACACGCTCTCTTGGATGACGGGCAAGCATCGGCAGGCGCCGCAGGCGCTGGGGGAGCTTCACACGCCGGTGCGGAGAGCATCTTGATGAACAGACGCATGTCAGAGGCCGCCGCACGAATCAACGTGACGTTGAAAGGGCTACGGAAGATTGGGCCCACTTTGAACGCCATCGGTGCGTACCGCGTCCAAGCTGCTGCCCGTTACCGCGATGACCATCGCGCGGTCGCGCATGAGGCACTCGTGCAACAACTAAAAAACGGCGCGGTTCGCCGGGAGCCAGCGCCCGCGCAGATGGTCAGCGACCCGGCTGCCGCCGACCCGGCGACGCGGATAGCAGGCGGCTCGTGACAGTGACGCTGCAACAGCGGCATCCAGAGACCGAGCCAAACCAAGTCAACGCCTCACCATCGCTGGCGGCGTCGGGCGATCGGAAACTAAGCGCACCTCACGAGCGGATTTCAAGTGCCGTCCTTTAGTTTGATGATGCCTTTGCACCATCGGTCAAGGAGTTTTGCTAAGCGTTTGAGACTGTGGCAACATCGTCCCAGAAAATAACTCTGCGGCTGGGGGTCTGCTCCACAGGTCGCGACAACGATACCAAGGGGATCGACATGCCTATCGTGTTCGTCCACGGCGTTAACAATCGAGACGGCGATGCTTACCGGGAAAACGAGATGGCGCGGGATGGATTCCTACGCGAGTACCTGGCACCGGCACTCGGGTTGAGTGCCGACAAGCTCACGGTCACCAGCCCTTACTGGGGCGAGTTCGGCGTCAAGTTCGCCTGGAACATGGCGGTGCTCCCGGACTCGTCCACGAAGGTCGCGTCTTTCGGAGTGGACCAGGAAGCCCAGGCTCGTGCCCGGGTGGCCGGCCTGCTCGCTGAATCGAATCAGAGCGGGGATCTCGTCGCGCTGGCCAAGGCGGATCTATTGGCGGCAGTAGATCTGCTCTATGCCTCGGCGATGGCAGGCGCCAAATCGCAGGACGAGGCGCGGTATTTGGCAAAGTCGTACGACCTCGCCAGTGCGTATGCCGAGGCCAACCCTCAGCCGGACTGGCTCGCGGCCGCGGGCCCGAAGAACTTTGCCGACCTGCTCGTGAGCAAGTCCAAGGCTTCCGAGGTCCAGAGCTTCGGCCCCCTGAGCAGGATCCTCGACTCGATCAAGGAAGGCGCATCCCGCTTGGTCAACGCAGCGCCGGACGTCACGACCGGGCTCGCTGGCCGGCTCCTGCGCAAGAAGCTCAACAACGCCGTCACCCGTTTCGCTGGCGACGCATTCGTCTACTTGAACGGCCGCGGCACGGTCGATGCTCCCGGTCCCATCGTCACGACGATACTGAAGACGCTGCAGGACGCTCAGGCCAAGCGCACCGAGGACGACAAGCTCATCGTCGTGGCGCACAGCTTCGGCGGCGAGATCGTCTATGACATCCTGACCTACTTCGACCCGACCCTGAGCATCGACTGCCTGATCACGGTGGGCTCCCAGGTCGGTCTGTTCGAAGAGATGAAGCTCTATAAGGTTAGCGATCCCAAGATCCCGGTCGACCCGAAGACGGACCACGTCGCTCTCCCCAAGGGGATCAAGCGCTGGCTCAACGTGTTCGACAACAATGACGTGCTGAGCTACCAGCTCAAGCCCGTCGTCGACGCCGTGACCGACTTCAGCTACGACACCGGCTTCAGCACATTGGGCGCCCATGGCGGCTACTTCGAGCGCCCGAGCTTCTATAAGCGCATGGCTGCGCGTCTGACGGCTGCCGGTCCCACGCCCGGAGCTGGCGCCCAGTGACGGTCCTGCTGAACACCACGGTAGCCGGCCAAGCCGGCACGCACGTGCTGGCCATTGGTGTCGGGAAGTACCCCCATCTGCTGAACGGAACCGCCAAGCTCGCCGCAGACCCGATGGGGCTTGAGCAGCTGGAGTCCCCGCCGGTCTCGGCCAAGGCGCTGATCGACTGGTTCCTTTCGCCGGTCGCGGGTGCCGGGGTGTTCGAGAACCCGGACGCGCCACTGGCCTCGATCGAAGGCCTCGCGTCCGCCGAGCAGCCAGTGGTCATTGCCACGCCGGATGGCCCGATCACGCTCGCCGAGGCGACGCAGGACGCCATCCAGCAGGCCTTCGAGGACTGGCTGGATCGCCTCAAGAGCCACCGCGACAACGTCGGCATCTTCTATTTCTGCGGCCACGGCGTGATGGTCTCCGACCACTATCTGCTCGCGCAGGAGTTTGGCCACTCCGCGCAGCCCTGGACGAAGGCCTTCAACGTCTCGCTGACCGTCCGCGCCATTGAACGAGAGATCCAAGGGTCGGTCTTCTTCTTCATTGACGCCTGCCGCAACATCCCGCGCGCCTTGGCCATGACGCTCGGGGCGCAGCCGCCACCGCTGCTGCCGGCGGACCTCGGGACGAACGTATCGCGCAAGCATGTCACCGTGATCCATGCGACCGGCGAAGGCCAACTTGCCTTCGCGCCGCCGGGGCCTACGGTGTCCAGGTTCACGTCTGCACTCATCTGCGCGTTGTCGGGCTACTGCGGCACCAAGGACCCGGGCCAGCAGACCTGGACGGTCGACGGCGACAATCTGTCGGTAGCAGTGCGCACCCTGCTCGCGCAGAACGAGCCAGACCAGGCCGATGCCGGCACCAACAAGCAGGTCTCCGAGCAACTGGTCACCGGCCCGGTAGTGCCCCTCATGCGGCGAGCGTTCGTCCCCAAGGTGAAGGTTCGCTTGGACCTCGCGCCGAGCCAGCGACGGGCGCTGTACGAGATGTACCTAAAGTCATCCAAGGGCAACAACCGGGTCGCACAGACGCTGCTGGATCAAGTCTTCAAGGTGGAGCTTCCTCGCGGCATCTACGAGGTCGGCGCGCTGGATCCTGCTGGCGCCCTGCCCCACCTCCTGCACGCCGACGAGGAGTTGGCGCCCCCGATGTACCTGTTCACGATGAAGTCGCAGCCATGAGACACATCATCGTCATCCTAGACTACCCGACTGATGATCGCCTACGCGATCAACACGAGGACCCGGGCGCAGCGCTGCCGATGAAGGTGCTGGACGCCGAAGGTGCCGTGCTGGCTGTCGCAGCCACACGGGTTCGAAATCAGGTCAGGTTGAGCGTCCCCGACGAGGTCGAACTGGCCTTCGTGCGCCTGACTTGGCCGTCCGGGCGTACCGTGACCCAACGCGTAGACATGAGAGTACCCTCGGATTCGGCCTCGGGCGATTACCGCGTGGTCTTTGAGCCTGCGTATGCACCGGCCAATGAATGGTCAGCCTGGGCCATCCCCAAGCTCAACCCGCGCAGTCGTCTTGCCAGTCCGCAAGCAGACCTGGATCTCGGCATGGATGAGTTCTCGAGGGTGTGGTTGCGATTGTGGAAGTTACAGAATGGCGAGTGGATCCGGGTGTCCGTGGAACCTGTGGAGGCACACCGCAGTCGCTCGGCCTGGCAGATGGACCTGCAGTTGGACGCGTCGAATTGGCTGATGCAGATCGGGGGCTCCAAGGTCACTTGGCGCTTCGTCGCACTGCCCGGGAACGGGCGCGCGCGCGTGCTGATCACGCCCAAGGATTCGAGCGACCCGCGCGCGGATGAACTCAAGGTCGTCGTGACCGGCTTCCGCTCCGGGGCGGAGACGCTGCTTGAGTTCCTGTCGCGCGACGCGATCCGGTCGATGAACGCCGTCGCCGATCCGGTGAACGTCGCGCGGGAACTTCTCCGCTCCAAGTTCGACGATCCGGTCGGCGCGGTGACCGCCGCCTACTTCCTGCTGCGGGTCAATGCGGCGGACCAGGTCCCCCTAGCTTGGTTCGAGAACCTGTCGCGCTACTTCCGCTGGCTGCCCGATACCGCCATCGTGCACTGCGCCCGGCTATTGCGCGATGGCCGCCACACGCACACGAAGGAGTTCAACCCGCTCAAGCTCTTGCGAGAGAGCCTGTCCAACGGCTGGCCGGTCTTCACTGAGGGGGTCAGCCTGCTGCAGGAAGCGGCCTCGCTACTCGGCAACTCGCTTCTCGAGGCTGATCCTGTGGCCTTTCACAAGGTCCAGGCGCTCGGTGCAGGCAAAGGCTGGGCGGGCGCGTTCACCAGCTTCTACGGACGGTATCCCGGCGAGCCCGACGTGCTTCGATGGGGCGGCATGCCCCGGGCGCCGCGACGCCGGCAAATCATCCCGCAGTTGGTCAAGTACCGGCTGCCACAGGACGCAACACTGAGCTTCTCGACAGAGTTGTTCCAGGCGTTGCCGCGGCGTCAGATCGAGCGCGCTCGGACCTTGCCTACATTTCCGACGGTTGAGATCCCATCCAGCCGAACGCCTACCGTTCAGATCCCGTCGGCTGGCGAGTTTGCTGAGCTCCCTGCCGCCACGGGCAAGCGCCGGCGGGTGAAGCGTGAGCCAGACGAAGGCGAGTTCCTGCTCGGGAGCGTTGCTAACTAGTCAGGTGCGTCGCGCCACGTCATCCGTGTCGTACAAGCCTTCGAACGCCTTCACCGCCTCGGGGGCGACCATGTCCTTCAGCAACATGTTGGCCGCCAACAGGTCAGCCTCGTACTCCCAGATCAGGCGCAAGCGCACGCTCGGGCCTGCTGCAAGAGCTCCTTGGCAAGACGGCTCGATCACCTGGATGGATAACGCGAAGATGAAACTGCTGCTGGGTGCGACAGGATTGGTGGGGAGCAGAACACTGACGCTCGCGCTTGCCACCGTCCGGGATTCCGTTGCGCTTTTGAAGCAATTGCTTCGATGCGTATGAATGTCTCATGTCGGCGAGACAGCGGGCTAGTGCAGATCTTGACTGAATGACGCAAACGGGTCGGAAAGAGCCGACCACAGGATGCCATTTTCCAACGCTGGACGTCGTCAGACCAGATCGCTCAGAGCTGCGAAAAGGGGGAGATTGTCTACGAGCAGCCGCCTTGGCTACGAACATCGGACGTCGGCAGTTTAGAGCCTCGAGAATTTCGGCAGGATAACGCGTAGCAGCTTTAGAGAACAGGGAGCAAGGCAGAGGACCTCGACTGACGCGCCTTGGTGCACCGCGCATTTCCGTCTGATTTCCGTACGAACTTGCCTAGCGCTAACAGCGCGATACCAACCCCTTGATTTTCATGATATTCTTGGCGCGCCCGGCTGGGATCGAACCAGCAACCCCTGCCTTCGGAGGGCAGTACTCTATCCATTGAGCTACGGGCGCGTATCGGGAGGGGAGAATCTGCGCAGGCGCTGAAACCTGAGACGGAGAGAAACGAAAAAACCAACCAAAACCAGCGCCAGGCAAGTCCGAAAGCATACCTTGTTTCGCATGACCCGTCCACCGCGGCGGCTGCGCGGAGCCTATTCCATCAGCATCAAATTCCCCCCAAACCCACCCCAAATCCCGCAACAAAAGAACCAAAACCAAACCGAATCTGCGGGTAAACGCCTGCTGAACACCCCCGCCCCACGCTCGCCCCCACCGAAACCTTCCGCTTATAATCGACCGTGGCCTGATCAACAATAAAAGTCGTTGCCGTCGCGCTGTACCGCTCACAATACTCACGGGAGACGAGACAAGCATGAGCGAAGCACCACACGGAGCCCCGATCAAAACCCCCGGGCAGCTGATTGCCGCAATCGTCGCCAGCTTTGCCATCCCGATTATCGTCATCGTTCTGCTCGCTCATTACGTCGACAGTTCGACCCGCACCGGCGCCGGTACCGACGGCCTGTCCGACGCGGAAGTGGCCAAGCGCATCGCCCCCATCGCCCAAGTCGAGATCCGCGACGCGAACGCGCCCCGCACCTACAAGACCGGCGAAGAGGTCTACAAGGCCGTGTGCTCGGCCTGTCACGCGTCCGGCGCCGCCGGCGCCCCGAAATTCACCAATACCGCCGACTGGGCGCCGCGTATCTCGCAAGGCTTCGATACGCTCTGGCACACCGCGCTAACTGGCAAGGGCGCCATGCCGCCGCGCGGCGGCACGAGCCCCGACGACTACAGCGACTACGAAATCGGCCTCGCCGTCGCCTACATGGCCAACAATGCCGGCGCTCACTTCGAAGACCCGCCGAAGCCCGCGCCCGGTGCGCCGGCCGCAGCCGCAGCGGGTGCAGCAGCCTCCGGCGCACCCGCCGCCGCCGCTGCGGACCAGGGCGCCGCGCAGGCCGCAGCAGCCGTCGCCGCACTCGCGAGCGTGCCGCAAGCCGCCGCGCCCGCCGCAGGCGGCGCGCAGCAAAGCGCGGATGCGTCGCAGGCCGGCAAGGCGCTGTATCAGCAAGTTTGCCAGGCATGTCACGCGGCCGGCGTGCTCAACGCACCGAAGTTCGGCGATAAAGCCGCTTGGGCGGAGCGCCTGAAAGAACCGATGGAGACCGTCTACAACTACGCGTTGCATGGCAAAGGCGCCATGCCGCCAAAGGGTGGTTCGAATGCGTCCGACGCCGATGTGAAAGCGGCCGTGGACTACATGGTCAGCGCGGCCAAATAAGCATCACAGGCAGCGAGCCCCATAAGCGAGCCGCATAGATAGGTAGGCTGCGAGCTCAAAACAAAAAATCCCTGCGAAGGCCAATCAAAGCCTCGCAGGGATTTTTCATTGAGCGAGCAAGACAGCCACGTCGCGAGCGACCGCGCGCTTCCGCCCCTTCAGCCCTTCTGCAACAACGCCTTCAAACTCGCCAACCTGTCCTTCGGCGTCATCGGCGCTTCGTCTTCGGTGGGTGGCGGCGCATCGTCGAGTCCCATCTCCGGAATAAACCGCGACGCCTCGCACACCACCGTCTCCCGCGCGCGCTTGCGCTTCTTGCACCAGTTCAGATGCAAACTGCGTTGCGCGCGCGTAATCGCGACGTACATCAGCCGGCGTTCTTCCTCGATGCGCGAATCGTCGACGGGCGTATCGTCGTCGCTGCCGCCGCGGTGCGGCATGATCCCTTCCTCGACACCGACGAGAAACACGTGCGGATACTCGAGTCCCTTCGACGCATGCACGGTAGAGAGCCGCACCGCGTCCGGGTCTTCGTCCTTGCCTTCGAGCATCGACATCAGCGCGACCGTCTGAATCAGGCCGAGCAGGTTCTTGCCGGTGTCCGCGAGACCGTCGGCGTTGTCGAAGCCCGTGGCCTCGCCGTCTTCGGTCACGTCAGGCTCGGGCTTCGTGCCCTTGCGCTTTAACCACTCGAGAAACTCGAGCACGTTCTGCCATTTCGACTGCGCCTGCCGCTCGTCGAACGCATCGTACAGATACGCCTCGTAGTGAATCGCCTCCATCATGTCGTCGAGTACCGTGGTGGCCGGGTCTTTATCCGCGCGCTCGGTGAGCCGCTGGATGAAATCGCAGAACATGCGCAGCGGCTCGACTTGCCGCGCCGACAGCCGCGCTTCGATGCCGCCCATATACACCGCCTCGAACAGCGACACCTTCGCCTGCCCCGCGAACGAGCCAAGCGCCTCGAGCGTGGTATTGCCGACCCCGCGCCGCGGCGTGGTGATCGCGCGGATAAAGGCGGGATCGTCGTCGGCGTTCGCGATCAGCCGCAAGTACGCGCAAATATCCTTGATCTCGGCGCGATCGAAAAACGATTGCCCGCCCGACAGCACATACGGAATCCGCTCGCGCCGCAGCACCTGCTCGAAAATGCGCGCCTGAAAATTGCCGCGATACAGAATCGCGTAGTCGCGAAACTGCGTGCGCCGCTCGAACTTGTGCGCGGACAGCCGGAACACGACCGATTCGGCCTCGTGCTCCTCGTCGTTGCACGGCGTGACCGTGATCGAATCGCCCATGCCGTGCTCGGACCACAGCTTCTTTTCGAACAGCTTCGGGTTGTTCGCGATCACGTTGTTCGCGGCCGTCAGAATGCGCACCGTCGAACGGTAGTTCTGCTCGAGCTTGATCACATGCAGCTTCGGGAAATCCTTGCCGAGCTGCGCGAGATTTTCGAGCGTCGCGCCGCGCCAGCCGTAGATCGCCTGATCGTCGTCGCCCACTGCGGTGAACGCGGCGCGCGGGCCGGCGAGTTGCTTCAGCAATTCGTACTGGCACGCGTTCGTGTCCTGGTACTCGTCGATCAGCAAGTAACGCAGCTTGTTCTGCCAGCGGTCGCGCACCGGTTCGTTCTGCGCGAACAGTTCGGCCGGCAGGCGGATCAGATCGTCGAAGTCGACCGCCTGATACGCGTGCAGCGTCGCGACGTAGTTGCGGTAGACGATCGCGGCCTGATGCTCGTCTTCGTTCGCGGCGATTGCCATCGCCTGCTCGGGCATGATCAGCCCGTTCTTCCACAGCGAAATGATCGACTGGATCTTGCGAATGAAGCCCTTGTCGGTCGAGCCGACCTGTTCCTGGATCATCGCGAAGCAGTCGTCCGCATCCATGATCGAGAACTGCGGCTTGAGGCCGACGTGCTCCGCCTCCTGGCGCAGGATCTGCACGCCAAGCGAGTGGAACGTGCAGACGGTCAACTGATTGACCGGCACCTTGCGGCCTTCCTTGCCGGGCGTGGTGAGCGTCTTGCCTTCGAGCAGCTTGCCGACGCGCTCGCGCATTTCCGCGGCGGCCTTGTTCGTGAAGGTGACGGCGGCGATATGGCGCGGCTCGAAGCCCTTCGCTTCGATCAGGTGCGCGATTTTCTGCGTGATCACGCGCGTCTTGCCGCTGCCCGCGCCCGCGAGCACGAGACAGGGACCGTCGAGATAGCGCACCGCTTCGCTTTGCGCGGAGTTAAGGCCTGCGGACATCGTCAGTGGGTGGATTCGGCTAAGGCGAGGGCTGTGGCCGCTGCGGCCGGCCCGGGAACGTGCTGCCGCGAGTGGCACGGGTGGCGCGTGATGCGTTTTTGCCTAGGTTGCCGCTCGCATGGGAGCCGCGATGTTAACACGGATGCGTGTCCCGGCGTGGCGACCGCGGCGGGGAAATTTTGCGACGTATTGGGGTGGGGATCGTTGTATCAATCAGCGCGTTTGCTGCTTGATCAGGCTTGTCTCGAGTGGTTAATCGGCGTGCTGAATCAGGTAATTTTGCGATGAGTTCGGTGATAGGCTGACGCCTCGATGTGAATGCAAAGGATGGCGAATTAATGCATTCCTATTGCAGCGGCATGAGCGGCAGATAAGTCGCATGGTGATCGTCATAACGCTGTGCGTGGACCAGGACAATGTAGAGGGCAAGCTATGAGCGAGCTGAAAACTGAGCGAATCATCCTTACGTCGGAAGCATATGTGCAATGCGTTAGGAGTCTTCTCGTCGAAGTCAGTGGATGGTGTGCAGCCCGTGACCTCACTATCCAAGACGGCGTGGTGAAGCTTAGGGAAGAGGGAATACCTGAATATGAAGCGCCGAGTCTTTATATATCGAAGGACGGAATGTCGAAGGCGAAAATTGTGCCTCGCGGGTTGAACATCCTGGGCGCGCACGGCAGGGTGGACCTCTCCGGCCGGGTCAAAAGGCAACCGCTGCTTTACCGCATTGGGAAAGGCCCAGTATCTTCCGCGCAGAGCGGCACCGAGGGGAGGGCCGGCGCATCTTCACCGCGCTGGCTTTCCGACGTCGAACGGGACGGCTGGTACTGGATGGAGGGCAATATTCTTAGGCCCAAGCTTGTGGATGAAAGTCTGTTTGTCGATCTGCTCACCTATGTTCTCAACCATGACCTTTGATAATCCACTGGATCCCGTCTACAAGGCTTTTCTGGTCGCAAGCGATTGCTTCGGCCTTGGCGAACGCATCATTGAAATCCAGCATGAAGAACTCATTTGCAGCACCCAGTTTCACGGCGTGTCTACCGACGAAACATATGCCGCGCTTGAGGGCGCAGAGGAGCAGGTTGCTGACCTGGCCATTCTGGCGCTGTTCGCCACATTCGAGCGATTCGTCATCGAGCATCTGCAGACGGCGAACCAGTTGCTGGCCACCGGGTATCCGTATCGTTACTCCGCCAGGCTGGCGCAAAAATTTCGGAGCGAAGTCGAGTACTGGAAATTCGACGAGGTTCTTAATCTCTTCAAAGGCGAAGTGGACGCCGATCTTATCGGACAGGTAAAGCAGATCAAGCAATACCGCGATTGGATCGCTCATCAGAATCCAAATAAGGCAACTCCGGGGCGCTTCACACCCGAAAGGGCGTTCGACGTCTTAAGGATGACGGTCGAGCAAATCCGCCTGACTCACACGCCGCCCATGGTGATGGACGCAATCGACACCGCGGAATACGTCTGAACTCAGCAGAAGCTCGTGCCACAATCAACCTGTTGTGCGCCGCCCCCGCCGCGCGCCGTTTTTGCAGGAGCAGGAAGCAGCATGACTTCGCCGTTGAAAGTTGGACTGATGGGTTATGGCTTTGCCGGCGCGACATTTCACGCGCCGGTCATCGAACACAGTGGCCGCGCGCAGCTCGCGGCAATCGCCACGGGCCAGCCGGACAAGGCACGCGCGGACTATCCGAAGGCCACAATCGTGCCGGACCTCGACGCACTGCTTGCGTTGGCCGACATCGAATGCGTCGTGATCGCGACGCCGAACGACACGCACTTCGCGCTCGCAAAGCGCGCGCTCGAAGCGGGTAAGCACGTTGTAGTGGACAAGCCGGTCACCTTGACCGCCGCCGAAGCGCGCACACTCGCGGACCTCGCAACCAGCCGCAAGCGCGTGTTCGCCCCGTTTCACAACCGCCGCTGGGACGGCGACTTCATGACCGTGCGCGCGCTGCTTGAAAGCGGCGAGCTTGGCCGCGTCACCGTCTTCGAGTCGCACTTCGACCGCTTCCGCCCGGGTATCCGTCCGCGCTGGCGCGAAGACGCGACGCGCGGCGGTGGTCTGCTGTTCGATCTCGGCCCGCATTTGATCGATCAGGCGCTTGCGCTATTCGGCGCGCCACAGACGGTCTATGCATCGGTGAAAGCGCATCGCGATCAGGCGACCGCGCCCGACTACGTGCATCTGCTACTCGGCTATCCATCGCACGAAGTGCTGCTGCACGCGAGCGCGCTAACGGCGATTATCGCGCCGCGCTTCACGATCCACGGTACGCGCGGCAGCTATGTGAAGTACGGCCTCGACACACAGGAAGACCAGCTCAAAGCCGGCTTGCGTCCCGGCGACACGGGCTTTGCCGGCGGCAACGAAGCGGGCACACTGCGCGTGCTCGAAGAAGGCGGCGATCAGGAAGTCGAGCGCGCACTGCCGACTCGCGATGGCGCCTACGTCGACTTCTATCGCGCATTGGCCGCATCGATTCAAGACAGCGTGCCGTTCCCGGTCAGCGCGCAGGATGCAGTCGATGTGATGACGGTGATCGAATTGGCCCAGCGCAGTAATGACGAAGGCGTGCGCCTGCCGTTCAGGGCGCGTTAGCCAGGCTGACAATCTGTTTTCGGTCTTGGTTGCGGTTTCCTTGCCAACGCGAAAGCCGCAACCAACAGTTACACAAACGTGACACGTCCGCGTCATCGCAGGCCGCCCATCGCCCGTTGCTTCCCCTTATCGAACAGAACAACCAACCCAATAAGGAGAGCCCTTTATGCAACGCCTCATTCGCGCACTCGGCTGCTGTGTGCTGGTTTCATCGCTGGCGGCTTGCGTCGTGCAGCCGCCGCAAGCCGAGCGTCCTGTCCCCAACCCGCACGAAGTCGCCGTGCAGCGCTTCGATCAGGTCGAAGGACGCATCAACAATATGAGCCGCCATATCGATGCGCGCGTGAATCAGGGCTACTACCCGCCGCCCGTGGGCGCCGATATGCATCGGCGTCTCGACACGATCCGCCACCAGGCGCATGAAATGGCCGCGCGCCGCGACGGCGGCATCTCCGGCGACGAACAACGCACGCTGAACGACGAACTCGATTCGACAGCGATCGCGATCAACCGCTGATTTCCTATCGGCAACGGGGCCGCGCGCGCGAGCCCACGCTGCGGCGCACAATCTGCATGCGCCGCGCGCGGCATTCGCATACCGCGCGCCTGACCGCGTGCAAACGCACGACCCCAACCTTCAATTGACAAGCGAAAAACCGTCGCGTACATTCGCCGCACGCGTCGGGAGAGCGCGCTGGCCGCATTGCAACACGCCATGCAAGCCGCGCCGCCGAAGGGGCACACCCGCAAACTCTCAGGCAAAAGGACCGACCGCGTCGAAGAATCCGTCTGACAATCGTTGGCCTATTCAGCCGACACTACCAGGCACCGGTTCTTCGCACTCTGGAGAGCGGCAGTAGCGTGCAGTGCACGCAGGCTGCCCACCGAAGGGGCGCGCGCTTACCGTGGCAACCAACGTCAGGTTGCCGTCAACGTCGGCGCAATCTCTCAGGTATCGAGGACAGAGGGGGCATGCAGGCACCACTCGTCGGCCATCGGGCCGCGAGGTTGCGCAGCATGGCTCCGAATCTGTCGAATACCCTGAGGCCGCGCCCCGATGACCGAACTGAAACGCACCCCGCTCAACGCCACGCATCGCGCGCTCAATGCCCGCATGGTCGACTTTGGCGGCTGGGACATGCCCGTCAACTACGGCTCGCAGATCGAAGAGCACAAGGCCGTGCGCACCGACGCCGGCATGTTCGACGTGTCGCATATGTGCGCCGTCGATCTGAGCGGCCCGCGCACCCGTGAATTCCTCGCTTACGCGCTCGCGAACAATGTCGGCAAGCTGCAAACGGCTGGCCGCGCACTGTACTCCTGCCTGCTGAACCCCGAAGGCGGCGTGATTGACGATCTGATCGTCTATTTCTTCGACGAAACCCACTTTCGTATTGTCGTCAACGCGGCGACCGCCGAAAAAGACATCGCGTGGTTCAACCAGCTCAATGCGGACCGCGGCTTCGGCGTGACGATCGCGCCGCGCCGCGATCTCGCGATCGTTGCCGTGCAAGGCCCGCGGGCGCGCGAAAAAGTCTGGCAAACGGTGCCGGCCGCGCGCGCCGCGACCGAGGCGCTGAAGCCGTTCAATGCGGCGCGTGTGAATGGCACGCCGTTCGGCGACCTCACCGTGGCACGCACCGGTTACACCGGCGAAGACGGCTTCGAAATCATTGCGCCGGCTTCGCATGTCGAAGCGCTGTGGAACGCGCTGCAGGCGCAGGGCGTGCGCCCGGCCGGCCTCGGTGCGCGCGATACGCTGCGCCTCGAAGCCGGCATGAACCTGTACGGCCAGGATATGGACGACGCCGTCTCGCCGCTCGACGCCGGCCTTGCCTGGACGGTCGACCTGAGCGCGCCGCGCGACTTCGTCGGCCGCGCGCCGCTGGAGGCGAAAGGCGCGCAGCAAGCCTTCGTCGGCCTGATCCTGCAGAAGGAAAACGGCAAGGCCGCGGGCGTGCTGCGCGCGCATCAGAAAGTCGACACGCCGCACGGCGCAGGCGAGATCACGAGCGGCACGTTCTCGCCGACCATGCAGGAGTCGATCGCCTTCGCGCGCGTGCCGAAAGGCGTGCAGCCGGGCGATGTCGTGCATGTGCACATCCGCGACAGAGCGTTTCCCGCAAGCGTGGTAAAACTGCCGTTCGTACGCAACGGCAAGGTGCTCGTCAGTTGAACGGCGGTCCGGCCATCGACGACGCGTAGTCCAGTCCGTCGCGTGCGTTCCCCCGTTCACATCTAACCGCATCAATGGCGCAATCAACCGCACAGGAGTTTCCGATGAGCATCCCGGCCGATCTGAAATACACCGAATCGCACGAATGGGTCCGCACCGAAGCGGACGGCACGCTGACGGTCGGTATTACCGACCACGCGCAGGAAGCGCTCGGCGACATCGTCTTCTTTGAAGTGCAGCAACTGGGCAAGACGGTCGCAGCCGGCGACACGGTCGCCGTCATCGAATCGGTCAAGGCCGCTTCCGATATCTATGCGCCGGTTTCGGGCGAGATCATCGCGATGAACCAGGCCGTGGTCGACACGCCGGATTCGGTGAACAGCGCGCCGTATGAAAACTGGCTCTTCAAGGTCAAGCCGACCGCGGGCGCCGCGCAAGACCGGCTGATGGACGCTGCCGCTTACGGCAAGTCGATCGGCGAGTAACTTTCAACAACAGGCGCGGCGGGCCGAAGCCCACCCCTCGCCGCACACGCCGCGCCAGCAGGAATTTTCAATGAAGCTCGAACACCCGGACCGTCTGATGAACCGCACCCCTCTCTCGCTCGCTGCGCTCGAAGTGCACGATGCCTTTGCCGAACGGCACATCGGCCCCGATGCCGCCGATCAGCAGGCGATGCTCGACGCGCTCGGCTTCGCCTCGCGCGCCGCGTTGATCGATGCGGTGATTCCGAAGGCGATCCGGCGTGCCGACGCGCTGCCGCTCGGCCCGTTCGCGGAGCCGAAGAGCGAAGCGGAAGCGCTTGCCGCGTTGCGCGCGCTCGCGGACAAGAACCAGGTGTTCCGCTCGTATATCGGGCAGGGCTACTACAACGCGCACACGCCGGCCGTGATTCTGCGCAACGTGATGGAAAACCCGGCGTGGTACACCGCGTACACGCCGTATCAGCCGGAAATCTCGCAAGGCCGCCTCGAAGCACTGCTCAACTATCAGCAGATGATCGTCGACCTGACGGGCCTCGCGATCTCGAACGCGTCGCTGCTCGACGAAGCGACAGCCGCCGCCGAAGCGATGACGCTGCTGCAGCGCGTCGGCAAGTCGCAGTCGAACCTGTTCTACGTCGCCGATGACGTCCTGCCGCAAACCATCGAAGTGGTGAAGACGCGCGCGACGCCGGTCGGCATCGAAGTGAAGGTGGGCCCGGCTGCGGATGCCGCGAAGGCGAACGCATTCGGCGTGCTGTTGCAGTACCCGGGCGCGAACGGCGACGTGTGCGACTACCGCGCACTCGCCGATGCCGTGCATGCAGCCGGCGGCCACGTGATCGCCGCCGCCGACCTGCTCGCGCTGACCGTGTTGACGCCGCCCGCTGAATGGGGCGCGGACGTCGCCGTCGGCAACTCGCAGCGCTTCGGCGTGCCGGTCGGCTTCGGCGGCCCGCACGCCGCGTATCTCGCGGTGCGCGACGAATTCAAGCGGCAGATGCCGGGACGGCTCGTGGGCGTGACCGTCGATGCGCAGGGCAATCCGGCGCTGCGTCTCGCGCTGCAAACGCGCGAGCAGCATATCCGCCGCGAAAAGGCGACCTCGAATGTGTGCACGGCGCAGGCGCTGCTCGCGATCATGGCGAGCATGTACGCCGTGTATCACGGCCCGCGCGGCCTGAAGACGATCGCGCTGCGCGTGAACCGCATGGCTGCGTTGCTGGCCGCCGGCGCCAAGCACCTCGGCTACACGCTCGTCAACACCACTTTCTTCGATACGCTGACCTTCGAAACCGGCGCGCGCACGCAAGCGCTGCACGACGCGGCGACGGGCAAGCGCATCAATCTGCGCCACGTCAGCGACACGCGCGTCGGCCTCTCGCTCGACGAAACGACGACGCGCGCGGACCTCGCCGATCTGCTCGCGGCCTTCGCGCAAGCGGCCTTCGCCGATAACGTGCCGACCATCGACGAACTCGACGCGCAGCTTGGCGCCTCGAATACGTTCCCGGCGTCGCTCGAGCGCACGAGCGCGTATCTCACGCATCACGTGTTCAACCGCCATCATTCGGAAACGGAAATGCTGCGCTATCTGCGCAGCCTGTCGGATAAGGACCTCGCGCTCGACCGCTCGATGATCCCGCTCGGCTCGTGCACGATGAAGCTCAATGCGACGTCGGAGATGCTGCCGGTCACGTGGCCCGAGTTCGGCCAGATCCACCCGTTCGCGCCGGCCGAGCAGACGGTCGGCTACCGCGAAATGATCGATCAGCTCGAACAGATGCTGGTCGCCGCGACCGGCTATGCGGCCGTGTCGCTGCAGCCGAATGCGGGCTCGCAAGGCGAGTACGCGGGCCTGTTGATCATTCACGCGTACCACGCGTCGCGCGGCGAAGGACATCGCAACGTCTGCCTGATTCCGGCGTCCGCGCACGGCACGAACCCGGCGTCGGCGCAGATGGCGGGCATGCAGGTCGTGGTCGTCGCGTGCGATACGCAGGGCAACGTCGATATCGAAGACCTGAAGAAGAAGGCCGCGCAGCACGCTGAAAAGCTCGCCGCGATCATGATCACGTATCCGTCGACGCATGGCGTGTTCGAGCAGAACGTGCGCGAGATCTGCGAGATCGTGCATGCGCATGGCGGCCAGGTGTATGTGGACGGCGCGAATATGAACGCGATGGTCGGTTTGAGCGCGCCGGGCCAGTTCGGCGGCGATGTCTCGCACCTGAACCTGCACAAGACGTTCTGCATTCCGCACGGCGGCGGCGGGCCTGGCGTCGGGCCGGTCGCGGTTGGCGCGCACCTCGCGCAGTTCCTGCCGAACCAGACGTCGACGGGTTACGAACGCGATGCGCACGGTATCGGCGCGGTGTCGGCGGCGCCGTACGGCTCGGCGTCCATTTTGCCGATCTCGTGGATGTATATCGCGATGATGGGCGCGGCCAATCTCACCGCCGCCAGCGAGACGGCGATCCTGAACGCGAACTACGTCGCGAACAAGCTCGCGCCGCACTATCCGGTGCTGTACGCGGGTCCGGGCGGGCTTGTCGCGCACGAGTGCATTCTCGACCTGCGGCCGATCAAGGACACGAGCGGCATCTCGGTCGACGACGTCGCGAAGCGTCTGATGGACTACGGCTTCCACGCGCCGACGATGAGCTTCCCGGTGCCGGGCACGCTGATGGTCGAGCCGACCGAGTCGGAGTCGAAGGAAGAGCTCGACCGCTTTATCGAAGCGATGATCGCGATTCGCGACGAAATCCGCGCCGTCGAGGAGGGCCGTGCCGATCGCGAGGACAATCCGCTGAAGCACGCGCCGCACACGGCGGCGGCGGTGGTGGCGGATGACTGGAAGCACGCGTATTCGCGGGAGGCGGCTGCTTATCCGCTGCCGACGCTGATCGCGAACAAGTACTGGCCGCCGGTCGGCCGCGCCGATAACGCGTACGGCGACCGCAATCTGTTTTGCTCGTGCGTGCCGGTGGCGGATTACGAGTAAGCGTTAAGGCTTGTTTTCGCCGGCGACTGCACGCGCCTTGATCTGGCGTGCCGTTCCGGCGGCGGTGAGTTGCGGTAGCGGGTGACGTTACAGTTGAAGTCAGCGCGTTTCGATCGGATCAGACCGGATCAACGCGCCGGAAGAAAAGCGTGCCACGTCTCGACAAAACGCTCTTCGGCACGCACGTCACCGCGAGCCATTGCGGAAGCCAGTTCGCAAAACCGCGCCATCTCTGCGACACCGGGATAGCGATTCTGCAGCGCCGCCCCTATCTGGGCGAAGCATTGCGCCGCCTGCGGCGGCTGCAATTTATGCAGACGCTTGGCGGCGAGGGCTAATGCAATCCACGCCAGCAGCCCGCATTTGAAGTCGTGGCTGGCGGTCTGCTGCGTCGTTTGCGTCGGGCTGGTGCGGAAATAACCGAGCGCTTCGTTCAGGTAACCGAGTGGCTTTTTCAGGCTAGCGGACAGGAAGAAGCCAATATCCCCGAGACCTTCGAACGAAATACCTTCCATGCGCGGCTCTGCCAGCAAGCCTGCGACCTCATCACTGAACACGGCGTTCGATAGTTCGCCAAACCAGTTGTTGCATTGAGGAATCGTGGTGGCGAATACGAGATCCGACTCGAGCGACAACATGCGATGCGGGTGCTGTGCAACCGCATCGGGGCGCGGCAATTGCGCGACCGGCTGCCCCGACTCGATGGCCGTCCAGCGCTTGCTGATCGTGCAATCGAACTGGCCCGTCGCATGCATCGTCGTGTGCCGTTCGTAGAAGTCCGGGTAGATCACGTCGTCGTCCAGCAGGAAATGGACGAGCGGCGTCGCACCGTTCCACGCTTTCAGCAGATGACGGATATTGGCGAACGCACCCTTACGCGGGCCGTCGATCACCTCGATGTTCATCGCCTGCGTGGCGGATTTGAGCGGCTCGCTGCGCAGCGCAGCCTTGAACGCGCCGTTCGGGCTGTCGTCCGAGATGATGATCCGCGCCGGCTTGACCGTCTGATGATGCAGCGCGGTCAGCAGCTCGTTTAGATACTTGGGCTTGAACGCCGGAATAACGGTGGTGATTTTCATGGAAGATTCTGGATCGCACTAACGGTTGCGGAAAAAGCGAAGCGGTCAGGCGAAATGCTCGAGTACGCTGGTAGTTACGGCTTCGATGTCGGATGCGTCGAGATACGGCGCCATCGGCAGGCTCAGCACGCGATCCTGCAGATGCTCTGCAATCGGCAACGCCGGCCACGCTTCGTTCGCATAGGCTTGCTGACGATGACAGGCCGTCGGGTAATGCACCAGCGTGCCAATTCCTTTTGCGCCCAGATGCGCCTGCAGCGCGGCGCGATCGCCTGTTCTCACGACGTAGAGATGCCACACGGGATCGGCGCCTTCCAGTACATGCGGCAATTCCAGCGGCGCGTGCCCGAGCGCCTCCGTATAGGCAGCAGCCACTGCGGCACGTTGTGCGTTCTCGGCATCCAGATGACGCAGCTTCACGCGCAAGATAGCGGACTGCATCTCGTCGAGCCGCGAATTCACGCCCGCCATTTCATGCCGGTATTTCACGCTCGATCCGTAGTTGCGCAGCTTGCGCAGCGTCGCGGCGAGTGCATCGTCGTTCGTGGTGATGGCGCCGCCGTCGCCCAGCGCGCCGAGATTCTTGCCCGGGTAAAAGCTGAAGCCCGCCGCGTCGCCGAGGCCGCCGGTGCGCCGGCCGCGATAGCGCGCACCGTGCGCCTGCGCGGCATCTTCGATCACACGCAGTCCGTGCCGGCGCGCAATTGCGTTGATCGGCTCCATGTCGGCCGGCTGGCCGTACAGATGCACCGGCATGATGGCGCGCGTGCGCGGTGTAATGGCGGCTTCGATCAGCGTCGGATCGATGTTGCAGGTGCGCTCGTCCGGTTCCACGGGCACGACGCGCGCGCCTGCCTGGCTCACGGCGAGCCATGTCGCGATAAACGTGTTGGATGGCACGATCACTTCGTCGCCGGCGCCGATCCCGTACGCGCGCAAGATCAGGTGCAGCGCGTCGAGGCCGTTGGCGACGCCAATGCAATGCGCGACGCCGCAGTAGGCGGCGAACTCGCGCTCGAAGGCCGATGTTTCGTCGCCGAGCACATACCAGCCGGATTGGAGCACCCGGTCGATCGCTTCGCGAATCGCCGCATCATGCGGCGCATTGACCCGTTTGAGATTGAGAAAATCGATTGTCATGGCAAGGCGTCAGGTGTGTGCTGGACGATCAGGCCGTCACGATCTCTTTGCGTCGCGCGAGCGACAGAAACTCGTTGTGATCGCGAATGTAGTCAGCCGGGTCGTAGACTTCCGATGCCAGCACCATGCACACGCCGCCCGACGAGAAGTTGTCGAGCGTGCGCCACATCATCGGGCAGATATAGAGGCCGTAGTACGAGCGGTTCAGATGAAAGCGCCGCTGACGGTCGCCGTCGTCGAGCACGATGTCGAAGCTGCCCGACATCGCCACCACGAACTGGTGCAGTTTCCTGTGCGCGTGCGCGCCGCGATCCGAGCCGCCCGGAACGTCGTACAGGTAGTACACGCGACGGATATCGAATGGAATGTGATTGCCGCCTTCGACGAAAGTCAGATTGCCGCGCGGGTCGGTAATCTTGGGCAGCTCAACGATTCGACAATCATTCAGCGGCATCCCCACTCCCCTTTAGATTCAATTCGTAGAATTCATGGACCACGCCGCCGGCGCCGAACTCGTTCTTGAAACGGATCAGCCCTTCGTTAAGAGTGTGTCCCTGGTCTTCCGTGCTGATGCCGAAATCGAAAAAGCGTTTGCCGGCCAGCCGGCTTTGTTCGATCGCCGCTTCGAACACGAGGTCCAGCGCGTTGACCTCGTAGCCTGTTTCGCTGGACGCAATGTACTGTGCGTGCGCCACCGTGCCGGACAGGAACAGCACAATGCCTGCTTCAACCTTGCCGTCGAGCAGCGCCGCGACAAGCCGGATATGCTCGGGAAACCGTCCGGAGAGCAGCGCGATTTCGTCGAGCGTGTGGACGGGGCGCGCGTCGTGCTTGCGTTGCAGGTTGCCGGTGAGCACCTGCCACAGCGCCGCGGCATGCTCGCCGCCTGCCACGACTTCGACACCGGCACGGCGCGCTTTCTTCTGACCGCGCGTGCGGCGCTCGCTGATCGCGAGTCGATGCTGCAGGTCGATACAGCTCGACAGATCGCAGCGATAACGACGCGCGCCGAGGCGAAACAGCGCGTACAGGTCTTCCTGCGCGGGCGCGCTGTGGTAAATGTGCGGGACGGCCTTGTATTGCAGCCTCGCGTAGCCGCTCGCATCCCATAACACTGCGGCGCTTTGCAGCGCGTCCAGCATGGCCGGTCCGCGCAGACGTCCTTGATGCAGTACGCCGCCATACGTGATGCCGGGATGCGACACGATCACGTCGCGCTGACCCGGATGCTGTGCGGCGGGCATCAGGCCAAGCAGCGCGCCGTCGTCGTCTTCGATCAGGACTGAGCGGTCCGCAAAACGGTCGCCGTGATACGACAGAAAGCGGCGCGTATGCAGAAAGGTCGCGCCGTAGCAGCGCGCGCAAAACGCGTCCCATTGCTCCGTCGCGTCCGGATGGAAATAGCGTGCTTGCACTACGGCTCGACCTGTTCGGCAATGCCGAAGCCCGTGCCGCCGAAATCGTTGCCGTCATAGAGCAGCCAGGTTTTGCCGGCGGTCTGGATATCGATGCCAAATGCAACGGACTCTGCATCCCAGCCATCGTCGGATACGGTGAGTCCGATCTGATCGTCACGGCGCTGCCATTGCAGGCCGTCGGGCGACTCGGCGTAGCCCATCACATAACGCGTAGGATGGCGATTGCGGATTGAATAGAACATACGGTAGCCATCCGGTCCCTGGCGCACCACGGGCCGTCCGAAACCGTGTTCTTTGGCAAGGTCTACCGGCAACACGAGACGTCCCTGAGACGGCCAGTGAATGCCGTCCTCCGACTCGCCGTAGCGAATGTCGTACACGGGCATGCTCTTATCGCCGATCTGCTCCCACGAACCGCCCGCGATGTACCACATGCGAAAACGTCCCGCGTCCTCCGTTACCCACGGACCGCAGCGGAAATGCTCCTCCCCCGGCGACCGCTCCAGTACCGGCGTCGTCTGCACGCGCTGAAACGTCGCGCCGTTGTCCTCGCTCACCGCCAGTCCGGTCAGCAGCCGGTAACGAATGTGGTGACACAGCTCGAAGCCCACGTAATACATCAGCAGCCGGCCGTCCGACGCGCGCAGCACGCTGGTCTGGAATACGCCGTTGTCGTCGAACGCACCCGGTGCGCCGACATCCAGCACCGGCTCTTCGCTGTACCGGATCACCTTGCGCGGGTCCTGCGGATCGAGATCGACATAGCCCACGCGGCCCACGTTATGCTCGTCGCGGCATTGCACGTAGACGCGCAGGGTGTGCTCGTCGAGCCAGATCGGCGTCGGGCTGGTTGCGTGACTGCGCGCCCACCATTGGGAACCGGACGGCTTCCACACCACGCCATGTTTGAGCCACTTCATGCGGGTACTCTGAACATGCGGTTGGCCGAGACGGCGGCGGCCTCGGCATGCTCGGCCTTGAACAACGCACCGGGTTCGGTGTTCTTCATGATGACCGTGTTGGGGCCGAGCCAGTTGTCTCTGGCCAGGGTGAGATTGTTGGCGAGCGTCGCGTTGACGCCCAGAAAGCTGTTTTCGCCGACATCGCAGAAGCCCGCAACGACGACTTGCGACGAGATGAACACGTTGTCGCGCACCACGCTGTGGTGGCCGATGTGATTGCCGCTCCACAGCACGACGTTGTTGCCGATCTTCACGAACGGCTGAACCGTGTTGTCCTCGAAGATGAACACATGCTCGCCGAGCGACACGTTGCGCCACACGAACGCGCGCGAACTGACATACGATGCCAGCGCGAAGCCCTTCTCACGTGCCGTGTTGGCGAGCCGCGTGCGCAGCCGGTTCAATTGCGTGTAAGCGGTGGCCACATACACATGATGATTCGCCGGCGAAAACTGCTGCTCGAGCGTTTCAAACGGCACCACGGGCAAGCCATGCAGCTCGGTCCGCTTCAGATACGGCTGCTCGACCGAATGCGCCACCACCTGGTACTCGGAATCGTGGTCGAAGTATTCGCGCGCGATTTCCGCGAAGGCAGAATCGCCGACAATCACCAGTTTCTTCTTTCCCATGGCGGGTCCTAATGGTCATTGTTGAAAGTATCCGCGAGATCGCCGTCCGGCAAGCCGCGGAATAACCGGCAGAACACGGGTCAATTTGGCGCTTGAGCGCCCGGGCAACGACTGCCGGCCGGCGGGCACGGCCCCGCAACCCGCGCGGCAGCGTGTCGGGAACAGGCTGCGGCGGCCCGCGCGAGCGCGGTTTTTTACGCGCCTTTGACTGCCATTCCCGTACAAGACCAGATAACATTCCACCCCGGACAGGGCCAAAGGAGTTTTGCATGATGCGGCAGTGGAAAGCGATCACGAGGCATGCGCCGGAGCCATCGCAGACAAGGCCAGTCGGCGCCGCCGTCGTCGTCCTGATGGTATGCAGCGCCGTGCTGCTGCCGGCGCGGCAAGCTCGCGCCGCGATGAATTTCTGTGCAGCGCCCGCGTTGCAGACCAGTGAGCGGACCAATGCCGATCCCGGCGTCAAGGCGCTCGTTGCGAATGTGCAGGCCCATCTGAACGACTCGCCGCGCGCGCTGCCGAAATTGCACACCGAAGGCACGCTGCCGCACGAAGGCATCTACGACCAGAGCAAGGCGGCCGAGCAGGATCTCGAATTGCTGCGCGACGCGGCGCTCGCCTGGCGCGCGACGGGCGACGAGCGCTATCTGAAGTACGTCGACCGCGTGCTCTACGCATGGGTAACAACCTACCAGCCGAGCTTCAACCCGATCGACGAATCGCCGTTCGACGGGCTGATTCTCGCCTACGACATGACCGCGAGCGCGCTGCCTGTCAAAACGCGCAATGCGGCCATGGCGTTCCTGACGAAACTGGGGAATGGCTATATCGCGCAGATCGATGCGCAGCCGCGGCCACTCACCGGCACCTTTCGTAACAATTGGCAGAGCCACCGCGTGAAGCTGGTTTCGATGGCGGCTTTTACGCTCGATAACCGCAAGATGATCGATGCGGCGCAGCGTCTCTTTGTCGAGCATATCAACGACAACATCGCGCCGGATGGCTCGACCGTCGACTTCGCCGAGCGCGATGCGCTGCACTACGTGACATACGACCTGCAGCCGCTCGTGATCGCGGCGCTCGCCGCGCGCCGGCACAACCGCAACTGGTTGCCGCAGCGCGCGCCGAGCGGCGCGACGCTGGCCGCGGCGCTGGCATGGCTCACGCCGTACGCGACAGGCGCGAAAACACACGACGAATTCGTGCATTCGCAGGTGCCGTTCGATGCGAAACGCCGCGATGCGGGGATGCCCGGCTTTACGGGACCGTGGAACCCGAAGGACGCGGCGGAGCTGTTTCACCTCGCCGCGCGGCTCGACGGCAAATACACGCCGATCGCGCTGAAACTGGCGCCGACGCCGCCCGCGTGGCTCGCGGTGTGTCTGCCGTTGCCGGCGCGGGCGCAATAGCGGGCGCGGCAATCGCACGTTCATGGCGCGATAAATGCCTCGTACTTGAAGAGGCAGAAGGTGTAAAAGAAGTTAAAGCAGTTGCAGGTCGCCACCCGCGACCACTGCGGCGGGACGCTCACAAGGCCAACCGCCACGGCATCACTCATCGCATCGCAGGAGCAGACATGGCAGTCAGCGTATTCGACCTCTTCAAAATCGGGATCGGTCCGTCCAGTTCGCATACCGTCGGCCCGATGCGTGCCGCGCTGATGTTTGCTCAAGGGCTGGAGCGCGACGGCCTGCTTGAATCCACGGCATCGGTGAAGGTCGATCTGTACGGATCGCTGGGCGCGACCGGCAAGGGCCACGGCACCGATCGCGGCGTCATGCTCGGCTTGCTCGGCGATGCGCCCGACACCGTCGACCCGCAAACCATCGGCGAACGCCTCGACGCGATCCGCACCTCGCGCACGCTCGCACTGCTCGGCAAGCACGACGTGCCGTTCGTGCCGAAAGATCAGATTTCGTTTTATCGTCAGGCGCTGCCCGAGCATCCGAACGGGCTCAAGCTGCGCGCGTTCGATGCGCAAGGCGGTACGCTGCGCGAGTCGACGTATCTGTCGGTCGGCGGCGGCTTCGTCGTCACGGCGGGCGCACCCAATACGAAGGTGCTGGCCGCCGTCGACGAGCGCACGCATCCATTCAGCACCGGCAACGATCTGCTCGAGATGTGCCAATCGACGGGCAAGTCGATCGCGCAGTTGATGTGGGAAAACGAGCGCGCATGGCATACCGACGAGGAAACGCGCGCTGGCCTGCTGAAGATCTGGGACGTGATGCAATCGTGTGTCGCGCGCGGCTGCGGCATCGGCAATCCCGATGCGGATGGCACGCTGCCCGGCCCGTTCCAGGTGAAGCGCCGCGCGCCCCAGCTTTATCGCGCGCTTGCCAATAACCCGGAGCGGGCGCTGCAGGATCCGCTGTCGATGATCGACTGGATCAATCTGTACGCGATCGCGGTCAACGAAGAAAATGCCGCGGGCGGCCGCGTCGTCACGGCGCCGACCAATGGCGCGGCCGGCATTATCCCGGCCGTGCTGCATTACTACACGCGCTTTATGCCCGGCGCGAACCAGCAGGGCGTCATCGATTTTCTGATGACGGCCGCGGCGATCGGCATTCTGTACAAGCTCAATGCGTCGATCTCGGGCGCGGAAGTGGGGTGCCAGGGTGAGGTGGGCGTCGCATGTTCGATGGCGGCGGGCGCGCTGGCCGCGGTGATGGGCGGCACGCCGTCGCAGGTCGAGAACGCGGCCGAGATCGGCATGGAGCACAACCTCGGGCTGACCTGCGATCCGGTCGGCGGCATGGTGCAGATTCCGTGCATCGAACGCAATGCGATGGCCTCGGTGAAGGCGGTCAACGCGGCGCGCATGGCGCTGCGCGGCGACGGCAGCCATTACGTGTCGCTCGACTCCGTCATCAAGACGATGCGCGAAACCGGCGCCGATATGAAAACGAAATACAAGGAAACGTCGCGCGGCGGGCTTGCGGTGAACATCATCGAGTGCTGAACTGATGGCTGCAGGGTGGCGTCGTTCCCGACAACAACATTCGGAGACTCATCGCAATGCCTCAGTCGAACCCTTCCGCCGATTCTTCCACTACGACGACCGGCGCGCGGCTCGTCGTCGATGCGCTGCTTACGCATGGCGTCGAACGTGTCTTTTGCGTGCCGGGTGAGAGCTTTCTGGCCGTGCTCGATTCGCTGCACGACGAGACGGAACGTATCCAGACGATCGTCTGCCGGCATGAAGCCGCTGCCGCGAATATGGCCGAGGCGGTCGGCAAGCTGACGGGACGGCCGGGCGTCGCGATCGTCACGCGTGGGCCGGGCGCGACGCACGCGTCGATCGGCGTGCACACCGCGTTTCAGGATTCGACGCCGATGATTCTGCTGATCGGCCAATGCGCGCGCGCGCATCTCGACCGTGAGGCTTTCCAGGAAATCGACTACCGCCGCATGTTCGGTCAGATGGCGAAATGGGTCGCGCAGATCGACGACGCGCGGCGCATTCCCGAATACCTGAGCCATGCGTTCCACACGGCGACGTCAGGCCGGCCGGGACCGGTGGTGCTCGCGTTGCCCGAAGACGTACTGAGCGATGCGTGTGCCAGCGTGCCCGGTGCGCCAGCCTATCAGCGTGTCGCGGCGGCGCCATCGCCCGCTCAGCTCGAGCGGCTGAAGTCGCTGCTCGACGGCGCGCAACGGCCCATGGTCATCGCGGGCGGCAGCGGCTGGACACCCGATGCGTACGCGGATTTGCGCCGCTTTATCGAAAACTGGCAGCTGCCGATTGGCCTTGCCTTCCGCTTCCAGGACACCTTCGACAACGAGCACGCGAACTACGCGGGCGATGTCGGCCTCGGCATCAATCCCGCGCTCGCGCAACGCATTCGCGAGGCCGACGCGCTGATCGTGGTGGGGCCGCGGCTCGGCGAATCGACGACGGGCGGCTATACGCTGCTCGACATCCCGAAGACGAAGCAGACGCTCGTGCACGTGCATCAGGGCGCGGACGAATTGGGACGCGTGTATGCGGCGGACTTGCCGATCGTATCGGGCATGCCGGAGATCGCGTCCGCGCTCGCTGCGCTGCGTCCCGCCGCCGCGCAGCCGGCATGGCGCGGCGCAGCCGAAGAAGCGCACCGCGCGTATCTCGAATGGCGCAAGCCGCGCGCGATGCCCGGCGACGTGCAGCTTGGCGAGATCGTGCAGCAGCTGCGTGCGCGCTTGCCCGAAGATGCGATCGTCACGAATGGCGCCGGCAACTATGCAATCTGGTTGCACCGTCACTTTGCGTATCGGCATTTCCGCTCGCAACTGGCGCCGACGAGTGGCGCGATGGGTTATGGCGTGCCGGCGGCGGTCGCGGCGAAGTCGATGTATCCGCAACGAATGGTGGTGGCGTTCGCGGGCGACGGCTGCTTCATGATGTCGAGCCACGAACTCGCGACAGCGATGCAGTATGAGTTGCCGGTGATTTTTATCGTCGTGAACAACGGCCATTACGGCACGATACGCATGCATCAGGAGCGGCATTATCCGAACCGCGTGCACGGCACGGGTTTGACGAATCCCGATTTCGCCGCATTCGCAAAGTCGTTCGGCGCGCATGGCGAGACGGTTTCGCGCACGGAAGCGTTCATGCCTGCGTTCGAGCGCGCCGTTGCGGCGAAGCGGCCTGCATTGATCGAAATTCGGATGCCGAAGGAAGCGAGTACGCCAGGCGCGACGCTCGAGCAGATCCGCGAGCAGGGCAGGAAGCGGCGCGGCGAGTGACCGGGCGGGGAAATCGGCGAGAACCGCGGGAAGGTGCGGGGCAAACCGGAAGGGAAACTGCGCGGACTCAGGGACCGGAGTTAAACTCCATCGCGATAAAGTGCCAATCATGGCCGGCCTCAACTTTCATCAAACTGAGACCACTTTCAGGTGTTATTCGGCCATTCGGCTCTACGGGCGTCACCGATAATCGCGAGATTTAGTCTGCCGCTCGTGCGCATTTGCAGGCTGAACAGAACGGAGGGTAGTTCCGATGGTTCAAGGGTCGAACGACGACATCCCGCGCGTCGGCGGGTCGAAGGCGCTCAACGATGTCGACGTCCGCTGGCAGCAACTCGAAGTGACGGGCGCCGCCCGCGCGGCGCTGCTCGGCAGCGCGCCGTGCGTGCTGTGGTTCACGGGCTTGTCCGGAGCGGGCAAGTCCACCATCGCGAATCTCGTCGAAAAGCAGTTGCATGCGCTTGGCAAGCCGACCTATCTACTCGATGGCGACAACGTGCGGCACGGCCTGAACCGCGATCTCGGCTTCACCGACGCCGATCGCGCGGAGAATGTGCGCCGTGTGGCCGAGGTCGCGCGGCTCATGGCCGATGCCGGCCTGATCGTGCTCGTGTCGCTGATTTCGCCGTTTCGCGCGGAACGGCGGATGGCGCGCGAACTGATGAAGCCGGGCGAATTCATCGAGATCTTTGTCGATACGCCGCTTGAAGTGGCGGAGGCGCGCGATCCGAAGGGCTTGTACAAGAAGGCGCGGCGCGGCGAACTGAAGAATTTCACGGCGATCGATTCACCGTACGAGGTGCCTGAAAAGCCTGAAATTCGTGTCGAGACGGCACAGTGCGATCCGGCGACGTCGGCATCGCAGGTGCTGGCCGCGCTGCAGCAGGCGTGGCAGAACGAGTCACCGCAACCGACGGGCGCGGCGGCGAAAGGCGGTACGCCGGATGAGTATGCGGGTTCGCCGATCGTCGCCGCGGCAATGGCGGCGAAGAAGGCCGCGGCAAAGAACGCCGCATCGGAATACGCCGATTCGCCGATCGTCGCCGCGGCGATGGCAGCGAAGAAGGCGGCGGCAAGCAACACCGCGGCAAGCAGTGCCACCCACTCGCAACCGGCCGCCCCCAGGCTGCACACCCGCACGATCTTCTCTTTCGTCGTCGATGCCGAGCCGCGTTTCGCGCACGAGGGCTATCACCTCGCGCGCTCGCTGATCCAGCACAGCTGCAATCAGCCCGCCGACATCAACGTGCAGTTCACGCGCGAAGTCGATGCGCAAACGCGCGACCTGTTCCGCGAGCTCGGCTGTACGCTCCACGACATCGAGCGCTTCGGCGATGGCCGTTATTGCAACAAGATCGCGCAACTGGCCAACCTGCATCGCTTCGACTTCGACCATGTCGTGCTGCTCGATACCGACATGATCGCTGTCGCGGACATTCGTCCGTTCCTCGGCGTCGAGGCGGTCGTGGCGAAAGTCGCCGATGTCGCGGAGCCGTCGCTCGACGTGCTCAAGGAAATCGCACGTGCGGCCGGCATGCACAATCTCCCGCCGGTCGGCACCGCCGATATCGAGTATGTCGCGACATTCTCCGGGCATTGCAACGCCGGTTTCTTCGGCATTCCGAAAGCGCTCGCGGAGATTGTCGACCGCTCGTGGCGCTATCGGGCGCAGTGGCTCATCGAGCACGACGAGCCGCTCAAGCGCAGCGGCACGCTGCACCGCATCGACCAGGTGTCGATGTGGCTCGCGATCGTGATGGACCGCATTCCGTATCGCGCCGCGCCGTCGAACGTGAACTACTACGTGCATACGGACGGCGAACATCGATATGTCGACGCCAACGCGGGCATCGCGCTGATCCGCTACGACGAGGCGAAGCTGAACGCGCTCGGCAAGCTCGAGCCGCAAGCGCTGCACAATCCGCTCGAGCGTCGCGCGATTGAAGCGGCGAACCGGCAGATCGGCGAAGGTGTCGAAAACGCCGCGCTCAGGAATGTGCGCATCGCGCAGTCATGAACATGCGCTTCCGCTAGCGCTGTCACGCACAAGCGCACAAGCGAGCAATAACGAAAACGCCGTCTGCGATCGATATCGCAGACGGCGTTTCTGTTTCTCGCAGACCCGTCGACGGCCAGCCGACAGGCCACTAACAGACGGTCGGCAACCAACCGCTCTTACTGCGCGGCGACCTTGCCTGAGGCTTCCTGCTCTCGCGCATCGGTCATCGTCGCCGCTTGCGCAAGCTCCGACGCATCGAACGTCTGCGCCGGCTTGCCGTCGCACCACCTGCGCCACATCACACGCAGCGCCTGCGTGAAACCTGTCGCGATCAGTTCGGGGTTGAACATCGGCGACGCTTCGCAGCGCGCGCGCATGCCCGAGCGCAGCGAAGCAAGCGCCGCCACATCGCTCGCAAGGGCGACGGCCCGTTTCACGTAATCGTCGACGCCGTCGGCGACGAACGAGTCGAGTCCGACGTGCGACAGCGCGGTCACGCCGCTGCGGCTCGGCACCGTACGGCCCGGCATCGTCAGGGTCGGCACGCCCATCCACAAGGCCTGCATCGTGGTCGTGAGGCCGGTGAACGGGAACGTGTCGAGCAGGATGTCGACGTGATAATGCTGCTGCAGATAGACGGCCACCGACGAGCGCGGCTTGAAGTCGAGCCGTTCGCGTCCGATACCCGCATCTGCGAACCAGCCGATCAGTTCTTCGGGCACGCTGTCCTTCGGCATCGAGCCGACCATCATGCGCGATCCCGGCACGGCGTGCAGCACCTTCGCCCACAACTCGATCACGTCGCGCCGCAGCTTTTCGATACGGTTGAAGCTGCCGAACGTCACATGGCCGTTGCGCAGCGCGGGCAGCCCGTTCACCGGCGGGCAGAGCGTTTCGTGCCTGAACGGCGCCACTGCCGGCAGGTAGACGATCTTCTCGGTGAAGCGGCTGCGGAATTCCTCGGACGGCACCCAGAACCGGTCGGCCAGAAAGTAGTCGACGGCGCTCAGGCCGGTCGTGCCCGGATAGCCGATCCAGCTGGCCTGCACCGGCGCGGGCTTGTGCGCCATCACGAGCAGCCGGTTGTTGGCCGTGTGGCCCGCCAGATCGATCAGGATATCGATGCCGTCGGCGCGAATCTGCTCGGCTGCGGCGTCGTTGTGCGTCCCGAAGATGTGGTGCCAATGCGCGAAGTGCTGCCGCAGCCGGTCGGTCACCTGGTCTTCGCCGGGCGTATTCGAGTAGGCATGCAGAATCAGGCTGCGGTCGTTCGCGAGCCGCTCGAGCACCGGTTCGAGGAAGTTGGCGACCGCATGGCCGCGGAAGTCGCCCGAGATAAAGCCCACATGCAGCGGCCGGTTCGGGTCTTTGCGGTTGCGATGCGGTTTCCAGTGCTTTTTCAGCGGTTTTTCGAAGTGCTCGCCATAACGGACGTGTTCGGCGAAGAGTTCTTCCGGTTCCACGTTTTCGACGTGGGACAGACAGAAGTTCAGATTTTCGAAGGCCGTGTTGTGCGCGGGGTCCAGTTCCAGTGCGCGGCGGAATACGGTCGCGGCTTCCGCATGCCGGCCTTGCTGCAGCAGAATCGCGCCGAGCGTGACCTGCGTGCCGGACGCATCGGGAGAGGTCGCGGCCGATTTGCGCGCGCATTGCTCCGCCTCGTTCAGGCGGCCTTGCGTCAGGAGCACGATGCCCATGATGCGCTGTCCGTCGGGGTTGTCAGGCTCGATGTCGAGCATCGCCTGGCAGCGCGCTTCGGCATCCGGAAGCATGTTCTTCGCCATCAGAAGACTCACGAGCGCCTGCAGAACTTCGACGTCGAGCGGCGCCAGCTCGCTCGCTTTTTGCAGCGCGCCGAACGCGTCGTCGTATTTCGCGAGCCGGTAACTGCCGCAGCCGAGCACCTTCCAGCCGAGCGGCAGCGACGGAAACCGCTCGGTCAGCGACCGGCCGGCGGCGACGGCTTCGTCGAGCCGTCCCTTGTTGAAGTGCGCGATTGCCGTGTCGACCTCACGTTGCGACGGCATCGCTCCGCCGGCGGCCCCGGGCTGCGGCGCGCGAGGCGCGCGCGGGGTCGACGCCGTTGCCAGCGCCAGTGCCGATACGGCCGCATCGTTCTGCGCGGGTGCGACGATGCCGATGCCGTTCTGCGGCGGCTCGGTGATGGGCGCCGGCTTGATCTGCAGGTTCTGCGCGGAGATCGTCGTCATCAGGTTGATGATCGCGTCCACGGCGGGACCGGTCATGCCGCGTTGCTGGCCCATTTCGAGCGCCGCCCAGGCGGCCTGTGTCTGGCCCGATTGCAGCAACGCATCGATGTAGTTCATCCAGTACTGCGGCTGATGCGGATTGATGCCGATCGCGTGCTCGAGCAGCGGGACCGCCGTGTCGGGCTGGTGCAGGCGGATGAGCACGACGGCGAGCTTGTGCAGTCCGTCCGGGTATTGCGGGTAAAAGTCGACGACGATCCGGTAGAGCCGCTCGGCTTCCTGGTACTGCCCGGCCTGGTCGAGTACGCGCGCGTTGCGCATCGCCGTCGCGGCGTTCAGATGGTTGCGCAACGGCTCGTCTTGCGGCATCAGCCGCACCGCGTGCTCAAGCGGGACGAACGCGCCATCGAGATCGCTGCGCCGCAGCGCTGCGTGCGCGAGCGTTTTCCAGCCGAAACCGTGTTGCGGCAGCAGGCGCACCATCTGCTGCGCGAGCGCTTCGGCACCCGCGTGATCGCCTTTCGCGGTCAGCAGGGCGATCGTTTCGACGAATTCGACAGCGAGGACGTCGGCTTCGGCGGCGGTCGACGCGCCGTTCGCTGGCGTTGCGCTTATGTCGTTCGGGGCGCTCGTGACGTGACTGGCCGCATCGCCGATCGCTTCGGCTGCGTGGATCCCGGTCACGAAACCCGCGCTCGCCGGCGCGGCGCGCGGGTGGCCGGCGTTCCGTACGCGTGCCGCTTCATCGGGTTGGCCCGCTGCTTCGAGCGCATCGGCATAGTCGCGCCGGAACTCGGCGCGCTGCGGGCTGGCGTCGACCGCCGCCTTCAGGAAGGGCAACCCCATCGTGTGCTGCTCGAGCTGCACCGCGAGCATGCCGAGATGATGATTCGCCTCCGGATGATCGGGCTGCGCTCGCAGGATCGAGCGGTACAGCCGTTCCGCTTCCGCGAAAGCTTCCGTCTGATGATGTTGCACGGCCTGCTGCAGGGTGGCGTCGAGTGTCATGGGTTCTGTTCCGGGCGTGGGGCATCGAACGTCAGGGCGATATGCCTGAGCGCGCAGTGCCCCATTTACAAGTCTAGAGACTTGGGCCCCGGACGATCCGGCGAGCAGATGCGGGATTCCCCCGTTTTTCGGCGCGTAGGGGCGCATATCGGCCAACCCCGGGCCAACGCCGGGCCAACCCCGGGCCAACCCCGGGCCAACCCCGGGCCAACCCCGGGCCAACCCCGGGCCAACCCCGGGCCAACCCCGGGCCAACCCCGGGCCAACCCCGCGCACCGGTCGACTCCGCTCGATCCGACCCGCGTGCCCATAAAAAAAGCCCGCTTGAAGCGGGCTTGAGCTGAACGAGCACGCCTTGAAACCGGCGCGTTATTCTTATCGATATTCGGTCGGCATCTTGCGGCGATGCCGTCAAAGCATGCCAATGCGCGTGTACGCGTTGGCAGCCTGCACGCCGCGGACGGCGGTGCCGTATTCCGTTTCGAGTTCTTCGCGCGATGTTTTCGCGCGGGAACGCAGCGTTTCGATCGATGCCTGCACGCGGCGCAGCGCCTGCAGCGCGGCGGGCGAGGTTGGCAGCGTCAGCGATTCGAGTAGCGGCGTGCGCCGCTCCATCAGACGGGCGACGCGCGGCCAGTCGGAAATCGCCGCAGCTTCCTCGATCATCTGCGTCAGCCCGACGACTCGCTCGAGCAATTGATTCTGGTCCATGGCCTTGCGTACTCCTCGTTGAGTGAACCGCCGCTTATCTGCCGCCCGCTGACTGCATGTTTGCGCTTACTTGCTGTTCTGCGCCAGCGCGCCATTACTGTTGCTGCCGCCGAACAGCGCCGTCAGGTAGTTCTGGTTCGATTGCGCCTGCGCCATCAGCGTGTTGAGCGCGGTGAACTGGTCGTTGTACTGCGACGTCAGTTGCGCGGCGAAATCGTCCAGATCGTCCTGCTGTTTCCCGAGTGCGGTGATGTCGGCAGTGAGCGCGTTCGTGCGCAGCGTGATGATACCTTTATCGTCCGACGTGTACGCGTTTATCACGGAATTCAGCTGCTGCGCGATACCGTTCGTATCGTTGAACAGCGCGCTGATGATCGACGGATTGGTCGAGAGCACGTTGTCGAGCGTCGGCAGGTTCGGATCGGCGTCCATCTGCAGCTCCGCGAACGGCAGGCCGCCCGTGTTCAACTGGAACGAAATGCCGAGCGACGAGAGCGTGCCCTGCAAGCCGCCGCTCGACACCTTGCCGCCCACGATGCTGCCGAGGGCCGCGCCGATCTGGTTGATCATTTCGTCGCCGAGCAGCTGGCCGCCGCTGCCTTGTACGCCCGCGGTGCCCGGCGCGGCAAGCGAGTTCAACTGGTCGATCACCGCGTTGTAGGCCGAGACGAACGAAGACACGTCGCCTTCGACCGAGCTGTCGTCCGATGCGATGGTGAGCGTTTGCTTGCCGATCGTTTTGTCGTTGTTGGGATCGAGCGTCAACGTCACGCCGGGCAGCGCGCCGGTAATCGTGTTTGTCGAACTCGTGACGAGCTGGTTGTTGATGTTCAGTTCGGCATCTTGCGCGGCCGTGTTCTGCGACCAGAAATTGCCGGCCGAGCTGATGGCCGACGAGCCATCCGGAGCAGTCGAGTCGGTGGTGGTCGACGACGTCACCGCGAGTTGCGACAGCGGGCCGCTCGTCGCGCTCGAAGCGACGCTAATTCGGTTCGATGCGCCGGTCGTCGTGGACTGCAGCGTGATCGACTGGCCGTTTGCGCCCGTGATGACGGTTGCCTTGATGCCGGGGTTGTCGGATGCCGAATTGATCGCGTCCGCAATCTGCTGCAGGCTGTCGTTCGACGTATCGACGTTGATCTGGAACGACTTCGAGCTGGAGTCGTTGCCCAGCGAAAAGGTCAAGGTGCCCGAGCCCATCGCGGCCGCGTCGGCGTTCGAGAACGTACCGGAGCTGATCGACTGCGCCTGTGCGACCTGCTTCACGTCGATCGTATAGTTGCCGGTCGCCGCGCCGTCGCCCGCTTTCGCCGTAATCCCTTCGCCGCTCATCGTCGCGCTGAACGACGCGAGCGCGTTGCCGTTCAGAAACGGCGCCATGGCCGACTGCAGGCCGGACATGGCAGCCGACAGCGTCGCAAGCCCCGTGATCTGGGTCTTGTCGCTGGTCACCTGCGTCAGGATGTTGGCCGCCGGGCCCGCGGTCTTCGCCTTGACCAGCGCGGACACGAGCGAGTTGACGTCGAGGCTGCTGTTGCCGGTCGAGCCTGAGATCAGCGACTGGGCGGCTGATTGAACGGCGGCGGCGGCGGCTGCCGCGGCGGCGGCGGCCGTGGAGTTAACGGGTGAAGTCATCTGAAAGGCTCCATGCGGCCCCGTCGGGCCGGCTTATGTGCAACGATCCGGGTCTGCGGCGCGGGTCGCCGCCTTGTACTGCTTCGTTCGGGTGTTGTTTGCTTCGTCAGCGTCGCAACGACCTGACGATCGGCTTGCGCGACGATTGCGCGGGCTTGCGTCACGCCGGTGTTCGAAACGGGGCTTCGCCCGTCAAGACGCGCCCGCGGATGAGCCGTACTGCATGAATTGCCGGCTCACCCGCGTGCGTTAGTGCGTGCTGCTGTTCGCTACAAAATGCTTTCTACTTCCCTTCGATTCGCTGAGAGCGAATCTTACTGCAGAAGCTTCAGCACTTGCTGCGGCTGCGAGTTCGCTTGCGCGAGCACCGAGATACCGGCTTGCTGCAGCACTTGCGCCTTGCTCAGGTTTGCCGTTTCCTGTGCGAAGTCGGCGTCCGTGATTTGCGACTGGGCGCTCGACAGGTCGGTCGACTCGTTCTGCTGCGATTGCGAAATCGCGGAGAAGCGGTTCTGTGCTGCGCCGAGCGCCGCCTGGATGTTGGCGATTGCGGCGAGTGCGTTGTCGATCGAGTTCAGCGCGTTGTTCGCACCTTCCGTCGAGCTGATGTCGATCTGCGACACAGCCGTCGGCACGTTCAGCGTGTTGATGTTCGCGAGCGCGGAGCCCGTCGGCTGCACGCCAGCGGCGGACGAACCGATCGTGCTGGTCGGTGCCGTGCCGGCAAACGAGACGGCGCCGGTCGTGCTAACGGTCAGCAGGCCTGCCTGCGCGCTCGACGAGAGTGCCTTGCCGTGCTGGTCGACGAACTTCAGACCGCCCTTGCCGTCCGACTCGACCGTCACCGAGGTGATCGTGTTCGTGTCGCCTGCAGGCGCATCCTTACCCGTGGTCGAATCGATGTTGATGCCCGAGATCACGCCGAAGACCGTGCCGTCGGTTGCCGTGGCGGCGCCGGCACTGGCCGCGGCCGAGATCGCTGCGAGTTCGGTTGTCGGCTGGAGCGCGCTGGCGCTGCCGAGCGACAGCGACGAGACGCCGTTGGTCGTCGTCGTCGTGAACAGGGCTGCCGATGCCGCCGTCGAGATCGAGTTGCCGTTCTGGTCGGTGAACGTGAAGCCGCCGTTGCCGTCCGAAACGATGTTGATCGACGTGATCGTGCCTGCGCCCGACGTTTCCGCGCCACTCGAGTTGAGGTTCAGGTTCGTGATCGTGCCGAGCACGTTGCCCTTCTGCACGAAGCCGCCGCCGAGCGATGCTGCCGAGACGCCCTGGCTCAGATCGAGCGAAACCGTCTGACCGACGTTCGCGCCAACTTGCACGTTGATCACGCCAGCCTGGCCGTTCAGCAGGCCAATGCCGTTGAACTGCGTTTGCGAAGCGATACGGTTCACTTCCGAGATCTGCTGCGTCACTTCCTGCTGCAGAGCTTGCTGGTTGGCCGTCGTCAGCGTGCCGCCTGCTGCTTCGCCAGCCAGCGAGCGGATACGCTGCAGGCTCGCCGTGATCTGCGCGAGGCCCGTGCTGGCCGTTTGCACCAGCGACACGCCGTTGTTCGCGTTCGACACGCCCTGGTTCAGGCCGTTGATCTGCGTTTGGAGCGAGGTGGAAATGGCGAGGCCAGCTGCGTCGTCTGCCGCGCTGTTGATGCGCTTGCCCGACGACAGACGCGTGATGGCTTGCGACAGGGCGCTGCCGGAACCGTTCAGGTTTTCCTGAGCGACCAGCGACGGAATATTGCTGTTAATAGAAAGAGACATGTGGTTCTCCGTAGAGGCGTTAGTCTTGAAACATGGCAACGTTGAGATCGGCGGAAGCACTCGTTCATTGCTGGCCGCCTCAGTGAAGGTTGACGGCGTTGAGAAAAAAAACTTGAGGGAGCGAACAGGATTGCGCGTATTTATTGGAGAGCCGCGTCAGCCAAGGCTTTCCGGGCCCTTCTTGCTCCTTGGGCCGAAAATCTTTGTGATTCAGATGCTTGGAATCGGGCGCCAAACTTGTAAGAATTGGTTAATTGCGGGGTCCGCACCGGTCGAAAGATGACTGCGTTACGACCTGTTCAAGTCATGTCGCGGCGATCGGCAGCAGAGAATGGGCGCGGTGTCCTTGCGATTCGGGCTTTGATGCAGGATGCATCGTCGCGCGCATCAGGTGCGATGCGGACGGCCGTGGACGGCCGCGATCGGCCGCCGTCCGTCCGCTCCGCTCTGTCCGCAAGTCTTTGAACGGGCGGAAAAATGGCTGGTTCGCTGCCCAAAACCCTGATATGATCGCGGATTGGATTGAGATCGTCCTATGGGCGACGGCGAGTTCCACCTGCGGTGACTGGGTACGCAACTTCCACCGGCGGTGAACTTTCCCACCTCTTTTCCGGCCTCCGGGCCGCTTCGCAAGCTGTTTGTCCCGTTCCGGCCGTGTGGCTGTGAATCCAGCGGGGCATCCCACCGGAGCGCCGGCGCGTGAGCCGCCTTATCTCACGTAGTTGAAACCGTATCAATGATCGAGTTAGGAACTCCATGACGACCATTTTTTTGAAGGAAAACGAGCCGTTTGAAGTGGCGATCCGCCGCTTTCGCCGCGCAATCGAAAAGAACGGCCTGATCGCCGAGCTGCGCGAGCGTCAGTCGTACGAAAAGCCGACGGCCGTGCGTAAGCGCAAGAAGGCAGCTGCGGTCAAGCGCCTGCACAAGCGCCTGCGCAGCCAGATGCTGCCGAAGAAGCTCCACTAAGAAAGTGGCGGCTCAACCCCGGCGATAAGACCTGCTCATCAAGCTGGTCATCAGGCGCGCGCGGGGTTCAGATTCAGAAGCGGGGCGAACTTCGGTTCACTCCGCTTTTTCTTTGCCTGTCTCTTTTGTCGTTTTCCGGCTGCGGCGCTTCTTGCCGAGCGCTGCGCATTTCGCGTGAAATGCGCAGTCCGCCTGATGGTCGTTCACCATGCCGACCGCCTGCATGAACGCATAACAGATCGTCGTGCCGACGAATTTGCAGCCGTACGCTTTCAGGCCCTTGCTGAGCGCGTCGGAGACGTCGGTCGACGCGGGCGCGTGCTGGTACGACTTCCACGCGTTCTGTATCGGCGTCTCGTCGACGAACGACCAGATGAAGTTCGCGAGCGACCCATGTTCGTTGCGAATCTGCTGGACCGCACGCGCGTTGGCGACAGTCGATTCGAGCTTGCCGCGATTGCGGACAATCGACGCGTCGAGCATCAGCGTATCGATCTGCTTCGGCGTGAAGCGGGCGACCGCATCGATATCGAAGTTCTTGAATGCGCGGCGGTAACCTTCGCGCTTGTTCAGAATGGTGGACCACGACAAGCCGGCCTGCGCGCCCTCGAGCACCAGCATCTCGAACAGATGACGATCGTCGCGGGACGGGACACCCCACTCGCTGTCGTGATAGTGTGCGAGTGCTTCGCTTGTTGCCCAGGTGCAGCGTGGCGTCTCGCGCTGTGTCATGTTGCGGCTCCGGCGTGGTGAATGTGTCGAACGGGTGAAGAAAGGCTTTGCAAGCATAGCCGATCGACATCGGTTCGCAAGCTGGCCGTCCGGCCGATGGGCGGATGGGCAGATGGGCAGATGGGCCGACGGCCGATCGTCGGATGGCCGATCGTCGATGGCCAAGGCGCCGCGGCATCGTGGCGCGATGGCGGGCGTCCGCGTTCAGGCCGCCGCATCACTCTCAATGAACATTATCGATGGATACGCACTTCTATCTGATTGGCGTCGATGGTGGCGGCACCGGCACGCGCGTCGTGCTCGGCGATGCGCAGGGGCGCGAGCTCGCCATCGCGACGAGCGGCCCGTCGGGCCTCGCACTCGGCGTCGAGCGCGCGTGGCAGTCGATCGAAGCGGCGAGCGCCGATGCGTTTGCGCGCGCCGGACTCGCGCTTGACTGGTCGCGTTGCGTGGTGGGCTGCGGACTGGCCGGCGTGAACAATCGCGACTGGCTTGCCGCGTTCCGCGAGCGGGCGCCTGCGGTGGCCGGGCTCGCCGTCGAAAGCGACGCCTACACAACCTTGCTCGGCGCGCATGGCGGCGCGCCCGGTGTCGTCGTCGCGATCGGCACCGGCAGCATCGCCGCGGCGCTCGATCAGTCGGGCGTCTGCCGGATTGCCGGCGGCTACGGCTATCCGACCGCGGACGAAGCGGGCGGCGCATGGTTCGGGCTGCGCATCATCGTGCATGCGCAACGCGCGCTCGACGGCCGCGCGCCGCTCGACGATCTCGCGCGCGCGCTGCTCGAGAAGGTCGGCGCGCAGGATCGCGACAGCCTCGTCGTCTGGCTTTGCGCCGCGAATACGACCGCGTATGCCAGCCTCGCGCCGGTCGTGCTCGCGCATCGCGAGCATCCGGTCGCAGCGCGGCTCCTCGCCGAAGCCGGTCAGCAGATCGAACAGCTGGCGGACGCGCTCGATCCCGATCACGCATTGCCTGTCGCACTGTGCGGTGGCTTGTCCGTCCCGCTGCGCGAGTTCGTGCCCGCCCGCTTGCAGGCGCGTTTGCGCGCGCCGCTGTCCGACTCGGCGCACGGCGCGCTGCAGCTTGCGCAACGCGAAGCGGCGAAGGTATTCTCCGCGGGAGCATGACCGAAGGGCCGGCGACGATAAAATACGAACTCCGAAAGTCGTCTGCCGCCCACACTTATGTATAGCGTCATCGCCACCGATCTCGACGGCACACTGCTCAACGCCAACCATCAGGTCGATCCGTTCACGGTCTCGACCTTGCGCAGCCTCGAGGCCCAGGGGCTGCATTTCATCATTGCGACCGGGCGCCATTATTCCGATGTGGCCGGCATTCGCGACGTACTCGGCATTCATCCTTATCTGGTCACGTCGAACGGTGCGCGCATTCATGCGCCCAACGGCGCGATGATGCACGCGCAGAACCTGATGCCCGCCACGGTCAGGCGTCTGGTGCAACCGGAAATCACGGGCGCGCATGGACGGGTGATCGCGAATCTGTTCGCGGACGAGCAGTGGTTTATCGACCGCGATGCGCCGCATCTGCTGCGCTATCACCAGGATTCAGGTTTTGCGTATGAAGTCGTCGATCTCAATGCGCACGATGGCCGCGATATCGCAAAGGTGCTCTATATCGGCGAGCCCGACGATCTTGCCGCGGTGTCGGCCAATCTCGAGCGCGAGTTCGGCGCGTCGCTCTACGTCACGTATTCGATGCCGGATTGTCTCGAAGTGATGGCGCCGAATGTGTCGAAGGGACGCGCGCTGCAAGTCGTGCTGAACCGTCTCGATATCGATGCCGCGCGCTGCGTCGCATTCGGCGACAACATGAACGACATCGATCTGCTCGAAACAGCGGGTCATCCGTTCATGATGAACAACGCGAACCGCGATCTGATCGCGAGGCTGCCGTCAGTGCCGCGTATCGGCAATAACTTCGAGGCGGGCGTGGCGCATCATTTGCGCAAGCTGTTCGAACTGCCCGATGAAGTGATGCCTGCGCTGAGGTAATGCTCCGGCGTGATGCCCTCGTGGATCACGCTCCGGAGGGCATCGAGGAATATAAGCGCGGGCGCCGTCCATGCGCCCGCGATCGATGGCCCGGTTAGTTGTGCAATGAGCCGCGCGTTACCGGGTACGCGGCCCGCTAATCGCGCCAGTTGCCCCAGGTACGGCCGTGGTCCCAGCTGCGGTGATTATGATCCCGGTATTCCCAGCGATGATCGTCGCCGCGGTTCCAGTCGTGACGATCCCGGTCCCAGCCGCGATCCCAGTGCTGGTAGTAGACCGGCTGCGGCGCTGCATAGACAGGCGCCGGTGTGCCCAGCGAAATCCCGATGCCGACATTGCCGTGCGCCTGCGCGACCCCGCATGCGCCGGCCGCGAGACCCGCTGCGATGAGCAGATGAGTGACGATGCGCTTCATGTTGATTCCTCCCGCCAGTCGATTGGAGTGAGCGCTTTAGCGCTGACTCGGGTCCCATGCCACCACGTTGCACCATGCAATGCAGTCGGCACGACGCGACATCCTTGTCGCACAGGTTCAATCTACGCACTCCATTCGCCGCGTACTGCGACAGGATGTTACGGAGTGCAAGCGCGGCTTGGCCATTCAGCGCGCGTGCGTAAAGCGCACCGCAAGCTACAAAGCACCTGACCGGCGGGGCCTGCGGGCCCAATTGGGGCGCGCGAGACAGGCCGCGCACAGCAATCGCCGTAAGCCAGCCTTACATCTGTGCCACGCGATTAATCGTCGAGGCTCCCCATCCAATGCAAAGCCGCCCGGAATCGCGAGATGCTTTGCAGGACGAAGCGTGCAACGAATCACACAAAAACTGGTCGCGCAACGCGCCTAACGGGAACGCACGAATTTGCCGATATATCCGGATTGGAGTGCATTCGAACAGACGCATTTGGAATACGGATGTCAACTTTTGTTAATTCCGCACTTCGCGGCCCCTTATTCTTCGTAAAATTTGCAGCTCATTTAACCGTTTCTTTCGTAAAAATTATCATAGGATTTCGCGTAAAATGATAATGGTCCGTTGCGGACTTTATTAAACGACGCTAATCTCCGAACCGACGGGGTTGAACAAAAAGGGAGGCCGAAATGTCGCAATATGCTGATTTGAAGAGCCAGATCGCCAAGCTGCAAGCTCAGGCGGAGGAAGCCCGCCGTATCGAAGTGGGCAATGTGATTGCCGAGATTCAACGTCAGATAGCCGAGTATGGTCTGACGCCGCAAGATCTGGGCTTTGCCGCCGCCGCACGGCGCGGGCGTCCGCCGAAGAAGGCGCCGCTGCCGCCCAAATACCGCGATCCGAAAACCGGCAGTACATGGAGCGGGCGCGGCAAGCCGCCGAAATGGATTGCCGGCAAGAGCCGCGACCGCTTCCTGATCGGTGAGGCGTAATCAAAGTGTATGGATATTGCGTAACCGTTCGTGGTCTGATCCATACGCGGTTGCGCAATTGCAGTCCCGCCTGTACTGAAATCTGACTCAAGTTCGAGTCAATTCGGCGGGTCTATTCAGAATTGGCTGCGAACGGGTCGAAGCACTCTAATGCGTTCTGAAAGCCGATCCAAATGCTTCGGGCAAACCGTTTGCCCGAAAATCCGACCGGCTGCCGAGTGAGCTATACAGGGCTATAGCCAGGCTATAGCCGGCTTCGAAGCAAGGCAATAAAAAAGCCGCCTTCCAAAGGCGGCTTTTGCATGCCATGCACACTTCTAGCTCAATATGAAGGTGCGCAAACGTTTTACATCGGTTAATTCGCCGGAAGCGGACGCTCCATGCGTTCTCGGAAAACCGAACCCAACTCCGGGAAAACGCTTATTGCCGGGCGAACCAGGTCAAACCAAAAACGAAATCGAACCGAACGTGCCAGCCGCATGGCGCCGACGGTTCAAGCCCCCGGCGCCACGCGCTGCGTTTCCAGATGACGCCCGATCAGCCGGCGGCGGCCACGCGGCGCAGAATCGGCCGACGCTGGGCTTCGATCAGCGTCATATAGCCGTCGACATAGTTTTGCGCCATCGTCTTCGCGCTGAAGCGCTTTTCGAACTGCGCGCGGATTTCTTCGCGCGACAACTCGTCAATGCGCTGGAGCGCGGCCACGGCGCCCTGCACGTCTTCTACGATATATCCCGTCACGCCGTGATCGATCACCTCAGGCACCGAACCGCGGTTGAATGCGATGACTGGCGTACCGCACGCCATCGACTCGATCATCACGAGGCCGAACGGTTCGCTCCAGTCGATCGGGAACAGCAACGCCTTCGCGCCGGACAGAAACTCGGGCTTCTGCGCCTCGTTGATCTCGCCGATGAATTCGACATTCGCCTGCGACAGCAGCGGCTCGATTTCCGCCTTGAAGTAGTCCATATCGACCTTGTCGACCTTCGCGGCGATCTTCAGCGGCAGACCCGTCTGCGCGGCGATCCGGATGGCCGTGTCGACGCGCTTTTCCGGGCAGATCCGGCCGAGGAAGGCCAGGTACTCGGGCTTGCGATCGGCGCGCGGCGTGAGCAACTGATCGGGCAGGCCGTGGTAGATCGTGTTGAGCCAGTTCGCCTGCGGCAGCGGCTGGCGCTGCGAGTCAGAGATCGAGATGACCGGCGCATCGCCGAACGTATCGAACATCGGCTGCAGTTCCGGCAGATCGAGCCGGCCGTGCAGCGTGGTCACGAACGGCGTGTCCATCTGCGAAAAAAGCGGGAACGGCAGATAGTCGAGGTGGAAGTGCAGCACGTCGAATTCGTGTGCCATGCGGCGCACGCGTTCGAGCAGCAGCATGTGCGGCGCCATCGCGTCGCGGATCGTCGGATCGAGGCGCAGCGCGCGCGGCCAGGCGGCCTCGAGCTTCGCGGACGTCACGGAATCGCCGCTCGCGAAGAGCGTCACGTCGTGGCCCAGGTCGACCAGTGCCTCGGTGAGATAGGACACGACTCGCTCGGTGCCGCCGTAGAACTTCGGAGGAACGGCTTCGTAAAGCGGCGCGATTTGTGCGATTCGCATTGTATGAACTCCTGTTCAAAGGGCTATTTCGCACGGCGGCGCAAAAGCGCAGCGGAAGGCGAATGCCGGTCGGACGGATGGGCGGCGCTCAGGCGGACCTGGATGAAGCTTGGGTGCGCTCGCCCGATGGCGGCCTCGAAGCCGAATCGGGTTATCCCTTAAGGCTCATTATCGGTATCCAGCGCGATAATTCGACCTATTTTTCAAACGCTTAATGTTGTTACAGCGGGAAACGAACGTCGTTGCAATTGTCACGATCGAGCGTCGATCCTTGCGCGACAAGGCTCCGCAGCCGCCCGACATGATCGGCGAGGCGGCCCGCCCATGGCAAGAGGCGCGTTCGCCGTTACACGGCGATTGTTGCGGCAGCATGAAATCGCCCTATAATTCGCTCGCCGCTTTCCCCGCGCCGGCCAGTCGGCCCGCCAAATAAATATCCCCGAAGCATTCGAAGTTGAGTCCCTGTTTTTGTAGGAAAAATTCCTACAGCATTAATGGACGATTCCGTCGTCCAGACGGGCGAATGTCCGCTTTTCGTGCGAAACGGCTAGGGACACAATGCATCAACGGTCATCACACTGCCGATCGTGTCCCCTGAAAAAACCCAGCGGACGCGAAAGAGCAAACGATTTCGTGCAGGCCAGACAAGACCAGTCAAGACCAATCAGGCTTCAATCAGGATTCGAATTCGGGGGAATCATGAGCGCTACCGTCGCCCGTAGTGACATGCTCAATGAGATCAAGGAAGTGAACCTGTCGTATCTGTTGCTCGCGCAACGTCTTTTGCGCGAGGACAAGCCGATGGGCATGTTCCGGATGGGAATCTCGGAGCAGCTCGCCGACGTGCTCGTCAATCTGACGCTTGCGCAGACCGTGAAGCTGTCGGCGTCGAACCAGTTGCTGTGCCGTTTCCGCTTCGACGACCACGCGATCCTTTCTTCGCTCGCCGACAAGGGCAAGCCGACTTCCGTGAGTCAGGCGCACTCGGCGATTCTGATGGCGGGCCAGCCGGTGGAGCAGATCGGCTGATGCGCCGCGCCGCGCTGCAGGTGTGCACACACTTCGCCGCCTCGCGCGGCGTGAGCGCGACGAGCCGGCCGGCCACGGCTGCCGCTCGCGCCGCCGGTTTCGATCAGATGGAGTACAGCGCGCATGGCCACTAAGAGCGTTGTGCTCGAGGTGCGCGAAATCACGCTGGCGATCGAGCTGATCGAGCTGGGCGCGCGGCTGCAACTGCTCGAGGCCGAAACGAGCCTCTCGCGCGACCGCCTCATCAAGCTGTACAAGGAATTGAAGGGCGAATCGCCGCCCAAGGGCATGCTGCCGTTCTCGACCGACTGGTTCATGACGTGGCAGCCGAACATCCACTCGTCGCTGTTCTACAACATTTACCGCTTCATGTCGGCGCGCGGCGGCTGCGAGACGATCCAATCGATCGTCAAGGGCTACCGGCTGTATCGCGAGCACGTGCAGATGCACGGCGAGGAGCCCGTGCTGAGCCTGACGCGCGCCTGGACGCTCGTGCGTTTTTTCGATTCCGGCATGCTGCAGCTGACGCCGTGCACGCGCTGCGGCGGACATTTCGTCGCGCACGCGCACGATCCGCGCGCGGGTTTCGTCTGCGGATTGTGCCAGCCGCCTTCGCGGGCCGGAAAGACCCGCAAGGCCGCCGACGAACGGGCCCGCGCGGCGGTTTGATCTTCCCGCAAAGCGCCGCCGCCCCAAGGTTTACACGGGGGGCGGCAGATGGCTTTTCCGTCAAAGGTTTTTCGTTTCCCTGCCGTAAACCCAATTAACGACGATCTCCGTCGCCTAATTTGGGGGCTCCGCGGTGCTGATTTTCCTGGGAACACTCGTGACGCTGCTGTCCGTCTTCGGCGGCTACGTGCTGGAGGGCGGCCACCTGGCTGCGCTTCTGCAGCCCGTCGAAGTGCTGATGATTGTCGGCGCGGGCGTCGGAGCTTTCATTCTCGGCAACGGGATGAAGACGATCAAGGCGACCGTCCGCGTGATCCCGACGCTGTTCAAGGGCTCGAAGTACAACAAGGACGTCTACATGGAGCTGATGGCGCTCCTGTACGTGCTGCTCGCCAAGGCGCGCAAGGAAGGCACGCTGACCCTCGAAGCCGATATCGACGATCCGGAGAAAAGCCCGATCTTCACCCAATACCCGAAGATTCTGGCGGACCGTCACATTGTCGAATTCCTGACCGACTACCTGCGGCTCATGGTGGGCGGCAACATGAACGCTTTCGAAATCGAAAGCCTGATGGACGAAGAGATCGAAACGCATCACGCGGAAGGCGAAGCGCCGAGCCACGCGCTCGCGAAGATCGGCGACGCGATGCCGGCCTTCGGTATCGTCGCGGCGGTGATGGGCGTGGTGCACACCATGGCGTCCGCCGACAAGCCGCCCGCGATTCTGGGCCAGATGATCGCGCAGGCGCTGGTCGGCACGTTCCTCGGCATTCTGCTGTCGTACGGCCTGATCGGGCCGCTCGCGAGCGTCGCGGAACAGCGCGTGACCGAGTCGACGAAGATGTTCCAGTGCATCAAGGTCACGATTCTCGCGAGCCTGAACGGCTATGCGCCCGCGATCGCGGTCGAGTTCGGCCGCAAGGTGCTGTTTTCGACCGAGCGCCCGTCGTTCGCGGAGCTCGAAGAGCACGTGCGGCGCGTGAAAGCGAAGTAAGGCAGAGCAGGCGGAGCAGCCGAAATGAGCAAGGATAAGGATCGCGCGATCGTCGTCAAACGCTCGGCGCCGAACAAGAAGGGCCACCACGGCGGGGCATGGAAGCTCGCGTACGCGGATTTCATGACCGCGATGATGGCGTTCTTCCTGCTGATGTGGCTGTTGAGCTCGGCCTCCACCGTGCAGCTGAAGGGTATTGCCGACTACTTCAACCAGCCGCTGAAAATCACCTTGTGGGGCGGCGACCGCAGCTCGACCGACTCGAGCGTGATTCGCGCGGGCGGCCGCGACGTGTCGACCGACCGCCAGGGCGTGATGCGCCAGACCGACGGACAGACGCGCAACGGCACGCATTCGGTCGCGCATAACGACGACGAGGCGGCCGCGCTGAGCCAGGGCCAGCTCGAGCGGCGCGAACAGGTGCGTCTGCACGACCTGCAGGTCAAGCTGATGGCCGCGATCCAGGCGAACCCGGTGCTGCGCCAGTTCAAGCAGCAGATCCGCATCGACTCGACGCTGCAGGGCTTGCGCATCGAGATCGTCGATTCGCAGAAGCGGCCGATGTTCGCGACCGCGAAGGACGAAGTCGAGCCGTATATGCGCGACATCCTGCGCGAGATCGGCAAGACCCTGAACGACGTGCCGAACCGCATCGTCGTGCAGGGCCACACCGATGCCGTGCCGTACGCGGGCGGCGAGAAAGGCTACAGCAACTGGGAGCTGTCCGCGGACCGCGCGAGCGCGTCGCGGCGCGAGCTGATCGCGGGCGGCATGGACGAATCGAAGGTGCTGCGCGTGATCGGCCTCGCGTCGACGCAGAACCTGAACAAGGCCGATCCGCTCGATCCGGAAAACCGGCGCATCAGCATCATCGTGCTCAACAAGAAGTCCGAGGAGCAGATGAACCAGGACGACACCACCACCACCACGCTGTCGGACGACGCGGGCGGTTCGGCATCGTTCTCGCCGCCGCTCGTGCAGAAGATCGGCCAGGCGACGGCGGGCGGCCCGGCGCCGGCCGCGCGGGCGCCGGGTGTGGTGGTGCCGGACGTTGCGGCGCCGGGCATCACGACGCCGCAGCCGGCCCCTGTCACGCCCGCAGCAGGACAGATCAAGTAAACCAACATTCGAGACGCAGCGAGGTTTTCATGATCAGGCACATTCTCGCGATCGACGATTCAGCCGCCATGCGGGAGATTCTCTCCGCGACGCTGACGACCGCCGGTTACGACGTGACGGTCGCGAAAGATGGAGATGAAGGACTGGAGCACGCGCTCGCGATGGCGTTCGATCTCGTGCTGACCGATCAGCACATGCCGGGCAAGACCGGCGTCGACCTGATCGCACTGCTGCGCGCGAACCCCGCCTACGAGGCGACGCCGATCCTGTTGCTGACAACGGAATCCGGCGAGCCATTCAAGGAAGCGGCGCGCGCGGCGGGCGCAACGGGCTGGATCGAGAAACCGCTCGATCCGGATATGTTGACCGAACTCGTTTCGACGCTCGATGCGCCCGCTTGAACCTGACCCGACCTGAAGCACCGTCACGCAGCAAATGACAACCAGGCAGCAACGAGCCCAGCAGACAGAAATATTCGCGGTGAACCAGGCATGACACTCGATATCACACAGTTCTATCAGACGTTCTTCGACGAAGCGGATGAACTGCTCGCGCAGATGGAGCAGTTGCTGCTCAATCTGAACGTCGGCCAACCCGACCCGGAAGATCTCGCTGCGATTTTTCGCGCGGCGCATTCGATCAAGGGCGGCGCCGCGACGTTCGGCTTTACCGCGCTGACGGAGACGACGCACATCCTCGAATCGCTGCTCGATCGCGCGCGCAACAACGAACTCGTGCTGCGCAAGGACATGATCGACACGTTCCTCGAAACGAAGGACGTGCTGTCCGGGCAGCTCGCCGACTATCGCGCGAGCCAGGAACCCGACGCGGCGGTGGCCGCGGCGATCTGCGCGAAGCTCGAGCGGCTCAACGCGGAGAACCGCTTCGGTGCGGACACGTCGGCAGCGGCGGCGCCGGCCGAAGCGCCCGCACCCGCTGCGCCAACGATTGCGCCGGCCACCGCGCAAGCGCCTGCGGGCTCGCCGCCCGAACATGTCATCGATCAGGCCTTCGACGCGGCGAATGAGCGTCACGGCATCGATGCCGGAGCATCGGCAACAACCGCAACAACCGCAACACCGGCAACGAGCGGCGCAGCAGACGCCGCCGGGCCGCATCTGAAAATTACGCTACGGGGCGTGGGAGAGAAGGACGAGGCGCTGCTCGCTGAGGAGCTGGGCAACCTCGGTCAGATCGTCGGACAGGTGAAGACAGGCAGCGATCTGACGCTGTGGCTCGAAACCGATGTGCCGTCCGACGACATCGTCGCGGTGCTGTGCTTCGTGATCGACGAGAGCCAGATCTCGGTCGGCCGCGGCCGCGCGCCCGACGGCGACGGGCAGGCGGAAGCAGGCGCACCGGCGGCGCCGGCCGCGCCAGCGGTCGAGGCCGCGCCGCAAGCGGCGGCACCAGCGGCGGCACAGGCGGCCGCAGCGCCGGCTGCTCAACCTGCGGCCGCCGCGGCTACACCCGCGCCGGCGGCAAGCGCAACGCCGGCGCCGGCCGCACCGGCAACCGCGGTCGCGCCAGGCACCCCCGCAGCCGCACCGGCCGCCGCGTCGCAGCAGGCCAACCCGGCCGGCGACGGCGACCGCAAGGCCCGTCCGGCCGCGGCCGCGAGCGCGGAGGGCAGCTCGATTCGCGTCGGCGTCGAGAAGGTGGACCAGCTGATCAACCTCGTCGGCGAACTCGTGATCACGCAGGCGATGCTCGCGGAAACGACGAGCACCTTCGATCCGGCCTTGCACGACCGCCTTTACAACGGCATGGCGCAGCTCGAGCGCAACGCGCGCGACCTGCAGGAAGCGGTGATGTCGATCCGCATGATGCCGATGGACTACGTCTTCAGCCGCTTCCCGCGTCTCGTGCGCGATCTCGCGGCGAAGCTCGGCAAGGAAGTCGAACTCGTCACCTTCGGTCAGGCGACCGAACTCGACAAGAGCCTTATCGAGCGCATCATCGACCCGCTCACGCACCTCGTGCGCAACAGTCTCGATCACGGCATCGAAACCGTTGAAACGCGGCGCGCAGCGGGCAAGGACGGCACGGGGCAGCTCGTGCTGTCGGCCGCGCATCACGGCGGCAATATCGTGATCGAAGTCAGCGACGACGGCGCCGGCCTGCGCCGCGACAAGATTCTTGCGAAGGCGATGAAGCAGGGCATGTCGGTCAGCGAATCGATGACCGACGAAGAAGTGTGGAACCTGATCTTCCTGCCGGGCTTCTCGACCGCCGAACAGGTCACCGACGTGTCGGGCCGCGGGGTCGGCATGGACGTCGTGAAGCGCAACATCCAGTCGATGGGCGGTCACGTCGAAATCACGTCGCACGCGGGCAAGGGCAGCACCACGCGCATCGTGTTGCCGCTTACGCTCGCGATTCTCGACGGCATGTCGGTGAAGGTCGGCAACGAGATCTTCATCCTGCCGCTGAACTTCGTGATGGAGTCGCTGCAGCCGCGCGCCGAAGATATCTACACGGTCGCGAACGGCGAGCGGGTGGTGCGCGTGCGCGGCGAATACCTGCCGCTCGTCGCGTTGCACGAAGTGTTCACCGTCGACGGCGCGCGCACCGATCCGACGCAGGGCATCGTCACGATCATGGAAACCGAAGGCCGTCGTTTCGCGATGCTGATCGACGAACTGGTCGGCCAGCAGCAGGTGGTCGTGAAGAACCTCGAAACGAACTACCGGAAGGTGCACGGCATTTCCGCCGCGACGATTCTCGGCGACGGCAGCGTCGCGCTGATTGTCGATGTGGCGGCATTGAACCGCGAGACGCGTGCCGCGCACGGCGCGCTCGCGATGGCCTGACCGGTCGATCGGCACATCAATCGATCAACAGACAAACCAACTCATACCCAACCCTTTGGGGGCTAACGTGGCAGACATTCAATCGATCAACCCGGCCCTGGGCGGCGCAGTGAGCCGTCGCGATGCAGCGCAGGCCGACGCCGGCGGCCAGGAGTTCCTCGTCTTCACGCTCGGCGCCGAGGAATACGGCATCGATATTCTGAAGGTGCAGGAAATCCGCGGCTACGACAGCGTCACGCGCATCGCGAACGCGCCCGACTTCATCAAGGGCGTGATCAATCTGCGCGGCATCATCGTGCCGATCGTCGACATGCGCATCAAGTTCCATCTGGGCCGCGTCGAATACGACCATCAGACGGTCGTGATCATCCTGAACGTTGCGCATCGCGTGGTCGGCATGGTGGTCGACGGCGTGTCCGACGTGCTGACGCTGACGGCCGATCAGATCATGCCCGCGCCGGAATTCGGCGCGACGCTGACGACCGAATACCTGACGGGCCTCGGCACCGTCGACGGCCGCATGCTGATCCTGATGGACATCGAAAAGCTGATGACGAGCCGCGAAATGGAGCTGATCGAGGCGGTCAGTCTCTAAAGGCAAGGGCGAGCAGGAGAACGACATATGAACCGATGGTCGATTCGCGCGGCGCTGACCGTGGTCGGCGCCGTGCTCGTGCTGCTGACGGTAGCGGTCGGCGCGCTCGGGCTGTTTTCGCTGACGCGCGCCACCAGCGCCCTCGACGAAATCGCGAACGGCGATCTGACGGCGACGCGCGCACTGAGCGATACGTCGACCTATCTGCTGCGCGGCCGCGTTTCGCTCGACCGGGCGAGCGGCCTGCTCAGCGACGGCGAGCTCGATCAGGCGAAGGTGGCGATCGATCGCGCGCAGGAACTGTTCAACAAATCGAACGAAGCGTGGCAGACGTTTGCGTCGCTGCAGAAGAGCGGCATCGATCAGGCGCTGATCGACGAGGCCGTTGCGCGCCGCGCGTCGCTGCTGCACGAGGGCGTCGAGCCTGAAATCACGGCGCTGCGCGAGGTCGACCTGACCACCTACCGCAAGCTCGCAAACACGAAGATCAGCCCGATGTTCGTCGCGTTCGACAACGCGGCGGCACCGATCGTCAAGGCGCTGCAGGAAAGCGCCAACCGGCAGCAGCAGGACGCCGCGCACTATATCGCGACGATGAAGGTGCTGATCGGCACGGGCGTGGCGGTCGCGCTGCTGATGATGATCGTCGTGCGCGTCGTGATGAGCCGCATGATCTCGAAGCCGCTCGACGAAGCGATCGAATGCTTCGAGCGGATTGCGACCGGCGACCTCACGCAGACCGTGCGCAATACGAGCCGCAATGAAATGGGGCGGCTCTTCGCGGCGATCCGCAAGATGCAGGAGGGCGTGGTCACGCTCGTGAAGTCGGTGCACTCGAGCACGGAATCGATCGACACGGGCGCGCGCGAAATCGCGATGGGCAACACCGATCTGTCGCAGCGTACCGAACAGCAGGCCGCATCGCTGCAGGAAACCGCGTCGAGCATGGAGCAGCTGACCGGCACCGTGCGGCAGAACGCCGAGAACGCGCGCCAGGCGAGCCAGCTCGCGGTCAACGCCTCTGAAATCGCCACGCGCGGCGGCGAAGTGGTGAGCGAAGTGGTCGTCACGATGCGCGATATCGCGGCCAGCTCGAACAAGGTCGTCGACATCATCGGCGTGATCGAAGGCATCGCGTTCCAGACCAACATTCTCGCGCTCAACGCAGCCGTCGAAGCGGCGCGCGCGGGCGAGCAGGGCCGCGGCTTCGCGGTCGTGGCCGGCGAAGTGCGCAGCCTCGCGCAGCGCAGCGCGAGCGCGGCGAAGGAAATCAAGGAGATGATCGGCGACTCGGCCGCCAAGGTGCAGGGCGGCTCGGAACTCGTCGGCCGTGCGGGCACGACGATGGAAGAGATCCTGCAGGCCGTGCGCCGCGTGACCGACATCATGGGCGAGATCAGCGCCGCGTCCGAAGAGCAGTCGGGCGGCATCGAGCAGGTCAATCGCGCGGTGAGCCAGATGGACGACGTGACGCAGCAGAATGCGGCGCTCGTCGAGCAGGCGGCCGCCGCGGCCGCATCGCTCGAGGAACAGACGCGGCAGCTGCGCGGCGTGGTCGGCGGTTGGCGCGTGTCGGCCGACGGCTCGTCGGATTTCGCGAGCTTTGCGGCCGCGCCGTCGCGCACGCCGGTGCGCCCGCAGGCGGCGGCGCCCGCGGTTCAGGCGAAACCGGTTGCATCCGCAACGAAGCCGGTGAAGCCCGCTTATATTGGCACAAGCGTCGGCGCTGGCGCGGGCGCGGACGCCACGGAAAGCGTCGCGCCGAAGCATGATGCAGCAAAACACGACACCGCAAAACACGACGCCGCAAAGCCGGCCGTACCGCAGCGCGACGCGCCCGCGGCCCGCCGCGAGCC
>NZ_BAAILL010000065.1:0-6452 GCF_054589215.1 Paraburkholderia sp. 2C | reverse complement strand
CGCAACGCGGCGGCCGCGCCGACGCACCGCGCGCCGGCGAGCCGGGCCGCGACTTCGAATTCACGTCGGCCGACTTCACGCGTATTCGCGAGCTCATTTATCGCCGCGCAGGCATTTCGTTGTCCGATCACAAGCGCGATATGGCGTATAGCCGGCTTGCGCGCCGTTTGCGCACGCTCGGTCTCGACAGCTTCCGCGACTACCTCGACCAGCTCGAAGCGAGCGACGATCCGGCCGAATGGGAGGCGTTCACCAACGCGCTGACGACGAACCTGACCGCGTTTTTCCGCGAAGCACATCACTTTCCGATTCTCGCCGAGTTTGTGAAGAAGCGGCAGCAGCCGGTGTCGGTGTGGTGTTCGGCGGCCTCGACCGGCGAGGAACCGTATTCGATCGCGATGACGCTCGTCGAAGCGCTCGGCGAATCGGCCGCGCGCCACGCGAGCGTGCTCGCGACCGACATCGACACGCAGGTGCTCGCGAAATGCGACGCGGGCGTCTATCAGTACGAGCAGGTCAGGCATCTGTCGCCGGAGCGCCTGAAGCGCTTTTTCCTGCGCGGCACGGGCGCGCATGCGGGGCTCGTCAAGGTGCGGCCCGAATTGCGCGCAATGATCCGTTTCGAGCGGATCAATCTGACCGATCGCGATTACGGCCTGCGCAATCCGTTCGATGCGATCTTCTGCCGCAACGTGATGATCTACTTCGACAAGCCGACGCAGTCGCAGGTGCTCGCGCGTTTCGAACCGCTTGTGAAGCCGCGCGGCCTGCTGTTTGCCGGTCACTCGGAGAACTTCACCTATGTGACGCAGGCGTTCCGCCTCAAAGGCCAGACCGTCTACGAGCTGACGCGCGACAGCGGCGCCGCGCCGGCTCCCGCGCGCGCGCCCGGCGCGATGAATGAGGTGAATGCATGAGCGCCGCGTTACCGATCGCAAACAATCTCTATTACGACAACCACTTCAAGCGCCCCGGCGTGAAGCTGTTGCCGAACGAGTTCTATACGACCAACGAAGACATGGTGCTCGTCACCGTGCTCGGTTCGTGCGTCGCCGCCTGCATCCAGGACCGCGCCGCGGGCATCGGCGGGATGAACCACTTCATGTTGCCCGACGATGGCGCGGAAGTCGTGCAGGCGGCCTCGGACGCCATGCGCTACGGCGCGTACGCGATGGAAGTGCTGATCAACGAGCTGATCAAGGCGGGCGGGCGCCGCGAGCGGCTCGAAGCGAAGGTGTTCGGCGGCGCCGCGGTGCTCGCGGGCATGACGACGATGAACATCGGCGATCGCAACTCGGAGTTCGTGCGCCGCTATCTGGCGCTCGAAAAGATCCGCATCATCGCCGAAGACCTGCAGGGCGCGCATCCGCGCAAGGTCGCGTTCCTGCCGCGCACGGGCCAGGTGATGGTGAAAAAACTCGGGTTGCAGCAGGACCCGGATGTGGCGGAGCGCGAGCGCGTGCTGGCCCGGCAGACCGCCGAGGCACGCGCCGAACGGCTCGCGAAAGCGCGCGCGCGTGTCGAGCTGTTCAGCGCCGGAAAAGCCGGCGGTCCGGCCGGCGCGGCAGCGGGCGGCGCAGCGAAGCCCCGCATCGAGCTGTTCAACGCGGGCGGCCGCGAGAACGATTCCAAAAATGCGCGGACCGCAGAGGAGGCGTAGCAACTGTGCAAAAGATCAAGGTACTGTGCGTCGATGATTCGGCACTGATCCGCAGCCTGATGACCGAGATCATCAATGGCCAGCCCGATATGGAAGTGGTGGCGACCGCGCCCGATCCGCTCGTCGCGCGCGAGCTGATCAAGCAGCACAACCCGGACGTGCTGACGCTCGACGTCGAAATGCCGCGCATGGACGGCCTCGACTTCCTCGAGAAGCTGATGCGTCTGCGGCCGATGCCGGTCGTGATGGTGTCGTCGCTGACCGAGCGCGGCTCGGAAATCACGCTGCGCGCGCTCGAACTGGGTGCCGTCGATTTCGTGACGAAGCCGCGCGTCGGCATCCGCGACGGGATGCTCGATTACGCGGAGAAGCTCGCCGACAAGGTGCGCGCGGCAGCCCGCGCGCGTGTGCGGCAGGCCGCGCCGGCCGGGCATCCGGCAGCAGGCGGCGCGCATCCGGCGGCCGCGGCGACGCACGCGCCGCTCTTCAATAACCCGCTCGTGTCGACCGAGAAGCTGATCATCGTCGGCGCGTCGACGGGCGGCACCGAAGCGATTCGCGAAGTGCTCGTGCCGCTGCCGCCCGATGCGCCGGCCGTGCTGATCGCGCAGCATATGCCGCCCGGCTTCACGAAGTCGTTCGCGCAGCGTCTGAACGGGCTGTGCCGCATCACGGTGAAAGAAGCGGAGCACGGCGAGCGCGTGCTGCCGGGCCACGCGTATATCGCGCCGGGCCATGCGCACCTGCTGCTCGCGCGCAGCGGCGCGAACTATATTGCGCATCTGTCGGAGGAGCCGCCCGTGAACCGTCACCGTCCGTCGGTCGACGTGCTGTTCCGCTCGGCCGCGCAGCATGCGGGCAAGAACGCGATCGGCGTGATCCTGACCGGCATGGGCCGCGACGGCGCCGCGGGTCTGCTCGACATGCGCCGCGCGGGCGCTTATACGCTTGCGCAGGACGAGGCGAGCTGCATTGTGTTCGGCATGCCGCGCGAAGCGATCGCGCTGGGCGCCGCCGACGACATCTCTCCGCTTGCCGATATGAGCCGCCGCGTGATGGCGCGACTCAACTCGATGGGCGAACGGGTGCAGCGTGTGTAATCATGCCGGTCGCGGCGCGCTTGCGGAACGCGGGCGCACGGCGGCGGGGTCAATGCAGGACGCTCGGGTTACAGAGTAACCGCAGTGCGGCCGATAACCGTTCTATACGGCCAATCGATGCGGCTCGCTGCGGCTTGGTTGCATCGGGCCCGAGCGCGGACCGGGAACTGAATGACGAACGGGCGGCAATGCGCCGCCCGGCCAGATCAGGTAATTGAGGGGAATCAGATGGACAAGGGAATGAAAATTCTGGTGGTGGACGACTTTCCGACGATGCGCCGGATCGTCCGCAACCTGCTGAAGGAGCTTGGCTACTCGAACGTCGACGAAGCGGAAGACGGCGCGGCGGGTCTCGCCCGGCTGCGCGGCGGCAGCTACGAGTTCGTGATCTCGGACTGGAACATGCCGAACCTCGACGGTCTCGCGATGCTGAAGGAAATTCGCGCCGACGCGAGCCTCACGCACCTGCCGGTGCTGATGGTGACCGCCGAGTCGAAAAAGGAAAACATCATCGCAGCGGCTCAGGCGGGCGCGAGCGGCTACGTGGTGAAACCGTTCACCGCGGCGACCCTCGACGAGAAGCTCAACAAGATTCTTGAAAAGATGGGCAAAACCGGGAGCTGATGTGGACCAGCCGACCAACGCGCAGGACGCGGTCGCGCGCGACGACAGCGATCTCACCACCGACCGGATTCTCGCCCGGATCGGCCAGTTGACACGCACGCTGCGCGATTCGATGCGCGAGCTCGGTATCGACAAGCATGTCGAGCGTGCGGCGGAAGCGGTGCCGGACGCGCGCGACCGTCTGAAATATGTTGCGACCATGACCGAGCAGGCCGCCGAAAAGGTGCTGACCGCGATCGAAGTCGCCAAGCCGATCCAGGAACAGCTGCAGCAGGACGCGGGCAAGCTCGATGCGCGCTGGGCGCAGTGGTATGCGGCGCCGCTTGGGCGTGATGAAGTGCGCGTGCTGATGGACGACACGCACACGTTTCTCGGCAAGCTGCCCGACGCGACGGCGGCGACCAACCAGCAACTGCTCGAGATCATGCTCGCGCAGGATTTCCAGGACCTGACCGGCCAGGTCATCAAAAAGATCACCGAGATCGTCTATGTGATCGAGCAGCAACTGCTCGGCGTGCTGGTCGAGAACATCGCGCCCGAGCGGCGCGAGCAGTTCGCGGCGACGGCGGCGGCGCTCGTCGCGGAAGTGTCGTCGACGGGCAGCCCCGAGGGTCTGCTCAACGGTCCGCAGATCAACCCGGAAGGCAAGGCCGACGTGATGCAGGATCAGTCGCAGGTCGACGATCTGCTCGCGAGCCTCGGTTTCTAAGGCCGATCGCTTCAGCATTACCCCGCTGTGGTCCCTGAAGATTTCGCGGCTGCCGGCAGCAGGCGTTCGCGCGGCCGTGGAATCTGTCCCTTCCTTGTATCCGCAGGCATACTAGCCATCACGCAAAGCCGCGTGGCCTTCAATGTTCTTAACATCGGGTAACGGGCTTGCAACGTGCTGTCAGAGCATGTCGTCGGACCGCCTTCCAGCGAGCTTTCCGAAAAGCAGCCGGCGTTGCCAGGAATGCCGATCGGACGTGGATATGGCGCCGCGTGTCATCGCGTGTCACGGTTTGTCGGCGAGAATATGCCAATCAGGTTCGGACTGCATGCGGCTCGCGTCGCGAGCGCAGTCTTAAGGGGAGAATGCTGATGTTCGAATCAAACCAGTCGCGGCGTCGCGTTCTCGCGTACGCCGCCGCCGCATTCTGCGCGGCCGGCATGCTGGCCGCCGCGCCGTCCGCGAACGCGGCGTTAGGCGGTACGCCGATGACGACGCCGCAAGGCGCGAGCGTCACGACATCCGGTCCTTCGGCCAGCCCGGGTACGCCGGCTGCACCGGCCACGCCGGGTACGTCGTCGTCAGGCCCATCGGCCACGGCGACGATGCGCAATGCGATTACCTCGGGCGCATCGGCTGCGCCGTCTTCTTCAGGCGCGTCCGGCGCCGCCTCCTACACGGTGCGCTCGACCACGCTGGCAACCGGCACCGTCGTGCGCGAATACGTGGACGGGAACGGCCAGGTGTTTGCCGCGTGCTGGAAGGGCCCGGCCTATCCGAACCTCAGCGAGATCTTCGGCAGCGACTATTACCAGCAATACGTGGACGGTGCGCGTGCGGCGCAAGCCACACGCGGCGGTGTCGCGCGCGGCCCGTCGACGGTCGAGCAGGGTGGCCTCGTCGTTCGTGCCGGCGGCCATATGGGCAGCTATATCGGCTGCGGGTATCTGCCTGCGCTGATGCCGCCCGGTGTGACCGCCAACGATATCCGCTAACCGACCGACGACGGGAGAATCCTCGTGCAACGAACAACCAGAATGACGGCCTGGCTGAAGGCCGCCGCCGCTGCGCTTGCCGTGTCGCTGATCGCCGCCGGTTGCGGCGGGGGCGGGGGCGACAGCAACAACACCGGTTCGAACACGCCGAGCAGCCCGGCGCCGGCCGGAGGGAATCAGGTCTCCGCGGTCATCAGTCAGGGCGTGTCGGGTAACGTGAATATCCCGACCGTGACCGTGACGGTCTGCGCGCCCGGTTCGGCGACCGCCTGTCAAACCATCAGCAACGTGCTGCTCGATACCAAGTCGTTCGGCCTGCGCGTGCTGAACGCATCGCTCGGAACGACCGCCGCGAGCCTGCCGACGCTGCCGTCGGGCTCCGGCGTGCTTGCGCAATGCGCGCTCTTTGCGCAGAGCTTCACGTGGGGGACGATCCGTACGGCCGACGTTCATATCGGCGGCGAGACCGCGAGCAGTATTCCGGTTCAGGTGGTCGGCGATCTTTCGGACGCGACGATTCCGAGCGACAACTGCACGGACCGCGTGCCTGTGTCGGGTGCTGAAGACACCGCCGCTACGCTCAATGCGAACGGCATACTCGGTGTGGGCGTGGCAGTTGCCGACTGCGGAACGGCGTGTGCGGCGGCGATCTCGGCCTCCAATCCGAGCACCTACTTTTCCTGCCCGCCCAACACGACCACGGCCAACTGTACGCGCGTGCCGGTCGCGGTCGCCCAGCAGGTCACGAACCCGGTGGCGCGCTTCGCGGCCGACAATAACGGCGTGATCGTCCAGTTCCCGGCGGTGCCCGACGGCGGATCGAAGACGGCGACGGGCCTCGTGACGTTCGGCATCAACACGCAGGCGAACAACGCGATGCCGGGCACGGTGACGGTGCTCACGTCCGACCAGGCGGGTGACCTGCAGCACAGCACCTTCAGCGGTTTGACCAACGTCGACGCGTTCCTCGACACCGGTTCCAACGGAATGTTCTTCGGCCCGGCGCTCACGGCGTGCGGCAGCAATGCACCGGACTTCTACTGCCCGACGAGCAAGCAGACGCTGACCGCGACGCTGCAGGGCGAGAGCACGACCGCGCTGGGGGTGACCTTTTTTGCGGATAACGCCAACACTCTCTTCAACAGCGGTAACTTCGCGCTGCCCAATCTGACCGGCACAGCCGCCAATGGGACGCTCGATCTCGGCTTGCCGTTCTACTTCGGCAAGACCGTGTATCACGGGCTCGACCTCAGTTCGTCCGGCGGCCGGGCGCCGTTTATCGCGTTCTAGGCACGCGCGTTCGCGCACAACGAAAGCGGCCCCTGCAGGGGCCGCGGCCGGGCGGCTCCCCGGCCGTCTCGTCC
>NZ_BAAILL010000064.1:0-226 GCF_054589215.1 Paraburkholderia sp. 2C | reverse complement strand
GGTGACATGGGGTTTCGGCGCAGTCACGTTACCCGGGCTCGAACTGACGGCGGGCGTGCCGTCATCGCTGCGCACGCTGGTCGCCGTGCCGACGCTTCTGACCAGCGAGGCCGAGTTGCGCGAGCAGATTGAACGTCTTGAAGTGCATCATCTCGCGGGCGGCAGCGGCGACCTGTCGTTCGCGTTGCTGGCTGACGGGCTCGATGCTGATGAGGAAGTGCTGCCC
>NZ_BAAILL010000063.1:0-490 GCF_054589215.1 Paraburkholderia sp. 2C | reverse complement strand
TCGGCGCCGCCGTCGACTTCTCGCGCAACCGTGGCCTTGCCGTCGGCGATCGTCACCTTCGACGCGAAGGTCGCCTGCGGCAGGTCCGCGAGTGCGGCGAGCATCTGGCCGGTCTGGTTCGAGTCGTCGTCGATGGCCTGCTTGCCGAGAATGACGAGCTGCGGCTGTTCCCTGTCGACCAGCGCCTTGAGCAGCTTTGCCACCGCCAACGGCTGCAGGTCTTCGCTGGACTCGATCAGGACCGCGCGATCCGCGCCGATCGCCAGCGCCGTGCGCAGCGTTTCCTGGCACTGCGCCACACCCGCCGACACCGCGATCACCTCGGTCGCGACACCGGCTTCCTTCAGACGCACCGCTTCTTCAACAGCGATCTCGTCGAACGGATTCATCGACATCTTCACGTTCGCAATGTCCACGCCCGTGTGGTCCGATTTCACGCGCACCTTCACGTTGTAATCGACCACCCTTTTGACTGGCACCAGAATTTTCA
>NZ_BAAILL010000062.1:0-350 GCF_054589215.1 Paraburkholderia sp. 2C | reverse complement strand
ACGCGCTATCCGAATCCGGACGAAGCGGAAGCCGACATCCGCAGGCGCGTGGAAAACAGGGAAGTCGTGATCGGCTTCGGTCACCCGGTCTACACGACCGGCGACCCGCGCAACAAGGTGATCAGGGAAGTCGCGAAGAAGCTCTCGAAGGAAGCGGGCAACACGAAGCTGTTCGATATCGCCGAGCGGCTCGAGACGGTGATGTGGGACGCGAAGAAAATGTTCCCGAATCTCGACTGGTTCAGCGCGGTGTCGTATCACATGATGGGCGTGCCGACCGCGATGTTCACGCCGGTGTTCGTGATCTCGCGCACGAGCGGCTGGGGCGCGCACATCATCGAGCAGCGCAT
>NZ_BAAILL010000061.1:0-1539 GCF_054589215.1 Paraburkholderia sp. 2C | reverse complement strand
AGCGTCGGCACGGCGACCAGCGTGCGCAGCGATGACGGCACGCCCGCCGTCAGTTCGAGCCCGGGTAACGTGACTGCGCCGAAACCCCATGTCACCGCGCGATTGACGAGCGCCGTTGCGACCTCCGTGGCAGGCAGGAATGCGCATCCGGCAAACAACGCGAGTACCCACGCGTCGATGCCTTGCAATGGTCTGGTCCACAGCGTCCACACCCCCCACAAGGCCAGCGCTACCAGCATCGTGGCGGTCGCCAGGATGGCGCCGACGTAGCCGCCGATGCCGAGACGGACACTGAATCGCGTGATCCTCAAACGCGGCGGCGGCCGAAATTTCAATGCGAACTCGAGCGCCCGCCGGCCCTCGGCGATCAGATGATAGCCAGGCTCCCCGGCACGTCCGGCGCGCGCCGCATCGCCCGCCGCTGCAATCGCCGCTTGTGCCGACTGCAGCGCGAGATCGGCCACTTCGAGTTCATTTGCGCATGAACCGCGCGCCAGTTGTTCGATCGCGCTGCGGTAGAGATTGCGCGTCGGGAAATCCATCGTGCCGAACGTGCTGCTTGCGCGCAGCCTCGCGTCGACGAGGCTCATACTCTCGAACAGTTCTGTCCAGTCGATGTCGGAAATCAGGCGAATGCTGGTAATCACATTGCGCACCGTGACGTTCGATGCGCCCTGGTGTTGCTGCGCGCGCTGCACGACCTCATCGACGGAAAGGCCCTCGCATTTCAGCCGCTCTTCCAGCCAGCCGAGCGCCGGCGTGGTACGCGGATCGTGGTCACGCAGCCGTTTAGCGAGTTGCGCAGCAAACGGCTCCGACAAAGCGCCCGGTGAACGGGTGGCGATATCCGCTTCCAGTGCGGAACGCGCGCTGCCCGATTCGAGCAGACGCCCGGTGAGGGCGTCGGCATCAGCGTGTGCGGCGCGACCCGCGGTCATCTGGTCGGCGAGACGTCGCAGATTCTCGATCAGCACGATGCGCAGCGTGATCGCCACCGCCCACAATTCGCCGATCGTCAGCGGCTGAATCCGTTGGTAGGCGTCGATGAAACGGCGCAGCACCTGCGGATCGAAGTGACTGTCGGTATGGGCTACGAACGCCCACGCAAGACCGAATACGCGCGGATAGCCGGCGAATGGACCCGCAGCAAGCTTCGGCAACTGACGGTAGTAGCCTGGCGGAAGGTCATCGCGAATCTCGCGGATCTGTTCTTCGACGAGGTGATAGTTGTCGAGCAGCCATTCGGCCGCGGGCTCCACGCCCCGGCCACTCTCCAGTTCCGCGGCACTCGCGCGGTAAGCCGCGAGCAGGACGGCCGCGTTGTCTTTGAGTCGCGTGTGCAGAGCCAGTACGACGGGTGGTTTATTCGTCACCGGTTGCGCTGCGGCGAGGCTCTGCGCATGCTGCTCGAGTCGCTCGACACCGAACAGTTCGTCGCGCACGGGCGCGGTGTCTGTCCACGGTGGTGAGCGTGAACGAAATCGTACCGCGTACTGAAGCAATGTGTTGTTCACAGACACCCTTTTTTCTGCGGTTAGG
>NZ_BAAILL010000060.1:0-719 GCF_054589215.1 Paraburkholderia sp. 2C | reverse complement strand
TCCGACTGGTCGTTATACGAAAAAATCTCGCCGTAACGGCCCCAGTTGATCACCGCGTCGAGCGTCTCTTCGGCGGCGCTATCGGAGAGGAAGTCTTCGAGCTCCTGCTCGAAGCGCACGCGCGGCGCACGATGCCCCGGCCGCTCGTTGAGCACCTTCTTGATCCGCGCCGCGAGCGGCACGTGCTTGAGCAGGTGATCGGCGAACATCAGCTTGCGCTCCTGCGTGCCGAACTCGGCAAACACGCGCGCCGGCGGCGTGAGGAAAATATCGCCCTCGCGCACATCGGCAAAGCCGAGGTTCTGCAGCACTTCGGCGATCGGAAACAGGTCGTCCACCTCGAGATGCAGCGAGCGCGCGATTTCCGGCATGTCCGCGCGACCGTGGTACGGCGCGGCCGCCAGCGTCTCGATCAGGCCCGCCATCAGGTTCGTCGACACATGCGGCAGCCAGCTGTGCAGCTCCAGGCCCTTTCTCGTCGTCTCGCCGGTCTGGCGCGCGGTCATCTTCGCGTAAATATCGTCCACCAGCTTGCGGAACGCCGGGTCCAGACGGTTGCGCGGATGCTTGAACGGCACCTTGATCTCGGCGATCACCCGCCCCGGGTTCGACGACAGCACCAGGATGCGGTCGCACATGAACACCGCTTCCTCGATATTGTGCGTGACGATCAGCACCGACTTGATCGGCATGCGGCCCTGCGTCCACAGGTCGAGCAG
>NZ_BAAILL010000059.1:0-217 GCF_054589215.1 Paraburkholderia sp. 2C | reverse complement strand
CACGTGCGTCAGCGCCATCATGTCCTGCAACTGGTCGCGGAACCCATACGCGCCGCTTGCCTGGTAGAACGCCGAGCGCGCTTCGATCCGGCAGGCGAGCGTCTGATACAGCAGCCAGCCATTGAGCATCAGGTCCATCGCCCGATCCGGCGTCTTGACCTGTACGGCGCCCAGCACGTTCTGCCAATGACGTGTCACATCAGCCAGCACCGTGTCG
>NZ_BAAILL010000058.1:0-229 GCF_054589215.1 Paraburkholderia sp. 2C | reverse complement strand
TTCGTCGTTGCTGTGCGAACCGAGCCAGCTGCCGTCGTCGAAAGTTGCACGCCGGTACCATTCGCCGTCCCATGCGTCACGCTCCAGCGCCTCGCGTAACCGCACCGCATGCGCGCGCCAGCGCTCGCCACGCGCCGGGTCGTGCGATTGGGCGAGCGGTGCGAACAGGTCAATGGTCCGCAACAGCAGCCAGCCGAGCCAGACGCTTTCTCCATTGCCGTTTGCGCCG
>NZ_BAAILL010000057.1:0-384 GCF_054589215.1 Paraburkholderia sp. 2C | reverse complement strand
GTCAAGCCGCGTCTGAAGACGCTGAAGGTCACCGAACCGGCCGGACGCAGCGCCGGCGTGAAGGTGCCGGATGTGAAGACGCTGGTCGAGAAGCTGAAGAACGAAGCCAAGGTGCTGTAAGCGGACGGAGACACACGAGATGACGACGCTGGTAATTGCTGAACATGACAATCAGTCGCTGAAGGCGGCGACGCTGAACACCGTCGCGGCCGCGCAGAAGATCGGCGGTGACATTCACCTGCTGGTGGCAGGCCACAACGCACAGGGCGCAGCCGAAGCCGCATCGAAAGTCGCAGGCATCGCCAGGGTCCTGCTCGCCGATGCGCCGCAACTGGCCGAAGGCCTGGCGGAAAACGTCGAAGCGACGGTCCTCGCGCTTGTGCA
>NZ_BAAILL010000056.1:0-7329 GCF_054589215.1 Paraburkholderia sp. 2C | reverse complement strand
CAATTCGTAGGCGAATTCGTAAGCGCGCATCGGCGAACCCGCGCGCCGGGTGTACGGGCACACCTCGCGCGGGTAAAGCCGGCAACGGTCTCAACGGTCTCAACGGTCTCGACGGTCTCAACGGGCAACGGGCAACGAGCAACGAGCAACGAGCAACGAGCAACGCATCGGAGATTACCGTCAGCCCACACCGGGCGACGCCCGCTTCTTCTTGACTACACCGCCATCCATCGCTCGCTCGTTGAGCAAATGGAAACAACCGCATACGCATGGCCGACATTGCCATCGCCCTGTGCGAGCCCGCGTGCCCTCTTCGATTGTTCACTCATTCATAAGTGATTCTTGGCAAATGAGCGGTTGAACGCGCGGCTTCAGAACCGCATGCTTTGACGCTAACACTATGAGCCATCGCCGACGATATCCGGCACGACCTGCGACCGATCAAGGCAGGAACGTCCGCCCAGGTCGCGGCGATAGCAGCGCGTCACGGTCCCTGCAATTCTGGAGCCCGCATGATTGGCATCGTTCGCATTGCTTTGAGGAGGCCCTACACGTTTGTCGTGCTGGCCATCTTCATTCTGATCGTCGGCATTCTCTCGGCATTGAGGACACCCACCGACATCTTCCCCGACATCGATATCCCTGTGATCGCCGTGATCTGGCAATACACGGGATTGCCTCCCGATCAGATGGAGGGGCGCGTCATGGCGCCGTTCGAGCGCGTGTTGACGACCACGGTCAACGACGTTCAGCACATCGAAGGCAGGTCCATTTCCGGCTACGGGGTCGTCAAGATCTTTTTCCAGAAGCACGCCGACATTCGCACGGCAAACGCGCAGGTTACGTCGATTTCCCAGTACATCCTCAAACAGCTGCCGCCCGGCGCCACACCGCCGCTGATCGTTACCTATAGCGCGTCGACCGTCCCTATCGTCCAGCTGGCGCTTTCCGGCAAGGGGCTGACCGAGCAGAACCTCGGCGACCTCGGCCTGAACCAGCTGCGACCGATTCTGACGACGGTCGAGGGTGCGTCGCTACCCTATCCTTATGGCGGAAAAACACGGCAGGTGCAGATCAACGTCAAGGCATCCGAACTCGAAGCACGCGGCCTGTCCGCCCAGGACGTCGCCAACGCGCTGGCGGCCCAAAACCTGATCACGCCGGTCGGCACCGAGAAAGTTGGCGACTATGAATACATCGTGCAGCTGAACAGCGCACCGTCGTCGGTCGCCGCTATCGGGAACATTCCGATCAAGACCGGCAACGGAACCGCAGTTTTCATGCATGACGTCGCCGACGTGACCGACGGCAGTCCACCGCAGACCAATATCGTTCACGTCGATGGCAAGCGTTCCGTCTTGCTGACCATCCTCAAGAACGGTTCGGTGTCGACACTCGCCATCATCGCCGGGGTCAAGCAAAAAGTGGCCGATGCGAAGGCGTCGCTGCCGGACGCACTTAAGGTGGATGTGATCGGCGATCAGTCGGTCTTCGTGCGCGCGGCGATCTCGGGTGTCGCCCGCGAAGGAGTGATCGCCGCGGTGCTGACGAGCCTGATGATTCTGCTGTTCCTCGGCAGCTGGCGCTCGACGGTCATTATCGCGACTTCGATTCCGCTCGCGATTCTCGGCTCGATCGCCGCGTTGTCGGCGCTCGGCGAGACCCTGAACATCATGACGCTCGGCGGGCTGGCGCTCGCTGTCGGGATACTCGTCGACGACGCCACCGTGACCATCGAAAACATCAACTGGCACCTCGAGCATGGCAAGGCCGTCGAAGAGGCGATTCTCGACGGCGCCGCACAGATCGTAACGCCGGCGTTCGTGTCGCTGCTGTGTATCTGCATCGTATTCGTACCGATGTTTTTCCTCGACGGTGTGGCTCGTTTCCTGTTCGTGCCGATGGCCGAGGCCGTGATCTTCGCGATGGTGTCGTCGTTCATCCTGTCGCGCACGCTCGTGCCGACGATGGCAAAGTACCTGCTGAAGCCCCATGTGCCCGAAAATGAGCCCGAAAGCGCGCCCGAAAACTCACCGGAACCCGCACCAGAACACACTCGCACCCCGCGTAAAACGTCGAACCCGCTGGTTCGCTTCCAGCGCCGGTTCGAGGCTGGCTTCGAACGCACACGCACGCATTACAGTGCGATGCTCGAACTGGTGCTCGCCTATCGCCGCGGCTTCGTACCGGGATTCTTTGCATTTGCGGTTCTATCGCTTGCACTGGTGCCGTTTCTCGGCCGCAACTTCTTCCCCGATGTCGACGCCGGCGAAATCCTGATGCACGTGCGCGCGCCGGTCGGCACGCGTGTCGAGAAGACGGCCGCGATCTTCGCCGCCGTGGAAAAACGTGTTCAGGCGACGATTCCGCCGACCGAACTCGGCACGATGGTCGATAACATGGGCCTGTCGATTAGCGGCCTGAACACGGCCTACAACAATACCGGCACGATCGGCTCGCAGGACGGCGACATCGAGGTTGCGCTCAAAGCGGGTCACCGCCCGACCCGCGAATATGTGCGCAAGCTGCGCGAGAGCTTGCCGCAGGCGTTTCCCGGCGTGACGTTTTCGTTCCCGCCAGCCGATATCGTGAGCCAGATCCTGAACTTCGGCGCACCGGCGCCAATCGACTTGCAGATCCGCGGCGGCCATTTGCCCGCGGATTTCGCCTACGCGAACCGGTTGCTGCGCCAGATTCGCCATGTGCCCGGCATTGCCGATGCGCGCATCCAGCAATCGCAAAGCAATCCGCAGTTCGACGTCGACGTGAACCGGACTCAGGCGCTGCTGCAGGGGGTGACCGAGCGCGACGTGACGAATAGCCTGGTCGTGCATATGGCGGGCTCGGGTCAGGTCGCACCGACGTACTGGCTGAATGCGGCCAACGGCGTCGAATATCCGATCGTCCTGCAAACGCCGCAATACGGGCTCGATACGCTCCCGTCGCTCGCCGATCTGCCAGTCGGAGGCGGCCCGGCTGTGAGCGACGGGCAAATCCTCGGCGGTGTGGCAACGATTCGCCGCACGACAAGCGACGCGGTCGTCGACGACTACAACATCCAGCCGATGGTCGAGATCTTCGCCACGACGCAAGGGCGGGACCTTGGCGCCGTGGCGTCCGATCTCAAACGCATCGTCGCCGCCAACGCGAGCGCGGTACCCAAGGGCGCGCGCGTCGTCCTGCTCGGCCAGGTGCAGACAATGAACAGCGCGTTCAGCGGCTTGCTGTTCGGGCTGGTCGGCGCGGTCGTGCTGATTTACCTGCTGATCGTCGTGAACTTCCAGTCGTGGTCGGATCCGCTCGTGATAGTGACCGCGTTACCGCTCGCACTGGCGGGCATTGTATGGATGCTGTACGCGACCCACACGCCGTTGTCGGTGCCCGCGCTGACCGGCGCGATCATGTGCATGGGCGTCGCCACGGCGAACTCGATTCTCGTGGTGAGCTTTTGCCGCGAGCGGCTCGCTGTGCATGGCGACGCGCTCAAGGCGGCGCTCGAAGCCGGCGCCACGCGTTTCCGCCCGGTATTGATGACAGCGCTGTCGATGATGATCGGCATGGCGCCGATGGCATTGAGCCTTGGCGAAGGGGGCGAACAGAATGCGCCGCTCGGCCGTGCCGTGATCGGCGGACTGCTGTTCGCCACCACGGCGACGCTGTTCCTTGTGCCGGCCGTCTTTTGCATCGTGCATTCACGTAAGGGGCGCGATTCCGCGCTACCGGCGACTTCCCGAGGTCCCTCCCATGTCTGATGAAACCACTCCACGGTCCGCGCCGCGGCGCATGCTTTTGCGCGCCGGAATGATCGGCGCGGCCGCCGCGGTCGTCATTCTCGCCACCGGCACGGCGGTACGCGCCAGAAACAGTCGAGAGCTCAAGGACTGGACCGAAACGCAGGCCATCCCGACCGTCACGGTTATCACGCCGGCGCCGCCCGCCTCCGGTGGCGCGCTGAATCTGCCGGGGCGCCTCGAGTCGTTCACGGATGCGCCGATCTATGCGCGCGTGAACGGCTACCTCAAATCGTGGCGCGTCGACATCGGCGATCGCGTGAAGGCGGGACAGGTGCTCGCGACCATCGATACACCGGAACTCGATCAGCAACTGCTCCAGGCCAAAGCGGATCTCGCGAGCGCACAGGCCGACGCCGCGCTTGCAAAAACAAGCGCCGAGCGATGGCAAGCGCTGCTGGGTTCCGACGCGGTATCGCGTCAGGAAGTCGACGACCGCACACAGGACTATGCGCAAAAGAAAGCGCGTGTCGCTGCCGCGCAGGCGAATGTGGACAGGCTGGTTGCCATGAAGGCATTCGCGACGATCGTTGCGCCGTTCGACGGCGTCATTACCGCGCGCAATACCGATATCGGTGCATTGATCGACGCGGGCAGCAGCAGCCACACGCAACTGTTTTCCGTATCGAGCGTGAACAGGTTGCGCGTCTATGTGCATGTGCCGCAGTTTTATGCGCCGATGATCAGACGCGGCGGCCGCGCGGACTTCACGGTTCCCGAGTATCCCGGCCGGCGCTTCACGGCCGATATCGTCGGTCTCGCCGATGCCGTGAACGCGTCGTCGGGGACGACGCTGGTGCAATTGCAGGTCGATAACGCGGCACACCTGCTGCTGCCGGGCAGCTTCGTGACGCTGCACTTCGCGCTGCCGGTGCCCGATGGCGCGATGCGCATTCCGGCAAGCGCGCTGATCTTCGACGAACACGGATTGCGTGTGGCGACCGTCGACAGCCACGACGAAGTCAGATTCAAAGCGGTGGCCATCGAGCAGGATCTGGGAAAAGCCGTTGAAATCGGCACGGGCCTGAAAAGCAGCGACCGCGTGATCGATACGCCGCCCGATGGCCTTAGCGAAGGCGATCGCGTGCGTGTCGCGCGTAATGGCATCGAGGCGGCGAATCATGGCTAGGTTACGGGCAGTTGCGCTCCTTGCCGGCGTCGTTTCGCTGGGCGCCTGTTCGCTTGCCCCGCACTATCAGGTTCCGGATGTGCCGGTCGCGACGCAATACCAATCGCCGACGTCCTGGACTGTCGCGGCGCCGGCCGACCGGCTCGATCGCGCGGGCTGGTGGAAGCTGTATCGCGAACCGCGACTCGACGAACTCGAAGACCAGCTGATCGCCCACAATCACGATCTGCGCGCCGCGTATTACCACTACGTGCAGTCGCAGGCGTTCGTCAGGCAAGCCAGGTCGCAGCTCTATCCGCAGGTCTCAGCGGGCGGCGCGGCGCAACGCGCGCGCGAGTCCGACACGCGGCCGTTGCGCAGCGCGACCGCGCCGACCGACTACAACGCGGCAACGCTCGGCATCGAAGCCGATTACGAGGTCGATCTGTGGGGGCGTGTCAGGGACTCGGTCGCGGCCAGCAAGGAAGAAAGCGAGGCTGAGAAGGATGATCTCGCCTCGACACAATTGAGCCTGGAGGTCGAACTGGCGCGCACCTGGCTCGACTTGCGCGGCGACGATCAGCAGATCCAGCTGCTTGAAGACACGATCGACGCCGACCGCAAGGCACTCGAGTTGACGCGCAAGCGGCACGACGGCGGCGTCGCGTCGGAACTCGACGTTGCGCGCGCCACCACTCAGCTGTCGTTCGTACAGTCCGATCTCACGCAGGTAGAAGCCAGACGCGCGCTGCTCGAGCATGCGATTGCGGCGCTGGTCGGCGCCTCGGCATCGAGTTTCGCGGTTGCCCCTGGCGTCGAGCCGGTGCCGCTTCCGGCGATTCCGACGGGCGTACCGGCGCAGTTGCTGCAACGCAGGCCCGATATCGCGGCGGCCGAGCGCCGGGTCGCAGCCGCCAATTCGAAAATCGGCGTGGCGCGCGCGGCTTATTTCCCATCGCTTACGCTTAGCGCACAGGGCGGTTTTCAAAGTTCGGTTTACGCGGATCTGCTCAGTTTGCCGAGTTCTTACTGGGCGCTTGGCCCCGCGCTCGCGGTCTATCTGTTCGACGGCGGCAAGCGGCGAGCGCAAGTTGAATCGGCCCAAGCCGCGACGGCCGAAGCGGGCGAACGTTACCGCAGCGTCGTGCTCGCGTCGTTCAAACAGGTGGAAGACGATCTGACCTTGCTTACGCAACTTGGCACGGCGACGAGCCAGCAACAACAGGCCGTGGACGCAGCTAACCTGTCGGTCGATCTCGCGCTGTCACGCTATCGTCGGGGCGCGGTCAGCTATCTTGAAGTGGTCGATGCACAAACCGCCGCGCTTGCCGCGCAACGCGGCTTGATAGACATCCGGACCCAGCAGCTCGATGCAAACGTCGATCTGGTCCGTGCCCTCGGCGGCGGCTGGCGCAACGACCATGTCGACGCCGCAAAGACGACGCCGATGGCATCGGCGCCCTGACGTGTCGTACGAGGAACACGCATGCGACATCCTCTATTCCGTGCGACGAGGAAACACTCGCTTTCCGATGCGCGCGTCGTTTCGCCCATTCCCGCTTCATATAATCAGCGCAACGGAGTACGTCGGATACCTAAGGTGCGGACCTGAGTCCCCTATCCTGGTGCGCTTCATTTCATCGTAGGAGATCAATCATGCTGTCGACCGAACATCGCACCATCGTCAAAGCCACCATTCCGCTGCTCGAAAGCGGCGGCGAGGCGCTCATCTCGCACTTCTACAGGACGATGCTCGCCGAGTATCCGCAAGTGCGCCCGCTTTTCAATCAGGCACACCAGGCAAACGGCGACCAGGCGCGCGCGCTCGCCAACGGCGTATTGATGTACGCACGCCATATCGATCAGCTCGAGCAGCTGGGCGGTCTGGTTTCGCAGATCGTCAACAAGCACGTGTCGCTGAATATCCTGCCCGAGCATTATCCGATCGTCGGCGCGTGTCTGCTGCGAGCGATCCGCGAAGTGCTCGGGCCGGAGATCGCAACCGATGCGGTGATCGAGGCGTGGGGTGCCGCCTACCGGCAGCTTGCCGATATCCTGATCGGCCTCGAGGAAAGCGCGTACGCGGCGAAAGAGGCGGCGCAGGGCGGCTGGCGCGGCACGCGCAAGTTCACGGTGGCGCGCAAGGTACGCGAAAGCGACGAGATCACGTCGTTCTATCTGCGCCCCGCGGACGGCGGCGCATTGCTCGACTTCAAGCCGGGGCAGTTCATCGCGCTGCGTCTTCTGATCGACGGCGAGGAAGTGCGCCGCCACTATTCGCTGTCGGCGGCGCCGAACGGACACGAGTACCGGATCAGCGTGAAGCGCGAGCCGAACGGCAAGGTATCGAATTACCTGCACGATCATGTGATCGAGGAAGACACGCTCGACGTGTTCGCGCCGTCCGGCGATTTCACGCTCGAAGACAGC
>NZ_BAAILL010000055.1:0-717 GCF_054589215.1 Paraburkholderia sp. 2C | reverse complement strand
TCTGCGCGACGTCGAGTTTCGCCGCGATGCGCGGGGCGATGTTCTTGCCGTATGCCGTTGCGGGCGCAACGATGTGCGTGTAGTGCTTCGCCGCATCTTGCACAAGCGCGAGGACCGTCGCTTCGACGTTTTCCGCCAGGCCTTCGGCCAGTTGCGGCGCATCGGCGAGCAGGACCCTGGCGATGCCTGCGACTTTCGATGCGGCTTCGGCTGCGCCCTGTGCGTTGTGGCCTGCCACCAGCAGGTGAATGTCACCGCCGATCTTCTGCGCGGCCGCGACGGTGTTCAGCGTCGCCGCCTTCAGCGACTGATTGTCATGTTCAGCAATTACCAGCGTCGTCATCTCGTGTGTCTCCGTCCGCTTACAGCACCTTGGCTTCGTTCTTCAGCTTCTCGACCAGCGTCTTCACATCCGGCACCTTCACGCCGGCGCTGCGTCCGGCCGGTTCGGTGACCTTCAGCGTCTTCAGACGCGGCTTGACATCGACGCCGAGGTCTTCAGGCTTGAGCGTCTCGAGCGGCTTCTTCTTCGCCTTCATGATGTTGGGCAGCGTCACGTAGCGCGGCTCGTTCAGGCGCAGATCGGTCGTGACCACCGCGGGCAGCTTCAGCGTGAGCGTCTCGGCGCCGCCGTCGACTTCTCGCGCAACCGTGGCCTTGCCGTCGGCGATCGTCACCTTCGACGCGAAGGTCGCCTGCGGCAGGTCCGCGAGTGCG
>NZ_BAAILL010000054.1:0-645 GCF_054589215.1 Paraburkholderia sp. 2C | reverse complement strand
ATGCGGCGAAGCACTACACGCACATCGTTGCGCCCGCAACGGCATACGGCAAGAACATCGCCCCGCGCATCGCGGCGAAACTCGACGTCGCGCAGATCAGCGACATCACGGCAGTCGATAGCCCCGACACGTTCGAGCGCCCGATCTACGCGGGCAACGCCATCGCCATCGTGCAATCGGAAGACCCGATCAAGGTCATCACCGTGCGCGCCACGGGCTTCGACCCGGTCGCCGCGGAAGGCGGCAGCGCGCCGATCGAAAAGATCGAGGCCGCAGCGGACCGCGGCATCTCGCAGTTCGTGAACCGCGAAGTAACGAAGCTCGATCGCCCCGAACTGACGAGCGCGACGATCATCGTGTCGGGCGGCCGCGGTCTGGGCAGCGGCGAGAACTACACGAAGGTGCTCGAACCGCTCGCGGACAAACTCGGCGCCGCCATGGGCGCCTCGCGCGCCGCGGTCGACGCGGGCTATGTGCCGAATGACTATCAGGTTGGGCAGACCGGCAAGATCGTCGCGCCGCAACTGTATGTGGCCGTCGGCATCTCCGGCGCGATCCAGCACCTCGCGGGCATGAAGGACTCGAAGGTGATCGTCGCGATCAATAAAGATCCGGAGGCGCCGATCTTCAGCGTCGCGGACTACG
>NZ_BAAILL010000053.1:0-274 GCF_054589215.1 Paraburkholderia sp. 2C | reverse complement strand
TCGCCGTGGCGGCCGAGGAACTCGGTGCGACTGGCCGTCCACGCCGTTTGCCGGCCGCTGAGGTCGGCGAAGGCGACACGCGTGCCGAATGCGGTACTCCAGGGATTGCGCGCCAACATGGCTCCCGTGAGCGAGTCGATTTCCGTCATGACGAACGGTGCCGATGCGCCTCGCGAGGTACCGAGCACCCATTCGAGCCACGCCGTGACCGAGAGCCGCCGGGTACGGCCGGACAGATTGCGTAGTGTCAGCCGGCTGATCTTCAACGGATCGG
>NZ_BAAILL010000052.1:0-236 GCF_054589215.1 Paraburkholderia sp. 2C | reverse complement strand
CCGCAGGGGTGGCTCGAGCGCGTCTACGCGGCACTGGAGCTGCCGTCCGGCGACGACACGCTCGAATACCGCGACGCGCGGCGCGGACTGGACAGGCGCGCCATCTGGCGCGACAACGTGATCGACGGCTTCGTGCTGGCCGGCGACACCGCCAACGGCGCCGCATTGCTGGCAAGATTACGCGAGGCGAAGCCGTGGAGCGGACCGCGTTTCGCCGCATTCGCGAGCCTGCGCGC
>NZ_BAAILL010000051.1:0-286 GCF_054589215.1 Paraburkholderia sp. 2C | reverse complement strand
GATCGACAGCAGCTTGCGATCCTGGTCGAGCAGAAACGAGAAGTCCATACCGAGCGCCATCTCGCGCGACGTGTCGGCCAGCGAGCGCAGACGTGCTTGCAAAAGCTGCGGCACGGCGCCAAGTTGCTGCCGGTCGCGACTGTGCTCGCTCACACTGCGATGCAACGCTTCGATCCAGAACATCAGATCGGCGTAACTGTCGTCGCCGCTGGCCGGCATGATCGCGCGCGTCGTCTGCGCGGCTTTCTTCGTCAGCCGGATCAGCGACGGCGACAACGCGTCAAGC
>NZ_BAAILL010000050.1:414202-429264 GCF_054589215.1 Paraburkholderia sp. 2C | reverse complement strand
CTTTTCGGGCAGCACGGTGCCGAGCGCGGAGACGCCGGTGCGCATCACGTCCATCGGATGCGCGGCGGCCGGGATCCATTCGAGCACCGCCTTCACGTTCGCGGGCAGGCCGCGCATGCCCTTGAGCTTCGCCTTGTACGCATTCAGTTCGGCGAGGTTCGGCAGTTTGCCGTGCACGAGCAGATGCGCGATTTCCTCGAATTCGCAGGCGCCCGCGAGATCGAGAATGTCGTAGCCGCGGTAGTGCAGGTCGTTGCCGGTGCGGCCCACTGTACACAGCGCGGTATTGCCGGCCGTCACGCCCGACAGCGCGACCGATTTCTTCGGTTTGAATGCCCCTTGGGCCGTGCCGCCCGCTTGGGCGGCGGATTGCGAAGCAGGCGTTTGCGTCGTCGTGTCGCTCATCTCCAGCGCTCTCCTTGTGTGCGTGCGCGTTATTAGCCTTGCGTCCTCACGGACCCGGCGCCGGCGTCGTCGCCGAACAGCGGCGCGGCTTGCGCGGGCACGGCGCGTCCCGTCGAGCGCGCGCGGCGCAACACGGACCAGTAATAGCGATAGCTCGCGCGGTCGTGCAAGGTGTCCTGATATCGCGTGGGGCCCCATTGCACGGCCTGCGCGGCAAGCAGAATCTCGGTGGCCGTCGCGATTTCGTCGTCGCGCGGCGCGAATGCGGAGACGATCGGCTGAATCTGCGCCGGGTGAATGCTCCACATGCGCGTATAGCCGAACTCGTTGCGCGCCCGCGCGGCATCGTTCGCGACGACGCTCATATCGCGCACTTCGGTCGACACGTTATGTGACGGCACCTTGCCGTGCGCATGGCACGCCGCGGCGATTTCGAGCTTGGCGCGCCGCACGAGGGGGTGTTCGAACTGCCCCGGCGAGCGCATCGCGGTATCGGGAATCGCGCCGTCATGCGCCGAGACGAAATCCATCAGGCCGAAGCTCAGCGCCTGTACGCCCGGCAGGGCGGCGAGCTCGAACGCGCGCGCGAGTGCGCCATGCGTTTCGACGAGCAGTTGCACCGGCACCGGCTGCGCGATACCGAGTTCGCGGCGCGTGGCATCGATGAACGCGCACATTTCGGCGGCATCGGGAACGCTGCGGATTTTCGGCAGCGCGACATACGCGGGCGCCCGCTTCGCGGCGCGCAGGATGAGGCGCACGTCGTCGCGCCAATGCGCGTGATCGAAATCGTGGATACGCACGCCGACGCGGTTGAAGCGGTCGTGCTCGCTGCCGAGCATCGAGGCGACGAGCTCCGCATGTTCGGCTTCATGGCCGATCTGCGCGCCGTCCTCGCAATCGAGCGTGACGTCGAATACCGGACCGAGCTCCTGCTGCAGCGCGAGCGATTTGAGCATCAGCTTCTCGCTGCCGGCGTAGTGATCGCAGGCAGGCAGGACGGTGGGCGGCGCTTCGCCGTCAAACAGCACTTCGGCGGGGGTGGGGGCGCGCATTATCGACGTCAAAAGCGTGTTTGAAAACCGTGGATTCTGTTCTGGCCAAATGGGCGTAAAAAACCGGAACCCGCCGCACAGCAACGAGGTTCCGGTTATTTCGCATCGGTGCTTACAGCAGGTGCTTGACGCCGTCGCGCTCTTCGAGCAGCTCGTTGAGCGTGCCGTCCATCTTCTCGCGCGAGAACGCGTCGATCTCGAGACCCGTCACGCGCTTGTACTCGCCGTTTTCGCAGGTGACCGGCACGCCGTAGATGATGTCTTCGGGAATGCCGTACGAGCCGTCCGACGGAATGCCCATCGTCACCCACTTGCCGTTCGTGCCGAGCACCCAGTCACGCACGTGATCGATCGCCGCATTCGCCGCCGATGCCGCCGAAGAAAGCCCGCGCGCTTCGATGATCGCCGCGCCGCGCTTGCCGACGGTCGGGATGAACACGTTGCGGTTCCATTCGTCGTCGTTGATCAGCTTCGTGAGGTTCTGGCCTTCGGCCGTCGCGACGCGGAAGTCGGGGTACATCGTCGGCGAGTGGTTGCCCCACACGGCGAGCTTCTCGATCGATGCGACCGGCTTGCCCGATTTCGCGGCGAGTTGCGACAGCGCGCGGTTGTGGTCCAGACGCAGCATCGCCGTGAAGTTCTTCTTCGGCAGATCCGGCGCCGACTTCATCGCGATATACGCGTTCGTGTTGGCCGGGTTGCCGACCACGAGCACCTTCACGTCGCGGCTCGCGACTTCGTTGAGCGCCTTGCCTTGAACCGTGAAGATCTCGGCGTTGGCCGACAGCAGATCCTTACGCTCCATGCCCTTCGAGCGCGGACGGGCGCCGACCAGCAGCGCGACGTCGGCGTCCTTGAACGCAACCTTCGGGTCGTCGGTGACCACGACACCCGCGAGCAGCGGGAACGCGCAGTCTTCGAGCTCCATCACGACGCCTTTGACGGCGGCTTGCGCTTGCGGCAGGTCAAGCAACTGCAGGATCACCGGCTGGTCCTTGCCGAGCATGTCGCCGTTGGCGATGCGAAATAGCAGGGAGTAACCGATTTGACCTGCGGCGCCAGTGACGGCAACGCGCTTTGCGGGCTTAGCCATTGAGAAATCTCCAGGACGGTGCGTTAAGTGCGTTAGTGCATTGATTAGTGCATCAGACGCTTTGAGAAAACGCCATTTTATATGCGCGTCAGCCGAAGCGTCGCAAACTCGATGAACTCTTTGCGCAGGGGCATGACGGCGCGCGCGGCTCGCTGCGACCTGCGCAATCCTGCAATCGCGCATTTCGGCGAGCGTCGATGAGGCCGCATGAAGTGGGGAGCATAAGTCTGAAATCGCGCGCGTGGGCAGCGCCGGTTCAGATCTCGTGAAGCCATTCGTGAGGCGGACGGCAGGCGAATCGAAAGCTGGACTGAGGGGGGCACAGCATGCTCAGGAACGGTGTTCCCGGCTACGCGTTCGCTTGCATTGCGCTGCTGCCGCATAACCTGAAAACTGCCCGCAAACCCTTGCTCGACAAGGAGTGTAGGAGCGGGCTGAAGCAAAGTCAACAGTATCTTATGTCTTATATAAGACATAAGTATTGACCTGAAATAGGTGGACGGCGGTCAACCCTTTATGATGAAATGCGCGCATGAATTCGAACCAGGCGAGCTCCTCGAATCCGATCGGCCCGGCGGGCACAGGCGAAGGCTTGCCCGCTCCGGCATCGTCTTCGTCGCCTACATTCAGCCCGCTTTATCAGCAGATCAAGGGGCTCATTACGCAGAGCCTCGAGTCCGGCGAATGGAAGCCCGGCGAGATCATTCCCAGCGAAGTCGAACTGGCTGCGCGCTACAAGGTCAGCCAGGGCACGGTGCGCAAGGCGATCGACGAACTGGCGGCCGACAATCTCCTCGTGCGGCGCCAGGGTAAGGGCACCTTTGTTGCGACGCACAACGAAGACCGCGCCCAGTTTCGCTTCCTGAGATTACTGGCCGATGACGGCGTCGAGCATCCGCATATCAGCAAGCTGCTCGAATGCCGCCGCATGCGCGCATCGGCGGAGATCGCGCGGCAACTCGATCTGAAGCCGTCGGACCCGGTTGTGCTGATCAAGCGTCTGCTGCAGTTCGACGGCGAAGACACGGTGCTCGACGAAATCTGGTTGCCCGGCGGCGTGTTTCGCGGGCTCACGCTCGAGCGGTTGTCCGAGTACAAGGGGCCGCTTTATGCCATGTTCGAAACGGAGTTCGGCACGCGTATGATCCGCGCGTCGGAGAAGATTCGCGCAGTGGCGGCGGACCCGACGGTCGCCGATCTGCTCCATGTGCCGCCGGGTTTTCCGCTGTTGTCGGTCGAACGCGTGTCATACACGTACGGCGACCGGCCGGTGGAAGTGCGGCGAGGTTGGTATGTCACAACCGGCTATTACTATCAGAACGACCTCAGTTGATGCGAGCAGGGCAGCGGACGCGGCTTGCGGGTCCGTTGTGTTCCATGTGCTCTTGCATCGGCTGTAAAAGCGTCTTTGTTTCCGCCGATATAAAGCAGTCTTGAGCAGATGTTCGCTGCAGCGCGGAATGAAAAGGCGCTAAAATCGCGGATTAGTGTGACTACATAGTAGGGGTCTAGCATGTCTGAAGCCGTAAAAAAACCGAGACCGGAATTCCGGAACATCGGTATCGGGCAGATTCTAACGGCGTACCGTCTTCCACTAGCGGGGCGCGTGTCCATTCTGCATCGCGTGAGCGGTGCACTGCTCTTCATCTTCCTTCCGTTCCTGCTGTACCTCTTCGATCAGAGTCTCACGTCCGAACTCAGCTTCGAAGTCTTCAAGGCCTTTCTCTCCAACATCATCGTCAAGCTGATCACGCTGGTTCTGGCGTGGGCTTTCCTGTTTCACTTCTGCGCCGGTATCCGTCACCTGATGATGGACACCAACCACAATGCGGTGTCGAAGGAAAAAGGCAAGAGCACGTCGATCGTCGTGCTTGTCGTGTCGTCGGTGCTGACCATTGCGTTCGCGCTGAAACTGTTCGGAGCCTTCTAAGAAAATGTCCTCCAATAACCGAATCGGTTCGAAGCGCCTCGTCGTCGGCGCGCACTATGGTCTGCGCGACTGGCTCGCGCAACGTATCACCGCCACGATCATGGCGATCTACACGGTGATCCTGCTCGTGTGGTTCTTCGCCGCTCACGCGTTCTCGTACGACGGCTGGGCCTCGATCTTCGCTACCCAGTGGATGAAGCTCGCGACGTTTGTCACGCTGCTGTCACTGTTCTATCACGCATGGGTCGGCATTCGCGACATCTGGATGGACTATATCAAGCCGGTCGGCACGCGGCTCGTCCTTCAGGCGCTGACGATCGTCTGGCTGCTCGCGTGTGCGGGCTACGCCGCGCAGATTCTCTGGAGAGTGTAAAAGAATGGCTGCAATCAAAAATTCTCTGCCGCGTCGCCGTTTCGACGTGGTGATCGTCGGCGCGGGCGGCTCGGGAATGCGCGCGTCGTTGCAACTGGCGCGCGCGGGTCTGTCGGTGTGCGTGCTGTCGAAGGTGTTCCCGACGCGTTCGCACACGGTCGCCGCGCAAGGCGGCATCGGCGCGTCGCTCGGCAACATGAGCGAAGACAACTGGCACTATCACTTCTACGACACGATCAAGGGCTCCGACTGGCTCGGCGACCAGGATGCGATCGAGTTCATGTGCCGCGAAGCGCCGAACGCCGTATACGAACTCGAGCACTTCGGCATGCCGTTCGACCGCAATGCGGACGGCACGATCTATCAGCGTCCGTTCGGCGGCCACACCGCGAACTACGGTGAAAAGCCGGTGCAGCGCGCGTGCGCGGCGGCGGACCGCACCGGCCACGCCCTGTTGCATACGCTGTACCAGCAGAACGTCGCGGCCAAGACGCAGTTCTTCGTCGAATGGATGGCGCTCGATCTGATCCGCGACGCGGACGGCGACGTGCTCGGCGTGACCGCGCTCGAAATGGAAACGGGCGACGTCTATATCCTCGAAGGCAAGACCACGCTGTTCGCCACGGGCGGCGCGGGACGCATCTTCGCGGCCTCGACGAACGCGTTCATCAACACCGGCGACGGCCTCGGCATGGCTGCACGCGCGGGCATTGCGCTGCAGGACATGGAGTTCTGGCAGTTCCACCCGACCGGCGTGGCCGGCGCGGGCGTGCTGATCACCGAAGGCGTGCGCGGCGAAGGCGGCATTCTGCGTAACGCGGACGGCGAGCGCTTTATGGAGCGCTATGCGCCGACGCTGAAAGACCTCGCGCCGCGCGACTTCGTTTCGCGTTCGATGGACCAGGAAATCAAGGAAGGCCGTGGCGTCGGTCCGAACAAGGACCACGTGCTGCTCGACCTGTCGCACATCGGCGCCGAGACGATCATGAAGCGTCTGCCGTCGATCCGCGAAATCGCGCTGAAATTCGCGAACGTCGACTGCATCAAGGAACCGATTCCGGTCGTGCCGACCATTCACTATCAGATGGGCGGTATTCCGACGAACATGCATGGCCAGGTGGTCGGCACGTCGCGCGATCACGAAGAGCCCGTCAACGGCTTCTATGCGGTCGGCGAATGCTCGTGCGTGTCGGTGCACGGCGCGAACCGTTTGGGCACGAACTCGCTGCTCGACCTCGTGGTGTTCGGCCGCGCGGCCGGCAACCATATCGTCAAGCACGCGAGCGGAATGAAGGACCACAAGCCGCTGCCGGCGGATGCAGCCGATCGCGCGCTCGAACGTCTCGCGAAACTCGAATCCTCGTCGTCGGGCGAGTACACGCAGTCCATCGCGAACGACATTCGCGCGGCGATGCAGGCGCACGCCGGCGTGTTCCGCACGTCGAAGCTGCTCGCCGAAGGCGTCCAGAAGATCGACGAGCTGAAGGAGCGCGTCGCTCATGTGCATCTGAAGGACAAGTCGAAGGTGTTCAACACCGCGCGCGTCGAAGCGCTCGAACTGGCGAACCTGATCGAAGCGGCGCGCGCCACGATGGTGTCGGCCGACGCACGCAAGGAAAGCCGCGGCGCGCACGCACAGAGCGACTTCGAACATCGCGACGACGAAAACTGGCTGCGCCATACGCTGTGGTTTAGCGAAGGCGATCGCCTCGACTACAAGCCGGTTCACATGAAGCCGCTGACGGTCGAATCGGTGCCGCCGAAGGCACGTACTTTCTAAGCACGTCTCTTCAAGGCATCGCCACCAGTCAAAGGACCCACAATATGGCCAAGCGTACTTTCGAAATCTACCGCTACGATCCGGACAAGGACGCAGCGCCGCGCATGCAGACGTATGAACTCGACATCGACTCGCACGAACGCATGCTGCTCGACGCACTCGTCAAGCTGAAATCCGTCGATGAATCGATCTCGTTCCGCCGTTCGTGCCGCGAAGGCGTGTGCGGCTCGGACGCGATGAACATCAACGGCAAGAACGGTCTCGCCTGTTTGACGAACCTCAACGATCTGCCGCAGAAGATCGTGCTGCGCCCGCTGCCGGGTCTGCCGGTCGTGCGCGACCTGATCGTCGACATGACGCAGTTCTTCAACCAGTATCACTCGATCAAGCCTTACCTGATCAACGACACGCCGCCGCCCGAGAAAGAGCGCCTGCAGTCGCCGGAAGAGCGCGACGAGCTCGACGGCCTCTACGAGTGCATTCTGTGCGCAAGCTGCTCGACGTCGTGCCCGAGCTTCTGGTGGAATCCGGACAAGTTCGTCGGTCCGGCGGGCCTGTTGCAAGCCTATCGCTTTATCGCGGACAGCCGCGACGAAGCGACCGGCGAACGCCTCGACAACCTCGAAGATCCGTACCGTCTGTTCCGCTGCCATACGATCATGAACTGCGTCGACGTGTGCCCGAAGGGGCTCAATCCGACGAAGGCGATCGGTAAGATCAAGGAATTGATGGTGCGGCGCGCGGTCTGAGATGAATAACCCCCACGCTCCCTATCGGCCGCTGCCCCGCGAGGGGGAGGTCGGTGCGCCGGGGAGCGGCCCTGCGCGTAGTGACATGGACGAATCATCGCATCAGTCCGACCCTCTTCGCCGTGCGCGCCTCCGCTGGCGCGCACGGCGCGGCCTGCTGGAGAACGATCTGATCTTCGAGCGTTTTTTCAGCCGATATGAGCATGACCTCAGTGATGCGGACGTAGGCGCGTTGACGCGCCTGCTTGAGCTGAGCGATAACGACCTGATGGACTTGCTGCTCGCCCGCAAGGAACCAGAAGGCGACCTGGCCGACCCGGACGTCAGACGGGTCCTCGACATGTTGCGTACGGCCTAGCCCGGATTGAGCGCCGGCGGTTCCATAGCCGGCGATGGGACCACCGGTTCGACCGTACCGCAAGCATGGCCGAGAAGGCGTGCAATTATCGAAACCCTGTTTCCACCTTTCGATTGAGGATGTGCTATGACCCCGTCAGATGTTAAAGCCACGCTATCGTTCAGCGACAACTCGCCGAGCGTCGAAATGCCGATCTACAAGGGCACGATGGGCCCGGATGTGATCGACATCCGCAAACTGTACGGCCAGACCGGCAAGTTCACGTACGACCCGGGCTTCATGTCGACGGCATCGTGCAACTCGGCGATTACCTACATCGATGGGGACAAGGGCGAGTTGCTGTATCGCGGCTTCCCGATCGACAACCTTGCGCAAAATGCAGACTTCCTCGAGACCTGCTACCTGCTGCTGAAAGGCGAACTGCCGAACGCGCAGGAGAAGGAAGAGTTCGTGAAGACCGTCACGAATCACACGATGGTGCACGAACAGATGCAGTTTTTCTTCCGCGGTTTCCGCCGCGACGCGCATCCGATGGCGATTCTCGTGGCGGCAGTCGGCGCGCTATCCGCGTTCTATCACGACTCGCTCGACATCAATAATCCGCGTCACCGTGAAGTGTCGGCGATCCGCATGATCGCGAAGCTGCCGACGCTCGTCGCGATGGCGTACAAGTACAGCATCGGCCAGCCGTTCGTTTATCCGCAAAACAACCTGTCGTACAGCGCAAACTTCATGCGGATGATGTTCTCGAATCCGTGCGAAGAGTACCAGGTCAATGACGTGCTCGTGCGCGCGCTCGACCGCATCCTGATCCTGCATGCGGACCACGAGCAGAACGCGTCGACCTCGACGGTGCGTCTCGCGGGTTCGTCGGGCGCCAACCCGTTTGCGTGTATCGCCGCGGGTATCGCCTGCCTGTGGGGTCCGGCGCACGGCGGTGCAAACGAAGCCGCGCTGAACATGCTCGAAGAAATCGGCACGGTGGACAACATCCCCGAATTCATCAAGCAGGTGAAGGACAAGAACTCGGGTGTGAAGCTGATGGGCTTCGGTCACCGCGTGTACAAGAATTACGACCCGCGTGCGAAGCTGATGCGCGAGACGTGCCACGAAGTGCTCGAAGAACTGGGCCTGCATGACGACCCGCTCTTCAAGCTCGCGATGGCGCTCGAAAAGATCGCGCTCGAAGACGAATACTTCGTGTCGCGCAAGCTGTACCCGAACGTCGACTTCTACTCGGGCATCGTGCAGCGCGCACTCGGCATTCCGACGTCGATGTTCACCTGCATCTTCGCGATGGCGCGCACGGTGGGCTGGATTGCGCAGTGGAACGAAATGATCGCGGATCCGGAACAGAAGATCGGCCGTCCGCGTCAGCTCTTTATCGGCGATACGCCGCGCGAAGCGAAGCCGATCTCGAAGCGCTAAACGAAGCGCGCGTGATCGCGCCTGCCGCGCGGTGCAAACACCGCGTTGGTCCTCGCAAGTAGCATGCAGAACGCCTCGACGGCTTGCGCCGCCGAGGCGTTCTGCATTTGCGGTCGCGTGCCATGGCTCCTGCGGGCATGAGACCTGTGCGCGAAGAGCCGCCTCGCGCGCGGTGTTCAGGCAACGCGCGTTCGTCTGGGGCAGCCTTGCGTTCGCGAAGACCGTGCAAACCCCGACCATCATGCCGGGTAACCGCGATACAGGTATCGACACTACCAGCCAAGCTACTGTTTTCTATCGGTTTTTTCAGATTTTCGTAGGCAGCCGATGGGCACTGCGTGGCATAATCGCCTGACAGCATCGCCTTGTAGTCACTACTACCCCGCATACCATGGCACAGACTCTGTACGACAAATTGTGGAACAGCCACGTGGTCCACACCGAAGACGACGGCACGACGCTTCTCTATATCGACCGTCATCTGTTGCATGAAGTGACGAGCCCGCAGGCGTTCGAAGGCCTCAAGCTGAACCAGCGCCCCGTGTGGCGCATCAGCGCGAACCTGGCGGTGTCCGATCACAACGTTCCCACCACCGACCGCAGTCACGGCATCGCGGATCCCGTGTCGAAGCTGCAGGTCGATACGCTCGACGCGAACTGCGATGCGTTCGGTATTACGCAGTTCAAGATGAACGATATGCGGCAGGGCATCGTGCACATCATCGGCCCCGAGCAGGGCGCGACGCTGCCTGGTATGACGATCGTCTGCGGCGATTCGCATACGTCGACGCACGGCGCGTTCGGCGCGCTTGCACACGGTATCGGCACGTCGGAAGTGGAGCATGTGCTGGCCACGCAAACGCTGCTGCAGAAAAAGAGCAAGAACATGCTCGTGAAGGTCGAGGGCACGCTGCCGCGCGGTTGTACCGCGAAAGACATCGTGCTCGCGATCATCGGCAAGATCGGCACGGCAGGCGGAACGGGCTACGCAATCGAGTTCGGCGGCTCGACGATTCGTTCGCTGTCGATGGAAGGACGCATGACGGTCTGCAATATGGCGATCGAAGCGGGCGCGCGCGCCGGCATGGTCGCGGTCGACGATACCACCGTCGAATACCTGAAGGGCCGTCCGTTCTCGCCGACGGCCGCGGAATGGGAGCAGGCTGTCACGTACTGGAAGCAGTTCAAGTCCGATCCGGATGCGCATTTCGATCGCGTCGTCGAACTGAACGCCGCGGAAATCGTGCCGCAAGTCACCTGGGGTACGTCGCCGGAAATGGTCACATCGATCGACGGGCGCGTGCCCGATCCGGAACGCGAGAAAGATCCGGTCAAGCGCGACGCGATCGAACGCGCGTTGAAGTACATGGCGCTCGAGCCGAATCTGCCGATCGAATCGATCAAACCGGACAAGATCTTTATCGGCTCGTGCACGAATGCGCGCATCGAAGACCTGCGTGCCGCCGCATGGGTCGTGAAGAAGCTCGGCCGCCGTGTGGCGCCGAATATCCGTCTCGCGATGGTGGTCGCGGGCTCGGGTCTCGTGAAGGCGCAAGCCGAGCGCGAAGGCCTCGACAAGGTGTTCACCGATGCCGGCTTCGAATGGCGCGAGCCGGGCTGTTCGATGTGTCTCGCCATGAACTCGGATCGTCTGGAGCCGGGCGAGCGTTGTGCGTCGACGTCGAACCGCAACTTCGAAGGCCGTCAGGGTGCGGGCGGACGTACGCATCTCGTCAGTCCCGCGATGGCCGCCGCCGCCGCGATCGAAGGACATTTCGTCGATATTCGCAAACTGGGTTAAGAGGCAAAGCGTCATGGACAAATTCACCGTACACACCGGCCTCGTTGCACCGCTCGATCGCGAGAACGTCGATACGGACGCGATCATTCCGAAGCAGTTTCTGAAGTCGATCAAGCGCTCGGGCTTCGGCCCGAACGCGTTCGACGAATGGCGTTATCTCGACCACGGCGAACCGGGCATGGATAACTCGAAGCGTCCGCTGAATCCGGACTTCGTGTTGAACCAGCCGCGCTATCAGGGCGCGTCGGTTCTGCTGGCGCGCCAGAACTTCGGCTGCGGCAGCTCGCGCGAGCACGCGCCGTGGGCGTTGCAGCAATACGGCTTTCGCGCGCTGATCGCGCCGAGCTTTGCCGATATTTTCTATAACAACTGCTTCAAGAACGGTCTGCTGCCGATCGTGCTGACCGAGCAGCAGGTCGATCATCTGTTCAACGAAACCCATGCGTTCAACGGTTTCCAGCTGACGATCGATCTCGAGGCGCAAGTGGTGCGCAAGACCGACGGCAGCGCCGAGTACAAATTCGACGTCGACGGCTTCCGCAAATACTGCCTGCTCAACGGCTTCGACGACATCGGCCTGACGCTGCGCCAGTCGGACAAGATTCGCCAGTTCGAAGCGGAGCGGCTCGCGAAGCAGCCGTGGCTCGGCCATCGGATCGTCGGTTGATCGACCAGCCGGCGTGGCGTTTTGCCATTCTCGAATAAGGAAACACGCATGAAGATTGCAGTTCTGCCAGGCGATGGCATCGGTCCGGAAATCGTTAAGGAAGCCGTAAAGGTGCTGAACACGCTCGGCGAAAAATTCGAGCTCGAAGAGGCGCCGGTCGGCGGTGCGGGTTACGAAGCGGCGGGCCATCCGCTGCCCGACGCGACGTTGAAGCTCGCGAAGGAAGCCGACGCGATCCTGTTCGGCGCGGTCGGCGACTGGAAGTACGACAAGCTCGAGCGCGCGCTGCGCCCGGAGCAGGCCATTCTGGGTTTGCGCAAGCATCTGCAGCTGTTCGCGAACTTCCGTCCGGCGATCTGCTACGCGCAACTGACCGGCGCATCGTCGCTGAAGCCTGAGATCGTATCGGGGCTCGACATCCTGATCGTGCGCGAACTGAACGGCGACATCTATTTCGGTTCGCCGCGCGGTCTGCGCGAGGCGCCGGACGGCCCGTTCGCGGGCGCGAAGGAAGGCTTCGACACGATGCGCTATTCGGAGCCCGAAGTGCGCCGCATTGCCCACGTCGCGTTTCAGGCGGCGCAAAAGCGCGGCAAGAAACTGTGCTCGGTCGACAAATCGAACGTGCTCGAAACATCGCAGCTGTGGAAAGACGTGGTGATCGACGTCGCGAAGGAGTACGCGGACGTCGAGCTGTCGCACATGTATGTCGACAATGCGGCGATGCAGCTCGTGAAGGCGCCGAAGTCGTTCGATGTGATCGTCACCGGCAATATGTTCGGCGATATTCTGTCCGACGAAGCGGCGATGCTGACGGGCTCGATCGGCATGCTGCCGTCCGCGTCGCTCGATAAGAGCAACAAGGGCCTGTACGAGCCGTCGCACGGTTCGGCACCCGATATCGCGGGCAAGGGCGTGGCGAATCCGCTTGCCACGATCCTGTCGGCCGCCATGATGCTGCGTTATTCGCTGAACAAGGCGGAGCAGGCGGACCGCATCGAAAACGCGGTGAAGAAGGTGCTCGAACAGGGTTACCGGACCGTCGATATCGCGACGCCCGGCGGCAAGCAGGTCGGCACCGCGGCAATGGGCGATGCGGTGGTTGCCGCGCTCTAAGCGTCGTTGCCCGTCGCTTTCAAAGGCTTTAAATCAGGCGCACGAACGAGGCTTCGTTTAGCATCGTTTGTGCCCAAAAGCGGCCAGAACGCCGCCGAATCAACCGTTTTCGTGTAGACTCACGCCATGGCGCTGATTCCCCCAATCACTTCGGTCTCGAGCAAGCACGGCACAACGGCCCGTGCGACCGAACTCGCCATCAGCAAAGCACGCATTATCACGATTACCCCGAAAACGATCACGAAACGCTGATCGTCCGTCGTGCCCGCCCGTCTTCCCCGCGCGGTCACGCCGGGCAAAGTTGCGGGGAAGCGTCCACTCCAAGGGTATGAAGTCATGAACGTAGGTCTCGTAGGTTGGCGCGGCATGGTCGGCAGCGTCCTGATGCAACGTATGCAGCAGGAAGGCGACTTCGATCTGATCGAACCGGTGTTTTTCAGCACCAGCAATGCGGGCGGCAAGGCGCCGTCGTTCGCCAAAAACGAGACCACGCTCAAAGACGCAAACAGCATCGACGACCTCCGGAAGTGCGATGCAATCATCTCCTGCCAGGGCGGCGACTACACGAACGACGTGTTTCCGAAGCTGCGCGCGGCCGGCTGGAACGGCTACTGGATCGACGCGGCCTCGGCGCTGCGCATGAAGGACGATGCGGTCATCATCCTCGACCCGGTCAACCTCGATGTGATCAAGAACGCGCTCGTCAAGGGGCAGAAGAACTTCATCGGCGGCAACTGCACCGTGAGCCTGATGCTGATGGCGTTGGGCGGCCTGTTCCGCGAGAACCTGATCGACTGGATGACGGCGATGACGTATCAGGCCGCATCGGGCGCGGGCGCGCAGAATATGCGCGAGCTGCTCGCGCAGATGGGCACGCTGCACGGCGCGGCGCAAGCGGACCTCGCGAACCCGGCGTCGGCGATTCTCGATATCGACCGCAAGGTGCTCGCCGCCATGAACAGCGACAGCATGCCGACCGAACATTTCGGCGTGCCGCTCGCCGGCTCGCTGATCCCGTGGATCGACAAGGATCTCGGCAACGGCATGTCGAAGGAAGAGTGGAAGGGCGGCGCCGAAACCAACAAGATTCTCGGCAAGCCGGCAATGGGCGAGCCGGGCTCGGTGCCGGTCGATGGTCTGTGTGTGCGGATCGGCGCCATGCGCTGCCACTCGCAGGCGCTCACGATCAAGCTGAAGAAGGACGTGCCGCTCGACGAAGTGAATAGCATTCTCGCGTCGGCCAACGACTGGGTGAAGGTGGTGCCGAACGAGCGCGAAGCATCGATGCGCGATCTGTCGCCGGCGGTGGTCACGGGCACGCTGACGGTGCCGGTCGGGCGTCTGCGCAAGCTCGCGATGGGCGGCGAGTATCTGTCGGCATTTACGGTCGGCGACCAGTTGCTGTGGGGCGCCGCCGAACCGCTGCGCCGTATGCTTCGCATTCTGCTCGACAAGTAAAGTAAACTACGCGCTTCAGACGCGTATAACACTTACAGCAACATAAAAGCGTCGCGAATTTCGCGGCGCTTTTTTCATTCGGCGCTTCCACATCTTGTCCTTGCTCATCGCACATCGCGTGAAAACGCTTCGCCAAACAGGGCTGCGCCCGCACGCGCACAGCGTACCGATGATCGATCGATTTCCATTCCTGCATGCTCTGCATGACGCGGCGATGTTCGAGGGCGCGTGTTGCCGCGCGATAACGGCGGCTGTTTTGCTGGCCGCGGCGCAAACGTGTGCTGCACAGGTGGCAACGGGCGGCACTGCGGCGGCGAGCGCGCCGGCCGCCGCGAGTGCACCCGCCGCTGCTGCGGCGGCGCCGTCAGGGGCAAGTCAGGTGACGGTGCAGGCTGGACAGTCGCTGCACGACATCGCCGTCGGGGCTACGCAATCGCATGACCGCGCGGTACTCGCGCGCGCCGCTAAAGCGATCTTCGACGCGAACCCCAGCGCGTTCATGAAGAACGACCCGAGCCGGATGAAGATCGGCGCGGTGTTGAACCTGCCGGCGCTCGATGCGACGGGCGCGGCGGTGGAGGGAGCGTCGGCGGGGGTTTCTGCCGCGACGGCAGCGGCCGGTGGAGGTGGAGCAGCGGCTTCGGCGCCGGGCGGCGCGGCTTCGGGGCCTGCCGCTGCAATGGCGGGAAATGCGGCGAGTTCGGCCGCCGCGGGTTCAGCGGCGACGGCTGCTGCCGGCGCAAACGCGAGCGCTGCGCAAGCGCCGCGAGAGCAGGCGGCCGCGGTGGCGGCGGGATCGGCTACGGGGGCGGTAGCAGCAACGCCCTCGGCGACGGCGGCGAATGCGGC
>NZ_BAAILL010000050.1:299724-414097 GCF_054589215.1 Paraburkholderia sp. 2C | reverse complement strand
CATGCGGCGTCGGCGCCGGCGCCGGTAAATGCCACTGCGGCGGCTGCGTCGGCACCGTCGGCGTCCGCTTCTGCGACTGCGCCCGCGTCCGCGCCGGCCACGGGCGCCAGCAGTTCACAGGCTGCCGCGGCGAGCAGCGGCAATGTGTGGTCGGGTTCGATCCAGTCCGCGCCGAGCCAGCCCGCCGCCAGCGCGAGCGGCGCTCAGGCGGCGTCGGCCGGCGCCCCGCAGGGTGCGTCTCAGGCGCGCACCCAGGTTTCGAGTCTTCAGCAATTGCTCGCACTGAAAAACCGCGTGCTGATGGAGCTTCAGAAGCACGGTATCGGCAAGTCGCAGACGGCAAGCGGTGTTGCCGCGACGAACGGTCAGTTGTCCGCGCAGCCCGCGGCAGGCACGGGCGCTTCGGGTGCCGCAAGTGCCCCGGCGGTGGCAGCGCGTCCGCCAGTCGCATCCGCATCGCCGCCACAGTCTGCTCTGACGCTGACGTCGAAGCAGGAATATGTCGGCGCGGCAGCGCTGATTGGCGCGTTGCTGGCCGCGGTGGTCGCGGGTCTCGCGATGCGGCGGCGCAAACGCAATGACGCCTCGCCCGTGCGCGCGCGCAGTGGCTCCGGATTGAGTGCGCCGGACGATGCTGCGCAGTCCGCGCCACCGCCTGCGCCAAACGATGCGTCGCGCAGCGCGGCAAGCGCATACGACGCAATGGCGAAGAGCGGGGAATCCGCCGCGTCGCGTGAGCCGCTGTCGTCGTCAGTCGATGAGGACGATGTGCCGCCGTTGACCGAGCGCGTATTGCCGCCTGCGCAGAGCGGCGTGGCGTCCGGACCGTACGGCACGCCGACGGAGCGACCGGCGGAAGCATCGGTCGCGCTTGATGCCGCTGCGGCGCGCGACCGGCAATCCGACCTGACGCACGAGCCGCAAGCGTTCGATCAGCACGACGATCAGAGCGATGATCGGGCATCGATTATCGAACCGCCCGCTGCGCCGGCCGATGCGATTGCGCGCGAAGCACAACCGGGCGACGAAACCGGAACCGAAGCCGAAGCGGAAGCGGAAGCGGAAGCGCGGGGAATCGAACCGGTTACGCCCGCTGAACGAACCGAGCTAACCGAGCCCACGCCCGAATTGCCGGCCGACGTCGCCACGCCGGCCACTGGCGTGGAGCACGCCGCCGCAGCCGAAGACATCGACAGCATTCCGACACTCGCGGATCCGATACCCGCGGAACCGGCTGCGGCGGCGACCGATACGGCGGCGCAAGCCGAAGCGCACGCAGAGCCTTTCGGCGAACCGCAAGCGTCGCCCGATCGACACGCCGACGAGCCTGCCACTGAAGCGCCCGCAGCGGCCGCGGAACCCGACGAAGCACACGCCGCCGCCGCGCCGCAATTTCCGCGGGCCGCACTCGCCGCGCTGGGCAGCCTCGACATGTCTTTGCCCCCGCGCGCCGCGGATTCTGCCGGAGCGGCGGAATCCGCCGGACCGGTCACGCCACCGGCATCGCTAAGCACACAACCCGTCGTCGAACCCGACATCACCGCGCAGCAAGCCGTACCGCCGAACGAGCCCGAGCCGCCCCGGGTCGGCGAGCAGATCGAAGCGGGCACAGCGGGCCACGGCGCGATCGCCGGCATGGGCGCGGCCAGATACGGCCCGCTCGCGCTCGACTTCGATCTCGAGTTGCCGCCGGGTCCGGCTCAGCCGTTGCCGACTTTCACGCCCGAAGAGCTGGCCCGCATCGCGCGCAACAAGCTCGAACTGGCCGCCGAATACATCGAACTCGGCGACGTCGCCGGCGCACGGACGCTGATCAACGAAGTGATCGAGTCCAACGACGCCGCGACGCGCAACGAAGCGCGCGCGATGCTGTCGACACTCGCGCCGCTGTCGTGATGCGCATTGCACTGGGCGTTCAGTACGACGGCGCGGCATTTTGCGGCTGGCAATCGCAGCCGCACGGCAGGACCGTGCAGGACGAACTCGAGCGCGCGTTGCGCGAATTCGCGCAGACGCCGTTGCAGACAATCGTCGCGGGCCGCACGGACACAGGCGTGCACGGACTCGGCCAGGTGGTCCATTTCGATACTGCGCTCGATCGCGCGGAGTTCTCATGGGTGCGAGGCACGAACGCGTTTCTGCCGTCGACGGTCGCGGTCCAGTGGGCGAAGCCGATGCCGGACACCTTCCACGCGCGTTTTTCGGCCTTCGAGCGCACCTACTACTACGTGCTCTATGTGAACCCGGTGCGCTCGCCGATGCTCTCGGGCCGCGCGGGCTGGATCCACACACCGCTCGAGATCGACGCCATGCGTGAGGCGGCCGCGTGCCTGATCGGTGAGCACGATTTTTCGGCATTCCGCTCGTCGGAGTGTCAGGCAAAGACGCCGGTTAAACACCTGTACCAGATCGATATCCGCCGCGACGGCGACTTCATCCATTTCCGGTTTCGCGCGAACGCGTTCCTGCATCACATGGTGCGTAACCTGATGGGCTGCCTCGTCGCAATCGGGCGCGGGCGTTATCCTGTCGACTGGCTCGCCGAGGTGCTGGCAAGCCGCGACCGCAGCAGCGCGGCGCCGACCTTCATGCCCGACGGGCTTTATCTCGCGCAGGTGGGCTATCCCGAGGCGTTCGCGGTGCCGGCCGCGCCGGTCGGCAGCGTACCGTGGGCTCATGTCTGGAACGACGAATCGCAATCATGAACGCAACTTCTTCGAGCCAGCCGGCGGAAGCCGGCGCTACAAAGGCAACCGCGGGGGCAGCTCCGGAGGCAACCCCGGCCGCTGCCGTTCCGCATCGCACGCGTATCAAGCTGTGCGGCCTGTCGAAGCCGTCGGATATCGACTGGGCGGTCGACCTCGGCGCGGACGCGATCGGCCTCGTGTTCTACCCGCCTAGCCCGCGCGCGCTGAGCATCGCGCAGGCCGTCGAGCTGACGCGCAATGTGCCGCCGTTTCTGTCGGTGGTCGGGCTGTTCGTGAACGCGACACCGGACTGGGTGCGCGACGTCGTCTGCGACGTGCCGCTTTCGCTGTTGCAGTTCCACGGCGACGAGACGCCCGCGCAATGCGAAGCGCTCGCGAGCGTCGCGGGTTTGCCATGGTTGCGCGCCTTGCGCATTGAGCCTGATACTCGGCCGGGCGATTTGGTAAAATCCGCCCTTAACTATTCAGCCGCCAGCGGCCTTCTGTTCGACACACATGTCGAGGGCTATGGCGGCGGCGGGAAGGTTTTCGATTGGTCACTTATTCCAGCAGAGCTCGCGCGTCGGGCCGTTTTGAGTGGTGGGTTGAACGCGCAAAACGTCGGTGAAGCGATACGTCGCGTGCGCCCGTACGCGGTCGATGTCTCGAGCGGCATCGAAGTCGTGGGTGCGAAGGGCGTGAAAGATCACGCCCGGATGGCGGCGTTCGTACACGCGGTCAGACAAGCGGACGCTGGATGATTCAGGCCGCGCAGGCGTTCACATTACGCCGGCCCGGCAAACTGAAAAGAGTGACGAAATGTACAACTTACCTGATGAACGAGGCCATTTCGGCCAATATGGCGGCGTGTTCGTCGCTGAAACGCTCATGCATGCGCTCGATGAACTGCGCACCGCTTATGAGAAATCTCAAACTGACCCGGACTTCATCGCCGAATATCAGCGCGAACTGAAGCACTTCGTCGGTCGTCCTTCCCCCGTGTATCACGCCCAGCGCTGGAGCGAACTGCTCGGCGGCGCGCAGATCTATCTGAAGCGTGAAGATCTCAACCATACCGGCGCCCACAAGGTGAACAACGTGATCGGCCAGGCGCTGCTCGCGAAGCGCATGGGCAAGCCGCGCGTGATCGCGGAAACGGGCGCGGGTCAGCACGGCGTCGCCACCGCGACGATCGCCGCGCGCTTCGGCATGGAATGCGTGGTCTATATGGGCGTCGAAGACGTGCATCGGCAGGCCGCGAACGTCTACCGCATGAAGCTGCTCGGCGCGACCGTGGTGCCCGTCGAATCGGGCTCGCGCACGCTGAAAGACGCGCTCAACGAAGCGATGCGCGATTGGGTCACTAACGTCGAAAACACGTTCTATATCATCGGCACGGTGGCGGGCCCGCACCCGTATCCGATGATGGTGCGCGACTTCCAGCGCGTGATCGGCGACGAATGCAAGGTGCAGATGCCCGAACTGGTCGGCCGTCAGCCGGATGCCGTGATTGCGTGCATTGGCGGCGGATCGAATGCGATGGGCATCTTTTACCCGTATATCGAAGACAAATCGGTGCAACTGATCGGCGTTGAAGCGGCCGGCGACGGTATCGACACGGGCCGTCACGCGGCATCGCTGACGGGCGGCACGCCGGGCGTGCTGCACGGCAACCGCACGTACCTGCTGCAGGACGAAAACGGTCAGATCATCGAAACGCATTCGATCTCGGCCGGCCTCGATTACCCGGGCGTGGGCCCCGAGCACGCGTGGCTCAAGGACAGCGGCCGCGCGCAATACGTCGCGATCACCGATGAAGACGCGCTCAAGGCGTTCCACGACTGCTGCCGCATCGAAGGGATCATCCCCGCGCTCGAATCGAGCCATGCGCTGGCGTATGCGACGAAGCTCGCGCCGACGCTGCCGAAGGACAAGGTCCTGCTGGTCAACCTGTCGGGCCGTGGCGACAAGGACATGCACACGGTCGCCGAGCGATCGGGTATCAAGTTCTGAGCGCCGCGGCGATGCGCGACGAGTTCGAGGAACCGCAGCCAGCGCTCGATACGGCCGCGGCAGAGGCAGGGCAAGCCGCGCAACCGGTCGCGGAACGACCGGTTGCTCAGGGCGCCGTACCAGCCGCTACACCGGCCGCCATGCCGGCCACCGCGCCGGCGGTGCTGTTGCCGGTGCCGGCTGCAATCGAACTTCACAACCGCGACTTCCTGACCGATGCGGCGAACTTGCCGGACCAGTCGATCGACCTGATCCTCGCCGATCCGCCGTATGGGCTCGGCAAGGACTACGGCAACGACTCCGACATGCGTTCGGGCGACGCGTTTCTCGCCTGGACGCGCGAGTGGCTCGAGCTGGCTATTCCGAAGCTCAAGCCGACCGGTTCGCTCTATATCTTCTGCACGTGGCAGTACGCGCCCGAGATCTTCTGCTTTCTGAAGACAAAACTCACGATGGTCAACGAAATCATCTGGGACCGGCGCGTACCGAGCATGGGCGGCACGACGCGGCGTTTCACGTCGGTGCACGACAACATCGGTCTGTTCGCGGTTTCGAAGGACTACTACTTCGATCTCGATCCCGTCCGTATCCCGTACGATGCAGTCACGAAGAAGGCGCGTTCGCGCAAGTTGTTCGAAGGCAGCAAGTGGCTGGAGATGGGCTACAACCCGAAAGACGTGTGGTCGGTGTCGCGCCTGCATCGGCAGCATGCCGAACGGGTCGATCATCCGACGCAAAAACCGTTGGAAATCGTCGAGCGGATGGTGCTCGCGAGCTGCCCGCCGGGCGGCCGCGTGCTCGATCCATTTATGGGCAGCGGCACCACGGCAGTGGCTTGCGCGCGTCAGCAGCGTCAGTTCGTCGGCTATGAGATCAATGAAAGTTACTGCGCGATAGCGCGAGAACGCGTCAGTTTGGCGGCGGCTTCCGTGGATTCGGTGGCGCCGGCTTGACCGCCGAAGCCAACCGCTCCTCGACAGCAGCCAAACCAGACCAGCGCGCAGTCAATCGACTTCGAGAAAATCAACATGTCCCGAATCAACCAGACATTCGCGGCACTCGCCGCACAGAAGCGCAAAGGCCTGATCCCGTTCATCACCGCGGGCGATCCCGATCCCAAGCGCACCGTCGAATTCATGCACGCGCTCGTTGCAGGCGGCGCGGACGTCATCGAGCTCGGCGTGCCGTTTTCGGACCCGATGGCGGACGGCCCGGTCATTCAGCGTTCGTCGGAGCGCGCGCTGGCGAAAGGCGTGACGCTGCGCGACGTGCTGGCCGACGTCAAGCGCTTCCGTGAGAAAGACGACAAAACGCCGATCGTCCTGATGGGCTACGCGAACCCCATCGAACGCGTCGGCGCCGATGCATTCGCAAAAGTCGCCGTCGAGGCGGGCGTGGACGGCGTACTCGTCGTCGACTATCCGCCCGAGGAATGCGCGCCGTTCGCCGAAAAAATGAAGGCGGCCGGCATCGATCCGATCTTCCTGCTCGCGCCGACCTCGACCGACGAGCGCATCGCCGCGGTCGGCCGCGTGGCGAGCGGCTACGTCTATTACGTGTCGCTAAAAGGCGTGACCGGTGCGGCGCATCTGGACGTTCTTGATATTGCAGGTAAAATCCCGGCCATCAAGTCGCGGGTAGCGCTTCCGGTTGGGGTCGGATTCGGCATCCGCGATGCGCAGTCGGCGCGTGCAGTGGCGGAAGTCTCCGATGCAGTCGTGATCGGCAGCCGGATCGTCAATCTGCTCGAAGATGCGGCTCCCGAGGCCGCCGCCGAGTCGCTGACCCGGTTTATCAGGGAAATCCGTCAGGCAATCGATTCGATTGGTGCGGGCGCCCGCACAGCCTGATCCGCGAATCGATCAACATCAGAAACAAGGCGATCGGTAGGCGTTTTGCGCGCACGGCGCGTGAAGTAGCGCATACCGATGGCCCGGAGAAAATCAATATGAGCTGGCTCGACAAATTGCTGCCGCCCAAAATCAAGCAAACCGATCCGAAAAGCCGCAAGGGCATTCCGGAAGGACTGTGGATCAAATGCCCGTCGTGCGAAGCGGTGCTCTACCGCAACGACGTCGAGGCGAATCTGCACGTCTGCCCGAAGTGCGATCACCATATGCGGATCGGCGCGCGCGAGCGGCTCGATGCGTTGCTCGATGCGGAAGGCCGCTATGAAATCGGTCAGGAAATCCTGCCGGTCGACGCGCTCAAGTTCAAGGACAGCCGCAAGTATCCGGACCGTCTGAAAGAAGCGATCGACGAAACCGACGAAACCGACGCGATGGTGGTGATGGGCGGCGCGATTCATACGCTGCCCGTGGTCGTCGCGTGCTTCGAGTTCTCGTTTATGGGCGGCTCGATGGGCTCGGTGGTCGGCGAGCGTTTCGCGCGCGGCGCGCAGAACGCGCTCGAGCAGCAGGTGCCGTTTATCTGTTTCACCGCTTCGGGCGGCGCGCGGATGCAGGAAAGCCTGCTGTCGCTGATGCAGATGGCGAAGACCACCGCGATGCTGACGCGCCTCGCCGAAGCGAAGCTGCCGTTTATCTCGGTGCTGACCGATCCGACCATGGGCGGCGTGTCGGCGAGCTTCGCCTTCCTCGGCGACGTCGTGATCGCCGAACCGAAAGCGCTGATCGGCTTTGCGGGCCCGCGCGTGATCGAGCAGACCGTGCGCGAAAAGTTGCCGGAAGGGTTCCAGCGCGCCGAATTCCTGCTGCAGAAGGGGGCGATCGACATGATCGTCGACCGCCGCAAGCTGCGCGAGGAAATCGCGCAGCTGATGGCGCTGCTGACGCGTCAGCCGGCGGACGCGGTCGCTTAACGACCAACGACTCACGAAGACACATCGCATCGCATCGCGTTGCCGCTGTCGCGCGCGATGAAGATGAAAAGACAACGCGCCGCGAGCAACGAGCAAGCGGCGCGTTGTCGTTTCCGGGATAATTGCGGACCGCACTCCCGTTTCATTCGATGACCACATTTCCCACCCTCGATGCGTGGCTCACGCATCTCGAAACTGCGCATCCGGTCGGTATCGATATGGGCCTCGAGCGGATCAGCCGGGTTCGCGATGCATTGCAGCTGTCGTTCGCATGCCCGGTGATCACGGTCGGCGGCACGAACGGCAAGGGGTCGACCTGCGCGATTCTCGAGTCGATCCTGCTGCGCGCCGGCTATACGGTCGGTTGCCACACGTCGCCGCACCTGCTGTCGTTCAACGAGCGCGCGCGCGTGAACGGCGCAAACGCCAGCGACGCCGATCTGCTGCCGCACTTCGAAGCCGTCGAAACCGCGCGCATGAGCCTCGCCGAACCGCCGTCGCTGACGTACTTCGAATTCACGACGCTCGCGATCATGCATCTGTTCGCCTCGCGCGGCCTCGACGCGGTGGTCATGGAAGTGGGCCTCGGCGGCCGCCTCGACGCGGTCAATATTCTCGATGCCGATTGCGCGATCATCACGAGCATCGACATCGATCACACCGAATACCTCGGCGATACGCGCGACAAGATCGCGTTCGAGAAGGCCGGCATTTTCCGCGCGGGACGGCCGGCCGTTTGCGCGGACCCGTTGCCGCCGCAGACCTTGATCGATCATGCACACAAGATCGGCGCCGATCTGTGGCTGTTCGGCAAGGACTTCCGCTACGAAGGCCAGGCCGGCAGCGAACGCCAGCAGTGGAACTATGTCGGCCGCACGCTGCGCCGTTCCGCGCTCGCGTATCCGGCATTGCGCGGCGCCAACCAGTTGATCAACACATCGGCGGCACTCGCGGGCCTCGAAGCGCTGCGCGACCGGCTGCCGGTTTCGGCCCAGGACATTCGCCTCGGCCTCGCGAACGTCGAATTGCCGGGGCGATTCCAGGTACTGCCGGGCAAGCCGTCAATCGTGCTCGACGTTGGGCACAACCCACACGCGGCGGCGGTGCTCGCGCAAAATCTCGGCAATATGGGCTATTTTCCGTACACTTACGCGGTGTTCGGCTCGATGCGCGACAAGGATATCGCGGGGGTGCTCGCTCACCTGAAGAGCGAAATCGATCACTGGTGTGTGACCGACCTGCCGACGCCACGCGGCGCCACCGCGGAACAACTGGAGGCCGCGCTGCGCGACGCAGGCGTCGCCGACAGTCCGGACAGCAGCGTGACGCGCTTCACTTCGCCCGCGGAAGCATTTCAGGATGCGCTAAAACGGGCCTCCGACAATGATAGAATTGTGGTTTTCGGAAGTTTCTTTACCGTTGCGGGCGTGATGGCCTGGCGCAAATCGCAACAACACTGAACGCGGGCAGCCTCGAACCAAGGCATTCATGGCAATTTTCTCGTTCGGCAAGAAAGACGGCGCGTCCAACCGGCGCGGCGCGGATTCCAGTTCTAAACGGGGCTCAAACCGGAGCTCGAGCGCGGCCGACCGTGGCGAACGCGTCGAAAGGCGAACCCGGCGTGCCGAACGGGCCGGCGACGCGGACGCGATGCTCCTCGATCCCACCTTGCCGGAAAAGCAGCGCGCGCGGCGGCGCCTCGTTGGCGCGATCGCCTTGGTGGTGGCGGCGGTCGTGATTTTGCCGATGGTGCTCGATTCGCACCCGAAGCCCGTTACCGACGATATTTCAATCGATATTCCGAGCCGCCCCGTGTCGCGCTCGCGCGCGCAGGATCCGCAAGATACCCAGGCGGGCGTTGCGCCCGATAACCCGGCCGCGCCCGAAGGCGCGCAGGGCGCCGCAGCGGGCGTGCAAGGCGCGCCGGCGCCGTCCGGCGAGTCGCCGTCGGCGACTGCGGCGAACGGGTCGTCGAGCCGCGGCGGCGCGGCGCAGGGTGAAGCGGCAGGCAAGCAGACGCAACAGCAAACGCAGTCCGCGGGCAAAGTGCAGCAAGCGCCGGTAACGGCCGCGAACAACGCGCCTGCTGCAGCAAAACCGGCGGCGAAGTCCACGCAAACGCAAACGGCGGCAGCGAACGCCGCCCCGGCCACGAAATCGACGCAATCGGCGACGCAGACGCAATCGGCAGAATCCACCGCGCCCAGCGCGGCCGCCGCGCTCGCCGAATCCGGCACGCCGACGTCGCCGCCGGGCAATCGCTTCGCGGTGCAGCTCGGGTCGTTCTCCGATGAGACGAGTGCCCGTAGCTGGGCCAGCAAGTTGAAAGCGGCCGGTGTGCCCGCATATCTCGAAAAGCGGAAGCAAGCCGACGGCTCGACGCGAACACTGTTGCGCGCGGGGCCGTTCGCGGACCGCGCGGCAGCGTCGGCGGCGATCGCGAAGGTTCGTGAAGCCGGCTTGACGTCGGGCGCGAACAACGGTTCGGCTCAATAAGCCGGTGATGTTCACCGCGTTCGACTACGCTGTTATGGCGGTGATCGGCCTGTCAGCGCTGCGCGGCACGTGGCGCGGCTTTCTGTCCGAGATATTCGGGCTGATCGGCTGGATCGTGGCGTTTCTGATCGCATGCCGGTTTGTCGGGTTCGTGGTGCCGTATATGCCCGAGCATTGGCCGGGCGGCGCGCTGACACAATGGCTGCTCGCGTTTGCTGTCATTGTGATCGCGGTGATGCTGGTGGCGGGCGTAGCGAACGCCTTGCTGAGCCGGTTGGTGCAGGTATCGGGATTGAGTGGCGTCGACCGCTCGCTCGGATTGATGTTCGGCCTCGTGCGCGGGGTCATTCTGGTGCTGGTTCTGGTCGCGCTTGCAGGACTGACCGAACTGCCCCAGCAGGCATTCTGGCGTAACGCGTTGCTGCGGCCGTATGCGGAGCAGGGCGTGCGAGAGTTGAAGCCGTTGCTTCCGGATGCAATCGCAGCGTACGTCCACGTCGACGACATGAGTGCCGGGGCGGACGGCCACACCGCGGCCCCCGGCCCATAACGAATTTCGTACCTTTGAAGGACATGCCATGTGCGGCATCGTAGGCGTAGTTTCCCAATCCCCGGTCAACCAGCTGATCTATGACAGCCTGCTGCTGCTGCAGCACCGCGGTCAGGACGCCGCCGGCATCGCGACGGTGAACGGCAGCAACTTCCACATGCATAAGGCGAACGGCATGGTGCGCGACGTGTTCCGCACGCGCAACATGCGCAGCTTGCCAGGCACAGTCGGCATCGGCCAGGTGCGTTACCCGACCGCGGGTTCCGCGTCGAGCGAAGAGGAAGCGCAGCCGTTCTACGTGAACGCGCCGTTCGGCATCATCCTCGCGCACAACGGCAACCTGACCAACTGGCAGCAGCTGAAAGACGAGATGTTCCGCGTCGACCGCCGCCACATCAATACGAACTCCGACACCGAAGTGCTGCTCAACGTGTTCGCGCACGAACTGCAGCTCGCAAGCTCTGGCCTGCAGCTCGATACGGCAGCGCTCTTCAAGGCCGTGTCGGGTGTGCATCGGCGCGTGCGCGGGTCGTACGCGATCGTGTCGCTGATCGCCGAGTACGGCCTCGTCGGTTTCCGCGACCCGTTCGGCATCCGCCCGCTGTGCATCGGCAAGCTCGAGACGGACCACGGCACCGAATGGATGCTCGCATCGGAATCGGTCGCGCTCGAAGGCATCGGCTTCGAATTCGTGCGCGATGTGCAGCCGGGCGAGGCGGTGTTTATCGACCTCGAAGGCAACTTCCACGCGGCGCAGTGCGCGACGAACGCGAGCCTGAACCCCTGCATTTTCGAACTCGTCTATCTCGCGCGCCCGGACTCGGTGCTCGACGGCGTGCCCGTCTACAACGCGCGTCTGCGCATGGGCGACTACCTCGCCGAGAAGATCAAGCGCGTCTTGCCGGCGGACGTGAAGATCGACGTCGTGATGCCGATTCCCGATTCCTCGCGCCCGGCGGCGATGCAAGTCGCGGCGAAGCTCGGCGTCGAGTATCGCGAAGGCTTCTTCAAGAACCGCTACGTGGGCCGCACGTTTATCATGCCGGGCCAGGCCGTGCGCAAGAAGTCGGTGCGCCAGAAGCTGAACGCGATGGGCATCGAGTTCAAGGGCAAGAACGTGCTGATCGTCGACGACTCGATCGTGCGCGGTACGACCTCGCATGAAATCGTGCAGATGGCGCGCCACGCGGGCGCGAACAAGGTGATCTTCGCCTCCGCGGCGCCGCCGGTGAAATTCCCGAACGTGTACGGCATCGATATGCCGACGCGCGGCGAACTCGTCGCGCACGGCCGTACGGACGAGGAAGTCGCGCGCATGATCGGCGCCGATTACCTCGTGTACCAGGACGTCGACGCGCTGAAGAACGCGGTGCGCGACATCAACCCGGCGCTGAAGGAGTTCGATGCATCGTGCTTCGACGGCAAGTACATCACCGGCGACGTGACGAGCGAGTACCTCGATGGCGTCGAACTCGCGCGCCTCGCGCCATCCGCGCAATCGGATCGCGATGCGGCGAGCGAAGCGATGGACGGCGGCACGGCGCGTTCGCAACTGCATCTGCAGTTGTCGGTCGAGTGACGTCGCGCTGCAGCTACGGTGCTAGAATCTGCCCTTGCGTCGATTTGAATTCAGCTTGCGGACGCAGGGCGGCCTGACCAGGGCTTCCCGAAACAGCTAAAGCGAACGGCGGCCGCGCAAGCGGGCCGCTCTACCGCTCAAGCTACTCCGCACACAAAGCCCGCTGATTGCCGACGCAACGCGGGCTTTTTTGTCGCCGGTGCTTGCCGGCGCGAGATAACGGAAAGAACGACTATGGACGACACCTTGAACTTCGATACCCTCGCGGTCCGTTCGGGCACGCTGCGCAGCGACTTCGGCGAGCATTCGGAAGCGTTGTTTCTAACCTCCAGCTTCGTGTTTGCGAATGCAGCCGAAGCGGCCGAGCGCTTCAAGAACTCGGAAGATTTCTACACCTATTCGCGCTTCACGAACCCGACCGTGACGATGTTCCAGGACAGGCTCGCGGCGCTCGAAGGCGGCGAAGCGTGCATGGCGACCGCGTCGGGCATGAGCGCGATTCTGTCGGTGGTGATGTCGGCGATGCAGGCGGGCGATCACCTCGTGAGTTCGCAGAGCCTGTTCGGTTCGACGCTCGGTATGTTCTCGCAGATCTTCAGCAAGTTCGGCATCACGACGACCTTCGTCGATCCGACCGACCTCGACGCATGGAAGAACGCCGTGCGCCCCGAGACGAAGATGTTCTTCCTTGAAACGCCGTCGAACCCGCTGACCGAAATCGCCGATATCGAAGCGATCGGCAAGATCGCGAAGGCGGCGAACGCGCTGTTCGTGGTCGACAACTGTTTTTGCAGTCCCGCACTGCAGCAGCCGTTGAAGCTCGGCGCCGATGTGGTCATGCATTCGGCCACGAAGTTCCTCGACGGCCAGGGCCGCGTGCTCGGCGGCGCGCTCGTCGGCTCGCGGCAATTCATCATGGAGAAGGTGTTTCCGTTCGTGCGCAGCGCGGGCCCGACGCTTTCGGCGTTCAACGCGTGGGTGCTGCTGAAGGGCATGGAAACGCTGTCGCTGCGCGTCGGGCGCCAGTCGGCGAATGCGCTTGCGATTGCACGCTGGCTCGAAACGCATCCTGCGGTGAAGCGCGTGTTTTATCCGGGCCTCGAATCGCATCCGCAATATGCAATCGCGAAGCGTCAACAGAAGTCGGGCGGCGCGATCCTGTCGTTCGAACTGAAGGGCGATACGCCGGACGCGCAGCGCGCGAACGCATGGCGCGTGATCGACAGCACGAAGATCTGCTCGATCACCGGCAATCTCGGCGATACGCGCACGACGATCACGCATCCGGCCACGACGACGCACGCGCGCATTACGCCGGAAGCACGCGCGGCGGCAGGCATTACCGAAGGGCTGATTCGCCTCGCGGTGGGGCTTGAAGATGCGACCGACGTTCGCGCGGATCTCGAGCGCGGCTTGAACGCCGCGTAAATGTGCATAGGCGTGTATCGAAGGGCGTACCGAAGGGCGTAGGTAAGGGCGTACCGAAGGGCGTTACCTGAGGGACTTACCTGAGGGACTTACCTGAGGGACTTACCTGAGGGTGTTACCTGAGCGCGTTCGCGCCGTGGCGGCGCCCGGGTAAATAACCGGAAGAACCGGCGTCTAGTGCCGCAGCGCGCGCCACTGTCCCGGCGCGAGACCGAACCGGCGCGTAAACGCATGCGTGTACGCGCTTTGATCGCCGAACCCGACGTCGAGCGCGACGTCGGTCAGTGTTCGGCGCGGATCGGCAAGCAATGCAATCGACGTATCGAGCCGCAAACGCTGCAGATAGCGATGCGGCGTCTCGCCGAACGCTTCGATGAAAAGCTGATGAAACCGCCGCAATCCGAAGCCGCAATGCGCGGCGAGATCGGCGATACGCAGCGGCTCTGAAAGATGCGCACGCAACCAGCGGTCGATGCGCGCGAAGTCGAGGCCTGCGGCGGCACGTTGCGCATCCGACGTGCCCGCAGCGCTTATACCCCCGGCGCCTTGCACGAGCGCCGCACACAGCCGCGTCGCGGCATTCCAGTTGAAGCGGCGCACCACGGCAGGGTTACTGTCCGCTTCCACGAAGTCGCCGCCGACGCCGCGCATCGCACCCGCGGCAATCTCCCCAACAAGCTCGGTCAACCCGCTATCGACATCCATCGTGCGCGCCCGCTCGAAAAGCCGCTCCGGCACCGCGAGCGACGCCGCGGGTAAATCGAGCACGAGCTGCCGGTTTTCGCCGATACCCGCATAGTCATGACGCGAACCCGCCGGCACGAGCCATACCGAACGCCGGTCGATCTGCCGCTCGATGCCGTCGACGGCCATCACCATCGAGCCGTCGAGGCCGAGCACGATCTGATGGAAGTCGTGCACGTCCGACGCTTCGGTCTCGCTGAAGCGCCGCAACGAAACGCTGGGCGGCGCGACGGTGACGATGCTGCTGGCCATAAATAGACTGGGCGCCTCTTGCGTTCGGCTCGGTGCCTGGTGTCGGGTTGTTGCCCGGGCGCGAGCGCCTAGACGTCGAGCAGTTCGACTTCGAACACGAGCGTCGCATTCGGCGGAATCACGCCGCCCGCGCCGCGCGGACCGTAGCCGAGTTGCGGCGGAATGGTCAGACGCCGCACGCCGCCGACCTTCATGCCTTGCACACCTTCGTCCCAACCCTTGATGACCATGCCGCCGCCGAGCACGAACGCGAACGGATCGTTGCGGTCCTTGCTCGAGTCGAACTTCTGGCCGTCGGTGAGCCAGCCTGTGTAGTGAACGCTGACCGTTTGGCCCGCGCGCGCTTCGGCGCCGGCGCCTTCGGTCAGATCTTCGTATTTCAGGCCGGATTCAGTGGTCACGGTCGGCATAAGTTGCTCCCTTGAAGTTCAATCGAAACCGTTATTGTAGGCGCGTTGCGTATATACAGCGAATCACCCCCGTGTCGCGCGTTTTCGCGCAATGGGCTTGCCTATAATGTTGGCTGGTTATTCAATCAAACCCGCAAATCAAACTCGCGAATCAAACCGCGAATCACGAACTGATACGAGGATGTCGACTGTGACCACGCCCTTCCCAGCGAACAGCAGTCATGAACCGGGCGTGCCCGGCGCCGCGGCGTCGGAACGTGTCGCCCGTTTATGTGCGCAGACCGCGCTTTTCATGCGCGACCACGTGCTGTCGCTCGTTTCTCATGATCTGCGCAGCCCGCTCAACGCCATCCATAGCTGGGCCTATGTGCTCGAGCGCAAGGTTGACGGCGCCGATGCGACCGCGCAGCGCGCGCTGGCGGGCATCCGCAGCGGCGTCGAGCAGCAGGTGCAATTGCTCGAATCGATTGTCGACACCACACGCGCCGAGACCAAGTCGCTGGTACTCAATCGCGAACGGATCGAATTGCGTCCGCTCGTGGATACCACCGTGATGGACGTGCGCGCGATGCTCGCGCAACCGCGCGGCGTGAAGCTCATGCTCGAAACACCGCTGGCCGCCGAACAACTCGATGGCGACCGCGAGCGTCTTGCCGCGGCGCTCTGGCTCATGCTGACTTTCGCAACCGAAGCGAGCGCCCCGGAGTCGATCATCACACTCGAAACGCACGCGGACACCTCGATGTGGCATGCGACCGCAACATACGTCGCGGCGCCCGATGCGCTGGAAGATGCGGCGCTACCGCATCTGCTCGAAACCTTCGCGCGCAGGCAGGCGTGCGAACCGCGCGAGGCGGGGCGCATTGCGTGGGTGCTTGCGCTGTGCAAGCGCGTCGCCGAGGCGCATGAAGGCGTGTTCGAACAAGGCGAGTTCGCGCAGGGGCAGCAAGCGAAGCTGTCGCTGCGTGTGCCGCTGAACGCGGGTTGAACCGCGCGCGAGCGCGTCATTCCGACGTCGACTGCGCGATGCTATGGCGCTGCGTCACGCATCGCCTCACATCGCGCTTATCCCCGCATCACGTGATCCGATAACCGCTTCGCAGCACACACGGATTTTGCCGGCCGTTCACCCTCTATACTGACGGTTTTGTTGCCGGAGCCCGTCGCCTTGATCCAGGTCGTCGCCCTAATTGGTGCGTTGCTGCTCGTCGCACTCAACGGCTTTTTCGTTGCGGCCGAGTTCGGCCTCGTGAAGTTGCGTCAGACGCGCGTGCAGACGCTCGCGCAAAAACACGGCGTACGCGGCAAGCTGCTCGCCGCCGTTCATCAGCGGCTCGATGCGTATCTGTCGGCTTGTCAGCTCGGCATCACACTCGCATCGCTCGGCCTCGGCTGGATCGGCGAACCGGCCTTCGCGGATCTGTTGACGCCGGTCTTCAGCGTGCTTGGCGTCGAGTCGGCGCAGTTGATACACGGCATCTCGCTGTTCTTCGCGTTCTCGTGCATTTCGTTTCTGCATATCGTGGTCGGCGAGCTTGCGCCGAAGTCGCTGGCGATCCGCCAGGCGGAGAAGGTTTCGTTGTGGGTCGCGCTGCCGTTGTACGCGTTCTATTGGGCGATGTACCCGGCAATCTGGCTGCTCAACACGAGCGCGAACGCCGTGCTGCGCATCGCGGGATTGTCGGCCGATCACGGCGGCGACACGCATTATTCGAACGAAGAGCTGAAGCTGATTCTGCGCGCACGCCGCACCAGCGTGGCCGATGAAATCGAACTGCCGGGCCGCACGTATAGCCCCGACGAATGGAACACGATCGCGCATTCGCTCGATTTCTCGCGCATGACCGTCTCCGACCTGATGCGTCCCGCGCACGAACTGGTGAGCTTGCGCCGCGATCTGCCGTGGCGCGACAACATGCAGATCGTCGCGCGCCATCGTTTCAGCCGCTATCCGCTGTTCGAAGACGCATCGGGCGAACGTGTCGCCGGCACGATTCATTTGAAGGACCTGTTGCTCGCGCGGCATGCGGGCAGTTCGCTCGACGACTTGTCGAAATACGTACGTCCCGTGCAATACGTGAAGTCCGACATGCCGGCGCTCGAACTGTTTCGCCGCTTTCGCAAGGGCGCGCCGCATCTTGCGCTCGTCGGTCACAAGCATGAAAAGCCGATGGGCTTTCTGACGCTCGACAATCTGCTCGGCGCGCTCGTCGGCCAGATTCACGACGAGTTTCGTCAGGGCGATCAGGACTGGACACGTCTCGACGACGGCACGCTGATGGGCAAGGGCAGCCTGCCCGTGGTATCGCTCGAGCGCGCGCTCGGTATCGATATCGATGAAGGACGCGCGGAGTCGGTTGGCGGCCTCGTCATTCAGGCGCTGCGCGATCTGCCGGCCGAAGGGCAGCGTGTGGAATTCGACCGCTTCGATATCGTCGTGAAGAAGATGACGGGACCGCGCATCGTGCTCGTGCGTGTCTACCCGAAAGTGTTCGACGACGAGGGCGGTTAGGGCGGGTGGTGCTCAGGTGAAGCTGAGCAAGTTTGAGCACGTTCTCAACGTGTCGATCACTCAAGAGAGAGAAGGCCTCCGGCGCCAAATGCGAGCTTGGCGAACCGTTCGCCAATTCGGCGGTGCGCTCGCCCATCCGGGTGCAGTTGATCGGGCAGAGGCAGATCGGCGAAATCCGCTTGACCGTAGAGTTCAAGTCCGTCGAGATAGCGCAGATGGGGGTCGTTCGCCGCCCGCTGCTGCACGACGCGTCGCAACTCATCCCGGATGATGGTCAGCGTCAGCTTTCCGGCTTTGCATTCGGCCGGGTCACCTGTGGCCCGGAACGAAACCTTCCCTGCGGCCAGCGCATTCATATCGAACGCTCCAGGACCCGGCGTAACCTCGTGTATCGGGCAATAGAGCGGCGAGATGACTAGCAGCGGCGCGCGCGGGTGGCCTTCCCGGATGGTGTCGAGAAAACCGTGAACCGCTGGCGTAAAGGCGCGCAACCGCATCAGATCCGTATTGACGAGATTGATGCCGATCTTAAGGCTGATCACGTCGGCGGGCGTGTCGCGCATCGTTCGGGCGGTGAAGGGGTCGAGTAACGCGCTGCCGCCGAACCCCAGGTTGATCAGTTCCACGTCGCCGAAGGAAGCGGCAAGCGCGGGCCAGATCGAAGTCGGGCTATCTCCGTTGGAGCCGTGGCTGATGGAGCTGCCGTGATGCAGCCAGACTTTTCGACCCTCGTCGGAAATGGGCTCGACGCGGGCGTTAGCGCGCAGCGCGACAAGCTCCGTGATTTCGTTGTGCGGCAGCCAGATTTCGACTTTCTTGTCGTGGCTGAACAGACCACTGAACCGTAGGGTGGCGGGAGACCCAGACTGCTTCGAAACAGTGCCGCTGACCATGTCGATCGTCACGGTGTCGCCACCGGGCGCACTGATTTGACGGACAAGGCGTCCGTCGACCAGCAGGTCATATACACCCGGTGGCCGCGGCGGGACACCCGCATATGCGTACCGTGTCGGCAGGACATCGATCTCGATGTCCGTCGCCCGGGTGCGAAACACCAGTCGTACTCCTGAGGGCTGCGCCTCAGCCATCGCCAACTGCGGGTCCGTGCATTGAGCGCGTGCTCGAGCAGGCAGGCGGTGCGGCATCACCCCCCGTCCGGTTTGCTCGAGTTCAAGGGCGCCACGGAAGAACTCGCGGCTAATGTGCGTAGTCATCAAGGTGTGCTGGTCGATCATCACATGATTGAGTCATGGAATCTTACCCGGCTGCGACGATGTACCTGCCAGTCCGACAGGACGGTAGGGGGATACCGATAACATCGTCCGCGCCTGCATCGAACATTGGCAGGTGTTCGATTTCATAGTCGTCTGACGCGACGACGATAACAGGCATGTGCCTTGTGTGCACCGAAGATCGTAGTCCTTTCAATATTAGCGTCGCCGATGTGCTCGATATATTGGAATCCAGAATGAGTATGTCGAACGATGCCTGCGACAAGATCCGCGTGGCCTCCTGGTAGCTATCCACAAGGCGCGGCTCCCGCCTCGAAGGACGGGACGGTACCCCTGTTCGAGTCAAAGCGCGCGGGGATGCCTTTTATCATTAAATAGAAAGAAATCTAAAGGAATATGTAAGTAATATTTAAGAAAGGAATGGTTCTCCGTAAAGTCATATGGCGATGTTCCAATGCCGGTGCTTCGAGTTAGACGCTCGCTAGCGGTACTACTAACAAAACCCCCCAGCATCCACACGTGATCGATTGCGCAGGCAATCGAGGTCGGAGCGCTGAACAGCGAATCTGGAGCCCGTCAAAAATGTTTCAAAAAGCCTTGCTACCAATCTCGCTAGCGGCCGCGCTATTTGCGTTGACCGCGTGCGGTGACGACAACAATTCGTCGTCCGCGCCGAGCACCCCTGCGGCCCCTGCAGCCTCAGTGTCACCGCAGGATGCGGCTCAGACTGCAACGCCGATCAAGCACCTCGTGGTGATCTTCCAGGAAAACCGCTCGTTCGATCATTACTTCGGGACTTATCCGAATGCAACGAATCCGGCCGGCGAGCCCGCGTTCACGAAGGCGGCCGGTACGCCGACGCCGATCGGCCTGACGGCAGCACTGCTTCAAGGCACCAGCCCGACGAAGGCCAATACGCAGAACGGTGCTAATGCTGTCAACTCATTCCGACTTGACCGTACACAGGCGAATACGGAAGGTCAGAACCACAACTACACGCCGGAACAGCTCGCCGAAGACAACGGCGCGATGGACCTTTTCCCGCTGGAGACCGGTAACAACACGATCAGCAGCACGGGCGTCTTCGGGACGAACGGCCTCGTGATGGGCTACTACGACGGCAACACCGTCACGGCGTACTGGAACTACGCGCAGAACTTCGCCATGAGCGACAACATGTACACCGACACGTTCGGACCGTCGACGCCGGGCGCCATTGCGGTCGTGTCGGGTACGAACAACGGCGCGGTGGCAGGCATCGGTACGTCGTCGAGCATCAGCGACACCCAGGGCGGACTGTCGCTGATCGGTGATACGGATCCGTTCGGCGATACCTGCTCGTCGACCACGAGTACGGTCAAGATGACCTCGAAGAACATTGGCGATCTGCTGAACGCGAAGGGGCTGACGTGGGGCGGCTTCATGGGCGGCTTCGATCTGACGGCGACGAACCCGAACGGCACCACGGGTTGCAGCCGCACGACATTCTCGAGCATTCTCGGTGGTTCGAAGACGGACTACAGCCCGCACCATGCGTGGTTCCAGTACTACGCTTCGACGTCGAACCCGGCACACACGCGTCCGACTTCGACGGCGCTGGTCGGTGCTACCGACCCGAAGGACAACAGCACGACGCCGGTGCACCACCAGTACGACATCAACGACTTCTTCGCCGCTGTGTCGTCGGGTAACTTCCCGTCCGTCAGCTACCTCAAGGCGGCAGAAGTCGGCGACGGCCACCCGGGCAACTCGGATCCGCTCGACGAGCAGGCGTTTATCGTCAACGTCGTGAACTTCCTGCAGCAGCAGCCCGACTGGAAGAACACGGCAGTCATCATCACCTACGACGACTCGGACGGCTGGTTCGATCACCGCTTTACGCCGCCCACAACGTCTTCGTTTGATGGCACGACGGTCGAGGGCCTCAACGGTAGCCTGGGCAACATCACCGGTGCTGACCAGCTGAACGGCCCGGGTGTGTGTAATGCGACGGGCGCGACGCAAGGCGTTGGCATCAACGGCGGCGCTGTCAATGGTCGCTGCGGTCCGGGCACTCGCATTCCGTTCATCCTGATCTCGCCGTTCGCCAAGGCGAACTTTATCGATGACACGCAAATCACCCAGGCGTCGGTGGTTCGCTTCATCGAAGACAACTGGCTCGGCAGCCAGCGTATCGGTCAAGGTTCGAACGACGCAACCACGGGCAGCATCATGAACATGTTCGACTTCACGCAGAACGTGACGACGCCGCGCACGCTGTTCCTCGACCCGAACCAGGGTACGAAGCTGTCGGCTGCTCCGCAGAGCTGATGAGCCCTGTTCTCCCGGCATGCAGCCGGGAGAACGAGGGTGCACAGGTATGTTTTGAATCACATCTCGCATTTCCCCGTGCGAAACGTCGAGCCAGGTCGTTCACTGGCTCGATTTCGAGTTTGTTCTCCTTTGTTTCTGTCAACGCCATGACCTCCCCAACTGATACCGTCCAGCCTCCACGACTTCCTGCAGGCGGCATGCCCACGGCAGGCACGTCCGGCAAATCGACCCGACGCATCGTTATCGGCGCAGTTGTCGCAGCCGCGATGGCACTGGTGCTATTGGCTGGCTACGCGGCGATCTATCCGGAGCGTATGCCGGAACCGATTGGAGGCGTCGTAGCGAATCTGACGGGGGCAAATGCACACCCCGTCAAGCTCGTGGAGCCGCCCGTTGCGCCATTGAGCGTCGTGGCGCAGCTCGGGAAGCAGATTTTTTTCGACCAGAGTCTTTCCGCTTCAGGGCGCCAATCGTGTGCTTCCTGCCATAGCCCCGATCATGCATATGGACCGGCAAACGATCTGTCCGTCCAGTTTGGCGGGCCTCATATGACAGAGGCCGGTTATCGCCCACCGCCATCGCTCACCTATCTCTACAGGCAGGCTCCTTTTAGCATCGGCCCTGACGCGGGAGATGACGACAACCCTGCCAATCTCGCGGATAGCGCCGCATCGGCTGCGGGTGTGCAGCGCGCCCAGAAGAATGCCGGCGTCGCACCGGCCGCACCGGCGTTGGTCCCGCAAGGCGGATTGTTCTGGGATGGTCGAGCTGATTCACTCCAGCGGCAGGCGCTCGGTCCAATGCTCAACCCGGTTGAAATGGCGAACGGCAGCGTTCAAGACGTCGCAAACAAGCTCGCAAAGACGCCTTACATTGGCGCGTTCAAGCAGCTCTTTGGTGACAACGTAGTCAGCAATCCTCAAATGCTGGTTTTTGAGGCGATGTTTGCGGTTGGCCGCTATCAGATCGAAGATAGCTCATTCCATCAATTCACCAGCAAGTACGACTACTGGCTGCAAGGCAAGGCCCGGCTTACGCAGGCTGAACTGCGCGGGCTGCATCTCTTCAACGACCCGGACAAGGCGAATTGCGCCGGTTGTCACTTGAGCAGGCCCACAAAGGATGGCTTACCGCCGCTTTTCACTGACCAGCAGTATGAAGCGCTTGGTGTACCGCGAAACGCGTCGCTAGCGGTAAACAAGGATCCGACGTTCTACGACCTCGGCGTCTGCGGTCCATTTCGAACGGACGTGAAAGACCAGACGCAATATTGCGGCATGTTCCTGACGCCGACTCTGCGTAACGTCGCAACGCGGCATGTGTTCTTTCATAACGGCGTCTATCACGACCTGAAGCAGGTGATGGATTTCTACAACCTGCGTAACACGAGCCCGGACAAAATCTATCCGCGCGATGCAGCCGGCAAGGTCGCGCAGTTCAATGACATGCCGTCTCAATACCAAAAGAACGTCGACTTCCAGGATGCGCCATTCGACCGAAAGCCGGGTGACAAACCGGCGATGACGGACCGAGACATTCAGGACATTATTGCGTTTATGAACACTTTGTCTGACGGTTACCGTCCCTGATGTCAGTTCGACGTGAAATGACCTGCAGGCGGCAGATGCCCGCAGGTCATGGTGACCGTACGTTCTCCTGCAAGGATGGCGTTGCCTGAAGCTTCCTGCTCCTCGCCACCCAATTAAAGCTTCACCGCGGTCGCCTTTGCCGTCCCGTTAGCGTACAGATGAACAGGACGCTTGCACGACGGCAACCGACGTTGTCGCCAAAGCGGCGAGTGACCGCGGTGGTCGTGTCTTGTCGACCGCGATCGTGCGAAGCTCCAGGCCGCATGCGACTTGCGTGGGGCGGCGATGAGTTCACGCGCGGCACATGGAAAACGGCATTCCGGCGCGCGACGGTGACCTGCTCAACCTGCGCGAATGCGCGACCTCTAACAGGGCGCTTGACCAGATGAAGTGCGTGAGCAATCTGGGCGCCGACATGCGGATGATGCCGATCGATGCGCCAGGCCAAAGCGATGTCGAAGTAACCGTGAAGCACGCCAAGCCCTGGAGCGTCGCCGCATCGGTCGACAAGTCCGGCACGCGTGCCACCGGCATGTGAGCCTCCGAAGAAGCCCTTCCGGGCGCGGTCTATCTCGCGAACCGTGTACCATCGAGCCGGCCCGCAACGACCTGTGGTTTGTCTGACAATCGTTAAGGTGTCGACCACAAGCGCGCATTGACCGAACAGAAAACGCGCGCGAATCCGGTGCTTCTTTCACCATCGCCACTCTCGTCGAGTGGCAATCCAACTGGGAAAACGGGATGACCATCAAAATCAAGCTTTGGGGGTTCAACGGATCCACCTATGTCCGGACCGTGCGGATGCTGCTCGTCGAGAAGCGATTGACGGACTACGACCAGGTTCCGGTCGACGTATTGAAGGGTGAGCCGCGGGAAGACGAGCATCGGGCCCGCCATCCGTTCGGCAAGGTCCCCGTCGTCGACGTGGACGGCTTCCGGATCATCGAGACGACCGCGATCATGCGCTATCTCGACACCGTGTTGCCCGGCCCGTCGCTCACCCCCGCGACGCCGAAAGATCGCGCGCGCATGGACATGGTGACCAGTATCGTCGACTCCTATGGCTACAGTGCGCTGGTGAGCGTCGCCGGATACTACCTGTTCCCGGATTTCATCGGCGGCCAGAACGACGATGCACTGAAAGCCGCGCTGGAAAAGAGTCGCCTTGTCCTGAACGAGCTCATGCGTATCAAAGGCGATTCACCGTATCTCGCGGGTAGCGTGTTGAGCATCGCCGATCTCTACCTGGCGCCCATCATGACCTACGTGGCGCTTACGCCGCATCGCGATGAAATCCTGGCTCTGAAAGGCGTCGGCGAATGGTGGGAACGCGTCACCGCCCTTGAAAGCTTCCGGGCTACCGCCCCTTGATCAGAGGACTGCGACAGCTTGACGTAGAGGGGCCACTCTTGCCGATCGCAGCCGGCAATCCATGCTGTCGCATGAGGCACTGACCGGCCATCACGAGACATTGGCGACGCCGCCGTCAATGTCTGAAGGACAATCGACAGCGGTCATGCGGCGTCGGGAGAATCGATCCGTCGATACGACACCGCGCGGCAACTTGCCCATACGGGACGAGGTCTGCAAACAGCAGTCCTCGACTCCGAGGCTTCATGTCGCCAGCACACAGTTATCAAGCCCTGCCTTGAAGACATCGGCGGGCAGTTGCCTGCCGATGAACACGATCTTTGTTTCTGGTGTTTCGCTTGCCATCCAGCGCTTGCCGAGATCGGAGCCGAAGATCATATGCACCCCCTGGAACACGGTGCGCCGCTCCACGCCGGCAATGTGCAATACGCCCTTGTATCGCAGCATCGACGCGCCATAAAGGCTCACCACCGCGCTGAAGAAGTCCTCGAGCTTGTCGCGATCGAACGGCCTGGTATTGCGGTAGACGAATGACGTCACGTCATCGTCATGCTCATGCGACACATCGTCGAGAAAATCCGGTTCGATTTCGATGATCGCATTGAGGTTGAAGCTCCGGGTGTCGAGCAACTCCGACAGGTCAGTTTCGCCGAAATGCACCGGCTTGATCGGCGCGCGCGGGTTCATGCGCCGCAACCGCCGCATCAACTGCTGGGTCTGCTCGTCGCCCGCGAGGTCGGCCTTCGACACGAGGATCCGGTCGGCAAAGCCCACCTGCTCCTGCGCTTCGTGGTGCTCGTCGAGCTGGCTGCCGCCGTGGCACGCGTCGACCACCGTCACGATCGCATCGAGCAGATAGTGGTCCTGCACCGCGTCGTCGACGAAAAAGGTTTGCGCGACGGGTGCTGGGTCCGCCAGCCCCGTCGTTTCAATAATCACACGGTCGAAACTCAGCTCGCCCGCCGCGCGCCGTTGCGCGAGCGTCGACAGGATCCGCACGAGATCGCCGCGCACGGTGCAGCAGATGCACCCGTTGTTCATTTCGACGATCTGCTCGTTGCCGTCCTGAATCAGCAGTTCGTTGTCGATGCCCGTTTCGCCGAATTCATTTTCGATTACGGCGATGCGGCCGCCGTGCCGCTCGCTAAGGATGCGATTCAATAGGGTCGTCTTTCCCGCTCCAAGGAAGCCGGTCAGGATGGTGGTCGGAATCAGCGTCGGCTCGGCCGGCTTGGACATGGCGTTCTCCAGTAAAACAGAAGCGTTCGATAACAGGAAGGCTGCAATGGGCAGACCGCGACAGGGACGGTATGCATGAAGAGAAAGACAGAATGAATGTTATAATATAACATTTCCAGTGCGCGTCGATTCTTGCCGGTTCCCATGCGGCGAGATGAAGCCGCACAGGTCAGTACGCAGCCGGTCGAGCACGCTGCGATGCATGTACAATCGCCGCTGCAAAATCCGGAAGCTGGTGTGAATCCAGCGCGGTCGCGCCACTGTGATCGGGTCGTCGAGGCTGCCGTTACCTCGTCTCACCGAAAGTCAGACCTGGGCTTTGCTTTCTTCCCTGTTTCTTTCTGGGGCGCGAAACCCCTCGAGATGTCGACATGACCGAATCCGTCTGCTTCCGGCCGATTTCCTCTCCGCCTGGCCCGCTTCCTTTCCATTCGTGCTGTTGCAACGCGCTAGTGCCGACTTGCTAGCCGGCCATCGAGCTTCGTCCGCCTGACGCCGTCAGGCGTTCGCGTGATTTCCGGACCCCGGATTGCCGTGACCGAGTCGATTCCATTCGGCTGGAACAGCTTCGTACGTCCTTGCTACGACGCACGACAGTGACAGTCCACGACCGCATCCGGGCGCTGACGACATACGCGCTATGCGGCGCGAGACCGAAAACGACAACAGCAGAACGACCGCAGAATGGATACTTCAATTTCACTCGTGGCCCCGAGGCGCTACGCAGTCCGAGGCCGTCGCCTGTATGGGGGCGCGCTTGCATGCGCATGGCTGCTTCACGCGCTGCCGGCATCGGCAGATGGCAGCGTGGCCACCGACCCGCAAAGCGACGAGCCGGCGATCACGGACACGAAAGCGGACACCAGCAATCGAACCTTGCCTGCAGTGCGTGTCGAGGGCACGACGCGCAATGACGCCACCGCGGAGAACCTCAGCACGCCGATCAGCACGGGCAGCCGGCTGGGACTGTCGAGCCTCGATACACCGGCCAGCGTGGAGTCGATCGGCAGCGGACAGATCGAGGAAAAAGGCGACACGACCGTCACGCAGGCGGTGACCCGGGCGACCGGCTTCGCGTCCGACGCCGCGCCGGGCAATGGGGGAACCTCAGTATCGGTGCGCGGCTTTAGCGGACCTGAATCGATCACGACGCTATACGACGGCGTGCGCATGTTCCCCGGCGCCGGTACCGTGACCTTTCCGTTCGATACATGGTCCGTCGATCGCATCGAGGTGCTGCGCGGGCCGGCCTCGGTGCTGTACGGCGAGGGCGGCATCGGCGGCGTGATCAACGTCGTGCCGAAGGCGCCGCAACGCGACTATGCGACGACCATCCAGCTCGGCGCCGGGTCTTACGGCGAAAAGCGCGCCGCGCTCGATACGACGGGCGCGCTGGGCCCGATGCTGTCGTACCGCTTCTACGTCAGCGACGACCGGTCGAACGGCTGGGTGCCGCGCGGCAATTCGCACACGACGGCGGTGGGCGGCTCGCTGCGCCTCGACGTCAACCCTGATCTGTCGTTTTCGCTCGACTACGACTATGGCCGACAGGAGCCCGCGCGCTATTTCGGCGTGCCGGTCGTCAATGGGCAACTGAATCCCGCGCTGCGCTTCCAGAACTACAACGTAGCCGATGCGGCCATCTCGTACTACGACCAGTGGACGCGCCTGAATACGACATGGCGCGCCGCGCCCGGCATCACCCTGCATAACCAGCTTTATTACCTGTTGACCAACCGTCACTGGCACGACAGCGAGAGCTATTCGCTGCTGCCGGACGGCAATGTGCAGCGCAGCGACTATATCGAGATCCTGCATCATGAGAAGCAGGTTGGCGATACGCTCGACGCGACGTTCGACGGCCGCCTGTGGGGCCATCAGAACCGCGTGGTGGTCGGTGCGGACTTCAACGTGATCTCGTTTCTTGACACGAGCAACTCGCCGTTCGACGGTTCGTCGATCGTGCCCGCCTTCAACTTCGATCCGGGCGTGTTCATGAGCGCCGATCCGACTGTGCCCGCATTCCGCACGATCACGCATCAGGCGTCGCTGTTCGCCGAAGACCGACTCGAACTGACCGACCGGCTCGCGTGGATAGGCGGGCTGCGCTATGACCACATCGATTTCCATCGCGACACGTTCGCGACCGCGACTACCACGGCGTCGTCGTTCGACAAGACGTTTGCGCATACCGGCTGGCGCACCGGGCTCGTGTTTTCGCTCACGCCGAACCTGTCGGTGTACGCGCAATACACGACCGGCACCGACGGTGTCGGTTCGCTCATCACGCTATCGCAGTCGAATAGTGCGTTCACGCTCTCGACCGGGCAGCAGTGGGAAGCGGGTATCAAGCAGCAGTTGCTCGATGGCCGCGCGTCGTGGACGCTCGCGTTCTATCAGATCGTCAAGCGCGACCTGCTGAGCACCGATCCCGCCAATCCCGACATCAGCGAACAGGTCGGCAAACAGTCGTCACGCGGCGTGGAGTGGTCGGGCGCGTTGCAACTGGGCGGCGGCTGGTCGATCGACGCGAACGCCGCGCTGCTGCGTGCACGGTTCGACGACTTCGACGAGGAACAGAACGGACAGAGCGTATCGCGCGCAGGAAACGTGCCGTTCGATATTCCCGAGCAAACCGCGAACGTGTGGCTCAACTGGGCATTCGCGCCCGGGTGGAAAGCGGGCGCCGGTGTGCAGTATGTCGGCAGGCGTTTCGGCGACAACGCGAACACGGTGCCGATTCCGTCCTACACGCTGGTCGACGCGTCCGCGTCGTGGCGCGCAACGCGCAACCTGACGCTCGCGCTGTACCTGCGCAACCTGACCAATCGTGTCTACGCAGTCTCGACGCAGAACGACGGCACCGAATGGCTGCTCGGCGCACCGCGTTCGGGCTGGGTGACCGCGACGATCAATTTCTGAACCGGATCATTCGGGAGGCCGCCTGATGACCACACTGCAGATCGACGCCTTGAGCTGGTCGCCGCGTGACATGCGCGGCAGACCGCGTGCCAGGGACCTGTTGCAACGGATCGTACTGGAGGCGCGCGACGGCGAGTTCGTCGGCCTGATCGGTCCAAACGGCAGCGGTAAAACGAGCCTGCTGCGCTGTGCGTTTCGCTATGCGAAGCCGCGGCGCGGCACCGTGACGCTGGATGGCAGCGACATCTGGACCCAACGCGCGCGCTGGGTCGCGCAACACATCGCCGTATTGCTGCAGGACGCGCCTGAAGACTTCGGGCTCAGTGTCGCGGAGGTCGTCGCGATGGGGCGCATGCCCCATAAGCGCCCGCTCGAAGGCACGACGCCCGACGATGCGGCACACGTCGAGCGCGCGTTGCGCTCCGTGGAACTGCAAGACGCACGTGACCGGCTATTTGCGTCTCTGTCCGGCGGCGAAAAGCAACGCGCGTTGCTGGCACGTGCGCTGGTACAACAGCCGCGCGTGCTGATGCTCGACGAGCCGACCAATCATCTCGATCCGCGCCATCAGATCGAACTGCTCGCCCTGGTCAAACGCCAGGCTATCACGACGCTCGCCACCATTCACGATCTGAACCTCGCCGCCGCGTTCTGCGAACGTATCTATGTAATCGCGCACGGTGAAATCGTCGCGTGCGGTACGCCGCACGACGTGCTGACCGAGGACATGCTGAGAACGGTATACGGCGTCGACGCGCTGGTCGACGGGCATCCCGTGACCGCCCGCCCGCGCGTCACGCTGATCGCGGGCCACGGAGCACCGCAGCCATGAAGATGCACGCGATTCGCCTTGTCGCCGCGGCCATGCTCACCGCGCTCGCATCCGCTGGGTCCGTCGCGCAGGATGGTCACTACCCGGTTACCGTGCGCAGTTGCAATCGCGACGTCACGTTCTCGCGCGCGCCGTCGCGCGCGGTCAGCAACGACGTCAATATTACGGAAATGCTGCTGCGTCTGGGGGTGCGTAACAGAATGGCCGGCTACACCGGTATCGACGGCTGGAAGACCGCGCCGCCTGCAGTGCGCACCGAACTGAACGGACTGCCGGCGCTCGCGCAGCGGTATCCGTCGCTGGAAACGCTGGTCGCGGCCCGCGCCGATTTTTATGCCGCGGGATGGAACTACGGCTTGCGCGTCGGCGGCGCCGTCACGCCGGCGTCGCTCGCGCGTTTCGGCATTGCGACGTACGAGTTGACCGAGTCGTGTGCGCATGTGATGCGACGGCCGGCCGCGTCATTCGACGATGTCTACCAGGACCTGCGCAATCTCGGCTCAATTTTCGACGTCGGCGCGCGCGCCGATGCGTTGATCTCGGCCATGCGGGCACGGGTCGACGCAGTCGCACGGGCGCTGGGCCCGAACGTGTCGCGCACGCGCGTGTTCGTCTATGACAGTGGCGAGGACAAGCCGTTTACGGCCGGAGGACTTGCGATGCCGACCGCGCTCATCCGCGCGGCGGGTGGCGTCAACGTGATGGACGATGTCGCGCAAAGCTGGACTCAGGTCGGTTGGGAGAGTGTGGTCGCTCGCAATCCGCAGGCAATCGTTATCGTCGATTACGGCTCGGTGAGTGCGAACGAGAAAATACGCTACCTGATCGGCAACCGCGCCCTGGCGAACACCGAAGCGGTGCGGTCGCGTCGCTTTATCGTTGTGCCCTACGACGAAGCGACGCCTGGCGTACGCAATGCCGATGCCGTCGAGACGATCGCGCGTGCGTTGCATCCGCTTGCGTTTGTTCCGGCGGCGGTGCAAGGCGTCAAGGGACGGTGATGAATACAACCCGAACAACGCGCACCCCGCATGTCACACGCGCGATGCCGTTCGCGCGTACGCCAAGCGAGGCGCGGCGCCGCATCGCGATACTCGCCGTGCTGCTTGTCATCTCGCTCGTGATCGCTACCGGGCTCGGTCCCGTTGCAGTTGCGCCCACGATGACCGTCCGCGTCGTACTCGCGCATATGTTCGGCACGGCGGCCGCACCTGCGATGCAGGACAACATCGTATGGTTGATCCGGCTGCCACGGGTGTTGCTCGCAAGCGTCGTCGGAGGCTCGCTTGCGGTTGCCGGAACCACGCTGCAGGCAGCAACCGGCAATCGTCTGGCCGATCCGCATCTGCTCGGGGTGAGCTCCGGAGCGAGCGTCGGCGCCGTCGCAGCGACGCTGTGGATCGGCGCGGCGTTCGGGCCGCTCACGCTGCCCGTGCTCGCCTTTGCCGGCGCACTCGCCGCGACGTCGCTTGTGGTCATGCTCGGCGCAGGACGCGACGGGCTCGACTCGCAGCGGCTGTTGCTGTCGGGCATTGCCGTGTCGTTCGTCATGATGGCATGCGCCAATCTGCTGCTTTATCTCGGCGATCAGCGAGCGGCGACCTCCGTGCTGTTCTGGATGCTCGGCGGGCTCGGGCTGGCGCGCTGGGACATGCTAGGCGTCCCTGCGTGTTTTGCGGGCGGCGGCCTGCTCTGGCTGATCGCGAGGCGTCGCGAGCTGAATGCGCTGATGAGCGGCGATATTGTCGCGACGACGCTCGGAGTGGACGTCGCGCGTGCCCGCCGCGAGCTCTTTGCCGTGAGTTCGCTCATGACGGCGGCGATGGTCGCAACGAGCGGCGCGATCGGCTTTATCGGTCTCGTCGCGCCGCATGTATGCCGACGCCTCGTCGGTGCCGACCATGCCCGGCTGTTGCCGGCCTCAGCGCTATTCGGCTCGGTGCTGCTGATCTGGGCGGACGTCGCGGCGCGCACACTCGTTGCGCCGGACGAGTTACCGATCGGTGTGCTAACCGCGCTATTGGGCGGTGTGTTCTTCGCCGGGCTTGTTCGATACCGAAGGTGACGCATGAATCTGCTCGGGGCAATTGAATGCATCGGACGATGCATTGCACCGACAGCAACTTCGGAAATCAGGTCGTGTTGGCCGCCTGATCCAGATACTTCTGGCTAACATCGGCGTCGGCTGAGCGCGATCAGGCATGTCAGGCCGGGAGAGACGTTGACGATACAGCTTGGCGCAGTTATCAGTTTCAGCGGGCGCTGTCCAGCCTATTCGAGCCTTTGCAAGACGCGCGCGCGTTCGTGAACGGGCGTCGTACGCGCGAGCATGAAGCCGCTTTGGTCGCACTGTCGTACTACGACTGAATCGAAGGACGGCGCCGGGCGCGCTGCGGCCATGAGCGGTCGGAGTCTCAGGGAACGCGGGTCGTCCCCTTCGTCCTTGAACCAGTTTGCGAGCGTCCGCCCGACGAGCCTATGGCGGGGAGCACAAGGTATCAGCGCGTTGTTTGTACTCAGATCTCGATTTGCTTCAGGTAGTGACGGTAGCCGCGATCATCGTGGGTATGGGAAAATCCGGCGGTTTCGTATAGAAGACGTGCTGGGTTGTCCGGCCTCACGCCAAGCGTGAAACGTCGAAAGCCCTTAGATTGGCCATCCGAGACGTAGACCGCAAGTAGGTGGCGCCCGAGGCCCCGGCCGCGTTCGTCAGGCAACACGTAAATGGACGCGAGGACGGCGTCGGCCTCATGTATCTCCCAGAAGCAGTACCCGGTGAAGGTTCCGTCGCGTTCCGCGATGAACATACGCGTCAGATCGCGGGTCCACTGCCGGAGATGAAATCGCATGCCGCTGAGCCAGTCGGCTTCCTGTTGCGGCTCGATCTGGCGAATGTAATCGAGCTCTCCGTCATAGATGGAAGGGAGGTCGGTAGCAACAGCACGTCGAATGGTGACAGCCGGTTTCATTGATAAAGGCGACGAGATGAGCGAGGACTGTGAAGTATAGGACCCCACGTGCACGCGAGTTGCAACACTCGCAGTGAGAGGCGAAGCTGTTGGCCGCTGATACAGGTTTATGACATGTGGCTGATCGCTTCTTATCGATTTGTTGCGAGTGACCGCTTCGCGGAAACGCGCGTGTCCGATGTGGATCGACTTGCGCCCGACATGGCGGGCAGTACACGGCCCTCCGCCGGCGTTCAGGCGCGTCCCCGGACAGACATATTCGTCGGGCGCGACGCACGGACCCCACGACGGCCGCGACAACCGACTGCGCTATAGTCCGCTCGCAAGCTGCGGCTCTTGCCGGTTTCGCCGGTAGCTCAATTCGACATCGCGCAACGCGCGGGCGTCCGCCAATGCGTTATGCGGCAAGGTTGACATCGCCCCGAGCCTGCGCCGGATTTCCATGGTTAGCGGCGGCGTTGTGACACGCCGTCCCTGGCCAATGATCAGGGCATCACAGAAATGGGCCAGGTCTTCGGGCCAATCGGCGATCAAGTGGACCGCATCGTACCGTTGCAGAAATGCCGACAGACGATGCGACAACTGCATCCGGTCGATCGGATCTTTGTCGATGATGGGCATCACGTGCTGCGCAACCCAGGGTCCAGGATTGTCGCAGCCAATTGACTCGTAGAATTCCGCTCCGTCCTCCGCAACAAGGGCCATCGAAATCAATGGGCCTTGAAATCCGTTGAACTCGGTGTCGATCCAGATGCGGGTCGGTTCGGGGTTGGCATTCCGTCTGCTCGCCTCAATTCGCATTGCGTATCTCCGGTGTGCTGGGCGTACGTCAAGATTCGCGCACGTGAAGGAGAACTGCGCCATACCGTGGTGTCGCAGTTAACAGTTCCCAGTTTCATACGGAAAAATGAGGAGAATATGAGCGCGGTCGGGCCTTCAATGGGCGAGCCCGCGCCGGCTAGCACGGTCACTCGCGAGTCCAGCCAGGCGGGGGTTAGTCCGACGAATTCCGCTTCCTGACGGTACGCCGCTCGTATACGTGGCTTACGTACGCGGCACGCCATCCTCGACGAGCACCGCCACCGGCATCGACGTCAGCGCATCGCGCAAATACAGCAACCCGTTGTCTTCCACCTTCGGCGCGGCCGGGCTGACCCAATCGAACATCGCGCGGCCGAACAGTTCTTCCGGCATCCGCACCGCGGTGTCTTCCCAGCGTGCCGGGTCGACGAGCGGGACATCGCCTCGCGCGCGATCGCCATCCTTCGCGCTGGCATGGTCTTCAACAAGCAACGGCACCGCGAGCCGCGTCGCGATCACCACCGCCCACGCATTCCCTTGCCGTCGCGCAAATGCGATCGCGCGCTCCGCATGCGCACCTTCCACCGCAAGCGGCAGATACGCGCCCTGACTCAGCAACTCAGGCAGATGCGTCCGCAGCGCAAGCATCCGCTGCACGATCGCGAGCTTTACCCGGCCATCGTGCCAATCGGCAAGAAACGCCGAAGGCGGCTGCTCCGCGAGCATCGCAGCGCGTTTCTCGAAGTCGACGGGCCGCCGGTTATCGGGGTCGACAAGGCTGAAGTCCCACAGCTCGGTGCCTTGATAGAGGTCCGGCACGCCGGGCGACGCCAGCCGCAGGATGGTCTGCTGCAAGCTATTGATCACACCGGCACGGCTGATCCGTGCGACGAACGCAGACAGTTCGCGCAAAAAGCCATCGCGCCGCTGCGGCGCGAGAATGTCGAACAGAAACGCGCGGCTCGCATTTTCAAATGCTTCGTCGGGCGCAAACCAGTTCGTGCGCAGCTTCGCCTCGCGCAGCCCCTTGAGCATCCACTGTGCAACGCGCTCGGCGAGCGCCGCGACGCCGGCCTCGTCGTCGGCGCCGAGCTCGGGTGGCCAGCAGCCGACGAGCGTCTGATACATCATCGCTTCGGCTGCGGGGCCGGGTGCCCAGTCATCGGTCGGCGCATCGACGGTTGCGTCGCCGGCGGGCGCGCGCCGCAGCGGCGTATTCAAGGTCGACCAGGCGCGCAGCGTCGCGCTCCATTCGTCCGCGATTTCGCTCAGCACCGCGAGCCGCGCGCGCACGTCCTCGCCGCGCTTGTGATCGTGCGTCGCCGTCACGAGCATCGCGTGCGGATAGCGCCGCGCGCGCTCGAGATTGCTCGCATGAAACTGATCGACCGAGATCGCGAATTCGCCCGGATCGGCGCCGACCTCGTTGCGCGAGATCAGACGGCCATACCGGTAACACGCAGTGTCCTCGATGGCCTTCGCCGCCACGGGCGCAGTCAGTTGCGAAAACAGTGTCTGCACGGTCCGCCGCGCGGCGGCCGCATGATTGAACGCACCGGCCGCCGCTTCGCGAGCGCCCGCGGGTTCGTCGATACCGCTGCCAAGCCACATATCGACGCGCTCGAGCACCGTGCGATCGGCGCGCGACAATAGGTGCCGCGCGGCATCGAGCGCCTTGTCGAAATACACGTTGTCGGCCGCGCTGCGCAAGCCATTCTGCGGATAGATCCGATACACGGGGAAATGCGCAGCCAGCTCGCCGGTCACCCGCCGGATCGACGTGTACGTGAAATCGCGCGTCGTGAGGCTGTCGCGCGCAATACGATGCAACGCACGCGCGGCGCGATCGAGTTCCGCCGCGAGGTTCTCGGTCAGAATCTTGCGGCGCGCGATCAGCGCTTCGTCGGCAAATACCGCGCTGCGCCCGCTGATTTCAGCCCACGTCGCCGCAAGCGGCTGCGCGCCGCGCGGATCGTGCAGCAACGCGCCGACGTCGTTCATAAAGTCGTAGCCCGTCGTGCCGTCCACCGGCCAGTCGTCGCGCAACGGCTCGCCGCGCGCGAGAATCTTCTCGACCACGATATACGGCGCGCCCTCGCGCAACTCCGAGAGCCGCTGCCGCAAGCGCTGGCAATATTCGCGCGGCTCGGCGAGCCCGTCGATATGATCGATCCGCACCCCGTCGACCACGCCTTCCGCATAGAGACGAAACACCAGCGCGTGCACCGCCTCGAACACTTCGGGCCGCTCGACGCGCACCGCGGCGAGCGTGCTGATATCGAAGAAGCGCCGCCAGTTCACCTCGTCGGCCGCGGTGCGCCACCATGCCAGCCGGTAATGCTGGCGCTCGAGCAGCCGGTGCAGATGGTCGCGTGTCAGCGGATCTTCGGGCGCATACGCCTGAAGGACGAACTCGATCGCCGTCGTGCCGTTCTGCTTGGCGAAATCGCGCAGTGCATCGCACGCCTGTGCCGCGCGCGGCTGATCCGCAGGCTGCGTCGTAAGGCCGCGAAACTGTTCGGCCATCGCGTTCAGATCGGCGCGATCGGCCGCTTGCAGCAGCGCCGCATAGTCGATCGGGCACACGGGGAAAACATGGTCGCCATACTCGATGTCGAAGCGCCCCGTATCGGCCGCGAAGCGCAGCTTGATGCGGCCCGCCGCGAGCTCTTCGCCATAAGGCGCGCCGAGGCAAGGCAGCAGCACCTTGCCGCGCAGCGCGGGATCCGGCGAATGCCAGTCCACATCGAAGTGCCGCGCGTACGCGCTATGCCGGCCCCATTCGAGAATGTCGCGCCACCAGCCGTTTTGCGCGCCCGATCCCGCGACGCCCATATGATTCGGCACGATGTCGATAATCAAGCCCATGCCGCGCTCGTGAAGCTTGTCGGCGAGCCTTTTCAACGCCGTTTCGCCGCCGCATTCGGTGCTGACCCGCGTGTAGTCGACCGTGTCGTAACCGTGCATCGAACCCGGCGCCGCGGTCGTCACCGGCGACGCGTACAGATGGCTGATGCCGAGCGCGGCGAAATATTCGATATGCGCGAGTGCATGATCGAAAGTAAAGCCCTGATGAAACTGGAGCCGGAGCGTGGAGCGCGGGACGGTCATGGCGTGTTCGGCAATGAGGAAGCGGAGGAACCCGAAGCAGTGGACGAGCCGCTTGCATCCGGCGTGCCCGGCGTGCCGGTTCCGGCAGACACATTTGCCGCCGCCGCGCGCGCCTGATCGACCGCGCGCAGGCGGTCGCAGAATGTCGTATCCGCAAACAGGGCGTCGACCGGCTGCTTCACGCGGCGTCGCCAGTTCGGATGCTCGTCGATCGAACCGGGCAGGTTCGGCTGCTCTTCGAGCCCAAGCAGATCTTCGAGCGGATAGGTGGCGAGCGGCGACGGCGTCGCGGCAACAAACGCGAGCGCTTCGTCGACCGGTGCCTGTTGCACCGGCGGCGGCCCGACATCGCGCGCGGCGACGCCCGCTTGCTGAAAGGCGCGCCACAGCGCGGCGCGGTCCGTCGCGCGTTCGGCCTGCGCCGCTTCGACCGGATCGCGGCCGTCGCTGCGCGGCATGGTCTGGCCGATGCGGTTGCGCCACATGATGTCTTCGCCGCGCCACCAGCCGGTGACAGTCGGCAGATCGTGTGTGGTAGTCGTCGCGGCCGCGTTGCGATCCCACTCGGACGGCGGCAGAAAGCCGTCGTCCTCGGGCGTGCGCTCGAACCACAGCACACGAATGCCGGAGAGCCCATGATCGGCAAGCCGCTCGCGAAATCCGGGCGGCACCGTGCCGAGATCCTCGCCGATCACGATCGCGCGATGCCGCCACGATTCGAGCGCGATCAGGCGCAGCATGTCGTCGAGCGGATAGCGCAGATACGCGCCGTTTTTCGCGCGCTCGCCTTCGGGCACGAGCCAAAGACGCCGCAAGCCGAGAATATGGTCGATGCGCACGCCGCCGGCGTGCGCGAACACCGTGCGCAGCATGTCGATAAACGCTGAAAAGCCCTGCGTACGCATCGCGCGCGGCGAGAACGTCGTGAGTCCCCACGACTGGCCCGCCTGATTGAACAGATCGGGCGGCGCGCCGACCGACACGCCATGCAGCATGTCGTCGCGATACGACCACGCATGACTGCCCGCGCTATCGCAACCCACGGCGAGATCGGCGATCAGTCCGACCGCCATGCCCGCATCGCGCGCCGCATGCTGCGCATGCGAGAGCCCCTTCGCCGCGAGCCATTGCAGAAACAGGTGAAACTCGACTTCATGCCGATGCGCGTCGGCGAACGCCTCGACTTCAGGGCTGCGCGGATCGCGCAACGGCTCCGCCCATTTGCGCCAGTAGCCTTCGCCGTCCGGCTGCGCGAGTTGATATGCGTGCAGCGCTTCGAAGCGCGCGTGATCTTCGAGCGCGCGTCCGCCGCGCGTACAGAAGCCGTGGAATTCGAGCGCGCGCGGCAAGTCCTGCGCGCGATCGTGCGCACAGAATTGCTCGAACAGGATGCGCAGCACCTTGAGCTTGAGCGGCACGGCAGCCGGCCAGTCGATCAGCGGCAGCGTTTCGAGTTGTTGCCATGCGTTGCCGGCTTGCGCCGTTTCGATCGCATGACGCGCGGCTTCTGCGCCGAATACAGCCGCGGGATCGATATGCGCGGCGTTCAGCCACAAGCGCGACGACGGCGCATACGGGCTGAAACGCTGCGGCAACGCGCTGAACATCGCATGCGTCGGGCTCACGGCAAGCGCATGCGCACCGCGCTTCGCGCTTTCGATCGCGAGCGTCGCGAGGGCCGTATAGTTGCCGATGCCGCCATCGCCGACGCGGCGCAGCCCATAAATCTGCGCGGCGATGCCCCACAGCGGCGGCACCGGCTTTTTGTCCGCGTCGCCGGCATGCAGCGTGCGCCATGCATCGTCGACCGTATAGCAGCGCGCGGGCGCGACGGCGAGCGTCATCCGGTGATCGTTGATCACGAGCGTGTGGTAACCGGCTTCGTCGATTGGCGCGAGCAGCGCGGCTTCGCCTTTCGGCGCGGTGAAGCGGCCATCGATCAGCGCACCGCTTTCGAGTTCGATCCGGTAGCGGCTGCCCGACTTGACCGAAGCGGCGGACAGCGCAATGCCGCGTCCGCATTCGGCGGTCATCAGCGGCGGCAGCTTGCGGCCCGACAGTTCGGCGTCGAGCGCGGCGCTGCTCTGGCGAATCTGGGTGGCGTTGCCGCATTGCAGGCCCATTCTTTCGAGCAGTGCGACGAGGGTCGTGTCCGGCACGCGCCGCATGGTCTGATGCGCGTCTTGCCATTCGATTTCGAAACCGGCGCGCGTCGCAAGGCTCGCAATCGATTCGCTGGGGCGGCGGGCAGCTTTCACGCGCATCACTCCTGATGTGCGCGGTGTCGCGCATCGTGTCCGGTTGCGTATTCGCAGACGTCGCCGGTGAGCCACGCGACGAACGACTGCGCAGGCAATTCGCCGTCATCGATGCGATCGCGCGCACGCGGCGGCGTTTCGAAGATCACCTTGCCCGGCGGGCGCTCGGCCGCAGGCAAAGGCACCGCCTGTTCCGCGAGGTTCAGCACGATCGACAGCGTTTCCCCGTCGGCGAGGGTCCAGCGCGCGGCAAGCGCCTTCGCTTCGCGGCCGTCCCGCGCCTTGAGCACGGTTGCGCCGAGCGGCTTCGCATGCTTCAGGCGCGGCATGATCAGTTTCGCGCGCACGGCAAGCGCCGATTTGTAGAAGTGCATCCATTCGAGCCGCTCCGGCGATGCATCGTCGTGACCACGCGGCGACGACTTCACGAGCGTGTGCGGATCGTTCGGATCGGGAATCTGCGCGCGGCGCTTTTCGTCCTTGAACGCGGAGAAACGCGCGAATTCGCGGCGGCGGCCTTCACGTACCGCATCGGCGAGGTCGCCCGTATAGTCGGTGAAGAACAGGAACGGCTGCTCGGAGCCGTACTCCTCATCCATGAAAAGCAGCGGAATCTGCGGCGACAGCAACACGAGGCCGATCGCGGCGCGCAATGCATCGTCGGAGCACAGCGAGCGCAGCCGTTCGCCCATCGCGCGGTTGCCGATCTGATCGTGGTTCTGCAAAAACATCACGAACGAAGTGGGCGACAGGTGGCCGCTCGGTTCGCCGCGCGGCTCGTCGTCGTGTATCGGCGAGGGGTCGCCCTGGTACGCGAAACCGCTCGACAGCACGCGCGCAAGCTGGCGAATCGGCTCTTTGGCATACGCGTGGTAATAGCCTTCGGTTTCGCCGGTCAGCAGCACGTGCAGCGCGTTGTGCGCGTCGTCGTTCCATTGCGCGGTGAAATGCGTGTCGAGCAGGTTCGCGGTGTTGCGCTCGTTTTCGAGAATCAGATGCACGTGCCGCCCATGCTGCACTTTTGCGCGGATATGGTCCGCCACCTCGCGCAGCCACTCGTCGTTGCGAATCGCGTGGACCGCGTCGAAACGCAGCCCGTCGAAGCGGAATTCGTTGAGCCAGTAGAGCGTGTTGTCGCAAAAGAACTCGCGCACTTCCATGCGTTCGAAATCGATCGCCGGACCCCACGGCGTATGCGTGTTCTCGCGGAAAAACGGCTTCGCATACTGATGCAGATAATTGCCGTCCGGCCCGAAGTGGTTGTAGACGACGTCGAGTATCACCATGAGCCCGAGCCCATGCGCGGCATCGATCAGCGCTTTGAGATCGTCGGGGCGGCCGTAGGCCGAATCGGGTGCGAACGGTAGCACGCCGTCGTAGCCCCAGTTGCGCGTGCCGGGGAAGTCGTTGAGCGGCATCAGCTCGATGGCGGTCACACCGAGTTCGACGAGCGACGGCAGCCGCTTCATCACGCCTTCGTAGCCGCCGAGCGCGCCCACATGCAATTCGTAGAGCACCGTTTCTTCCCACGGCCTGCCGTGCCAGTGCGTGTGCTGCCACTGATACGCGCGCGGGTCGATGACTTCGCTCGGGCCATGCACGTCTTGCGGCTGAAAGCGCGATGCGGGGTCCGGTACCGTGAGCTTGCCGTCGAGACGGTAGCGGTACAGCGTGCCGGGGCCGCATCCGGTTTCGAGGTCGAACCAGCCGTTGCCCGACTCGTTCATTTCGTGCGCACCTTCGCACGAGGCGCCGTTTTCGATCAGCAGTTCGACTTTTTTGCACGACGGCGCCCAGAAGCGGAAGCGCGTGCGCGGCTTCGCGCCGCGCGCGCCGAGCACCTGCGCGCCGAACGGCAGGCAGTGCGCGTGTTCATGCGCGTGGGGATCAATTGCTCTGTCATGCATGATCGTCACCTTTCGTCATACGGCGGTTTCCGCCGCGGCTGCGTGGCTTCCCCGATCGTCGCGCGATGCGGCAAACGACCGGTTCGGCCGCGTCCGCGGTTCGTTTGCGTCGTCCGCGGTTTTTTCCGCAGTGTCGTCCGCAGTTGCCACACGCAGTTGCCGCACGTAGTTGCCGCATCACGCGCCGGGCTCGGGCGGCCGCGCCGTCAGAAGACGCGAGCCGTGCTGCTCGCCGGCTATCCATCCGGCCTGCCAGTCCGCATCGCCGGCCGGCCGCGCCGCGAGCACCACGAGCGCATGCGCGGCCACGTCGAGATCGGGCGCCGCGAGCGGGTGCGGCGGCGCATCGGGGTCTGCCGAATCGATTAGCACGTGCCATTCCAGATGCGGCGGCGGAGGCGTGAAGCGCAATGCGTCGCCCGACGCGTTCAACATCATCAACAATACTTCCGTTTCGCCGCCGAGTCCCGGACCGGCGCGCCGCAGGGTGAACGCGCGGCCTTCGGGGTCCTGCCATGCCTCGATCGACAGCGGCTCGCCGCGCTCGTCGAACCAGCCGACGTCGTAGAGCCCCGGCAACACCTCGCGATCGCCGACCAGAAAGCGCGTCTCGCGCAGCAGCGGATGGCGTTTGCGCAAGGCGATCATCCGTGTGACGAACGCGGTCATCCGTTTACCTGCGGGCGTCCCGGCGAGATCCCAATCGATCCACGAGATCTCGTTGTCCTGACAGTACGCGTTGTTGTTGCCGCGTTGCGTGCGGCACGCTTCGTCGCCGGCGAGCAGCATCGGCGTGCCGAGCGCGATAAACAATGTACCGATCATCGAACGCGCGACGCGCCCGCGTGTTTCTTCGATTGCGGTGGCCGTGGCGGCGGCTTCGGCCGACACCTGTTCGGCGACTGCGACCTGCTGTCCGTCGTTCGGAGGTTCGACGCCTGCTTCGAGAGTCGTTGCGTCGCCGCCCGCTTCACTAGCGGCTTCACTGCCCGCATCACTGCCCTCATGGCTGCCCTCGTGGCCGCCTGCGTCGCCACCCCCTTCACCGCCTTCCGTCAATGCGCTAACCGGCCCCTCGACGCCCCAGTTCGAACTGTAGTTTTCGTTATGCCCGTCGTTGTTGTTCTCGCCGTTGATTTCGTTGTGCTTGCGTTCGTACGAAACGATATCCGCGAGCGTGAAACCGTCATGCGACGCGACGAAATTGATCGACGCGGTCGGCTTGCGAAAGCGCCGGTTGAACAGATCGGCCGAGCCGGTCAGGCGTGCGGCGAGGTCGGGGCGCAGGCCCGCATCGCCGCGCCAGAAGCGCCGCACGCAATCGCGGAAGCGGTCGTTCCATTCGGCGAAGCCGGGCGGATGGCCGCCGAGCTGATAGCCGCCCGGCCCGATATCCCACGGCTCGGAGATCAGTTTGCGTTGCGACAGCACCGGATCCTGGCGAATCGCATCGAAGAAGCCCGAGCCCGGATCGAAGCCCGCCGCCTCGCGGCCGAGCGTCACGCCGAGATCGAAACGGAAGCCGTCGATATTGAATGCCGTCGACCAGTAGCGCAGCGAATCCATCACCATCTGCAGCACGCGCGGATGCGTGACGTTCACCGTATTGCCGCAGCCCGTGTCGTTGATGTGATGGCGCTCGTCGCCCGGTATGAGACGGTAGTAGCTCGCGTTGTCGAGGCCGCGCCACGACACGGTCGGGCCCGTCTCGTTGCCTTCGCACGTGTGGTTGTAGACGACGTCGAGAATCACCTCGATCCCCGCCGCATGCAATTGCCGCACCGCGATGCGCATTTCGTCGAGCCGGTGTGAAGTCAGATAGGAAGGCTCAGGCGCAAAAAATGCCGCCGTGTTGTAGCCCCAGTAGTTGCGCAACCCGCGCTCGACGAGAAACCGGTCATTGAGGAACGCGTGCACAGGCAGCAGTTCGACAGCCGTCACGCCGAGCTTCAGCAGGTGATCGATAAACTCCGGCGAAGCCAGCGCCGAAAACGTGCCGCGCTCGGGCGGGCGCAGATCGCCGCGCAGCATCGACGCGCCGCGCACATGCGTTTCGTAGATCACCGTGTCGCCCCACGGCACGTTCGGCCGCCGGTCGTGCGACCAGTCGAACGCCTCGTCGACGACCACGCATTTCGGCATCGCGGGCGCCGAGTCGCGCCGGTCGATCGACAGGTCGAGCCGGTTCGAATGCATGCGGTAGCTAAAGAGCGCGTCGGACCAGCGGAACTGTCCGAGCAGCTTGCGCGCATACGGATCGAGCAGCAGCTTGTGCGGATTGAAGCGATGGCCGTGCTGCGGCTGATACGGCCCGTGCGCGCGAAAGCCGTACACGGTGCCCGGATGCGCGTGCGGCAGATAGCCGTGCCAGACCTCGTCGGTGCATTCGGGCAGCGCATAGCGTCTGATTTCCTTGCGGCCGCCCGGTTCGAACAGGCACAACTCGATGCTGTGCGCGTTAGCGGAAAAGACCGCGAAATTCACTCCCAATCCGTCCCAGCTCGACCCCAGCGGATAGGGCGAGCCCGGCAACAGCCGGTCGGGCAGTACATGCGACATGGTTCCCGTTCCTTGTTTCGGCTTCTGCGTGTTCGGGGCTCACGGCAACGCAACTGCAACGCAACCGCGACGAAACCTCCACGCGCCTGCAACGCAACCGCAGCACAACTGCCACGCGACCTCCACGCATCGCAACCGCAGCGCGACTCCGCCGGTCAATCCGCGCGCAGCACGATCGTCGCAAGCGGCGGCAGCACCAGCGATGCCGATTGCGGGCGGCCGTGGCTCGGCACATCCTCGGTATAAATGAGACCGCCGTTGCCGAGATTCGATCCGCCGTAAATAGCCGCGTCCGTGTTCAGAATCTCGCTCCATCGCCCGTGGCGCGACATCCCGACGCGGTAGCCCTGGCGCGGCACCGGCGTCAGATTGCAGACCACGACGATCTCGCGCCCGCTGCCGTCCATGCGCCGGTACGCGTACACGCTGTTTGCCGCGTCGTCGCCGATGATCCATTCGAAGCCGCCCGGATCGCTGTCCAACTGGTACAGCGCGGGCTCCGTGCGATACATGCGGTTCAGATCGCGCACCAGCTTTTGCGCGCCGTGATGCATCTCGTCGTCGAGCAGATGCCAATGCGGCGAGCCGTCGTGATCGAATTCGGCGAACTGGCCGAACTCGCCGCCCATAAACATCAGCTTCTTGCCGGGATGCGTCCACATGAAGCCGAAGTACGCACGCAGGTTCGCGAAGCGCTGCCAGCGGTCGCCGGGCATCTTGCCGATCAGCGAGCCCTTGCCATGCACGACTTCGTCGTGCGAGAGCGGCAGCACGAAGCGCTCCGAATACGCGTACACCATGCCGAACGTCATGTTGTGGTGATGCCAGCGGCGATGCACGGGGTCTTCGTGCATGTAGTGCAGCGTGTCGTGCATCCAGCCCATATTCCATTTGAACTGGAAGCCGAGGCCGCCGCTGTCGACGGGCGCGGTCACACCGGGCCATGCCGTCGATTCCTCGGCGATGGTAATCGCGCCATGGATGCCCGGCATGTGCTGCACCTCGTGGTTGAGCCGTTTCAGAAACGCGATCGACTCGAGATTCTCGCGGCCGCCGTAGATATTCGGCACCCACTCGCCGGCCGCGCGCGAATAGTCGCGGTACAGCATCGACGCGACCGCATCCACGCGCAGCCCGTCGACGTGATAGCGCATGAGCCACGCAAGCGCCGAGGCCACCAGGAACGCGCTGACCTCATTGCGGCCGAGGTTGTAGATCATCGTGTTCCAGTCCTGGTGATAGCCTTCGCGTGGGTCCGAATGCTCGTACAGCGGCGTGCCGTCGAACTGCACGAGGCCATGCGAGTCGTTCGGAAAGTGCGCGGGCACCCAGTCCAGAATCACGCCGAGGCCGGCTTCGTGCGCGCGGTTGACGAAGCCCGCGAACTGCTCGGGCTTGCCGAAGCGCGCCGATGGCGCGAACTGCGCGAGCGGCTGATAACCCCACGAACCGCCGAACGGATGCTCGGCGATCGGCATGAACTCGATATGCGTGAAGCCCATTTCCTTCGCGTACGGAATGAGCCGGTCCGCGAGCTCGGACCAGTCGAGGCCGCGATGGCCTTCTTCGGCGATGCGCAGCCACGACTCCGCATGGACTTCGTAGATCGAAACCGGTGCACGCGGCGTTTGCTGGTTGCCGCGCGATTCCATCCATTCGCGATCGCTCCACGCGAACTGCTCGATCTCGTCGACGTGCGCGACGATCGACGCGGTCGCGGGCGGCTTTTCGGTCTGCATCGCGCACGGATCGGCCTTGAGCGGCAGCGGGTGGCCGTCGCGCGTGAGCATCTCGTACTTGTAGCGCGTGCCCGCGCCGATCTGCGGCACGAACAGTTCCCAGACGCCGGCCTGGTGGCGCAGCCGCATCGGATGGCGCCGGCCGTCCCACGCATTGAAGTCGCCGACAATGGAAACCCGGCGCGCGTTCGGCGCCCATACCGCGAAGCGCACGCCTGGCACGCCGTCGAATACGATCGGCCGCGAACCGAGGCATTCGAGCACGGCATACGGGTCGCCCCAGGCGAGGCGCTGCAGCGGCTCGTCGCCGAGCACCGGCCCGAACGCATACGTATCTTCGATTTCCTGCACCGGACCGTGCCAGTCGATGCGCAGCCGGTACGGCACCGCTTCGCTGACGGGGCCCGCGAACAGCCCGCCCGCATGGACCGGTTGGAGTTCGCCGAGCGCACGGCCATCGTCGCGTGCGATGACGCTGACGCGCGCGGCGTTCGGCAGCATCGCGCGCACCACGGGTCCGACCTCGGTCTGATGCATGCCGAGCTGCGAGAACGGATCGGGGTGGCGCGCATCGACGAGCGCGTTCAGATCGAGCGGGTTCAACCCCGCCATGGCACGCTCGGCGGCGTGATGCACATTGCTTTGCTCACTCATAGTCGCCCTCTGCGGCGTCGTTCGGCGGCGCGCTGCCGCCCGGTGAATGCTGGATCGGGCCGCCGGGCGGCGTGCCCGTGTCGCCGAGCAGGCGGCTCGTAAGCGCGGCGAGCCCGCGCACCGGCAAGCCGAGCCACGACGGCCGGTTTGCCGCTTCATAGCGGATTTCGTACGCGGCCTTTTCGATCAGGAACAGGTCGAGCAGCGCCTGCTCGTCGGCGGGCGCGACGATCGGCTGTGGCGATGCCTGCAGCGCCGTGCGGTATTCGGCGAGGAACGCCTCGGCCGCATGCGTGCGGAAGCGATCGAACAGCGCGCGCTTGCGATCGGCGGTCGGCTGCGGCGCGGCTTCGGTCGTCGATTGCGCCGCGGCGCTTGCGTACGACAGCGAGCGCAACAGTCCCGCGACATCGCGCAACGGGCTCGACTTTGCGCGGCGTTCTTCGAGGCTGCGCGCGGGCTCGCCCTCGAAGTCGATCAGGAAGGCGTCGCCTTGCGCGACGAGCACCTGGCCCAGGTGGAAGTCGCCGTGAATGCGCGTGCGCAACGCGCTCGCATCGGCATTGACGAGATTCTCGACCGCCTCGACCAGCATCTCGCGCCGGTCGAGCACGCTGCGTGCGAGCAGCGTCGAGTCTTCGGACAGATGATCGGTGCTCTTTTCGAGCACATCGAGCGCGGCCGCCAGCATCGCCTGCGTGCCGTCGATCCACGCGCGCACCTGTTCGGCCGTGGCGGGCTCGGGCGCGAAGGCCGGATCGTCGGACGGCGTCGCGAGCACGACATGCAGTTCGCCGAGCCGTTTGCCGATCATGCCGATAAACATCGAGTAGCCTTCGAACGCCTCTTCCTCGTTGATGCGGTCCTGCGTCGGCTCGCCGTCGATCGTCAGCGCGAGTTCGTCGATCGTGCGCCGCAAATAATCGAGCGCCCAGTTCCACGCATCGCCCTGGTTGTCGACGAAGCCCTGCAGGATGGACAGCGTATGCGGAATGCCTGCCGGATCGACGCGCACGACTTCGCCGAACAGCGGCGCGGTATTCGCATAGCCGCGCTGCGTCAGATAGCGCGTCATTTCCGCTTCCGGATGCACGCCGTTCATCAGGCGCCGCACGAGCTTCAGCACGATCGTGTCGGCGATCACGAGCGAGCTGTTGCTTTGCTCGGCCGCGAGCCAGCGAATTTCCGGCGCGTCGCCGAGTTCGAGTTCATCGAAGCGCTCGGTCGGGATAAAGCGGATTTCGCTCTTCTGCACGGTCGGCACCGCGGCGCGTTCGCGCAGCTTTTTAAGCGTGCCGTACGCGAATTGCGGCAACGCGAAGGCGTCGGTCAAGTGCCCGATATTGCGCGCGCGCCGCACCCGTGCGAGCGCGAGCTGCATGAAAAGCGGCGTCGTCGTATCGGTGCCCCAGGTAATCGCGAGCGGCAGCACATAGCGCTCGGTATGCTCGTTGCCGGCGGCGCCGACGTCGGCTTCGATTTCGGTGAACGCAAAGCCGGCTTCGGGAATCGTGGTGAGCGCGGCGAGGCGCACCGCGTTCAGCTTCTGATCCTTCGATGCGAACCAGCGCCGCCGCACGAGCCACGACGGCAATACTTCCGATTCGAGCAGCCGCACGTTTTCGGGCGTCGGGCCCAGTTGACCTTCGCGGATCACGATCGTGACGAAATCGGGCAGCGCTTCGGAGGGCGCCTGGCTCCAGGTCGGCCGCTGGTTGCTCGAACACAGCAGGAACCACAGGAAGCCGTACGGCGGAAACGTCAGCAGATAGCTGAGCTGGCCGATCGCGGGAAATACCGAATCGGACGTCATCTCGACCGGCACCGTGCCGGCAAATTCGGACAGATCGAGTTCGACCGCCTGCGGCGCGCGCGACAGATTCGCGACGCAGAGAATCGCCGGTTCACCGGGTATCTCGCGCAGATACGCGAGAATCTTGCGATTGCTCGGTTTCAGGAAGCGGATCGAGCCGCGCCCGAAGGCGTGCTTCGAGCGGCGCGTCGCGAGCATGCGGCGCGTCCAGTTCAGAAGCGAATGCGGATCGCGGCTTTGCGCCTCGACGTTGACCGCATCGAAGCCGTACAGCGAACCCATCACGGGCGGCAGCACGAGTTGCTCGGGATCCGCGCGCGAGAAACCGCCGTTGCGGTCCGACGACCATTGCATCGGCGTGCGCACGCCGTCGCGGTCGCCCAGGTGAATGTTGTCGCCCATGCCGAGCTCGTCGCCGTAATAGATGACGGGCGTACCCGGCATCGACAGCAGCAGCGAATTGATCAGCTCGATGCGGCGCCGGTCGCGCTCCATCAGCGGCGCGAGACGCCGGCGTATGCCGAGATTGAGCCGCGCGCGGCGATCGGTCGCGTAGGTGTTCCACAGATAGTCGCGCTCGGAATCGGTGACCATCTCGAGCGTCAGTTCATCGTGGTTGCGCAGGAAGATCGCCCACTGGCAACTGTCGGCGAGATCCGGCGTCTGCTTCATGATGTCGGTGATCGGAAAGCGGTCTTCGCTCGCGATCGCCATATAGATGCGCGGCATCAGCGGGAAGTGGAACGCCATATGGCATTCGTCTTCGTTGCCGAAGTATTCCTGCACGTCTTCCGGCCACTGGTTCGCTTCGGCGAGCAGCATCCGGTTCGGATACTCGGCATCGATCGTCGCGCGGATCTTCTTCAGAATGGTGTGCGTTTCGGGCAGGTTCTCGTTGTTCGTGCCTTCGCGTTCAACGAGGTACGGCACCGCGTCGAGCCGCAGCCCGTCGATGCCCATATCGAGCCAGAAGCGCATCACCTGCAGCACTTCGCGCAGCACCGCGGGGTTATCGAAGTTCAGGTCCGGCTGGTGCGAATAGAAGCGATGCCAGTAGTACGCGCCCGCTACCGGATCGTGCGTCCAGTTCGACGGTTCGGTGTCGATAAAGATGATGCGCGTGCCCGTGTACTTCTGGTCGGTATCGGACCACACGTAGTAGTTGCGATGGTTCGAGCCGGGTTTCGCGCGCCGCGCGCGCTGGAACCACGGGTGCTGATCCGACGTGTGGTTGATCACCAGTTCGGTGATCACGCGGATGCCGCGCGCGTGTGCTTCCTGGATAAAGCGTTTCACATCGCCGAGCGTGCCGTAGTCCGGATGCACGTTGCGATAGTCGGCGATGTCGTAGCCGTCGTCGCGGCGCGGCGACGGATAGAACGGCAGCAGCCAGATCGCATCGACGCCGAGTTCCGCGATGTAGTCGAGCTTCGCGAGCAGGCCCGGGAAATCGCCGATGCCGTCGTTGTTCGCATCGAAGAAAGACTTGATGTGAACCTGATAGATGATCGCGTCCTTGTACCAGAGCGGATCGTCGGACAGCGTCGACGTCTTGCGGCGCCGCGCGGTCCGCTGCTCCTTGACCGGCTCTTCGACGGTCGGATCGGCGATCGTTGCCTGTAATGCGTTATCAGAAGGATCGTCACGCTTCATGTCGCACACCTTCATTCCGAGAATGGGTCGGCGAAGCCGCTGCCGGTGGAGGCCTGTTCTGCTGCTTGTTCCGCTTCCGGTATCGCCTCGCGCGGCAGGCCGCCCGCGGGTTCGATGCGCCAGATCGCGAAGGGCCGGGTGTTCGGGTCGAGCCGCGCGTGCTGCCAGCGGCCGTGCCACTGGAAGCGCTCGCCGTTCATCTGATCGACCACGTCGATCGTGGCGTGGTCGTGCAAATGCCAGCGGTTGAACGTCGCCCACGAGAGTTCGATATCCGCGCCCTGTTCGTTGAACGGATCGAGATTGATCGCGACGACAATCACGTTGTCGCGCGCGTCGGTCGCCTTCTCGAAGAACAGCACGTGGTCGTTGTGCGCGGGCAGGAACGTGACACCAAGATGCGTATGCAAGGCCGGATTCGCGCGGCGAATCCGGTTCAGCGCGCTGATCTCGCCGACGATATGGCCAGGCCGGTTCCAGTCCCATGCGCGCAGCTGATACTTTTCCGAATCGAGATATTCCTCGCTATTCGGCAATGCCGCGGCTTCGCACAGCTCGAAGCCGCTATAGACGCCCCACAGTCCCGACAGCGTCGCCGCAAGGGCCGCGCGGATCACGAAGCCCGCCCGCCCCGACCATTGCAGGTGGCGCGGATTGATGTCCGGCGTGTTCACGAAGAAATTCGGGCGGAAATATTCGCGCAGGTTCGTTTGCGTGAGCTCGGTCAGATACTCGGTAAAGTCGCGCTTCGACTCGCGCCACGTGAAGTACGTGTACGACTGCGAGAAGCCGATCTTCGCGAGACGCGCCATCACACGCGGCCGCGTGAATGCTTCGGAGAGGAAAATCACGTCGGGGTGCCGCGCGCGCACGTCGGCGATCATCCATTCCCAGAACGGCAGCGGCTTCGTATGCGGATTGTCGACGCGGAAGATGCGCACGCCCGCGTCGATCCAGAACAGGATCACGTCGCGCAGCGCGATCCACAGGTCGGGCTTCGCGTCGCGCGCGTAGAAGTCCGGGTTCACGATGTCCTGGTACTTCTTCGGCGGATTCTCCGCGTAACGCAGCGTGCCGTCGGGCCGCCACGCGAACCACGTCGGGTGCTCCCTGAGCCACGGGTGATCGGGCGAGCATTGAATCGCGAAGTCGAGCGCGATTTCGAGGCCGTGTTCATGCGCGGCCGCGAGCATGCGGCGGAAGTCGTCGAGCGTGCCGAGCTGCGGATGCACGGCCGTATGGCCGCCGGTTTCGGCGCCGATCGCATACGGGCTGCCGACGTCATCGGGGCCGGCCGTCAGCGTGTTGTTGCGGCCTTTGCGGTTCGCCATGCCGATCGGATGGATCGGCGGGAAGTACAGCACGTCGAAACCCATGTCGCGAATGCGCGGCAGTTTGCCGATCACGTCGTCGAAGGTGCCGTGGCGATGTTCGTCGTCGCTCATCGAGCGGGGAAAGATTTCGTACCAGCTCGCGAACCGCGCGGCGGCCCGCTCGGCATCGATCTTGTAAACCATGCCGTCGCGCGATAATCCCGGCCGGTGGCGCGCGGCCGCGACGGCTTGCGCGGTCGAGGGCGCGAGCACCATGCGCAGCCGCTCCGAGGTATCGGCTTTTGTGAATTCCTTGACGAGCTGCTTGAGTGGCTTCGGGTCCGCGACGCTTTCGTCGGCGCTTTTATCCGATTTAGCCGCGTTCTTGCCTTCGGTTTCGTTGGCCGTTTCGCTTTCGGCCAGCGCCAGCGCGAACAGATGCCTGGCTTCCTCGATCTCGAGTTCGACCGGCTGGTTCGCGTTGAGCTTCTTCTGCATATGGTCGACGAGCGACGCGAAGTCGTCGCGCCACGCGATCACGGTGAACTCGTGGCGGCCGACGCGTTCGAGCGCAATACGCGCCTCCCACAAGTCGTTGCCGGCCGGCTGCACGGGCGTCATCGGTACTTCGTGCCATGCGGTTTCGTCGGCGGCGCGCCAGATCACCGCGGCCGCGATCTTGTCGTGCCCCTCGGCGAAGATCGCGGCCGTGATCGGCACGCGTTCGCCGACCACGCGCTTGGCCGGAAAGCGCCCGTAGTCGACCGACGGCGACACGCTTTCGATCGCGACGCGCGGCGCCGCGATCGCGTCGAGCACGGTCTTGCGCGCGGAGGTCTTGCTCGTGCGCTTGTCGATCGGCGGCGCGAGCTGGATCGGCTTGTCCGGCACGACGCCGACCAGCGTGAAGCCCGCCGGCGCGATGGTGAACGGTTTGAGCGGCACGGGTGCTTTTTCGGCGCGAGCGCTGCCGCGCTCGCCGGTCGCCGCGAGCGGCACGAAGCGTGTGAAGCCGCCGGGCACGCCGTCGAGAAAGCGCGCCGGGTCGGCGCGCACCGGCACGCTCAGTTCGGGGTTGAACGCGGCCAGCACCGCTTCTTTCGCGTCGCGCAGGTCGGGCGCGTCGCCGCGCAACAGCACGGCGAGCGGCGCATTCGGCGCGCTCAGCATGCGCAGTGCGCCGGCCGTCTGCAGTGTCCACGTGTCGCGCTGCAAGGCGTTGGCGCGCCTCACGGCTGCACTCAAGTCGAAGCGCCGCGCGCGGCATTGTTCGGCGAACGCGTTTGCATCGCCACGCAGATACGACATCGGTTCAGCGACGCCGTACTCGAAACCCATCGGCATCATCCAGCCGGTGCCGATCGCCGTTGCCGCGGCGAGGCCGCGCCGGTACGTGCGTTCGACGATGGTCGCGTCGTGCGTATCGGCGACGTCGTGAATCAGCCGATCACCGTACGGCGCCTCCGGAAACGCGATCGGCGCGCCGACGCTTTGCAGCGCTTCGTGCTCGTCGACCATCCACGGCGCGCGGAAATCCCACCAGCGCGACGACGAAAACACGCTATCGAAGCCCGCGCCCTGGAGGCTGAGCAGATCGGCGCGCGTCAGCCCCGGCGTGGCGGCGAGAAATCGCACCGCCGGATGCGGCTCGCGCACGGCTGCGCGCAGGCGCTGCCACGCGGCGTTCGGCACGCGATGCGGCGAATCGAAGCGAAAGCCGCCGACACCCGCCTGCGCGAGCGTGCGCAGCAGTTCGGCCCACCAGTCGACCAGCTGCGCGGCCGCTTCGCCGTGAAAATTCGCATAAGCGACATTGTCCTCGTGCCGCGCGTGGCGTGGATCGAGCCGCGCTTCATCAGGCTCGAACGGATGAAACCAGTCGCGATGCGTGTTAAACAGCGCGCCGTCGGCCGCGACGCGGTCGATCACGAGGTCGACGAGCAGCGTGAGACCGAGCTGACGTGCCACGCCCGCAAGACGCGAAAGCGCGTCCGCAGTGGGCTCGGCGGTGCCGAATACAGGGTGCAACTGTGCATGATCGCTGACGATCTGCGTGTGCCCGGCTGCGCCCGGTTTAAACAGCGCGCCGATCAGGACATGGTCGAAGCCGAGCGAGGCCGCGTGCTCGAATTGAGCGGGCCACGCATCGAGCGGGCCGGCAAGCAGGGAGTGAATAAAGTAGATCCGCGGCGCATAGGCATGGGGGGCTTCCATCGATCGTTTCCAGATTCGTCCTGCCGCGGCGTGGATGCACCGAGTGTGCGATCACGGCCGCTCATTGGGCTGTCAGAGCCGGATGCCGCGCGCTGCTCGTGCGACGGCGCCTGTGTCTGGCATGGCGTTGTAGTGTCTGTTTCCGCTACTCGGTCCTTTGTCACGAGGTCTCACCCCCGGGCCACATCGGGGTGTTCGGGTCTTGTCCGACTGACCGCTCCGTCCACTCGTCACAATTTAGTGCATCGGGCGCGAGGCCGCCTCACCGATTCGCAACGCCGCTTGCAGCGGAGCACGGCGTGGCATGTCCGCGGCGAAGCCGGATCGTTCGCGCACCCGGTCGAGGCATTCGGATCGTATGAAACCGTATGACAAAGGCAGGTCAGTGGGAGCAAGCGTTATGCCAATCGGGCGGCGCGGCCGGTGGCAGGATCTTGCAGGGCGTGCGGTGGGGCGCCGCGGCAAGCTCGGCGCGGCGCGGCGTGCCTGCCCGCTGAGCGGCGGCGCAACGCGCCGCCGGGCGACGACAGCCGCGCGGGCGCGTGCCGCATGTAAATCGGGAGAACGGGCGGCTGACCTTACATGGCCGTGGTTCGATCGACCGCGGTCGGCGCCGGCAAGCGATACGAGGATCAGGCGATCGGGCGAAGCCGTGGGATCACGAGCCGAGCAGCCCCGCCGCCATGTTGATGCACAGACCGAGCACCGCGACGTTGAAGTAGAACGAGAGTATCGATTGCGCGAGCGTCGCGCGGCGAATCGGCCGCGACCTCAGTACGACGTCGGATGTCTGCGACGCGACGGCGATCGTGAACGAGTAGTACAGAAAGTCCCAATAGTTCGGGTCGAGCTTGTGATCAGGAAACAGCAAGGCGGTTTCTTTCGTCGTCCCGCTGAAGTAAAGACGCGCGTAGTGCAGCGTGAAGATGGTCGGAATCAGGAACCACGCGCCGATCAGCGTGAGCGCGGTGAGCACGTAGTGCGATAGGCCCGGCGCCACGTTCTGGCCGCCGCTGCCTTTCGCGGTGGCGAGCTCGAGCACGATCGCCGCGATGCTCGCGACCGTCGCGATGCACACGATAAACAGCACCATGCCCGCGTTTTCGTCTTCGCGTACCGCGAGTTCACGCACTTCGTCGTGATCGGCGCGGGCCATATGAAACCAGATCAGCGCGAGGTACAGCCATACGGCCGCATCCCAGCCGATCAACGCGCGCGCGGTCGGCTGCACGGCCGGCGGCAACAGCAGCAGCGCGATCAGCACGCCGGCCACCGCGCCGATCACCATGCGCGGACGGTTACGGAGGACTTGCGGGTAGAGATTCATCATAGGCTTCGCTCGAACGGCGGGTTGTTGTGCGGTTGTTGTGAATTGCGGCGAACTGCAATGCATGCGGCCCGATTGTCGAACGGCCGCGCGGACGTTATATTTCCCGGCACAGTTTTACGCAATCCGCTTGCGGGAGGCTTTCAGATGAAGCTGTCTTGTAACGGTCGCGGCGATACGACGGCAAAAGGCCGCAAAAGACCGCTTCGAGCGGCATTGAAGACCACGCTTTGCGTGTATTGGGGCAGACGGCCCGTCCGCGCGTGCGGCACTGGATCAACTTGATTCGATCGTGCGCAGCGCGGCGCGGGCCGGAATACGAACAGAATCTGGAGCCCCTATGACAGATGCAAACACCCGGCACGCACGCGTGCGGCCGCGGCGAGCCACACGCAAGACGCGCGCGGCTCGCGCGGCGCATTCCGAAAGCCGGCGCGCCTGGCTCGCCGGCGCGTGTGCGTCGGTTGCCGCGCTGGCCGCGGGCTCGACCGCCGGGTTCGCTGGAACGGCCGCCCCGGATGGCGCCGCAGTTAGCAACTCAGTTGGCACCTCACTTAGCACCTCAGTTGGCACCGCGGCTACCGCATCGGCTACCGCGCCCCGCATCACCCCCGTGCATGCGGACCCCGAGCCGCCATCGGGCGGCGGTCTCGACGCCTTCGTCGCGCTGTCGAAGAAGCTGACAGGGCGCAGCAGCTTCAACCCGGTGCTCGCGAAGCGCGCATACGACGCGTTGTCGAAAGCGGACAACCCGTTCATACAGAATGTCGCCACGCTCAACACGTGGCTGCACGCGCACGGCGGCGTGCCGTCCGATACAGTGATCGCGGCGCTGCAGATGGACTCGCCGGCGCTCGCGAAAACGGTGACGGCGATCGTGCGCGCCTGGTATCTGGGCCTTGTCGGCGAGACGCCGAACGTACAGGTCATCGCTTATGAAAGCGCGCTGATGTTCGACCCGGTCAACGACGTGCTGACTGTGCCGTCCTATTGTCGCGACGTGCCGCTCTACTGGTCGCAGAAACCGACGAATGCGTGAGTCCGCCGACATCGTGGTCGTCGGTTCGGGCATCGCGGGCAGTCTCGTCGCGCATCAGCTTGCGCTAGCCGGCGCATCGGTCCTGATGCTCGAGGCGGGGCCGCGCCTGCCGCGCTGGCAGATCGTCGAGAACTTCCGCAACTCGCCCGCGAAGGCCGACTACGCGTCGCCTTATCCGGCGACGCCGTATGCGCCGCATCCGCAGTACGCGCCGGCCAACGACTATCTCGTCCAGAAGGGTGAGTACCCGTACCACGCGCAGTATCTACGCGTGGTCGGCGGCACGACCTGGCATTGGGCCGCCGCCGCATGGCGCCTCTTGCCGCAGGACTTCCAGTTGAAGACGCGTTACGGCGTCGGGCGCGACTGGCCGTATCCGTACGAAGCGCTCGAGCCATGGTACGGCGCGGCCGAAGAGGCACTCGGCGTATCGGGTCCGGACGCGCCGGTCGATCTCGGCTCGCCGCGCTCGAAGCCGTACGCGATGCACGCGCTGCCGCTGTCGTATATGGACCAGCGTTTTTCCGACGTGCTCAATGCAAACGGCTTTCAGGTCGTGCCCGAACCCGTGGCGCGCAACAGCCGTCCGTACGACAGCCGGCCGACCTGCTGCGGCAACAACAACTGCATGCCGATCTGTCCGATCGGCGCGATGTACAACGGCATCGTGCATGTCGCGAAAGCGGAACAGGCGGGCGCGGTGCTGCGCGCGCAAGCGGTTGTGTACCGGATCGAAGCCGACAACACAGGGCTCGTCACCGCGGTGCACTACAAGGATCCACGCGGCAACAGCACGCGCGTCACCGGCAAGCTGTTCGTGCTCGCGGCAAACGGCATTGAAACGCCGAAGCTGATGCTGATGTCGACGTCCGGCACCTTTGCGCGTGGCATCGGCAACCGCTCGGATCAGGTCGGCCGCAATTTGATGGATCATCCGGGCACCGGCGTCAGTTTTCTCGCGAACGAATCGCTGTGGCCGGGGCGCGGACCGATGGAAATGACGTCGGTCGTGAACTTCCGCGATGGCGCGTTTCGCAGCGACTCTGCCGCGAAGAAGCTGCACGTGTCGAACGCCACGCCCACGCTCGCGATCGCCTCGGCGCTGCTGGCCGGCGGCCTGACCGGCGCGGAAATCGACCGGCAGATTCGCAACCGCGCGGCGCGGCTCGTGACGATCAACAGCTTCCACGAACCCTTGCCCGATCCGCAAAACCGGATCGTGCCGTCGGCGGAACACAAGGACGCGCTCGGCATCGCGCGCCCGGAAATCTACTACTCGATTGGCGACTACGTGAAGAAAAGCGCGACACATACGCAAGCGCAGTACGCCCGCATTGCCGAGCTTTTCGGCGATACCGAAGTCGCTTTCGACGACACCTTTGCACCGAACCACCACATCATGGGCACGACCATCATGGGCCGCAACGCTGCCGACTCCGTTGTCGATGCGGACTGTCGCGCGCACGATCATCCGAATCTGTTTGTCGCCGGCAGTTCCGTGATGCCGAGCGCCGGTTCCGTCAACTGCACGCTGACGGTGGCCGCGCTGGCGTTGAAGCTTGCCGACAAGCTCAAGCGCGAAATCTGAGCGCCCTCACACCGATACCGACGGGGAGATTCCGACGATGACGAATCCGATGTCTCGCGCGCGGCCGGCCGGCGAGGGCGGTTCCTTGCGCGAGCAAAGGCTGCGGCGGCAACAGCAGTTCCAGCGGCTCGACCGGCGCAAGCGCGTCATGAGCATCGCGACGCTGGCGGCCGCGTTCTCGTTGTTCGCGCTGTATATCGTGTGGCTCGAAGTGCACGGCGCGAATACCCGGCGCGGCGACGAATCGCCGCTTGCCGAAGCGGTGGCGCGCGGCCCGGTAGCAGCCGATGGCGCCTATGGTGCGGAACTCGTGAAACGCGGCGAGTATCTCGCGCGCGCCGGCAACTGCAGCGCGTGTCACACGTCCGATAAGGGCCGGCCGTTTGCGGGCGGCGTCGCGATGCAGACGCCGTTTGGCACGATCTATACGCCGAACATCACGCCGGACCGCGACACCGGGATCGGCCAATGGAGCGACGCCGACTTCCTGCGCGCGATGCACGAAGGCATCGGCAAGGCGGGCGAGCGGCTTTATCCGGCGTTTCCGTATCCGTCGTACACCAAGGTAGCGGACCGCGACGTGCTGGCGATTCGCGCCTACCTGAATACGGTCGCGCCGGTTCGCTTCACGCCGCCCGCCAATGCGTTGAGCTTTCCGTTCAATCAACGCTGGCTCATGCTGTTCTGGAATCTGTTCAACTTCGACGAAGGGCGCTTCGTGCCCGATCCGAAACAGAGCGCCGAATGGAATCGCGGCGCGTATCTCGTCGACGGTCTCGCGCACTGCGGCGAGTGCCACACGCCGCGCAACTTCATGCAAGGCCTGACATCGGACGAGCGTTTCTCCGGCGCCGTGCAGGCCGGCTGGCATGCGTTCAACATCACGCCGGACAGGATCGGCGGCATCGGCAACTGGAGCGCCGCCGAAGTCGTTGCCTACCTTGCGACCGGCGTTGCGCAGGGGCGCGCCAATGCAGCCGGACCGATGGCGCAGGTCGTTGAGGACAGCACGCAGTTTTTGAGCGGCGAAGACTTGCGCTCGATCGCGGTGTATCTGCGCGCGCTGCCGCCTGTGCGCGGCGGCATCAGCGGCAACAAGGCGCAAGCGCGTGACACCTATGGTGCGCCGGCTGCCGACGTCACGGCATTGCGCGGCGCCGCGACCGGCGGGGCAGACGGTGGTGCCAAGGGGGGCATCAACGGCGGCGGAGCCAGAGACGTCAACGCTGTCAATCATGTCAGCGGCGCGCGGCTATTTATCGCGAACTGCGCGAGCTGTCATCGATGGACGGGCGTTGGTGTCGGCGCGAGCGCGCCGGGCGCCTATCCGTCACTGATGCATAACAGCGTGGTGGGGGCGGCCGATCCCACGAATCTCGTGATGGTGATTCTGCATGGTGTCAGCCGGAAGACACGGAACGCGGATATCTTGATGCCGTCGTTTGGCGATCAGTTGACTGACGATCAGATTGCCGAACTTGGCGATTACGTAACGAAGCAATTCGGGAATCCTGACTCGTCGATCACTGCGCAGCAGGTCGCCCGACTGCGCAGCCAGCCGCAGTAACCGGCTTAAGAAGTCGTTAAGGAAACGCCGGCACGCCTGGCGAGCGCGATTGCCACGAAGCCGCGCGTCAACGTGCAACTCGCCGCCGCGTTGTAGTGTCAAAGTTCCTCGAACGATCGACAGCGCTCATACAGGCGATGCGTCATCGCACTATCATCGAGAGATGGAGCCTACTCTGGTCACTACCGTTCAACATCACCCGGTGAATCGGGTCGGCCGCGACTTCGTTATCGGCGACCTGCATGGTTGCGTCGACGCGTTGCGCTATCTGCTGCACGAGGTCGTGTTCGACCCCGCGCGCGATCGTCTTTTTTCAGTCGGCGATCTCGTCGACCGCGGGGTGCAGTCGGAAGCCGCGCTCGCGCTGCTCGACAAGCCGTGGTTCTACGCGGTGCTCGGCAATCATGAAGACACCTTGTGCGGCGTCGCCGAAGGGCGCTTGCGGCGTAAGTGGTGGTACGACATCGGCGGACAGTGGGGCGAATCGTTGTCAGACGAAAGGCTGCGCGATTATGCGCAGCGGCTGCGGCTGCTGCCGCTCGTGCGTGTGATCGGCAGCGGCAGCGAACGCTTCAATATCTTGCATGCCGAGTTTTTCGGCAGCGATGCCGATCTCGATCGCGGCGACTTTTCCAATGCGACGCGTCAGCGCATGTTATGGGGACGCGACCTCGCACTGGGCAATTACGATCCCGCGCGCGTGCGCGGCCTGTCGACCACTTTCTGCGGGCATACGCCCGTGCGCGAAGTGGTCCAATGTGGTGCGCAGCTTTTTATCGACACGGGCGCGTTCGGGCAGGGCGGCAAGCTCTCGATTGTCGAAGCAACCACGTTGCAGCGCTGGTCGGTCAGCGTGGAGATGGCGCGCGCGGAAGGAGCGGCGGCGTTCGCGTTGCCTTGAACGATGCGCGCCGCGTCGGCGCGCGACGCACGCCGGTTCCGTGAGCGCGTGTTGATTGCGCGAGTGCGCTATCCCACCTGGTTCAGTTCAAACACCACGTCGATCTCGTGGCCGTTCCAGTTGTATTCGAGGTAGGCCGCGTGATGGCAATCGCGCAGCAGCGTGGTGCGGAAAGCGGCGAGACATTCGCCGCTCGCGTCGCGCACCGACGGATACACGATGCCCGGCGCGCCCGCTGCACGCGCCGCACGGCCGAGCGCCTGGCCAGCGGTGTAGTCGGTTGGCGATAGCACGGCGGCTGCATCGAATGCGATCTCCGGATTGGACGCGTGTTGCAGGTCGGCTGCGCGCGTCGCACTGGTCGCGCCCGCTGCCGGTGGGGTTGCGCCGCTCACACCGCCGCGTGCGTCGCCGCGCAAATCGATGACCTCGCCTTCCGCCCATACCGTATACAGCCGCATCTGCTGACGCAGCGGCGGCTGCTCGGTTGCCGCCAGAAAAAGCGCCGAGTGATAGCGCGTTTCCGCGATCGCGGTGGCGCGCGACGCCGCGCAATAAAACACGCCGTATGTGCCATCGGAGAAACGGCTGCCGAGCGGGTTCAGATGCGTGAATGCGGCCATGATCGGCCCCCAGCCCGGACCGAAGCGGCGCTCGTCGCGCGGCACGAGATCGAGCTCGCCGACTTCGGTGCGCAGACGGTCGTTGGTCATCGCTTCGAGCGCGTACAGCGCGTCGAAGTCATCGGGCGACGCGACACGGTCGAACAGATTGACCGCGGGAAAACGCGTCGGCACAACGCGATGCGCGGGCACCCACGCGAGCGGCGACGTGGGCCAGCGTTCCTGCCATTGCGATTGCGTCACGCCCAGCCGCCTCGCATTGCGTCGAGATACTGGCGCACGGCGACCAGATCGCTAATGTTGCCGGCCAGCAGCCGGTCGAGCGCGCGGCGGCCACCGAACGGCGGCGCGCTGTTCGGACGCTTGATCCACGCGTCCGCGGCCGCGGGTTGCGGCAGCAGAATTTGCAGCGACTTGTAGATGCCGAGCAGCAGCGACAGCCGTTCGAGCGTGTCGCGCCCGAGCCGCGCGGTTTGCGGCTCCGCCTTCCACTTGAAGAACGTCGACCTGCCCGGCGAGCCCAGCAGCACGATCTGTTCGTCGATGCCCAAGTCCCAGTCGCGGGCGATATTGAAGAACGCGCGCAAGCCCGCGGCCGACATGCCGGCAAGCGTCGGTTCAGTCTGGTTGCGCCGCGACGGTCGCGCGGCGCCGGAAATGTGAGCGGCTGAAGACATAACCGGATTCCTGAGATGAGTCCTCAAATGAACTCTCAATTCATTCTAGTCTATTTATGGATTTATACAAGGATGATATGAGCGCCCGCGAGCAGTCGAACTGTGCCTCGAGGACGAGGTCCGCGCCGCGCGTATCAGGCGTGCAGGCAATGGGGACCGGTTGGCGCCCGCGACGCGCTCGCTCAACCGGCATGCGGCGGCACAAGATGGCGCTGTACAAGGCGATCGCCGATTCCCTCGCCGCGATCCCCGGCGTGCGGCCGAGGACGTGTTCGTCAATCTCGTCGAAGTGCGGCAGGAGGACTGGTCGTTCGGCAACGGGCCCGCGCAACGGGTGATGGCGTAGCGGCGGCCCGCAGCGTGCGAGCCTTCAGGCGGCTCGCGCGGTCTTCACGCGTTTTTCGTGCGATGTTCGCGCAACCGCGTCAGGCGATCGTGTCGACGACGCCGCCGTCGACGCGCAGTGCCGCGCCGGTCGTGGCGGATGCCTGCGGCGAACAGATATACACGACCATATTCGCCACTTCCTCGGGCATCGTGATGCGGCGAATGATCGACGTGCCGCGGCTCGAGACGACAAACTCGTCGGCCGCCTGTTCGATCGACTTGCGCTCTTTCTGCGCCGTGTCCTTGAGCATGTCGCGCACGCCGTCGGTCATCGTCGGGCCGGGCAACACCGAGTTGACGGTCACGCCGCTTGCCGCCGCGAATTTCGCAATGCCGCGCGCGATCGACAGTTGCGCTGTCTTCGTGAAGCCGTACGCGAGCATGTCGGAAGGGATGTTCAATCCCGACTCGGAAGAAACGAACACGACGCGTCCCCAGCGTCGCTCCATCATGCCCTTCAGATAGGCGCGCGTAAGACGCACGCCGGACATCACGTTGATCTGGAAGTAGCGCTCCCACTCGTCGTCGCTCGTCGCGAAGATATCGCTTGGGCCATATATGCCGAGATTGTTGATCACAATGTCCGTGTCCGGTACGTCCTTCAGGAATGCATCGCAGCCCGCGCGCGTGCCGAGGTCCGCGGCGATGCCGCGCACCGTGGCGCCGGGTGCGCTTGCTCGGATCGTCGCGATGGCTTCGTCGACGGCACGCTGATTGCGGCCGTTGATGATGGTGTCGGCGCCGGACGCTGCAATGCCGGTTGCGATCGCAAGGCCGATGCCCGCGGTCGACCCGCTGATTGCCGCGGTCTTGCCGGAAAGATCGATATGCATGAGTGTCGTCTCCTCCGAAGTGGAATGGGACCCGTGCGGCGCATTTGACGTAGCTCAAGTGCGCTTGCGCGCGAGGCCGGATTCATTCTATGACCACGTTAGGCTGTTTGTCAGAGTGGAGGCGTGCAGCGCGGCGTGACGGTCGCGCTGCGGCGCGTGTACCATCGGTCATGCACTGTGGGTGACCGTGCAAAGCTTCGCTTTTCGCGTTGTTTGTAGGCGCCTTCACCATTCGCCACGCTTGGAGTGTCCATGGTTCGTGTGCTGGAAATCGTGCTGAATCTGCCGGAGCCGACGGTTCTCGCGTGGCTCGAACAACAAGGGCAGTCGCCGGGGCGAATCGATGCCGCGCTGACCGAAACGGTCGATGCGTTGCCGGGCTTCCAGCGTCTTGCTGACGGTGAGCCGGCCGATGCCGTGACGCCGCGCACGCTATATGGCTTCGATAGCGATGGCGCGCTGGCTGTCGCCGGCTGGCGCGTCGTGACCGAAGTAACGGAAGACGGCAGGCGCGCGATTGCCACGCATCGGGAATGGCATGCGCCGGGCGTCGCGATTTGTCATGTCGTCTGCGATGTCGCGCTGGCGCGCGATGCGCCGCTCGACGACGCATGGAGCGATGCGCCTCGCGAACTCGCGCATGCGCTCGGCCGCGCGGGCGAACTGGCGACCATCGCGACGCTCGAGCACGAGCGGCATACGCCATGGCGGCGCGACACGGCGCACGGCGCGACCGTCGACATCGCATTCGATGTCGTGCACTGCATCCGCGCAGAGACCGATCCCTCGCTTGCCCTGCGCGAACTGCGCATCACGACGCATTGGCCCGACGACGAGGACGACGTACCGACTCGGGCCGCCCAAGCGGCTGCAGATGCATCGCAGGATGCTGACGCCGACGGCGCGACGGACGACGCAGCGCCCGCCGATCGGGCCGATTCGGCGCACACCGCGACGTCCGTGCTGGAACCCGAAGCGGCGAGCGAAGCCGCTTCACCTGTGCGTATGGCGCAAACGCCCGCGCAAACGCCCGCAGCCGCGTTGGCCGCGCTCTTTTCGGTCGCGAACGAACTCGCCGCTGCATTGCCCGCATTCCCGGTGCTTGCCGATGCATTCGACCGCGTGGGCCGTGTGGACATCGCGCGCGACGACGCGCCGGCGCGCGCCAGCGCGATCGATCTCGATGGCGCACGCACGCCGCATCGGGCGCTGCTCGCGATCCAACGCAATATCGCGGACCAGTGGTTCGGCAATGAAGCGGCCGTGCGCGATGCGCCGGACGTCGAGTTCATTCACCAGATGCGCGTTGCGCAGCGCCGGCTCAAAACCGCGGCGAAAATGTTTCCCGCGTGGATCGACGGCAGGTGGACCACACGCGTCGAGCCGCGTTTCAAATGGCTCAGCGATCTGCTGGGCGAAGCGCGCGACTGGGACGTCTTCACCGACTCGACGCTGCCCGAACTGGGCAAGGCCGATGTCGATGCCGCTGCCTGGGACGCGACGCGCGAAGCGGCCGAGCAACGGCGCATGGACGCGCGCAAGCAGGTTCAAGAGGCGATGCGCTCGCCCGTTTATGCGGAACTCGCGCTTGCCTGGCTCGAATGGATCAGCGATCTGTCGTTGCGCGGCACGCCTGAAAAGGCACGCGGCCGGTCGCTGCGCAAGTACGTGAAAAAGCGCATCGAAAAGCACTACAAGCGCGTGACGCGCGAGACGAAGCTGACCGCGCTCGATGCCGCGACACGCCACAAGGTGCGCATTCAGGCGAAACGGCTGCGCTATACGATCGAGTTCTTCGAGTCGATCGTTTCGCACAAGACGCGCCGCGACGTCTCGAAGACCTTATCGCGTATGCAGAGCGTGCTCGGCGACGGCAACGACGCGGTGGTCGCGCTGCATTTTCTCGAGGAACTGGGCGTGCCGCCGTATCAGCTCGGCTTCGCGCGAGGCTGGTGCGAAGCGCTCAAGCGCCATACGGCGAAGGAGGGCGAGCGTCTGCTCGCCGACTTGGGCAAGCCGAAAATCGCAAGCGGCGGCTGAGCCTCAGACGCCGTCGCTATAATGCGTCGCGCCCACCATACAATTCGTTGCACATACAACCATGACAGATCGCGTAGAGGGAGACGAACCGGAGCAGCGCGGACCGCTCGAGCTTGCCGGTTCGGTGTGGTTCAAGTCGGGCGAACAGACGCTCGGCGGCGCGTCGCGTATTGCACTGCTCGCCGCGATTCACGCCACCGGCTCGATCACGGGCGCGGCGAAGGCCGTCGGCATGAGCTATAAGGCCGCCTGGGATGCCATCGACACGATGAACAACCTCGCGGGCGAACCGCTCGTCGAACGATCGACCGGGGGCAAGGGCGGCGGCGGCACGACGCTGACGGCGCGCGCATTGAGCCTCATCGATACGTTTCGCGCGGTCGAGAGCGAGCATCGGAAGTTTCTCGAGCGCGCGGGCGCGGCAATCGAAGGCTTCGCCGGCGACTGGGCGCTGATCGGCCGCATCGGCATGAAGACGAGCGCGCGCAATCAGCTGTTCGGCAAGATCGCGTCGATCCACCGCGGCACGGTGAACGACGAGGTGTCGCTTGCGCTGCCGGGCGGGCAAACCATCGTTTCCGTGTTGACGCATGAAAGCACCGAGACGCTTGGACTTGAAGAAGGCGCTGCCGCGTTTGCGCTCGTCAAGGCGTCGTGGGTGATTCTGCTGGCCGACGATGCCGACATGCCGATGCGTCTGTCCGCTCGCAATCAGTTGCGCGGCACCGTTTCCGCGGTGACGCGCGGCGCGGTGAGTGCGGAAGTATCGGTGGCGCTCGATGCGACGACGGTGGTGACCGCGGTGATCACAAATGAAAGCGTCGACAAGCTTGGGCTCGCCGAAGGGCAGCCGGTGGTGGCGGCGTTCAAGGCGTCGAGCGTGATTCTCGGTGTGACGGAGTAGGGCCGTGGCGCGTCAAGCGGGCGTGCGGCCGACGGCTGACGCGTTACGACGTCGCGCTGCGCGCATAACCGGGAAACGGCTGCGGTGCCTTGCGCACGCCGCCATCGTAAATCTGCACGACCTGATCGCCGAAAAACGCGACATCGTCGGGGTCGTGCGTGATCAGCAGCGTCGGGATGTCGAGACGCGTCTGCAAGTCCGATAGCTCGCGGCGCATCCGCTCGCGCAGCGCGCCGTCGAGCGCGGAAAACGGTTCGTCGAGCAGCAGCAGCCGCGGCCTCGCAACGAGCGCGCGGGCCAGCGCGACACGCTGCTTCTGCCCGCCCGACAATTGCGCCGGATGATTGCCCGCGACGCTCTTCAGATCGAGCGCGTCGAGCCAGTGGTCGAGCTCCGCGTGCGCGACGCGCCGGCGCGGATTGATCCAGCCGCCGTGCAGCCCGAACGCAATGTTCTGCCGCACGTTCAGATGCGGAAACAGCGCGTAGTCCTGAAACAGATACGCGAGCTTACGCGTCTGCGGCGTCTGGTCGATGCCGCGCGCGCTGTCGAACAGCGTGTCGCCGTTCAGCGCGATCGTGCCTTCGTCGGGGCGCAGCAGGCCTGCGATCGCCTGCAGCGTCAGGCTCTTGCCCGCGCCGGACGGCCCGAACAGCACGACCCGCTGCGACGTCGTCGTGAACGACACATCGAGCGTGAAGCGGCGCTCGGCGCTGGTCAGGGTTTTGCGGATGTCGACGGTGAGCGGCATGGCGGGGTAGGGTTCAGCGCGATGTCATCAACGAGTGTTGCGGCACGAGGCGGCCGGCGAGCAGCAGAATCGCCACACAGGTGACCGACGTCACCAGCACAAGGATGTTCGCGGTGTGATCGTCGCCGGCCTGGACCGCGGCGTAGACGGCAACCGATAGCGTCTGCGTGCGCCCGGGCAGATTGCCGGCGATCATCAGCGTCGCGCCGAACTCGCCGAGCGCGCGTGCGAAGGCGAGCAGCGTGCCCGCCAGAATGCCGCGCATCGCAAGCGGCAAGGTGACGCGAAAGAAGATCGCGGTCTCGTTGACGCCGAGCGTGCGCGCGGCGCGTTCGAGTTGCGGATCGACCGATTCGAATGCCGCGCGCGCCGACTTCAGCACCAGCGGAAACGCGACGATCATCGACGCGATCACCGCGCCTTGCCACGTGAACACGAGCTGAATGCCGAGCCGGTCGAGCCATGCGCCCACTACGCCGCGGCGGCCGAGCAGCACGAGCAGGTAGTAGCCGAGCACGGTGGGCGGCATCACGAGCGGCAGCGTCAGCAGCGAATCGACCACGTCGCGCGCGCCCGAGCGCCAGCGCGACAGGCCGAGACCCGCCGCGACGCCGACTACAAAGTTGAGTGCCGTTGCCCAGCCGGCTACTTTCAGCGACAGCAGCAACGGGATCCACGCATGTTCCATGACTATCGGGACGATCCGGTAAGCGTTCGAGGTTCAGTGTGAGGTGGTGCGTGAAGCGCGAGGCGCGCGAGCGCGGGTTTCAACGCGCGGGCGCCGGCTTGAATCCGTACTTCGCCAGCACCGCTTGCCCCGCCGGCGACAGCACGAATGCGATAAACGCCTGCGCGTCCGCCGCATGACGGCTGCCTTCGACCTGCGCGATCGGATAGGTGATCGGCGATTGCGTCGGCACCGTCAATGCGACTTTCACCTTTTCCGGCATGATCGCAGCATCGGTGCCGAACACGAAGCCCGCATCGACTTCGCCGCGCGACACATAGTCGAGACTTTGCCGCACATTGGTTGCGAGCACCCCTTTCGCGCTGACTGCGTCCCATACGCCGGCCGATTTCAGCGCGCCTTCCGTGTAGCGGCCGACCGGCACGGAAGCCGGATCGCCGTACGCGACGCGCTTCACGCTCGCCGCCGCCAGTTCGTTGAGCGATGCCGGCGCGAAACGGCTGTCGCTCGGCACGATCAGCACGAGCGAGTTGGCCGCGAAATCCTTGCGCGTGGCGGGCACGATTACCCTTTCGGCAGCGGCCTTGTCCATCGCCTTCTGGTCCGCGGAAGCGAACACGTCGGCCGGCGCGCCGTTCGCGATCTGCTGCATCAGCACGTCGGACGCGCCGAAATTGAACAGCAGCTTTTTGCCCGGATGCTGCTGCTCGAAGGCGTCGCCGACTGCCTTGAACGCATTCGTCAGACTGGCGGCGGCGGACACGACCAGATCGTCGGCGCGAGCCGGCGCGCTGAACGTAAGAACAACGGCGGTTGCGGCGAGCGCGTGCGCGAAGAGGCTGAAAAGCGGGCGGGAAAGCGGGCCGGAAAGCGGGCGAGCGAGCGGTCTCATGGGCAGGTGTCGGGATATCGGTCAGCGGGAAAGAAAGCGAAATGAAGTGCTATCGTAATATACCCGAGGTTATAACGATCGGCGTTTGGGGCCGCCAGTTTCGACATCGGACAGGCAATTCAGACTGACTGCATCTGCGGCGGCGCGAGGCAATCGTGCGCGCGCGATAGCGGCGCGCCGATCATGCGGCTGTGGTTGTGCGCGGCCTTCCAGCGCGCGCGGACGAACGGCCGCGTATGCCCCGACATCTGCAGCGCGACATGCTCGACCCAGCGGTGCGTCGGGATATGGATGTTGTGGAACGCGGCGACGAGCACCACGAGGCTCATCATGACCGGCAGGATGGACAGCGGGTTGCGGCTTTGCGTCGTGTGCCATGCGAGGCGGATAAAGAGGAGCGCGACGACCGCGCCCATCACGCAGCCGACCGCCGCTTCCGACGGCGAATGCGCTTCGACGACGATGCGTGAGAAGCTGATCGCGATGCCGACGCAGAACCCCGCCACGATGCCGGCGACGCGGATGGCCGGTCGCGCCGGCAGCAGGATCAGGAAAAATGCGACCGGATAGATTGCCGTCGACATCATCGCGTGGCCGCTCACGCCGGTGAAATCCCAATCGCGCACGCCGATGCCCCAGCCGACGAACGCGAGCTTCGTCACGAGCACGACCGACACGGCGCCGGCAATCAGCGCAATCCAGCCGAGCGCGAGCCGCGACGAATACCCCACCGCGAGCCAGAGTGCGATCGCCACCGTCAGCGGCAGCGTCACGCTGGCGCCGCCGCAGCTACTGGTCACGTACCAGAAATGGAGGGGCAGATCGGGCATGGTGAAAAAGCAACAAACGTCGGATGAATAAGACCTGAACGGAAGCCGGCTGCGGCGTTCCACCGGAAAATGTTCGGGTAGGACCGCCCGCAGCGCGCGTATTTTATAAGTATAAAAACGCGAAATCGCGCGGTATGTGCGGCACGCGGCCGGTTACGGAGCCCATGGCGCGCGTGCCCGGATTGTTCGACCGGTTTCACGCCTGATTTCACACCTGATTTCACGCTTGTTAACGGATCAGACGCCGATTGGGTCGACAGCATCGCAGCAGGATTGATGTTATTGTGCATCGCACAAGAGCCCTCATCTGCAGGCAGAACCGATCCTTTTTGCGAGGTATGCATGGCAAAAAGTCTGACAAAAATATGGCTCGGCGGCCTGAAACGGTTGATCGCCATCCAGAAAGAGCAAGCGCACGCGACGTTGAAGCGGACCTCGACGCGACCCGTGCGGCCCGCCTCGACGCGGCCCCCGGTCAAAGTGCGCAAGACGACGGCGCGCGACGCGCAGCACCCGGGCAAGCGTGAATCGCGTGTGCGGCCGCGTGCGGCGGCGTGGGCGAGCGGCACGTGGACGCGCTCGTTCCACTCGGCCCCGGCTGCGCCGGGCCGGCTCGTGAATCACTTGCAATACGGCCTCTATCTGCCTGCCGGCAAGCCGCACCGCGGCGCGCCGCTCGTGGTGATGCTGCATGGCTGCAAGCAGACCGTCGACGAATTCGCCGAAGGCACGCGGATGAATCTGCTCGCCGACCGCTTCGGCTTTGCGGTCGTCTATCCGGAGCAGTCGAAACATGCGCACGCGCATCGCTGCTGGCATTGGTATGACGATTCGGAGAGCGCCGGCGGTGCGGAGGCGCGTGCCGTCGTGTCGCTCGTCGACGCGCTGGTCGCCGAACATGGCTTCGACCCGGAGCGCGTGTATGTGGCGGGCCTGTCGGCCGGCGCCGGCCTCGCGTCGCTGCTCGCGATGCGTTATCCGGAGCGGTTCGCGGCCGTTGCGCTGCATTCGGGCCCGGCGTTCGGCGAAGCGCATTCGGGTATCACGGCCATGGACGTGATGCGGCGCGGCACGCGCCAGGACCCGGTCACGCTTGTCGACCGCGCAGCCGACGTCGATGCGCATCCGGGCATGCCCGCGATCATCATGCAAGGCGAGGGCGACCCTGTGGTCGCGCCGGTCAACGCCGATCAGCTGGCCACGCAGTTTCTGCGGCTCAACGGCCTGATCGACGCAAGCGGCGCCCGCAAGGCCGGCGACACGAAAGAGGACCGCAAAGCGACCGTGGTGACGCGCGACTACGTGCGCGGCGGGCGGCGCGTCGTGCGCCTGTGCCGTGTGCAGGGGCTTGGCCATGCGTGGAGCGGCGGCGACGACGCGGTGCCGTTCCATTCGTCGAAGGGGCCCGATGCGAGCGGCCTGATATGGGAATTTTTCCGGTATCAGCGCCGCAGCGTCGCGGCGGAAGTCGCCAACGAAAGGCCGCGCCCCGCCAATGGCGGCCACTACAGTTCGCCTTAAAGAAAAGCTGGTGTTGCCTCAGGGTTTTCCCTATAATGCGGAGCAGCAACTAAGGGTTATCCCTTAATTCCTCACCTGCTAGGGGTTGAACCATGTATCTACTGAGCCGCCTTTTCCTGTTCCTGACGAAATCCGCCGACGAAGTCGCAAAAGAGCGCCAGGACGCTTATCTGTCGGAAGCAACCGACCTGTACGATCTCGAATTCCGTATGCGCAAGCTCGACCGCGAAGCGCAGCGCCGTCAACCGGCGTGGATGAGCCAGCAATAAGCGTGGTTTGAGCGTGGGTGTGCGGTGGCCGGCTGAACGGCCGGCTTGATCTTGCCGGGGCGCGTCGCCGCCCCCGCTTCCGCTTTCGTTTCCGCCCGGTGTTGCCCGGTGCTGCCCGCATTTCGTCACATCCCTCAGCGTTCCGCGCAGCGCCCTGCTTAGCGTTTGTCGGGCCGCACTCTGCCAAAGCGCTCGAGCGTCAGCTGCCGCGCTTGCGCATGATCGACAATCGGCCGCGGATAGTTTTCCCCGAGCACGACGCCCCATTCCGCGAGCTGTTCCGCGCTCGCCAGCCAGGGGGCGTGTATCCATTTCGGCGGCACTTGCTCCAGTTGCGGCAAATAACGCTTGATAAAGCGTCCCTGCGGGTCGAACTGCTCCGACTGCGTGACCGGATTGAAGATGCGGAACCACGGTTGCGCGTCGCATCCGGTCGATGCCGCCCATTGCCAGTTGCCGTTGTTCGCCGAGAAGTCGAAGTCGTTCAGCCGATCGGCGAAGTACTGCTCGCCGAGATGCCAGTCGAGGCCCAGATCCTTCACGAGAAAGCTCGCCGTCACCATGCGCAGACGGTTGTGCATGTAGCCGGTCGTATTGATCTGCAGCATCGCCGCGTCGACGAGCGGGTAGCCGGTACGCGCTTCGCGCCACGCGGCGAAGGCGGCGTCGGCATCGTGGCCGCGCTCCCAGCGCAGCGTGTCGAACTCGGGCTTGAACGGCGCGCCGCTCGCCACCTGCGGGTGATGCGCGAGAATCATGAAATAGAAGTCACGCCAGATCAGCTCGGTCAGCCACGCGGCCGCGCCCGCTCCGTCGGGCTGCAGCGACAGGTCGTGGGCGAGCCGCACCAGCGTGCGAATCGATACCGTGCCGAAGCGCTGATGCACGGACAGATAGCTCGGCCCCGCGGCGGCCGGAAAATTGCGCCGGTCCGCGTAGCTGTCGATGCGCGTCAGGAAGTCTTCCAGTAGCTGCTGTGCGCCGCTCATGCCCGGCGGCAGCCTCAGATCGGCGAGATTGCTGCGCTCGAAGCCCAACTGTTCAAGCGACGGCATGCCGCCGTTCAGGTCCGCCGGCGGCTTCGCAAGGCTCTTTGCGTAGCGCTCGACCGGATACGGCTCGAGGTCGAACGGCGTCAGCTTCCTGAGCCATGCGTTGCGATACGGCGTGAAGACCGTGAATGGCTTGCGCTGGCCGTTCAGCACCTCGTCCCGCTCGAATATCGCCTGGCCCTTGAACGTGATCAGTTCGCGCTGCGCCTTGCGCAGGCGGTCGGCGACCGCTTCGTCGCGCTCGGTCGCCGACGGCTCGTAATCGTGATTCGTGAAAACGGCGTCGATCTTCAGACGATCCGCAAGTGCGGGGATGACGTCGCGCGGATCGCCATGCGAGACGATCAGCCCGCCGTGGCCGTCGCGCAGCGACCGGTCGAGCTCGGCGACGCTTGCGACGATGAAATCGATGCGCCGGTCCCGTGGTTTTTGCGTCGGATTCTCTTCGCGGGCGCGATCGATCAGCGGTTGCAGGATCGTCGTGTCGAAAACAAAAACGCACCAGACCTGCCGGCAATGCTTGAGCGCGTAGTAGAGCGCGGCGTTGTCGCCGGTGCGCAGGTCGCGGCGAAACCAGACAAGGCCGTGGTCGAAGGAAGCATCGAGTTGCCGCGGTTCGGTCATCGGGATCGGGCGATAGAGGTTGGGGCGGGCGAAGGCAAGGGCGCTGGGCTTCATTGCACCGCACGCGGGATTATCTTCGTCTGGAACTCACGCAAGATCGGCGCCTGCCCGTGCTGCGCGCGGCTGGCGTTTATTCGACCACCGTCGAGAAAACGGCTACTCGCGTTCGAGATGGTCGTTGAGCGTGCCGCGCAACTGCGCGAGGTCGTCGCGCAAACGAAACAGGAATGCGTGCGCCTGGCCCGTGGCGCGGAAGATCTCAGTGGGCACTTCGCGTGCCGCGCGCTTGAGCGACGTGCCGGCTTTTGTCAGGCGGATAAACACCAGCCGCTCGTCGTCGGTGCCGCGCATCCGCTCGACGTAACCTTGCGCTTCGAGGCGCTTGAGCAACGGCGTGATCGTCGCGGAATCGAGATTGAGGCGCGCAGCGATATCTTTGACCGTCACGTCGTCGCCTTCCCACAGGACGAGCATCGCGAGATATTGCGGATAGGTGAGGCCGAGCCTGTCGAGCAGCGGCTTATAGGCTTTCGTCATCGCAAGCGACGCCGAATACAGCGCGAAGCAGAGTTGGGTGTCGAGCGTAAGCGGTAGAAGCGGGCGCTGGGTCATGATGCGTCTCGGCGAGGAAATGCAAGAGAGCGCGCGAATTGATCGCGTGCTAATCATTGTGCCGTAATCGCGCGACGCTGGCGAGCCGGGCTGCCAGGTATCAAACGTATCAAGCGTATCAAGCCACGGGCGGCGCCGGCTGCTCGGGTCCCTGAACGCCGAAGCAGCCGCGATAAGTCGCGTAGAACGAGCAATAGAGCATCGTCGTGACGATGATCGACGCCGGCATCAGCACGATCAGCGCAAGGTCGCCTGCGCCGAGCGCCTGCAGAAGCGCGGACAGGCCGAGCGAGACGGTGATCGCGACCGCGAACCACAGCGCGCCGTACACCACGAACGCACCACGGTTACGCCAGCAGCTGACGATGCTGAAGAACATCGCCTTGACCGGCGGCACGTCGTGCCACGCGGCGAGGATCGGCGAAAACCAGAACAGCATCGCGACCGGCACATAGAAGGCGAGTGCGGTCAGGATGGCGAACGGCAGGTTGCTGGTCGCAAGCGTTTCCTGCTGCATCGCTTCGCCGTTCACCATGAGCCGCAGCAGCACGCCGCCGTCCGCGAGCGCCGAGCCCGCGAGCACGAGCGCCATCGCGACGATATACAGGCATCCCAACAGCAGCAGGCGCCGCGCGACCGCCGAGCCATACGAGCGGAAGCCATCGACGAGGATCGTCGGGAACACTGGCTTGCCGGCGATCGTATCGCGGCAGGCGGCCATGAAGCCGACCGCGATGCCCGGAATCAGCACGAGCGGCAATACGCCGCCGATGATCGGGATCAGCGAGATCAGCGTCATCGCGAGCAGGTACGCGAAGAACAGCGTCAGGAACGCGAGCGGGTTCTTGCGGAACAGCCAGATGCCCTGCCGGAACCATACATAGCCGGTCTTCGCGGGAACTTCGATCAGTTGCATGAGGTGTGAATGCCAGGGAGTGCGACGCCTTTCAGGCGTTCGCGAAGAATGCGCTCGAAATGACCGGGATCGTGCGGTTTGAGCAGCTCGGCCGCGCGCGGCATATGGAAATCATACAGGCGCGAGACCCAGAAACGGTACGCGCCCGCACGCAGCATATCGCCCCAGTGGCGATTTTCCTCGTGCGAGAACGGACGGACTGTCTGATACGCACGCAGCAATGCCTCGACACGCGCGTCGTCGAGACGCCCGGTCGGCAGATCGACGCACCAGTCGTTGACGGTGACTGCGACGTCGAAGAGCCACTTATCGCAGCCCGCGAAGTAGAAATCGAAGAAGCCGCCGAGGCGCACCTCGTGCCCGGTGCCGGGCGCCGCGTGCGCGAACAGCGCGTTGTCGCGAAAGAGGTCGCAGTGGCATGGGCCGCCGGGCATCGCCGCATAGTCGGCCGATGCGAAGAACGCGTGCTGATGCGCGAGTTCGCCGGTCAGCAGCGCGCGCTGCGCATCGTCGACGAAGGGCAGCAGGGCCGGCACCGTCTCTTCCCACCAGGCGAGGCCGCGCAGATTCGGCTGGTGATGCGCGAAGTCGCGGCCCGCGAGGTGCATGCGCGCGAGCATCTGCCCGACCTCGACGCAATGCTCGACGCCGGGCGCCAGTTCGGGCGCGCCTTCGAGCTTCGTGACGATGGCCGCGGGCTTGCCGTGCAGCATGCCGAACAGCGCGCCGTCGTCGCGCGGCACCGGGTCCGGCACCGGCACGCGATGCGCGGCGAGATGCCGCATCAGGTCGAGATAGAACGGCAACTGGCGATCCGTCAGCTTCTCGAAGATCGTGAGGACGAATTCGCCACGCGAGGTGGTCAGAAAGAAGTTGCTGTTTTCGATGCCGGACGTGATGCCGCGAAATTCGACGACGTCGCCGAGGTCATAGTGGCGCAGCCATTGCGCGAGTTGGGCTTCGGTAACAGCAGTGAAGACGGCCATGCGGAAAACATCGGTCGGGTTGGTGGGCTGGCGTGGTTGGGCCGCCAGTGGGGTAATTGAAGGTTACGAGCCGGGTTCTAGCGTACAGGTGCGGGGTGACGCGAATCGTGTGCGGTGCTCGCGAGGCCGGGTCCGGTTCGTCCGGCCCGCGAGCCTCGCCCGCACGCGTGCATTGCTCGTTCAGTACTTTATGTTGAAGGACGGCAGGCGCGTGGTCGGGTGCGAGCTGTCGTGCACTTGCGGCGACGTGTCGATCGGCGCGCTCATCTGGTAGCGCGTGCCGAAGTTCGAACGCACGTCGATTTCGACCGGCTTGCCGCGGTCGCGGTATTCGGTAATCTCGGTGCCGTTGCCGCTGCGTTCATAGAAGCTCGGCGTGCGCGGCACGTTGATGTCCACCTTCGAACTGACTTCCGCCGCCGGACGGTTGATCGCGGCCAGGTCCGGCAGGCCGGCCTTCTCGTTCGCGGACATCGGGGCGGTGGCCTGCTGCTGCGCGGGCGGCTGCTGGTCGGCAGCGGTCTGCGCGAGCGCGCCCCCGGACACGGCGAAGGCCAGTGCGACGGCAGCGGGAAGGAGCGGCTTCATGATGATTCTCCGAAAGGGTGACGCGATTCTAGCAAATCCGGTTCGGCCGACGGCCGCCCACGCCTTATTTTGCGCCGCTTTCGACGATTGTGCGCGGCGCGTTGGCGCGCCCGCATTGGCGGCATGGCGGCCGGTCAGCCGGCGCGGGTTCCGTGGTAATGTGAGCCATCATCCGAGGCACGTGAAATGAACTACGAGACCAATCAGCGCCTGGTGGAGATGCCGGCCAGCGCGTATAAGACCGAGGCGTTCGACGATGCCACCGCGGCTGTCACGCGTCTTTCCGCGATCTATGAAGCGAACACGTCGTTTCTGCGCGATGCTTTCGCGCGCTATCGGCGCAACGAAGCGTTCGAGCGCCGCGTGCGCGCATGCTACCCGTTCGTGCGCGTGCGTACCGAAGTCAACACGCACATCGACTCGCGCCGTTCGTATGGATTTGTCGCGGGCCCGGGCGTCTTTGAAACTACCGTGACACGGCCCGACCTGTTCGGCAATTACTATCGCGAACAGTTGCGGCTGCTGGCGAAGAACCATCATGTCGCGATCGAAGTCGGCGTGTCGGACCAGGCCATTCCGATTCATTTTGCGTTTGCCGAGGGCATTCATCTCGAGGGCGACCTCGACCGCGACCGCCTCTTCATGATGCGCGACGTGTTCGACACGCCGGACCTCGCGCTGCTCGACGACCGGATCGTCAACGGTACATACGAACCGCTGCCGGGCGAACCGCATCCGCTTGCGCTCTTCACCGCGGCGCGCGTCGATTTCTCGCTGCATCGGCTGCGGCACTACACGGCGACGTCTCCGACGCACTTCCAGAACTACGTGCTGTACACGAACTATCAGTTTTACATCGACGAATTCGTGAAGCTCGGCCGCACGATGATGGCGCATACCGACGATGCGGAATTGCGCGCGTATCGCGGCGAGTACACGTCGTTCGTCGAACCCGGCGACGTGATCACGTACAACGCGAATCTCGGCGAGCAGGAGGGCGACGGCACGCCGCCGCCGCGGCTGCCGCAGATGCCCGCGTATCACCTGAAGCGCGCGGACGGCGGCGGCATCACGATGGTCAATATCGGCGTCGGGCCGTCGAATGCGAAGACGATCACCGACCATATCGCGGTGCTGCGTCCACATGCGTGGGTCATGCTCGGCCACTGCGCGGGGCTGCGTAATACGCAGCGTCTTGGCGACTATGTGCTGGCGCACGGCTATGTGCGCGAAGATCATGTGCTCGATGATGACTTGCCGCTGTGGGTGCCGATTCCGGCGCTCGCCGAAGTGCAGGTCGCGCTCGAGCGCGCGGTCGCGCAGGTTACGCGGCTCGATGGCGCGGAGTTGAAGCGCGTGATGCGCACGGGGACGGTGGCGAGCGTCGATAACCGCAACTGGGAATTGCGCGATCACCGCGAGCCCGTGCAGCGGCTATCGCAAAGCCGCGCGATTGCGCTCGATATGGAAAGCGCGACGATCGCGGCCAACGGATTCCGCTTTCGCGTGCCGTACGGTACGTTGCTGTGCGTGTCGGACAAGCCGCTGCATGGCGAACTGAAGCTGCCCGGGATGGCCGATCAGTTTTATCGCGCGCAGGTCGATCAGCATTTGCAGATCGGGGTGGCGGCGATGGAGCTGTTGCGGGCCGATGGGTTGCATCGGCTGCATAGCCGGAAGTTGCGGAGCTTTGCGGAAGTGGCGTTTCAGTGAGGTAGAAAACCCAGTCCCACCAACCCGATCACACTCCCCGCCGCGAGCAGCCACAACGGGTGAATGCGCGTCGTAAAAGCAAGCGCCGCGCAAACCCCCGTAATGTTCCACGCAAGCCATGTCGTATCCGACGCGCGCGCAATCAGCACCGCGCTCGCCGCGACCAGTCCCGCGGTAACCGGCACAAGCCCCTTCTGCGCGATGCTGCGCCACGGACGGTCCTTGAAGCGTTCCCACGCATGCAATGCCAGCGCCGTGACGAGCGACGACGGGCCGAACTTCGCGATCGACGTGACGAGCATGCCGGCCCAGCCCGCCACGTGCCAGCCGACCAGTGTGACCACCATCATGTTCGGCCCCGGCGCCGCCTGCGCGAGCGCGAAGAGCGCGCTGAATTCGCTGGCCGGCATCCAGTGATGGACGTCGACCACCTGACGCTGCATCTCCGGCAGGATCGTATTGCCGCCGCCGAACGCGAGCAGCGAGAGCTGGCTGAAGATCAGCGCGAGTGCGATCAGCGTGGCGATCATCGTCCGGCTCCGTTCGCGGACTTCGCTGCCGCGCGCGCGGCAAGCGCGATGCTCATCGGCGTGAGCACGAGCATGGTCGGCAGCAACGGAAAGCGCAGGACCGCAATCGCAACGAAGCCGAGTGCCGCGATGCCCGCGGCGAGCGGGTTGCGTCGCAGCGGCATCAGGATTTTCGCCGCCATCGCAATCAGCAGGCCCGAGGCGGCGGCCGCGAGACCGGCGAACAGGTGCTGCACGTGCGGATCGTTTTGCGTGTGCTCGTAGAGCACACCAAGCGCGATCACAACCAGCGACGGCCCGCCGATAAAGCCAAGCAGCGCCGCCAGCGCGCCGCGCCAACCGTGAAAGCGCATGCCGATCGCAACCGACAGGTTGATGACGTTGCCGCCGGGCAGAAACTGACACAGCCCTAACAGATCAGTAAACTCCGCGCCCGACAGCCAGCGGTGCCGTTCGACAACAGTGCGCCGCACCAGCGGCAGCGCGCCGCCAAACGAGGTGAGCCCGAGGCCGAGGAAGCCCTTGAACAGATCGGCGACGGCGGGCACGGAGTTCGCGGCGACGTCGCTTGCCGGCAACGCGCCGGTGGTCGAGGCCGACGGCGCCGCTGCCGAAGGTGCTCCCGACGCCCCCGGCGCGGAAGAAGAGGAGTGTTGATTCATCGCAGTCGCCCCTTGGTACAGGCTACGGAGGTTAGCGCTGTTCGCGAGCAATACCAAACGATTTTTACGGCGCTTGCTTGTGACTTAAACTCACAAGCATAATCTCCGGCATGAACCGCAAGCTCCCACCGTTTCCCGCGCTGCGCGCGTTCGAAGCGGCGGCCCGCCACGAAAGTTTCAGCGCCGCCGCAGACGAGTTGCATGTGACGCATGGTGCAATCAGCCGTCAGGTCGCGGCGCTCGAATCATGGGTCGGCGTGCAGGTGTTCGATCGCATCGGCAAACGCGTGCGGCTCACCGATAGCGGCCGCCGTTATCTCGCACAGGTGCGGACCGCGTTCGACGCGATCGCGTCCGCCACCGACCAGTTACGCGACACCGGCGTCGTGCATGTGCTACGCGTCAACGCATTGCCGACCTTCGCGATGAAATGGCTGCTGCCGCGTTTGAGCCAGTTCCAGCGTATCGCGCCAAATGTCGAACTGCGCCTTGCCACGTCGAATGCGCCGGTCGAATCGATCGACGGCTTCGACGTTGCCGTGCGGCGTGGCCCCGCGCATTGGCCGAACTGCGTGAGCGGTCATTTTCTCGACGAAAGCGAAGTGCCGGTCTGCAGCCCGGCGCTGCTCAAGCGCTCGCCAATTCGCGTGGCCGACGATCTCTCGCGCCACGTGCTGCTGCATTCCGATACGCGGCCCGACGCTTGGCGGCAGTGGCTTGCCACCGCGGGCGTGAAAACGAAGTGCCGCAAGAAGCAGTCGTTCGACCACTTCTATCTGGCGCTGCAGGCGGCCGTCGATGGTTTAGGCGTCGCGCTCGGGCCGCTGCCCATCATCGACGACGAGCTCGCGTCCGGGCGTCTCGTGATGCCGCTGGAAGGGCCGCGCGTCGCGTTGCGCGGCTATTGGTGGGTGGCGCGGCGTGAAGTGGCCGACGCGCCGCTCGTCACGCAGTTCTGCCGCTGGCTCGAAGCGCAGTCGAAAGAGACGCACGCGCGCTAACGCGCGCGGCGCCCGTCACGTTGCAGTGTTACAGGTAGAACATCCGGTCTTCGTCCGACTTCGCCGGATGCACCTCGGCCTCTTCGCGCTCTTCATAGAACGCCAGCACGGCCTCAAGCACCTGGTCCGGATCGTCGATCACCTGCATGAGGTTCAGGTCTTCCGGATTGATCAGGCCCATCGGCACGAGTGCATCCTGGAACCAGCCGAGCAGCCCTTTCCAGAACTCGGCGCCGACCAGGATGATCGGCACGTGACGCGACTTCTTCGTCTGGATGAGCGTGAGCACTTCGGCCAGTTCGTCGAGCGTGCCGAAGCCGCCCGGCATGACGATCACCGCATCGGAATTCTTCACGAACGTGACCTTGCGCGTGAAGAAATGCCTGAAGCGCAGCGAGATGTCCTGCCACTGGTTGCCCGACTGTTCGTGCGGCAATTCGATGTTGAGACCGACCGACGGCGCCTTGCCCGCATGCGCACCTTTGTTTGCCGCTTCCATGATGCCGGGGCCGCCGCCGGAGATCACCGCGAAGCCCGCATCGGACAATTTGCGTGCAATTTGCGTCGCGAGTTTGTAGTAAGGCGAGTTCGGTTTCAGGCGCGCCGAACCGTAAATACTGACCGCCGGCCGGATCTCCGACAGGTACTCGGTCGCCTCGATAAACTCTGCCATAATCGTGAACATCTGCCACGATGCGCGCGCCTTCTTGGCTGTTGCGCGCTCTTGATCTGCGAGCGAACGCAGACTCGGAATCACTTTTCTCTTAGTCATAATGCCTGAAGAACGAGATCTGGAAGCTGGGCTCAATACCGACCTGCAAGCCAAACCGGGAGCCGATGCAAAGCTTGGGCCGGGAACCGCACTGGAAGGTAAGACCCTGCTATTGGTCGACGGTTCGAGTTATCTGTATCGGGCCTATCATGCGATGCCTGATTTGCGCGGCCCGGACGGTGCGCCGACGGGCGCGTTGTACGGCATCATCAACATGCTGCGCCGTATGCGCAAGGAAGTCACCGCAGAGTATAGCGCGTGCGTGTTCGACGCGAAGGGCAAGACCTTCCGCGACGAGTGGTACCCGCAGTACAAGGCGAACCGTCCATCGATGCCGGACGACCTGAGCCGGCAGATCGAGCCGATTCATCTGGCGGTGCGCGCGCTCGGCTGGCCGCTTCTGATGATCGACGGCGTCGAGGCCGACGACGTGATCGGCACGCTGGCAAAACAGGCCGAGCGGCACGGCATGAAGGTCGTCGTTTCCACCGGCGACAAAGATCTCGCGCAGCTTGTGACTGACCATGTCACCCTCATCAATACGATGACGAACGAGACGCTCGATCGTGAAGGCGTGCTTGCCAAGTTCGGCGTGCCGCCCGAGCGTATCGTCGATTATCTGTCGTTGATCGGCGATACCGTCGACAACGTGCCCGGCGTCGAGAAATGCGGCCCGAAGACGGCTGTCAAATGGCTCACGCAATTCGAAACGCTTGATGGCATCGTCGCACATGCGGCCGAGATCAAAGGTGCGGTAGGAGACAATCTGCGCCGTGCGCTCGATTTCCTGCCCATGGCACGCAAGCTCGTGACGGTCGAGACCGCATGCGACCTGAGCCAGCATATCGAGTCGATCGAAGCGTCGCTCGCCTCGCGCGAAGAAGCGCGCGACGAACTGCGCGATGTCTTCACGCGGCACGGCTTCAAGACCTGGCTGCGCGAAGTCGAAGCGGCGGAAGCGGTCGAAGGCCCGGGCGCCGGCGAGACGCCCGCGCCGGTCATCGACGGCGTGCGCCATTACGACACCGTGCAGACGTGGGAAAAATTCGACGAGTGGCGCGCGAAGATCGAGGCCGCGGAAATTACCGCGTTCGATACCGAGACGACGTCGCTCGATCCGATGGTCGCGGAACTCGTGGGCTTGTCGGTGTCGGTCGAGCCGGGACACGCGGCGTATATCCCGGTCGCGCATCGCGGCCCCGACGCGCCCGTGCAATTGCCGCGCGATGAAGTGCTCGCGAAGCTCAAACCGTGGCTCGAAAGTGCGGATCGGAAAAAGGTCGGCCAGCATCTGAAATACGACGAACAGGTGTTGGCGAACTACGGTATTGCGATGGACGGCGTCGAGCACGACACGCTGTTGCAGTCGTATGTGCTCGAGTCGCACCGCTCGCACGATATGGACAGCCTCGCGCTGCGTCACCTGGGCCTGAAGACAATCAAGTACGAAGACGTCGCGGGCAAGGGCGCGCAACAGATCGGTTTCGACGAAGTCGCGCTCGATCAGGCGGCGGCCTATGCGGCCGAAGATGCCGACATCACCTTGCAGTTGCATCAGACGCTCTATCCGCAGGTGAAGGCCGACGCAGGGCTCGACTTCGTCTACGGCAGCATCGAATTGCCGACCGCCCGCGTGCTGCGCAAGATGGAGCGCAACGGGGTGCTGATCGATGCACAGAAGCTGCAGCAGCAGAGCAACGAGATCGCAGTGCGCCTGATCGAGCTTGAAAAGGAAGCGTACGTGCTCGCGGAAGGCGAGTTCAACATGGGCTCGCCGAAGCAGATCGGGCAGATTTTCTTCGAAAAGCTGCAACTGCCGGTCATCAAGAAAACGCCGAGCGGCGCGCCGTCCACCGACGAAGAAGTGCTGCAGAAGCTCGCCGAAGACTATCCGCTGCCGAAGCTGCTGCTCGAGCATCGCGGCCTGTCGAAGCTGAAGTCCACTTACACGGACAAGCTGCCGCGCATGGTCAACCCGCGCACTGGCCGCGTGCATACGAATTACGCGCAGGCCGTCGCGGTGACGGGCCGGCTCGCATCGAACGATCCGAACCTGCAGAACATTCCGGTGCGCACCGGCGAAGGCCGGCGCATTCGCGAAGCGTTTATTGCGCCGCCGGGCCACAAGCTCGTATCGGCCGACTACTCGCAAATCGAACTGCGCATCATGGCGCACATTTCGGGCGACGAGTCGCTGCTGCGCTCGTTCGCGCAAGGCGAGGACATTCACCGCGCCACGGCGTCCGAAGTGTTCGGCGTGACGCCGATCGAAGTGTCTTCCGATCAACGGCGCATTGCGAAGGTGATCAACTTCGGCTTGATCTACGGCATGAGCTCGTTCGGGCTCGCATCGAACCTCGGCATTACGCGCGATGCGGCGAAGCTTTATATCGACCGTTATTTCGCGCGCTATCCGGGCGTGGCGCGCTATATGGACGACACGCGCGCGAGCGCGAAGGCGAAGGGCTACGTCGAGACGGTGTTCGGGCGCCGTCTGTGGCTGCCCGAGATCAACGGCGGCAACGGCCCGCGCCGCCAGGCGGCCGAACGCGCCGCGATCAACGCGCCGATGCAGGGCACGGCGGCCGATCTGATCAAGCTGTCGATGATCGCCGTGCAGAAGTGGCTCGACGAATCGCGCACCGGCACGCGCATGATCATGCAGGTGCACGACGAACTGATACTCGAAGTACCCGATGAAGAGCTGTCCCAGGTTCGCGAGCGGCTGCCGGAGTTGATGTGCGGCGTCGCATCGCTCAAGGTGCCGCTCGTCGCGGAAGTCGGCGCGGGCGCGAACTGGGAAGAAGCGCATTGAGGTTCTGCCGCGGCTCATCATGCCGCAGCGACGTTCAACTCGTGGATCAGAAACCGGAGAGTCTCGATGCATCGTATCGTCGTCGTGGGTGGGGGAGCAGGCGGGCTGGAACTGGCCACGCGTCTCGGTGACCGTTATGGCCGCGGCAAGCGCGCCGAGAACGCGAGCGTGCACGTCACGCTCGTCGACCGTTATCCGACGCACGTGTGGAAACCGCTGCTGCACGAGGTCGCGGCGGGCAGCCTCGATCCGTTCACACAGGAGCTGCCGTATGCCGCGCAGGCGCGCTGGCATGGTTTCGATTTTCAGCAGGGTGAACTGAACAAGCTCGACCGTGCGGCGAAACGCATCACGCTGGGCGCCGTGGCGGACGACGATGGCGCCGAGTTGTTGCCGCAACGCGAGATCGGCTACGACACGCTTGTCATCGCGATCGGCAGCACGACGCATTTCTTCGGCGTGCAGGGCGCGAAGGAGAATTCGATTGCGCTCGATACGGTGCCGCAGGCGGAGCGCTTCCGGAAGCGGTTGATTGCGGCGTGTGTGCGGGCTGAGTATCGAACCGACCATCGGGCTGAACCGCGAACTGAGCATCCGGATGAACTCAGGACGGCGCAGCAGCAGGGCGATTCGATGCAAGCCGCTGTCGCGCAGCCGAACGGACCGCGCATCCAGGTCGCCATCGTCGGCGGCGGCGCAACGGGCGTCGAGTTATCGGCTGAACTGCGCAACACGGCTCATGTTCTGTCCGCGTATGGCTTGCACAAGCTCGATCCGCGTCACGATATCGGCATCGTGCTGATCGAAGCGGGCACGCGTATCCTGCCCGCGCTGCAGGAGCGCGTATCGACCGCGACCACCGAACTGCTGACGAAGCTCGGCGTGCAGGTGATGGTCGGCGAGACAGTCGCCGAAGTCGCGCCTGGCTCCGTGCGCACCGCAAGCGGTAAAACCCTGCGCGCCGACCTGACCGTCTGGGCGGCCGGCATCAAGGCGCCCGCGGTGCTGGGCGAACTCGATGGCCTGCCGGTCAACCGTCTTGGCCAACTGGTCGTGCGCCGCACGCTGCAAACCGAAATCGACGACGACATCTTCGCGCTCGGCGACTGCGCCGCATGTCCGTGGCCCGGCAACGAGCGCAACGTGCCGCCGCGCGCGCAGGCCGCGCACCAGCAGGCGAGCTTCCTGCTGAAGGCGATCGCGGACCGGCTCGCGGGACGTCCGTTGCAGGCGTTCACCTATCGCGACTTCGGCTCGCTCGTGTCGCTCGGACATTTCAGTGCGGTCGGCAACCTGATGGGCGGCGTGATCGGCGGCAATATGCTGATCGAAGGGCTGTTCGCGCGCTTCATGTACATGTCGCTCTACCGGTTGCACATCGCCGCGTTGCACGGCTATGCGCGCATGGTGCTCGATACGTTCGCGCACTGGCTGCATCGCACGACGTCGCCTCGTGTGAAACTGCATTGAGTCGTGGCGGCTGACGGGAGCCGCTGCGCACACAACCCTCGAAGGTTCGGCCGCTTCTGCAACAGGTCGCACGGGAGGCGTATCCTGTTGCGGTTTCGGCCGTCCGCTCGTCTGCTCATACGCTCATCCGCGCAGCGCACGCCGGCCGACTGCCAGCTAGTCACCGCTGTTCATCATTGGCCGTTCAACTTTGCCGCTTATCGAGGAGCGCAGCATGCTGAAGCCCGAAATCGACAGTCTGATTCCGCACGTCCCGTTCAATCGCCGCACGTTCATCAAGGCCGCCATCGGCACCGGCTTTGCGGCCTCGGTACTGCCGGTCTCCGCGCAAACCATTCATACCGACAGCGAAGGCCTCGAAGCGGGCGAGGTCGGCATCCATTCCGGCGACACGCTGGTGCCTGCGTACCGTGCGCAGCCGAAGGGCAAGACGCATTTGCCGGTCATCATCGTCGTGCATGAGATTTTCGGCGTGCACGAGCATATCGCCGACGTGTGCCGGCGCTTTGCGAAGGCCGGCTATCTGGCGATCGCGCCGGACCTCTATGTGCGTCAGGGCGATGCGTCCGCTTATACGAGCATGCAGCAGTTGAACGACCAACTGGTCAGCAAGGTGCCGGACGAACAGGTCCTGCAGGATCTCGATGCGACGTTCGCGTGGGCGGGCGAGCATGGCGGCGATCTGAACCGCGTTGGTTTGACCGGCTTCTGCTGGGGCGGGCGGATTGCCTGGCTTTATGCCGAACACAATCCGCGTCTGAAGGCGGCGGTTGCGTTTTACGGGCGCGTGGTCGGCACACCGTCAACCTTGCAGCCGTCGAATCCGATCGACCACGTGGCCGATCTGAAGGTGCCGGTGCTTGGCCTATATGGTCGTCAGGACCAGAGCATCCCGCAGGACACGCTCGACAAAATGAAAGGGCTGATCGCGCAAGGGCCGCAACAGGCGCGCGGTTCGCAGTTCGTGGTCTATGACGATGCGGGGCATGCGTTCTTCGCGGACTATCGGCCGAGCTATCGAAAGGCCGATGCGGAAGACGCGTGGCGCCGCGTGCTTGTGTGGTTCAAGCAGCACGGCGTTTAAGGCGTTCAGGTCAAGCACGCGCGCCACATGCGACATGCGACATGAAACGTGCGACGGGCGCCGTCGCATGTTTCATTCGCTGGTGCCTAAGCCTAAGGTTTGGCCCCAGTCGCAACCGGCCGCGCCGGGTTTGCGCTCCACTCGCTCCACGAGCCCGGATACAGCGCGGCGCCGTGCAAACCGGCAATCTCCATCGCGAGCGCGTTATGACATGCGGTTACGCCGGAACCGCATTGCAGCACGACGCGCTCCGCCGCGACGCCGGGCATCACGGCGCCGAACTCGTCGCGCAACGTATGCGCCGATTTGAAGCGGCCGTCGGCGGTCAGGTTGTCCTTGAAGAAGCGATTCAACGCGCCGGGAATATGCCCGCCGACGCGATCGAGCGTCTCGTTCTCGCCGCGGTAGCGATCGGCGGCGCGCGCATCGAGCAGCGTGCGCTCATGCGTGCTCAGATTGTGTTCGACCGCCTGTGCATCGACGGTCACCGCGAGCGGCTTGCCGGCCTTGAAGTCGCCGCGCGCGGCGGGCGGCGCATCTTGCGTGAGCGGCTGACCGGCGGCCTGCCAGGCCGGCAGGCCGCCATCGAGAAGCGCGACCGAATCGTGGCCGAGCCAGCGCAGCAGCCACCACAAGCGCGCTGCATACATGCCGCCATGCGCGTCGTAGGCGACCACTTGCTGGCCTTGTTTCAGACCCATCGCAGCAAGTGTTTCGACGAGATGTTGACGATCAGGCAACGGATGTCTTCCATTCGTGCCGGTCTTCGCTCCCGACAGATCGCGATCGAGATGCAGATAGTGCGCGTGCGGCAAGTGCCCGGCCGCATAGGCTTTCGCGCCCGCTTCGGTATCGATCAGATCGAAACGGCAATCGACGATGAACACGTTGCCTCGCGCCGATGCGAGCCGCTCGGCGAGATTCTCGGCCGAGATGAGCGTGGTGTGGTGAGTATGAGGTGTGGCGTTCTGGGACATGGCGGCTCCTCAAAGCAAACGAGGCCGGGCGGTGCCGGACGATGTGCCTAGTAGTCTAAACAAAAAAAGACGGGCCGAAGCCCGTCCTTTGCACATCGTTCAATATGGCGGCGCCTAAGACATACCCGAGGACCTACCTGAAGACGCACCTTGAGACACCCCGGCGTGCACCCCGCACGGATACCGCGCGCCCGCCCGCCGTGATCAAAGATCAGATCGTGCCCAGTTCGCGGCGCAAAAACTCATGGAAGTGCTGCATGCCGTCTTCCATCGGGCTCTGATAAGGGCCCACCTGGGATTCGCCGCGTTCCATCAGCGCGCGGCGGCCGGCATCCATCCGCTCGGCGATTTCGTCGTCTTCGCGGGCCGTTTCCATATAGGCGGCGCGCTCCGCTTCGATGAAATCCCGCTCGAACAGCGCGATTTCTTCAGGGTAATAGAACTCGACGACATTGGTGGTTTTCTGCGGACCACGCGGAATCAGCCACGACACGACGAGCACATGCGGATACCACTCGATCATGATGCCGGGGTAGTACACCATCCAGATCGCGCCGAATTCGGGCGGCTTGCCGTCGCGAAAGCGCAGTACTTCATCGTGCCACTTCGCGTAAGTCGGGCTGCCCGCGCGCGCGAGGCCGTTATGGACGCCCACCGTTTGCACGCTGTACCAGTCGCCGAATTCCCACTTGAGGTCGTCGCAATTCACGAAGCTGCCGAGGCCCGGATGGAACGGCACGACGTGATAGTCCTCCAGATAGACCTCGATAAAGGTCTTCCAGTTGTAATTGCATTCGTGGACTTCGACGTGGTCGAACATGTAGTCCGTAAAGTCGAAGTGGTCTTTCGTGCCCAGACGCGCGAGATCTTTTGCGACATCGCGCCCTTGTGCTTCGAAGAGCAGCCCATGCCAGTTCTGCAGCGAAGTGGCGCCGAGATTCAGGCAGGGGTTGTCCGCGAAATGCGGTGCGCCGAGCAGCTGGCCGTTCAGATCGTACGTCCAGCGATGCAGGGGACAGACGATATTCTCCGCGCTGCCGCGGCCATTCAGCATGATGGCCTGGCGGTGCCGGCACACGTTCGACAGCAGCTCGACGTGCGACTGCTGGTTGCGAACGAGGACGCGCCCTTCGCTTTCGCTCGGCAGGGCAAAATAGTTTCCCGCCTCGGGCACCATCAATTCGTGCCCGACGTAACGAGGACCTTTCCTGAAAAGGGTGTCGAGTTCGCGCGTAAGAAGCGCTTCGTCAAAGTAAGCCGTGACTGGCAGCTGACTATGAATGGATCGCAGCTGCAACGCATTGCTCAGATTGGACATTCCCACTCCCGATGAAGACGTGAAAGCAGTGAACAACCCAACCATCGAAGATTCGATTTAGGGAGCCCGCGATTATACCTGTTTCCCCCTCCTTGGGGACTTTAAGTATCTGATTTGGGTCAAAATTGTCTTCGAAGTTCGCGTTTTTAGCTTATCGGCGCTAGAGTTTTTTGAGGGACGTGACGCACGGGCATGCCATTCGTCGCATGTCGTGTGCCCAATGCGCAACGGCACGGGAGCCGGTTATGGGATCGGAAATGTCGCTTTTGCCGTAGAATGTCCGACTTGTTTTAATTTTGCGACGATTCATGGCGAACACCGCATCTAACCAGAACGCTGATACGTCCCCCGCGGCAGAGGCCGGTGCGCCGCTGCCCGACACGTACGAAGCGGCGCTCGCGGAGCTTGAAGGGCTCGTTGGGCGCATGGAGGGCGGCAGCTTGAGTCTTGAGGAATCGCTTGCCGCGTACCGGCGCGGCGCGGCGCTCGTGGCGTTCTGCCAGCAGCAGCTCGAAAAAGTTGAACAACAGGTGCGCGTGCTCGATGGCGAGACGCTGAAGCCGCTCCCCACAACCGCCGCTGATAGCGGAGACGACGATCTATGAATTTCGAACAATGGATGCGCACGGTGCTCGAGCGCGTGGAACAGGCTCTCGATCGCTACCTGCCGTCCACCTCGACCGCTCCGGCGCGCCTGCATGAGGCAATGCGCTATGCGGTACTGGGCGGCGGCAAGCGGGTCCGTCCGTTGCTCTGCCATGCGGCGGGCGAATTGACCAGTGCGCGCGCCGAGTCCCTCGAGGCCGCCGCGGCCGCACTCGAAATGGTCCACGTGTACTCGCTCGTGCACGACGACATGCCGTGCATGGACGACGATGCCCTGCGTCGCGGCAAGCCGACGGTGCACGTCCAGTACGATGAAGCGATGGCGCTGCTGGTCGGCGACGCGCTGCAGTCGCAGGCGTTCGTCGCGTTAACCGAAGGCGCGGCGCTTGCGCCCGCACAGCAGGCGGCGCTGACGCGCGAGCTGGCACTCGCGATCGGCTCGATCGGCATGGCAGGCGGCCAGGCGATCGATCTCGCGAGCGTCGGCCAGAAACTCACGCGCGAGCAGCTCGAAACGATGCACCGCATGAAAACCGGCGCGCTGTTGCGCGCATCGGTGCGCATGGGTGCGCTGGCCGGCGAGACGCCCGATGCGAACACGCTGCGCGCGCTCGACGCCTACGCGGCGGCCGTCGGTCTCGCGTTCCAGGTGGTCGACGATATCCTCGACGCCACATCCGATTCGGCCACGCTCGGCAAGACCGCGGGCAAGGATGCGAAGGACGGCAAACCGACTTATGTATCGATTATCGGGCTCGACGCATCGCGCGCGCTCGCGGCGCAACTGCGCAGCGACGCACACGCGGCGCTGGCGCCCTTCGGCACGCGCGCACAGCGTCTTGCCGAGCTTGCAGACCTGGTCGTGAACCGGGTCAGTTGAAGAAGCGAAGAACCAACGCGAAAGCCCGCCGCCACGCTAGAGACCAGAAGGGGTAGGCGCGAATGAAGTGCGGGCGCGCAAGTTTTCCTACAATGGAACGACGATGTACGACTTGCTGAAAACCATTGACGATCCGGCCGCCCTGCGCCGACTCGACCTCCGCCAGCTGCATTCGCTTGCCGGCGAGTTGCGTAATTTCGTGCTCGACAGCGTATCGCAAACCGGCGGACATCTGTCGTCCAACCTCGGTACCGTCGAACTGACGATCGCGCTGCACTACGTGTTCGACACGCCGCGCGACCGCATCGTCTGGGACGTCGGCCATCAGACCTATCCGCACAAGATCCTGACGGGCCGTCGCGACCAGATGCATTCGCTGCGTCAGCTGGGCGGCATTTCGGGCTTCCCGCGCCGCTCGGAGTCCGAATACGACACGTTCGGCACCGCGCATTCGAGCACGTCGATTTCGGCTGCGCTCGGCATGGCGATCGCGAGCAAGCTGCAGCACGAAGACCGCTTTTCGATCGCCGTGATCGGCGATGGCGCGATGACGGCCGGCATGGCGTTCGAAGCGATGAACAACGCCGGTGTCGCCGATGACGTGCCGCTGCTCGTCATCCTGAACGACAACGATATGTCGATCTCGCCGCCGGTCGGCGCGCTGAACCGCCACCTCGCGCGGCTCATGTCGGGTCGCTTCTACGCGGCCGCGCGCGCGGGCGTCGAACGCGTGCTGCGCGTCGCGCCGCCGATGCTCGACCTCGCACGCAAGCTCGAGGAACACGCGAAGGGCATGATCGTGCCGGCAACGCTGTTCGAAGAGTTCGGCTTCAACTACATCGGCCCGATCGACGGCCACGATCTCGATTCGCTGATCCCGACGCTGCAGAACATCAAGGAACTGCGCGGCCCGCAATTCCTGCACGTCGTGACGAAGAAAGGGCAGGGCTACAAGCTCGCCGAGGCCGATCCGGTGCTGTACCACGGGCCCGGCAAGTTCAATCCGGCCGAAGGGATCAAGCCGTCGACGGCGCCCGGCAAGAAGACCTACACGCAAGTGTTCGGCGAATGGCTCTGCGATGCGGCCGAACTCGACGCGCGCGTGGTCGGCATCACGCCGGCCATGCGTGAAGGCTCGGGAATGGTCGAGTTCGAGAAGCGCTTCCCGGACCGCTACTACGACGTCGGTATCGCTGAACAACATGCGGTGACGTTCGCCGGCGGCCTCGCGGCCGAAGGCATGAAGCCGGTCGTCGCGATCTACTCCACGTTCTTGCAGCGCGGCTACGACCAGTTGATCCACGACGTCGCGTTGCAGAATCTGCCGGTCGTCTTCGCGATCGATCGCGCGGGCCTCGTCGGCGCGGACGGCGCGACGCACGCGGGCGCCTACGACCTCGCATTCCTGCGCTGCATCCCGAACATGACGGTGATGGCCGCGTCCGATGAAAACGAATGCCGTCAGATGCTGTACACGGCGCTCCAGCAGCCGAACCCGACGGCGGTCCGTTATCCGCGCGGCGCCGGCACGGGCGTCGCGACCGTCAAGCAGATGGCCGCGCTGCCGGTCGGCAAGGGCGAAATCCGCCGTGAAACGTCGCAGCCCGTAGGCAAGCGCATCGCGATTCTTGCGTTCGGCACAATGGTCGCGCCGTCGCTCGCCGCGGCCGAGCAGCTCGATGCGACCGTCGCCAACATGCGCTTCGTGAAGCCGGTCGACGCGGACCTGATCCGCGAACTGGCGGAAACGCACGACGCGCTCGTCACGGTCGAAGAAGGCAGCGTGATGGGCGGCGCCGGCTCCGCGTGCGTCGAAGCCCTGCTGGCAAGTGGGGTTATCAAGCCCGTACTACAATTGGGCCTCCCCGATCAGTTCATCGATCACGGGGATCCGGCCAAGCTGCTCGCCGAATGCGGTCTCGACGGCGCGGGCATCGCGAAGTCGATCCGCGAACGGTTCGTCGATCACGTGAGCGCGGCATCGGCCGGGAAGTCGGTGAAGCGCGTCGCCTGAGCCTGACCGCGCACTCGCCGCCGCCCTGTTGCGGCATTCTCCAGTACGAGTCGATGGGCCGCCAAGCCCATCCGGAACCGCCGGCTTGAAGCCGGCGGTTGCCATTTGCAGATCGCCATTTGCACGCACGCGCCCGCGCGTGCCCGTGAGGACAAAAAGATGAATCAGATGAACCCCGCTTTCGTGATGCCCGACGTGCAAAGCACGGTCGATAACCGGCAGATTCCGATTCAGCGGGTGGGCGTCAAGGCGGTGCGTCATCCATTGACGGTTCGCACGCAGGACGGCGCGGTCCAGCCGACCATCGGCACGTGGAACCTCGATGTTCATCTGCCGGCGGAGCAGAAGGGCACGCATATGTCGCGCTTCGTCGCGCTGCTCGAAGAGCGCACCGAGCCGCTCGGCGCGGCCACACTGCGCGCGATGCTGAGCTCGATGCTCGAGAAGCTCGAGGCGCGCGCGGGGCGTATCGAAGTGTCGTTTCCGTATTTCGTGAACAAGACCGCGCCGGTGTCGGGCGTGCAGAGTCTGCTCGACTATGAGGTGACGCTGGCGGGCGACCTGCGCGATGGCGCGACGCGCGTGTTCCTGAAGGTGCTGGTGCCGGTCACGAGTCTGTGCCCATGCTCGAAGAAAATCTCGCAGTACGGTGCGCATAACCAGCGTTCGCATGTGACGATCGATGCGGAACTGGCCGGCGATATTGCTGTTGAAGAGCTGATTCGTATTGCCGAGGAAGAGGCGTCGTGCGAACTGTGGGGGCTGCTCAAGCGCCCGGACGAGAAGTTTGTCACGGAGCGTGCGTATGAAAACCCGAAGTTTGTCGAAGACCTCGTGCGCGATGTTGCGCAGCGGCTCAATGCGGATGAGCGCATCGTCGCCTATGTGCTCGAAGCGGAGAACTTCGAGTCGATTCACAATCACAGCGCGTATGCGCTGATCGAGAACGACAAGCGCGTTGCGTCGTAGTTGCTTGCGAGGTTGCGTGCGCAAGTGATTTGCGTAACGATGCAAAAACGGCCGCTTGATGCGGCCGTTTGTGTTTTTGCTGTTCGCGTGTGGTATGGGGCGGCGTTCTGGTGATTCAACGTGCGAGCGAAGCAAGATCCCAGCGCGGTTTGACCGTGAACGCGTAGTCCGCGGCGGCCTGCTCCGGCCAGCGTTGCAGCCGCAACGCGCCGGCGAGCGCGATCATCGCGCCGTTATCGGTGCACAACGACAGATCCGGGTAGTGCACATCGAAGCCGCGCTTCTTAGCCGCCGCCGACAGCGCCTCGCGCAACTGCCGGTTCGCGCCGACTCCGCCCGCCACCACGAGCCGCTTCAACTTTGTGCGCTTCAACGCCGCGAGCGACTTCGCGGCCAGCACGTCGACGGCCGCATCGACGAAGCCGCGCGCGAGATCCGCCTTGCTCTGCTCGCAGACATTCGTGCCGAGCTTTTTCATCTGCGTGAGCACGGCCGTTTTGAGGCCGCTGAAGCTGAAGTCGAGGTCGCCCGAATGCAGCATCGGACGCGGCAGTACGATGGCGCCCGGCGTACCGAATTCGGCGAGTCGCGAGACCTCGGGACCGCCCGGATAACCGAGGCCCAGAAGTTTGGCGGTCTTGTCAAACGCTTCGCCCGCCGCGTCGTCGAGCGTTTCGCCGAGCGTCTCGTAGACGCCGACGTCGGTTACGCGCATCAGTTGCGTATGGCCGCCCGACACGAGCAGCGCGACGAACGGGAACGGCGGCGGCGCATCGACGAGCAGCGGCGACAACAGGTGCCCTTCCAGATGATGGATGCCGATGGTCGGCTTGTCCCACGCCATCGCGAGGCCGTTCGCGATGCTCGCGCCGACCAGCAGCGCGCCGGCAAGGCCCGGGCCCTGGGTGTACGCGATCGCGTCGATATCGGCTTGCGCGGCGCCCGAGCGCTCGAGCACTTCCTCGAGCAGCGGCAACGCACGCCGGATGTGATCGCGCGAGGCGAGCTCGGGCACGACGCCGCCGTACTCGCGATGCATCGCGATCTGCGAATGCAGCGCGTGCGCGAGCAGGCCGCGCCCGGTGTCGTAGAGCGCGAGACCGGTTTCGTCGCAGGAGCTTTCTATGCCGAGAACGAGCATGGTTCGGAACGGAGCAGGGAACCTGAAAGTATAGCAGCGCGGTATCGCCGCCGCCGGAGCCATAGCGGCCGCGGTTATCGCAGAGTTACCGCAGTTACAATGCGCGCCATGGAAACTTTCGATATCGCGGTAATCGGCGCGGGCGCGGCCGGCATGATGTGCGCGTCGGTGGCCGGGCAGCTCGGCCGGCGTGTCGCGCTGATCGATCATGCGCCGCGCCTCGCGGAAAAAATCCGCATTTCGGGCGGCGGCCGCTGCAACTTCACGAATCTGCATGCGGGGCCGGCCAACTACCTGTCGGCGAATCCGCATTTCTGCCGCTCGGCGCTTGCGCGCTATACGCCGCGCGACTTCATGGCGCTGCTCAAGCGCTATCGCGTCACGTGGCACGAGAAGCACAAGGGGCAACTGTTCTGCGACCAGTCGAGCGACGCGGTGATCGATGTGCTCAGGAGCGAATGCGACGCGGGCCAGGTGGCGTGGCGCCGGCCGGTCGTCGTCGAAGAGGTGAGCCGCGGGCAGGACGGCGGCTTTACGCTCGGCACGCAACAGGCAGGCCGCATTGCCGCGCGCGCGCTCGTCGTGGCGACGGGCGGGCTGTCCATTCCGAAGATCGGCGCGACCGATTTCGCCTATCGGCTCGCGAAGCAGTTCGGCCACAAGCTGATCGACACACGCCCGGCGCTCGTCCCGTTGACGTTCGCCGCCGCCGACTGGGCGCCGTTTTCGACGCTGTCGGGTGTATCGCTCGAAGTGCATCTCGCGACCGGCGCGAAAAAGACCGCCGGCGCGTTCGTCGAGGACCTGCTGCTCACCCATCGCGGACTGTCGGGGCCGGCCGTGCTGCAGATTTCGAGCTACTGGCAGCCTGGCGAGCCGATTCACATCAACCTGCTCGCCGAGCGCGACGCCGCCGCCGCGCTCATCGACGCCAAAGCCGGCAGCAAGCGACAGATCGCGAATCTGCTCGCCGACTGGGTGCCGGCGCGGCTTGCGCACGCGTGGCTCGACACACACGGCGTGCCGCCCGACGCACGCGTCGCCGACCTGCCGGACAAGACCCTGCGCAAGATCGGCGACGCGCTGTCGCGCTGGACGCTCGTGCCGAACGGCACCGAGGGCTACCGGAAGGCCGAAGTGACGCGCGGCGGTATCGATACGCGCGAACTGTCGTCGTCGACGATGATGAGCGCGCGTGTGCCGGGCCTGTATTTCATCGGCGAGGCCGTCGACGTGACCGGCTGGCTGGGGGGCTACAACTTCCAGTGGGCATGGGCTTCGGGCGTTGCGGCCGGACAGGCGGCGGCCGAATTTGCCCGTGGGGCGTAATTCGGCCGACGTACCCCGAGGATTTGACGGCAGGCGCTTGCCTCAGAAGGGCTCCAGAAGGGCTCCAGAAGGGCCTCAAAAAGGGGGCTTGACTCATTCGTGCTTTTATGCAGAACGTCTGCTATACTTCGATCCCTTTGCCAAAAACCGTTATTGAAAGATGACGACCATTCGCGTAAAAGAAAACGAGCCCTTTGAAGTCGCAATGCGCCGCTTCAAGCGCACGATCGAGAAGAACGGTCTGCTGACCGAGCTTCGCGCGCGCGAGTTTTACGAAAAGCCGACGTCCGAGCGCAAGCGCAAGAAGGCGGCGGCCGTCAAGCGGCACTTCAAGCGCCTGCGCAGCCAGATGCTGCCGAAGAAGTTCTATTGATTGCATCGCGGCGTCCGGTCAGGCGCCAGATGATCCGCGTCAGAGAAACCCGCTTCATGCGGGTTTTTGTGTTCTGCATGGCGCATGCGGCGCCTCGCGAGATGCGCAATCCATTCCCGCAACACCTTCACAACGTATGGCAGGTGAACGATGAGTCTTAAGGTTCGGATCAACGACGACATGAAGGCCGCGATGCGCGCGCGCGAAACGGAGCGCCTCGGCACGATTCGGCTGCTGCTTGCGGCAATCAAGCAGCGCGAAGTCGACGACCGCATCGAGCTCGACGATGCCGGCATTACGGCGGTTATCGACAAGATGATCAAGCAGCGCAAAGACTCGATCAGCCAGTTCGAAACCGCGGGGCGCACCGACCTCGTTGCGAAGGAAAAGGGCGAACTCGACGTGCTCGCGGCCTATATGCCCGCGCAAATATCCGACGAGGAGATCGCCGCCGAAGTGCAGGCGGCCGTCGCGCAGACAGGCGCCGCCGGCCCGCAGGATATGGGCAAGGTGATGGGCGTGCTGAAGCCGAAACTGGCCGGCCGCGCGGACATGACCGCGGTGTCGGCGAAGGTCAGGGCGGCGCTCTCGAAGTAGCGATTTCCCGCGGACAAAGTCGCGCGGGAACAACGCCACTATTCCGGCGGCCAGGTCCTTTTGAAGGCAACGCAACCATCGTGATTCCGCATTCTTTCCTGCAGGATCTGCTCAACCGCGTCGATATCGTCGACGTGGTCGGACGGTATGTGCAGCTCAAGAAGGGCGGTGCAAACTTCATGGGGCTTTGCCCGTTTCATAACGAGAAGAGCCCTTCGTTCACGGTTAGTCCGACTAAGCAGTTCTATCACTGCTTCGGTTGCGGTGCGCATGGAACGGCAATCGGCTTTCTGATCGAGCATGCCGGACTGACGTTTCCTGAAGCCGTCAACGAACTGGCGCAATCGGTGGGCCTGACGGTGCCGCACGAGCCTTCGATGCGCGGCGGTGTCGGCGGCATCAATGGTAGCGGCGGCGAAGGCTATGCGCCGGCGGTATCGAAGGCGGTCACGACCGCGTTATCGGACGTGATGCAAACCGCGTGCGATTTTTACCGCAAGCAGCTGCGTGGCGCGCCGAATGCAATTCAGTATCTGAAGAAGCGCGGCCTGACCGGCGAGATCGCGGCGCGCTTCGGTCTCGGTTATGCGCCGGACGGATGGCAGAACCTCGAGGCAACGTTTCCCAATTATCGGGACAATGCGCTCGTCGAAGCGGGGCTCGTGATCGTCAGCGAGAAATCGGATGCGCAGGGTCAGAATCGCCGCTACGACCGGTTTCGCGAGCGCGTGATGTTCCCGATCCGGAATGTGAAGGGACAGGTCATCGGATTCGGCGGACGCGTGCTCGATGGCGGCGAACCGAAGTATTTGAATTCGCCGGAAACACCTCTATTTAACAAGGGCAGCGAGTTATACGGGCTTTTCGAAGCGCGGCTCGCGATCCGGGAACAACAGTACGTGCTGGTGGTTGAAGGGTATATGGACGTCGTCGCGCTGGCCCAGTTGGGGTTCCAGAACGCGGTTGCGACGCTCGGCACCGCTTGCACGCCGATTCATGTGCAGAAATTACTGCGTCAGACCGACACGGTGATTTTCAGCTTCGACGGCGATGCTGCCGGCCGGCGCGCGGCACGCCGCGCACTCGACGCATGCCTGCCGCATGCGGCGGACAACCGGACCATCCGGTTCCTGTTCCTGCCCACGGAACACGATCCGGACAGCTACGTGCGCGAATTCGGCACCGAAGCGTTCGCGGAGCAGGTCGAGCGGGCGATGCCGCTGTCGCAGTTCATGCTGAACGAGGTGCTCGCGGGCAAGGAACTGGATCAGCCCGAAGGCCGGGCGCGTGCGCTCTTCGATGCGAAGCCGCTCTTGCAGGCGTTGCCGGCCAATGCGTTGCGCGCACAGATCATGCACATGTTCGCGGATCGCCTCGACGTGCCGTTCGACGAAGTCGCGGCGCTGTGCGAAGTCGACGCGCGGATCGCAGCCGCGGCGCGCTCGGCGCCCGCGCGCAAGGACCGGCGCAGCGTAACCGGTATCGAGCAACGTGCGTTGCGCAACCTCGTCATGCATCCGCGCATCGTCGCGATGCTCGATGAGGAGGCAGAACGCGATTTGCTGGCGGTAACCCGTCATGCGGAGCTATTCGAGGAAGTGCTGACACACGCTCGGGCGTTGGGTGAGACGGCCGAATTCCAGTTGCTGTCCGATCTATTGCGCAACGGTGCGAACGCCCCAACCTTCGAGGAAATTTTTCGCGAAATTCTGGACTATGATGAAAACGTTCGGGATTTGTTGCTGAAAGACCCCGAGGATGCGAGCGTCGCCGAAGAGCGCCGTGAGCATGAACGGCTCGCCGGCGAGGAACTGAAAGCGGCGATCCTCAAGATGCGCTACGACGCGTCCCGTGAACGCCTTGATCAGTTGGCTCGTCAATCCAGACATACGCCGGAAGAACTGGCGGAATTCAACGGTTTGAGTCAAAGGTGCGCTGTTATGAAGCGCCAGCTCGGGCTGTGAAGAAGATTGTAAAGAAGGTGGTGAAAGAGGTTGTGAAGAGGTTGTGAAGCGGAAGTGACAAGGGAAGGGCTGAAAAGCAGGTGCTATAATAAAAGGTTTTCAGCGGTTTTATTTCCAGGCAAAGGCGAAAGGCGATTGCAATGGTAAAGACTACAGGCGGAAAGAAAGCGACAGGCAAAGGCTCCGAACAGCCGACCACGAAGGTCACAGAGGCCAGGTCCGCAACTTCCGCAACAAAAACGTCTGCCCAGAGCGCCACGCCAGCCCGGAAGCGTACTTCCACCGTTTCCGCCGCGCGAGCGGCTCCGGTGCAGGCGGCGAAAGCTGTCGCGGCGGTGACGAAACGGCCGGGCGCCGGAAGCTCGAAGGAAGACGCAAGGGACGCGGCTGCCGCGCAGGACGATGCGGCAGTGCGCGAATCTCCAGTATCCACGGTTCAACCGGCTGTTGTCCACCAGCCGCGAGTCGAGACTACAGCCGGTACGGCGAACTCCATGACGAAAAAGCTGAACGAAGTATCCGTCGATGACGACGCAACCACCCAGAGCGAAGAAGTTGCAACTCCCGCTCAGGGGAAAGGCGAAAAGGCCAAGGCACGCGACCGCCGCGCGAAGGAGAAAGCGCTCCTGAAGGATGCGTTCGCCTCCACGCAGCCGGGCACCGCGGAAGAGCTCGAAGAGCGCCGCTCGAAGCTGCGCGCGCTGATCAAGCTCGGTAAGGAGCGCGGTTTCCTGACCTACGCGGAAATCAACGACCACCTGCCGGACAATTTCGCCGAGACCGAGGCGATCGAAGGCATCATCAGCACGTTCAACGACATGGGCGTGGCCGTCTACGAGCAGGCGCCCGATGCCGAAACGCTGCTCCTGAACGACAACGCGCCCGCCGCATCGTCGGACGACGAAGTCGAAGAGGAAGCGGAAGTTGCGTTGTCAACGGTCGATTCCGAATTCGGCCGCACGACCGACCCGGTGCGTATGTACATGCGCGAAATGGGCACGGTCGAGCTGCTCACGCGTGAAGGCGAAATCGAAATCGCGAAGCGGATCGAAGATGGCCTGAAGCACATGGTCATGGCGATCTCCGCGTGCCCGACCACGATCGCGGACATCCTCGCGATGGCTGAGCGCGTCGCGAACGAAGAGATCCGCATCGACGAACTCGTCGACGGTCTGATCGACGAAAACGCCGCCGACGCGGACGGTTTCTCCGAGCAGGAAGCGGAAGCGATCGAGAACGAAGACGAGGAAGCCGAAGAGGACGAGGAAGAAGAGGAAGAGGACGACGACGGCGCCGCGCAAGCCACGGCGAATGCCGCTCAGCTCGAAGCACTGAAGCGCATGTCGCTCGAAAAATTCGCGCTCATCAGCGAATGGTTCGACAAGATGCGCCGCGCGTTCGAGAAGGAAGGCTACAAGTCGAAGTCGTACCTGAAGGCGCAGGAAACGATCCAGAACGAACTGATGAGCATCCGCTTCACCGCGCGTACCGTCGAGCGTCTGTGCGACACGCTGCGTGCGCAGGTGGACGAAGTGCGTCAGGTCGAGCGTCAGATCCTGCACACGGTGGTCGACAAGTGCGGCATGCCGCGCGCCGAGTTTATCGCCCGCTTCCCGGGCAACGAGACGGACCTCGAGTGGTCGGACAAGATCGTTGCCGAAGGTCATTCGTACAGCGCGATCCTCACGCGTAACATCCCGGCGATCCGCGAACAGCAGCAGCGTCTGCTCGATCTGCAGGCGCGCGTCGTGTTGCCGCTGAAGGACCTGAAGGAAACCAACCGCCAGATGGCGGCCGGCGAACTGAAGGCGCGTCAGGCCAAGCGCGAGATGACCGAAGCGAACCTGCGTCTCGTGATCTCGATTGCGAAGAAGTACACGAACCGCGGTCTGCAGTTCCTCGACCTGATCCAGGAAGGCAACATCGGCCTGATGAAGGCGGTGGACAAGTTCGAATATCGTCGCGGCTACAAGTTCTCGACGTACGCGACGTGGTGGATTCGCCAGGCGATCACGCGTTCGATCGCGGATCAGGCGCGTACGATCCGTATCCCGGTTCACATGATCGAAACGATCAACAAGATGAACCGCATCTCGCGTCAGATTCTGCAGGAAACCGGTCTCGAGCCGGATCCGGCAACGCTGGCCGAGAAGATGGAGATGCCGGAAGACAAGATCCGCAAGATCATGAAGATCGCGAAGGAGCCGATCTCGATGGAAACGCCGATCGGCGACGACGACGATTCGCATCTCGGCGACTTCATCGAAGACACGAACACGGTCGCACCGGCCGACGCAGCGTTGCACGCCAGCATGCGCGATGTCGTGAAGGACGTGCTCGACTCGCTGACGCCGCGCGAAGCGAAGGTGCTGCGCATGCGTTTCGGTATCGAGATGAGCACGGACCATACGCTCGAGGAAGTCGGCAAACAGTTCGACGTGACGCGTGAGCGTATCCGTCAGATCGAGGCGAAGGCGCTGCGCAAGCTGCGTCACCCGAGCCGTTCGGACAAGCTGAAGTCGTTCCTCGAAGGGAACTGACGTTAGCGTGTTTTGAGTTGATCTGGCCGCTTCGGCGAAGCGGTCCGGTCGATGTCTTCATGCGGGGCTTCAGGGTTGTTTCGTGTGGTACGCGAAGCAGTCCCGGAAGCCCCGATTTCGTGTAGTATGTCGGCCAATCAGCGATCAGGCCCGGCCTTGCAACCGGGTCTTTTTCTTCTTTGGGCCGGACGCCGTGCTGGTTGCAGGCAGCGGACTCATAATCCGCCTCCGAAAGGACACCGTCGGTTCGAATCCGACCCGGCCCACCAAGTTTCGCAAGTGTGTCAAAGGCTCCCTGGGCCACTGCTTGTTCCGTCTCCTTGTTCCCGCTTCGCCCCTCCGATTTTCCCCTTCCGTGATGGCTGCTCAGGCAGCATACGAAGACATTCCATTTAGTTAGCTCTACAATTTATTCTGCGCTCGATCGACAGCATGCAATGCATACGATCGCGAGAAAAGAATGGCGCGTTCCCATGTAGCCCGCTTTCTTTTATTATTACGTATGACCAGCAACGGCCATCCCGAATTGGCATGAGCAAATTATGCCGTTTGGATCGCTCGCAAGGGCCGGGTACATTCGTTGGCGGGGAACCAGCTAATGCACTTGGGGAAACGTTTGCCGTGCCTGTCGAAGTTCGAAGTCAGGCAGCAATAGTAATTTCCGAAAACTCAAAGAAGCAATAATGCAAATTAGATCAAGGTTAATCACGACGTCCGTCGTGGCTGTATTTGGTTTGGCTGGGTGCGCAACGGAATCGTCTCAAGCACTGTCGGTACCTACGCCTGTTCCTGTCCAGGCGTCTGCGGCACAAAGCCTCATGAAGGTCTCGGTCGGAAAGTTCGACAACCGCTCGACCTATATGCGAGGCATTTTCTCTGATGGTGTCGACCGCCTGGGCAGTCAGGCGAAGACCGTTCTTGTCACGTCGCTGCAGCAAACGGGGCGCTTCAACGTACTGGATCGCGACAACCTCGGGGAAATCCGGCAGGAAGCAGGATTCGCCAACAAAACGCTGCACATCAAGGGCGCGGATTTTGTGATCACGGGGGACGTGACCGAGTTCGGTCGCAAGGAAGTCGGCGACCAGGAACTCTTCGGAATTCTCGGTCGCGGCAAGCAGCAGGTTGCCTACGCAAAGGTGAGCCTGAACGTCGTCAATACGTCCACATCGGAAGTTGTCGCATCGAGCCAGGGCGCCGGGGAATACAGCCTGTCGAACCGCGAGATCATTGGTTTCGGCGGAACCGCGAGCTACGACTCCACGCTGAACGGCAAAGTGCTCGAGCTTGCGATGCGAGAGGCCGTGCGGCATCTGCTTGAACAGGTCGACGCCGGCACGCTGAAAATGTAGCTTCCCAGCTCCAACCGTTGGAAGCACCGCCCGGCGGGGGCGATTCAGATAAAATTCGAATACCTAACTAACGATGAAAACGAAAAAATTCGCTTTACGGGGTTCGCTGTTGTCGGTTGCATTGGGTGGCGTTGTTGCGCTAACGGGTTGCGCAAACCAGAACGCGACGCCGCCGCTGTACCAATGGACGGGGTATCAGCCGGAAGTCTACGCCTACTTCAAGAACGTGAAGTCGCCGCAAGAACAGATCGACGGGATGGAAAAATCGCTCGAGCAAATCGCCGCGAAGGGTAATCATCCGCCGCCCGGTTTCTACGCGCACCTCGGGATGCTTTACGCATCTGTGGGCGATGACGACAAGGCAATGAAGGAGTTTGCCGCGGAGAAAGCGGCGTTTCCCGAGTCGTCCGCTTTCATGGACTTCCTGGCCAAGAACAAATAACCCGAGAACACCATCATGCGCCGTCATTTTTCTCTTACGCTTGGCTGCGGCTTGCTCGCCGCGGTATTGCTTGCTGGCTGTGCCGTGCCTAACCGGCACGTCGACTACACCGCGTTCAGAAAGAGTCAGCCTCGAAGCGTGCTGATCTTGCCGCCCCTCAACGACACGAACGATACCGCCGCTGGCTATAGCCTGCTTTCACAGATGACGCTGCCTGTTGCCGAAGCCGGCTACTACGTCGTGCCGGTTGCGGTGATGGAAGAGACGTTCAGGCAAAACGGCCTGACGACGCCAAACGACATTCAGGCGGTATCGATGGACAAGCTTCGCGAGTATTTCGGCGCGGATGCGGTCATCTACCCGAAAGTGTCGAAATACGGCTCGGTCTATCAGATCGTGGACAGCACAACCATTGTTTCCGCGTCGGCGAAGATGGTCGACCTGCGAACGGGCGACACTCTTTGGGTGGGCTCCGCTAGCGCGAATGGCAAGGAACTCGGTGGCAATGTGAACGCAGGCGGCGGCATTATCGTTGCGCTCGTGCAGGCGGCCGTCAAGCAGGTTGCGCACAACGTCACCGATGAAAGCCACGATGTCGCCGCGCTCGCCGCGAATCGTCTTCTGAAAGCAGGGCCGCCTGATGGGCTGCTCTACGGCCCGCGTTCTCCGAAAGTGGGAACGGACTGGTAAACCGGTTGAAATAAACAGGGCAGGGAAGGCTAGGCAAGCCGCTTACTTCCCCTGCCCCCGATGTCCCATCGCGCGCGAAATCCTAAGCGCGCACGCTTCCACGTCGGGCGCAAACTCCTTCATCTTGCGCGCGGTAAGCCGCTCGAGCGGCCCGGATATGCCCACCGCCGCGATTGGCTGATCAAGCCCGTTGAACACCGTCGCGGCCACACCGCCGACCCCTTCGCGCCACTCCCCATTATTGACCGCGTAGCCCACGCGGACGACCTTCTGCAACTCCGCCTTGAGCGCCGGCAGCGATGTGATCGTCACGGCCGTATGCCGGGTTAGTTGCTTCGCGTAGCCATCGAGATAGCCCTCGTGCTGATAAGCAAGCAGCGCCTTGCCTGTCGCAACGGCATACGCGGGACCGCGTCCGCCCACCATCGAATACGCGCGAATCGGCTGCGCGCTGTCGATCTTCTCGACATACACAACGTCCAGTCCGTCGAGCACCGAAAGATGCACCGTCTCTTCGGTGCGCTCGGCGAGGGCACGCATCAACGGCAGCGCGACCCTGCGCACATCGAGCTGCGCCAGTTGCCGCGCGCCCAATTCGAACAAGCGGATCGTGCCGCGATAGCCGCCGGCCTGTTCGTCCCGTTCCACATAGCCGGCGTGAATCAGCGTCTGCAACGTGCGATGCGCATTGCTGCGCGTGAGCCCGACACGGTTTGCCAACTCTTCGATGGTCTTCGGCTGGTTCTCGAGGTCGGTGACCGCCTCAAGAACGACGAGACCTTTGAGCAGTGTCTTGTCCATATTAACTTCCTAAATAATAGGAAGTCTATCACGCATTTTGGCCAGAAAAAACAAGGCACGCACCACTGCCGGATCACGAACTCATGACGCAACCGTCGATATCTCCCGCACGCTGTTTCTGTCGCCACGCACGACGGCCAGCGTCGCGACCAGCGCAAGCAGCGCACCGACAGAAAGCCACGCGCCCGGCACCGCCTTGTTCCCCGTTACGTGAATCAGCAGCGTGCAGATCGCCGGCGTAAAGCCGCCGAAAATCGCTTGCGACAAGCTGTACGCGAGCGAAAAACCGGTGCCGCGCACATTCGGCGGAATGATCTCGGTGAGCGTGACGACGAGCGACGCCTGATACGTTGCATAGAGCACCGCGAAGCCGACCTCGACCGCGAGCAGCGTGCCGAACGAAGGCGCACTCACGAGCCAGCTCATCGTCGGATACGACACCAGCGCGATGATCAGCGATGCGCCGAGCAGCATCGGCTTGCGGCCCACCTTGTCGGACACCGCGGCCATCAGCGGAATCATCACGAAGGTCGTGATCGCGACACCGATCGTCACCCAGAACGTATCGATCGGCTTGAGGCCGAGCACGGCGCGTCCGTAGGTCGGCGTATAGGCGGTGATCAGATAGAACATGATGCTCGTCAGCGTCACGAGCATCGTCGACCAGAGGATGATCTTCCAGTTCGTTGCAAGCGACCGGAAAATATCTCCGACCGATTGCGGCTTTTGCGCCTTGAACACCTGCGATTCCTGCACCGAGCGACGAATCCAGAACAGCACCGGAATGATCGAGCAGCCGAACAGAAACGGAATGCGCCATCCCCATGCATCCATCTGCTCTGCCGACAGCGTAAAACGCAGCACGACGCCGAGAATGGCCGCGATCAGCACGGAGATCTGCTGGCTCGCCGATTGCCACGACACATAGAAGCCGCGCCGTCCGGGCGGTGCGATCTCCGATAGATAGACCGACACGCCGCCCGATTCCGCGCCCGCCGAGAACCCTTGCAGCAAACGGCCCGCAATGACCATCACCGGCGCGAGCAAGCCGATCGACGCATAGCTCGGCGTCACTGCGATCAGCAGCACGCCGATCGACATCAAGGTTAGCGTAAGAATCAGGCCCGCGCGCCGCCCGTGCCTGTCCATATACGAGCCCAGCACGATCGCGCCGAGCGGCCGCATCAGAAAGCCCACGCCGAACGTTGCGAGCGACAGCAGCAGCGAAATGAACTCGTTGTCGCCCGGAAACATGGCCTTCGCGATCGACGACGCGTAGAAGCCGTAGACCATGAAATCGTACATCTCGAGAAAATTTCCGCTTACCACGCGAAATACGGTTCCAGCTCGCGCATCGGGCGCGGTGTGCGTCGCCATCTTTGTCTCTCTCCGATTCAGATTTAAATTCCTAAAATTCAGGAACACATTCTCAAATTTTGGTTTACTTGATCCTCGCACCGCTGCAAAATGAGGTCAAGCGGCAACGCGGCATCCAGGGGAATTCCCTGGAGCCGCGCCATACCGCGTTCGCAAATGCACTAATCAGGGTGCCGAATCAGGCGGCACGAACATCGGGCGAATCAGCGAGGGTTGAGATGGAATTGCCACTTCAGGGAATCCGGGTCATCGAGTTCTGCAACGTCGCGGCGGGGCCTTATTGCGGCATGCTGCTTGCCGATATGGGCGCGGACGTCATCAAGGTTGAACATCCGGAAGGCGGCGACACGTTGCGCGCGTGGCCGCCGATTTCCGACGGCTACAGCGAGAACTTCGCATCGCTGAATCGCAACAAGCGCTCCGTCGCACTCAATCTGAAAGACGCAGCCGATATCGAACAGGCTAAAGCGTTGATTCGCACGGCTCACGTGTTGATCGAAAACAACCGGCCCGGTGTGATGGACCGTCTGGGTCTCGGCTATGAAGCGATCCGCAAGCTCGTGCCGCGCATCGTTTACTGCTCGATTTCCGCGTACGGCCAGACAGGGCCGCGCGCGCAGGAAGGCGGCTTCGATCTCACGGTGCAGGCGATGAGCGGCATCATGAGCATCACGGGCGAACCCGGTGGCGCGCCGGTGAAATGCGGCGTGCCGCTCGCGGACTTTTCCGCCGGGCTCTATGCCGCATTTTCGATCGCATCGGCATTGCGCGGTGTCGAGAGCACCGGCGTCGGCACACATATCGATGTGCCGATGCTCGGCGCAACGCTCGCGATCGCCGCGTTGCAGACGTCCGAATACTTCGGCACGGGTCGCGATCCGGTGAAGCTCGGCTCCGCGCATCCGCGCAATGCGCCGTACCAGGCGTTCAAGGCGCGCGACACGTGGTTCGGCATGGCCGCGGGCAATAACGCGCTATGGCGCGCCGTATGTCAGGTCGTGGAACGAAGCGATCTCGAAGCCGACGACCGCTTTGCCACGACGACGCTGCGGGCGCAGCATCAGGTCGTACTGCGAGATATCCTTGAAGGCATCTTCGCATCGGCGGACGCTCAGACATGGATCGCCCGTTTTCGCGCCGCAGGCGTGCCGTGCGCGCCGATCAACACCTATTCGCAGGTCCTTGCGGACGAACAGGTCGCGCATATGACCTGGGTTCAACCGCTCGAATTGCCGAATGGCGTGAAAACGCGCACGTTCGCGTCGCCGGTACGCTTTTCCGGCGAGACGCCGCCGATCCGCATGCGCCCGCCCGCGCTGGGCGAACATAACCGCGAACTGCTCGCCGGTGCGGCCAACGAGGTCGAAGCATGAATCTGCTAGCGATCGACAAGTACCGTGAATACTGGTCCGTTACGTTGAAGCGGCCGGAAAAGCACAATGCCTTGTCCGCCGAACTCGTCGAGCAATTGATCGCCGCCTTCGACGACATCGCGGCAGCGAATGTACCGGCCGTGATTCTGCAAGGCGAGGGCCGTTGCTTTAGCGCAGGGTTCGATATGACCGAGGTCGATCAATCGAGCGAAGGAGACCTGCTGCTGCGATTTGTGCGCATCGAAACGCTGCTGCAACGCGTCGCCGCGTCGCCGGCGTTGACGGTTGCACTCGCGCACGGCAAGAACTTCGGCGCAGGCGTGGACCTGATTGCCGCTTGCAATATGCGCGTCGCGGCGCCCGGCACGACCTTTCGCATGCCGGGCCTGCAGTTTGGCCTTGTACTCGGTACGGGCCGTTTCGCGCGCATCGTCGGCTTGCACGAAGCGAAGCGTATCCTTGAGACATCCGAAACGTTCGATGTCGACCGCGCGGTTAGAAACGGCTTTATCGAACGCGCTGCGTCGCTCGAGCAGCGCGACCATGTCATAGCGGATGCGGTCGCGCGGGCCACCTCGCTGTCGGCTGCAAGCCGTGCCTTACTCAGCGATGCGCTGCGCGACGACCATGCTGACGCCGATCTCGCCGCACTGGTCCGCTCGGCGGCCGAGCCTGGCCTCCAGCGCCGCATCGATGCGTATCGAAACCCTGCGTCGAGCCCGCGCAGCGAGCATCCGCAGAAGGAGACGTCATGACCTCCGGCTTTCCCGACACCGACAAGTGCGTGTCCCTTTCAGAACTCGTCGCGCGCGTACCCGACGGCGCGTCGCTCGGCCTTGGCGGCAGCTTTCTGCATCGCGGCCCGTTTGCGTTCGTGCGAGAACTGATTCGTCAGCAAAAGCGCGGCATCGAAGTGATCAAGCAATCGCCGGGCTACGATATCGACATCCTGTGCCGTGCGGGCGTCGCAAGCCGCGCGCGATGCGGCATCGTCGCGATGGAAGGCAACTTCGGCCTCGCTCCGTACTATCGGAAAGCGGTCGAAAGCGGCGCGCTCGAACTTGAAGAGCACGCCTGCGCGAGCCTGACCGCAGGCTTGCGCGCGGCCGCATTCGGCGTGCCGTTCCAGCCCTGCGCGGGGCTGCACGGCAGCGACCTCACACGCATCAACAACTGGAAGTGCATCGAAGATCCGTACGGCAGCGGCGTCGCGACGTGGGTAATTCCGGCCATCGCGCCGGACTTTGCCGTGATTCACGCGAGCAGCGTCGACAGACAGGGCAACGTACGCATTGCCGGCACCTATCACTGGGATCGCATCATCAGCCGCGCTTCGAAGAGCGTGCTTGTGGTTGCCGAAGCAATATCGGGCGAAGACTTTTCGGCTCAGCCGGAGTTGACGGTGATTCCGTACTTCATGGTCGAAGCGTACGCCATCGTTCCGAACGGCGCGTGGCCGGGCTCGTGCTGGCCGCAGTACGCGGTCGATTACGCAGCGGTCGAAGCCTATCTCCCCGCGGGCGTCGAGGTACTCGACGCACACCTGGCTCAGGCGCCGGAAGAAAGGAGCGCGCATCATGCATGAACCGTGGTCAGGCTTCTCGTATATCGTCACGAATCTCGCGCGTTTCATCCGTCCGAATGAAATCACCTTTAGCGGTGTGAATTCGACGCTGCCGATGCTCGCCTGCCTGATGGCCAAGCGCGCCTACGACTGGGACTTCGTCTATATCAACGTCGCGGGCGGCGTGAACCCGACGCCGTCGTCGATTCCCTTATCGAGTTCTGACCCGGTGCTGGCCGAAGGCTCGGCCTCGATCTTCGCGAACGAAGACTTCTACGACCTCTGCGCGCGCGGCCGCATGGACCTGACTTTCCTCGGCGCGGCACAGCTCGATGGAAATGGCTGCGCGAACAACTCCTGCATTGGGGAATGGGATCATCCAAAAGTCCGCCTGCCCGGTGGCGGCGGTGGCGCCGTCATGCTGCCGACGGCCCGTCGCGCATGTACCTGGCGTACCGAACATTCACGCCGAACCCTTGTGCAGAAGCTCGATTTCGTCACGTCGTGGGGCGGCATGCATGGCGTCGTCACACCGCTTGCGGTGTTCGTGAAGCGCGATAACCGGCTCGCACTACAGTCCTGGCACCCGGAATCGAGCCTCGACGAAGTGCGCGACCGGACCGGCTTCGAATTCGATGCAACCGGTGCGGAGCCCACGCAGCCGCCGAGTCGGCGTGAGCGCGAAGCGCTGCGCGGACTCGATCACGACGGGCAATTCGAACGCGACGCGGCCATTCGCTTGAGGTAAGCACGATGCTGAAGCAATCCGATTCGCCGCGGAGCACGCCAGGCGGCGCAGAAAATGGCGTGGACAGCGCCACGCAAACGCTCGCACAGGCACTCACCTCATACTGGGGCGAGCCGCAAGTCGCGCCATTGACCGCACTCGATGACGGCAGCCGGTCGTACACTTACGCGCAGCTCGCGGATGCAACCGCAACGACGGCCACCAGCCTGTATGCGCAAGGTCTCGCGCGAGGCGACGTAGTGGCGATCGCAATGAGCCGCTCGCTCGATGCGGTTATCGTTCTGCTTGCCGCGATCCGTTGCGGGCTGTGCCCTTGCGTGCTCGAACCCAAGCTGCCGGCCGAGGAAATCGATGAGCGCTTGACGCTGGTCGGTGCGAAAGGCTTGGTATTCGATCCAACCAACAGCGAACTCGTGCAGGCGCTCAAGCTCAATTTCGGTTGCGCCGTTCTTGCGGTTGATTTCGCACAGCTCGATACGCGCGCCGAAACACGATTCGAAGCGCAATCCGAAGCCGCCGATTCAACGCGTGAACTCAACATCGATGCGCAAACGCCCGCGTTGCTTCTCTTCACATCCGGAAGCACCGGCCGTCCAAAGGCGGTCGAACTGACGCAACGCGCCCTGTTGAACAATGCGCTGGGCGTAATCGCCCACACAAGCCTTTCGCCGCAAGACCGCCTGCTGCATGTGATGCCGATCTATCACACGAACGGCGTGAATAACCAGCTCTTCGCGCCGTTGCTTGCAGGTGCAACGATCGTCTTTGCCGATCGATTTCGCGCCGACGACATGCCCGCGCTGATGGAGCGGCATCGCCCGACCATTATCACGGGCGTGCCGACGATGTATTCGCGGATGCTGTCGCAGACGTTCACGCCGGCGTCGCTTGCCGCGCTAAGAATCGCGCGATGCGGCTCGGCGCCGATTACCGAGACCTTGCACCGCGAAGTGGAGGCAAAGCTCGGCTGTCCGCTCGTCGTTTCGTATGGGTTGTCGGAGGCGACGTGCACGAGCACGATGAATCCGCCCGACGCGCGCCGGATCGGTTCGGTCGGCACGGTGCTGCGCGGGCAAGCGGTCCAGTTGCGGCAAGCCGACGACACGATGACGGCTACGCCCGGTGTCGAGGGCGAGATCTGTATTGCCGGACGAAGCGTGATGACCGGTTACCTCGGCGCGCAAGACGCGACCGCGCGCACCGTCACCGACGGATGGCTGCGTACCGGCGACCTCGGCCGTTTCGACGAAGACGGGTATCTGTATGTCACCGGCCGCATCAAGGATGTGATTATTCGTGGCGGAGAAAACCTGTCGCCGTTGCTGATCGAAAGCGTGATTGTCAGCGAGACGCGTGTGCGAGCCTGTTGCGTGGTCGGCAAGCCCGATCACGATCTGGGTGAAGTCCCGGTCGCAGTGGTGGTGGCAGGAAGCGATTCGACCCTGCAGGCGCAGGATATTTGCGATTCGGTGCGCCGCAAACTGTCGCGCATTTACGTGCCGCACGAAGTCTATTTCGTCGATGCGCTTCCCGAGACGGCGGTCGGCAAGGTCGATCGCAAGTCGCTTGCGGGGCTGGTGCGCGATGGTTTGCTTCAGGCTGTGGAATAGCTCCGGTAAGATTCCTTTAAGGTCGCTTGAAGTGGCGCGAGCTTGCGTCAATTTGCGTAAGCTCGCGTGACCTCATGTCTGCGCACCCAGCTAAAAGCGTAAAGCTCAAATCTCATTGAGACGGCCCGCTTAGGCAACAGGGAAGCATTCATCGCTTCTACCATGTGCCTTAATGTCCTGCCCGCGCCCTGCGGGCACGCCTTAAAAAACTTCGTGCGCTATCCACGCATCAGCTTGCGTTTTTCGCCAAGCATGGAATGACATCACCCCTCCTCGATGTCGAAGTTTAACTAGCCAGGCAAGTCACGCCTGTCGATGATGCAGATAACGGCACGCAACCTGTCAGCGTGTCCAAAGCAGCATCACTGCAATGCCTGTCCGTTTGCATTGAGCCTTGCTAGTTGAACAAGCTTTTAGTAGTCGGAGGGTTGCCATGCCGGGTCTCGCATCGATTTTCCGTCGACCGCTTTTCCGTCGACCGCAGCTTTTTCGAGAGTCGGGCAATGCTGCAGCCAATGCTGTCGCAAACCCCGGTGTTGAATCTCCCAGCTCAACCATACGAGCCGATGGGTCCCGTGACCCATCGGCTCGCGAGCACGGGACTCGCACTGAGGCCGAGCGCCTCGAACGCGTGGCCGCCTATGCGCGCGCCGGCTATTTCAACATGGGATACACGTACGAGATGTTCCATCTCGCCGGCGAACTGCCGCCGCCTGAATGACCGGCGGGAATCGCGCGCGGGCACCGGACGCATAGGCACGGCGCACGTAGAATCTGTTTTCGCAAGGACGGAGTAAAACTCATGAGCGACATCGTCATCGATCAACCCGTCATGGTCGAGGCCGACCTGAACTATCTGGTGCCTGACGGCGGGCGGCCCTACCGTTATATGTACGAGCCGCCGTCGGGCGTGCCGCGTGAAGCCGGCACCTATCGCGCGTATCGCATGCCGATCGTCAATGCGCGTGTCGCGGCGCCGCCGGGTGGGTTGTCGATCGACCGCAACGGCTTCGAACTGCATGCGCATACGAGCGCACTCGACGATTTCTCCGACCCGCGCGCCATCGAATCGGTGTACTACCCCGAATCGATCCGGCTGATCAAGCGGCTGACCGGCGCGCGCAGCGTCGTCATTTTCGACCACACGCTGCGCGATGCCGATCCGGCGACGCGCGCGCACAACGGTCACGAGCCGGTGAAGACGATCCACAACGATCAGACCTTCGTCTCGGGACCGCGCCGGGTACGCGAACTCGCGCCCGCCGGCGAAGCCGACGAGTGGCGCAAAGGACGCACGGCGATCATCAACCTGTGGCGCCCGATCGTCGCGCCGGTCGAATCGTCGCCGCTGGCGATGTGCGATTCGCGCAGCATCGCGCCGGGCGACATGATCCCGACCGATCTGCACCGCCAGGACGGCACCAGCGGCGAAGTCTATACGTTCGCGTATAACGTGCAGCACCGTTGGTACTATTTCCCGCAGATGACGCCCGACGAAGTCGTGCTGCTGAAAATTTTCGATTCGGCCGGAGACGGGATCGCCCGATTGACCGCGCATAGTGCATTCGAAGATCCGACCTCGCCTGCCGATGCGCTGCCACGAAAGAGCATCGAATTGCGCTCGGTGGTGCTGTTCTGAGGCTTTTCCGAAGACTGCGGGTCTGATGCTTGCGGCGGCATCCCGGTTCGCCGCGAGCCGGGCCTGACCGCACGGGTCAGGCGACAAAGGTCGGGCCCCACGGGCTGCAATTTACGCACGACCGAAACAATTACCTTTTATACTCGCGCCGAACGAGGCTAAACCGGTTAGCCTGCAACCGTTGACAACATAACGGAGAGGCAAGCGGCGCGATGGAAACGACGGTCATTTCGAGCTGGGGCGCGTTCGTCGATCTGTGTTCGGATCTCGACGGCTGGGCCTTTCGCGGGCAGCCCGATGCGCGCTGGCATCTGCAAAGTTCGTTGTCGCGTTATCTGCTTGCTTATGTCGCGGACCGTTCGGAATGGCAGGCGCGTGAAGCGCGCGCGATCCGCATTTTCCGGCGCAAGGCTCACAATTACCTTGCAAACCCTGAACTGCTCGACGACGATCTGCGTTGCCTGAGCCTGATGCAACACCACGGCGCGCCGACGCGCCTGCTCGATTTCACGAAGTCGCCGTTCGTCGCCGCATTTTTTGCGCTCGAACGCACGACGACCGATGCCGCCATCTTTGCGTTGAACACGCCCGCCCTATGGCGCAACAGCGCGCGTCCGAAAGCCGCGCCGTCGCTCACGCGCAATGAACTCGACCCGCGCGTGAAGGGCAATCTCGAACGGTACTTCCTTAGCAACGAAAACGAGGTGATCTGGTTCGGCGAACCCTCCGAAATGGACGGCCGCCTGATCGCGCAGTCCGGCACGTTCGTCGTGCCGGGCGTCATCGACCGGCCGCTGCATGCGATTCTCGACGACTACGAAAGCGACGCCGAACTGCTGCGCAAGATCATTTTGCCGCCGGGGCTGCGCAGCGACGCGATGCGCTGGCTATACCGGATGAATATCACGAACGCATCGCTGTTTCCCGATCTCGATGGTCTGGCGAAGTCGATCGCGGTCGAACTCGAGATGGTGTGGCCGAGCCTCACATTCGGTTCATAACCGGCCACGGCAAACGGTGCACCGTCGATGCACGTTACGCGGCTCAAAAACTCAATGTCTCGTGCGCCTTGACGATCGCGCTTGCGATCGTCTCGATCTGCTCGCGTTTGAGCATCGCCTGGGAGCGCAACAATTGATAGGCCTCGTCTTCCGACACTTTGCGCGCATCCATCACGATGCGCTTCGCCTGCTGGATCACGCGCAGATTTGCCTGCTTCTGTTCGAGCCGCTCGATATAGCGCTCGCGCATTCGGGACGCCTTGCATTGAGTGAGCGCGACGGCAATCGCGGTAAGCAGGCCGAATGAGCGAACCGGCGATGGAATGGTCGCAAACGCATTCAAACGCAGCACGGCTTCGATCGTGATCGGATTCTCATAGGTGACAACGGGTATCACGGGCGGCGTCGAGTTCGTGCCGAGCCACGGAAACGAGGTCGCAAGCGTCTCCGGGCGCACTGCCATGACCACGAGGCCGGTGCCGGGCGGCAAGCTGTCGAGCCGCGGCCAGAACACTTCGACGTCGCAGCCGATGCGCTGCAGCTGTGCGAGCAATTCTTCGCCATCCTGATCGTGCGGGTGAATTACCGCGACTTTCAGCGAGCGCAAATCGCGAAGAATGGCGGGAGTGCCAGTGACCGGTTTCATCGGACGGCTCCTGAGCGCGCGAGATCGGGATGCCCGGTCGCGGTCCACGCGGGCGTCGTATGCGACACCACGTACGGGTCCGCTTTCACGCGGCCCGGTGCGCGTCCGATGATGTCGAACTGGCCGCGCGCATTCACGCGGCCGATCAGCGGATGCAGATACGTATGATGGTTGTGCTCGTCGATGCGCACGCGTCCTTGCGGCGCGTCGTATTCAAGGCCCGGCAGCACGCGAAGCAGCAAGGTCGGGTCGTCCGAACCGACCCGGCGGATCGCATCCGCGAGCAGATGCATCTGGAAATAGGCCGCTTCCCAGCACATATTGGCCGGCTGCTCGCCGCCGAAGCGCGCCTGATAGCGGCGCAGCGCTGTGACGTTCGCCGGCGTATCGATGCTTTGAAAATAGGTGGCCGACGTGATATGGCCTTCCGCCAGATCGTTGCCCATCACGGCGATCTCGGCCTCGCTCGTCATGTGACTCGCAATCGGCATCCTGTAAGGATCGAGTCCGACATGCGCGAATGCGCGATACAGATGCGGAATGCCCTCGCCGACCACGGTCGAGAAGATGAAGTCGGGCGCCCGCTGCTTGATGCGCAGCGCTACGTCCAGATAGCTTTGCCACGGCGCATCGAGCGCGAGGTAGGTCTCCTCGACTTTCTCGCCGCCACGCTCGAGAATCAGATCGCTCATCACACGATTCGATTCGTAGGGACAGACGTAGTCGGAGCCGATCATGCTGACGCGCAAGCCGAACTGCGTGAGCATGAAGCCGGCTAGCGGCAGCGTGTTCTGATTCGGCGCGGCCCCCGTATAAATGACATTGCGGCTATATTCGAAGCCCTCATACGGCGTCGCATAGAACAGCAGCGCGTTGTGCCGCTCGACGATCGGAATCACGGCTTTGCGCGTGCTCGACATATAGCAGCCGACGATGATCTTGACGCGATGTTCGAGAATCAGCTGCTCGGCGAGGTCCGCATAGCGCCGCGGCGCGCATTGCGGATCGAGACAGACGAGTTCGATCGGCCGGCCCGATACGCCGCCCGCCTGGTTGATCTCCTCGGCCGCGAGCATCGTGGCTTGCAATTGCGTAACCTCGGCAGCGGACGTGACGCCCGAGCGCGAATACAGCACACCGATCCGGATAGGGGCCGACGTGAGGCCCTGCACGTTGCTTGTCATGAGTGTCATTCGAAAGACGTTGCTTGTGCGTGCCGCGCATCGCTGGTGCAGGCGTGCACAGTCTGCGTGCGGCCTGCGCGTGCGTGCGGGTGCGCGGCGCCTGTCGATAATGCCCGCTGCGCATCGCACGGCGCAAGTGAACAATATGCGGAGTGCGTTGCGTCAAGGTTTATTGCGCGCGCCACCGTGCGCCCACCTATCGTTGGCATACCGATTGCTTTTTAAGGTTCGCTGACCCCGCGCATGTAGCGGATCAGCCAACCTCTTTGCGTCGCTCGAGACAAAGGCGTCTCGCGCGGCACCGGCCAAAAAAGCCCGAAACCGGTTCGTCCGGTTTCGGGCTTTTTGCGTTTGCGGTTTTCTTATACACGTCGGAGTGAAGCACATGAAAAGACGTACCTTCCTGTCGGCAGTCGGTTCGGGGTTGGTGACCGCTGCTGGCGCCGCGCTGCCCAAGGCCGCGTTTGCAGCGGGCAGCGGCGAGCCGATCAAGCTCGGGCTGCTGTTTTCGCAGTCGGGAACCATGGCGAACAACGAGTCGCTGCTGAAGGACACGGCGCTGATGACGATCGATCAGATCAATGCCAAGGGCGGCGTAATGGGCCGTCAATTGCAGGGCGTGGTCGTCGATCCAGGCTCGGACTGGCCGATGTACGCACAGCTTTCAAAGCAGCTGATCCAGCGCGACAAATGCGCGGCGCTGTTCGGCTGCTGGACGTCGGTATCGCGAAAGTCCGTGCTGCCGGTCGTCGAAGCGCAGGACAGCCTGCTGTTCTACCCGCTTCACTTCGAAGGCGAGGAGCAGTCGAAGAACGTCGTCTATCTGAATTCGCCGCCGAGCAGCTCGGTGTTGCCTGCGGTGGACTATCTGATGAGCGATCAGGGCGGCGGCGCGAAGCGCTTTTACATGATCGGCAGCGACTACGTGTGGCCGCGCACGATCAACAAGATGCTGAAAGGCTACCTGAAAACCAAGGGCATTCAGGAAACCGCGTGGCGCGAACACTACGTGCCGTTCGGTCAGTCGAATTTCCAGACCATCGTGCGCGAGATCAAGGATTTCGCCGCTCAACCGGGCGGCCAGGCGATCGTCGTGATGACCGTGGTCGGCGATTCGATTCCGGCGATGTTCAAGGAAGCGATCAACCAGGGCATTCGCGCGACCGACATTCCGATCCTCGGCCTCGACGTCGTGGACAGCGACCTCGAAGGTCTCGACACGAAGCCGCTCGTCGGTCACCTGAGCTGCTGGTGCTACTTCCAGAACGTCGATACGCCGCTGAATCGCCAGTTCAAGAGCGACTGGAAGAACTACGTGACCGCGCACAGCCTGAAGCACCGCCCCGACATGGTGATCGATCCGATGGTGTCGACCTACCTTGGCATCAACCTGTGGGTGAAGGCCGCGACGAAAGCGCATTCGACGAGCCCGGACGCGGTGCGCAAGGCGCTGGCAGGCGAAACCGTGGCGGACCCGGCTGGCTATACGGCAAAGATGGACGAGACCACGCAATACCTGTGGCGCGGCGACATGATCGGCTCGATCAACGCGAATCAGGGTTTCGACATCTTGTGGAAGTCGAAAGACATCGTGA